>CAYJKJ010000004.1:0-98787 GCA_964370715.1 uncultured Faecalibacterium sp.
AAAACAGCATTCTGTGATTTTGCAAAGCTGTTTTTGACTTGTTCAGCAGGCATTAGTTAAAATAACGATAATGTTTGGTGGTTGTAAAAATATGGGGAAAATATCGTGATTCGCTTGACTTTCAACCATTATAACTGTATTATAAATAGATATCATAGTTTGTTATTAGTTTATTCAAATTTTATTAATATTATAATGCGGAGAATGAAACATGAAGCAACAATTAAATAGATTTTGGGAATATATTGTTGCGAAAACAATTGAGGAGCGACAAAACTTACTAGATTGCAAAGATGATGTTGTAGCGAAAAACTACCAAATTTTAACGACGATGGTTTTTGCGGTTGCAATTATTATGAGTTCGAGTTTTGCAGTTTCGTTTTTTTCAGATTTTTTCACCTCTGCCGGTGTTTCAAACCTTCGCTGGGCATACCTTGGAATTTCGATAGTTGCTATCGCAATGCTGATTTATCTAAAGATTTTTGCAAATAAATCCCATGCGATTCTCATCTATTTTGTTAATACCTTGGGGTTTGCCTATGCTTTTATTATCGGCGCTTTTGTAGCACCGCACAGCACTAGTGTTACGTTTATTATTATGCTTTTCATGGCTTCGACGTTATACCTCGATTATGGTTGGCGAATACATAGCTATATGATTATCGTTACGGTAGTATATGTAGTGTTGATCTTTTTCTTTAAAGAGCCTGAAGCTTTCGCAGCAGAAGCGATGAATTCGTTTATTGTGTTGGGGTTGTTATTTGTTATCGGAACGATAGTGCGTTCAGCAAGGCTGGGCATTTTTGTTGCATGGAACAAAGTTCAACATCTGGCATATGTCGATCAATTAACCGGGGTTAGCAATCGTCGCAAGATGTTTGAAGATTTTGGCGAGTTTGAACAAGAAAAAGCAACACAAAGAATAACGGCTCTCGCTATATTAGATATCGACTTTTTTAAGCGATATAACGACCGCTACGGACATCAATTTGGTGATGTGTGTTTAAATAAAATCGGCGGATGTTTTTTGGCGCTTGAAGAAAAGTTTAGCGTTCGTTGCTATCGATACGGTGGGGAAGAATTCACGTTGTCATTTGTTGATTGCGATAAACAAATGGTTAACGAAATTATTGACACGCTGTTCAAGATGGTCAAGGATCTTAAAATTCCGCATAGCGGATCGGATTTCAACTTTTTAACGGTTAGTATAGGGTTAGCTCAAAATTTCGAACAAGAGGGAGAACCAAAGTTTGAAGCTATGTTGAGCGTTGCAGATAAAGCGCTGTATGAAGCAAAGGAAACCGGCAGAAACAAAATTGTTTGCGAAAGATTTAAAAGCGACAAAGGGCAGGATCTAGACACGATACGAAAACGCAGTGGTATTTAGCATCTGCCTTTAGCAGGCGCAATTAGATTTTAAAACCGCAATGTAAGCTTTTAACGGCTACATTGCGGTTTTGATTTTTGATTATGTTGTAGTTGTTATCTCGGTGGGGTTATTTTTTAAACGCTCCATCATGTATTGCGGCGGCTTTGGTGTGTCCGTCTTTAAGTAGCTGTTCTATAACCTGCTGTTTGGAAGGGATGCTTGGAACCCCTCCGATAGATTGAACTGAGATACCGGCGGCGGCGGTAGCATATTGGGCTACTGCTTGCATCTCGTCGGTCGTAAGGTCGCTGGGGTGTTTCTCCAAAGACAAAACGCAAGCAACCGAGGTTCCGCCAAAGGTGTCGCCGGCTCCGGTGGTGTCAACGGCGGTGACGTTGGGACCCGCAACCGATATCGAGCCGTTTTTATTCATAAACAGGCTACCTTTAGGTCCTAGCGTTACAATAGCAAGCGAAACTCCAAACTCCGACAAAAGGCGCTCTGCTCCTTCTTCCGGGGTGCAATCCCATAAAAATTCAACCTCTTCATCGCTGATTTTAACTATATCTGATTGGGAAAGCCCCCATAATATCTGGGTTTTGGCTTGTTCAGCGCTTTTCCAAAGGGGCAAGCGAAGGTTTGGGTCAAACGTTATAAGTTTGCCTTGGTTTTTGGCATATTCTATTATCTTTCTGGTTGCTGTGTATACAGGCTCATCGGTTAAACTTAACGTTCCGAAATGAAAAACCTTGGAACTATCTATTATCGAAAGATCTATCTCTTCAAAGCTCAAACAGGTGTCGGCGCCCGGTTTTCTTGCAAACGCAAATGAGCGGTTGCCGGTTTCATCAATCGTGACAAAAGCTAGCGTGGTGAACACCTTGTCGTCTTGAACAATTCCTTTTGTGTCAACGCCAACGCTTTTCATCGTGTTGATTAAAAGATCGCCAAACGTGTCTTTGCCTACCTTGCTCATAAATACGGTGCTTTTTTCGCAAGCACTAACCGCCACTAAAAAGTTGCAGGTAGCTCCGCCGGCGTTTGCATCAAGAATTGGATATCCGTTTTTGTTGGTATCGATCATCGCAAAATCAATTAGAAGTTCCCCTAATGTCGCTACATCATACATAATTATGTTAATGCTCCTTTTTATTTTATATTACAACAATATTTTGAAAATTACTATAAAAAACGAAATTGATTTTTCAAAAAAATGACCCTTAAAGCACAGGCTATGACCGGCTTTAAGGGTTGTTTTGCGTTTAATACTGTTCAGCACAGTTGTGCTGTTTATAGCCTAACGGTTGTTTTTAGTAACCTGTTTGCCTATGTCGCTGTATTTTTTTATAAGCGCCGGAATGTCGCTAAAGTCTTGATATATAATAGCGTCACCAAGGTTGGTTTTTGCCAGATGTTCATGCCCGATAAGAGCATAAGTCGAGTCTACGAGGTGGCAAAATTCAGGTTCGGCTAGCTTTTCGCAGATGAAACTTTGGTTTGGCATATTGATATCTTCGCCCGAAATTTCGAGCATTTGATATTTTTCGCAAAGTTTTTGAACACGGCTTAGCTGTTCTAACGTGTTGCGAGCCGGCATATATGTAACCGCTTTTATGCCGAGCGAGGATAATTGTTCAAACAAAAGATCAAGATAGCTGTCTTCAAACGCTTGGGCTTTTTTATCCCCCGTTACGCTTTGCCCAACATCGCCAAGATATGCATATGCTAGAATTATGCCGTTTTGTTCGCAGAATTTAACAACTTCTGAAATAGGGGGAAGTTCTGCGGTTGCATCGACATAGATCTTTTTGACAAGATCCCCTTTAAGAACGCCCAGCAGTTTATATAGATAGTCGTTTGCGGGCTTTGAAAGCATCTCTTTTTGGGCTTCACTCACCGAACACCCAACCTTTTCGAGAAGGCTTGCTACTTCCGAGATATCATATTTCTCGCATATTGCGATAGCAACAGCATAGCTCAAATGGCGCTCGGTCACGCTTCCGCCGTCGCAAGCTTGCGATAGCGGCAAGACATCTCTTTCATAGTTTATCTCGATACCAACCGGTATAAAAAGTTTGTTGATGTTTCGAACCATCTCAACGTTGCGCAAAGCTCGAGCGGCGCTTATCGGTTTGATGAAATCAGCAAGCGCCGACAAAGAGGTCTGCGGTATGCCGTGTAGAGCCATATAAGCAATCCCTTTTTGGTCGGGGTTGTTGATAAATCTATCTTCAATTTCGGTGCCGGCAAACGATGCGCGAAGCTCTGTGCCCACCGTTACCCCCATCTTTGCTATCTCGCCTGCTTTCAAAAATTCAAGCGCACCCGAAACGCTGTCGTGGTCCATTATCCCAACCGTTTCAAGACCTGCCGAATACGCTTGATACACCGCTTCTGTCGGGGTGTATGGCGAAAAGGAATAGACGGTGTGGACATGGTTGTTGCAATATTGCGGAAGCTTTTGAGGGGCTTTATCGTTGGTTAATTCGATTAATTTTTCAAGGCGTTGTTGGCTATTAAGTTGTGAAAAAACTGACATTTTATCTCTCCTTATTTTAAATATATTGTAGAAGTTTGGTCGATAAAACGCTTTAGTTAAGCATATTTTGGCCGCCGGTTACGGGGAGAGCTTGGCCGGTTTCATAGCTTTGTTCAACCAAATAGAACAGCGCTTTTGCAACATCTTCCGGAAAACATCCCCTGCCCATCGGAACTTGGTTTTCATAATGGCGGCGAACATCTTGGATAGTTTTAGCTCCGGGAACTTTCCCGGCTTTAAGATACTGAACAAAAAGACCTTTTTCGGGGTCACACCATAGCGGGCCTTCAAGGAAGTTTCCGGGACAGATTGAATTGACTTTTATATTGTATGGAGCTAGTTCAAGCGCAAAACTTTGGGTAAGGCCGATGCCGCCAAACTTTGAGCCGGCATATGCAAAGTTCTTTTTGCTTCCGGCAAGGCCGGATTTTGAGTTAATTTGGATTATATCAAACATCTTGCTGTTGTCGGCTTGATGTTGCGCTTTCATAACCGCACCTACATATTTGACGGTCAAAAAATATGCGCTGTAGTTGATTTTTGTTAGGAATTCAAAGCGATCGAATTCGAGTTCATCGATTCCGCCGGCTGTTAGAACCCCGGCGTTGCTGACAAAGATATCGATTCCGCCAAAATGCATGACGGTGTTTTCGACCATCTCGGCAACGCTTTGTTCGTTAGAAACGTCAACTTTGACCGCAAAGGCATTTTCCCCAAGTTCCGTTGCAACGCTTAAAGCTAGGTCATAGTTGATATCCGCTATCGCTATACTAGCGCCTTGCTCTAACATACATTTCGCTATTCCAAGGCCAAAACCTTGAGCGCCTCCGGTTACTATAGCTATCTTTCCGCCAAGACGACCGCTTGTTGCGGGGCGATTGTTTATGTTATCGCTTGCGTGTTTTAAAGCTTTATCAATAGAAATCATAATATTATCCGTCTTTCTTTTGTTGTTTTTAATTTAAAATATCATGTTTAAAAAATCTTGCGGAGTCATTCCGTTTATAAAATACCCTATATCTTTAACAGGTTCCATCATCGCCTCTTTGTTGTGAAGCCTGCCAACGAGGGAGTTGGAGAAATTTTCAATCGAACCTATGCCGAAAAAATCTCCGCTTATATGAGCTTGTTCTATAACCGCATCTTTAACGTTAAGGGTAACGGTGACAGTTCCGAAAGGAAAGCTTTTTGTGTAGATGAGATCATATTTTGGGGATAAGCCATAGTTCCATTCATCGGTTAGATATTTTGTTTTTGCAAGTTCGTTTGCCTTATCCAAAAGATGTTGCGAAGGTTTGTCGAGGGTTTGCCCCGAATGGTTAACAAGATATTCTATCAGCCCTTCGATAAATTCATCCGTTGTAATGTCTTTTGAAATGTAATCTTTTATATTTGCTATTCTGCTTTTAACCGATGAGATGCCTTTGTTTTTCATCTTTTGATTGTCGGGGGTTAAAATATCCGAAGCATACTCTAGGTTCGAATTAAACAAAAGTGTGCCATGATGGATTATTCTTTTTCCGCTAATATGTTGGGCGTTTCCGCTTATCTTTTTGCCGTCTACAACTATATCGTTTCTGCCGGCAAACTGCGCTTCAACTCCTAGCGTTGCAAGATAATCAATAACAACCGAGGTATAGTATTTAAAGCTGCCTTCCCCCGTTGTGTTGCTCTCTATGTAGCTAAAGTTAACGTTGCCAACATCATGATAAACCGAGCCTCCGCCCGAAATTCGGCGGAACACTTTTGTTCCAAAGCTTTCGGCTTTCATAGTGTCCAGTTCGTTAACCGTTACTTGATTTTTTCCTACGATCACGGCGTTGTCGCTCTGCCAAACAAGAATATAGGAAAAAACGCTGTTGTTAAGCAACGTTTCTTCAAGGGCTAGATTGTAAGCCGGATCGGTTGATTTTGTATGATAAACCATAATATCCTTTATTTAACAAATGTTAAGTTGTAGGGCGACCGTTTGGAGGTCGCCCTAATTTTTTTATATCAAACCTATACTCCGAATTTCGCTTTGCGCATAAGTTCTGCATCTACATAGCTTTTCTTTGGTGTGTAGCCGTCGATTGGCATAATGCGTTGATGGAACGCATCGAGGAACCATTCTTTTTGTGGGAAGAAAAGGTGTTCAAATTCAAACGCAGGGGTAATCCAGTTTTCTGCGCCGAGAACGAAGGGGGGAGCATCGAGGTAATCGAAACAGAGTTGAGTGATGTTTGATGCGAAATCTGCCATGATGCTACCGCGAACGCAAGCATCGCTCGAAAGGATTATCTTGCCGGTCTTTTTAACCGATTCGACAACCTTTTCATAGTTGAAAGGAACAACGCTTCTAGCATCGATAACCTCGGCAGATATTCCGTATTGTTCGAAAAGCTCTGCCGCTTCTAGCGCCGCATAAAGCGTTGCACCAACCGTTAGGATTGTAACGTCGCTACCGACACGTTTGATATCGGGTTCGCCGAGCGGAATTTCATAGTATTCTTCCGGAACGCCGCCGTCATGGAACATCTCGCCGACATCATAGAATTTTTGACTTTCAAAGAACACAACGGGGTCAACGCTTGAAAGGCAGGTGTTCATCAAACCTTTTGCATCGTATGGTGTAACGGGATAGACAACTTTTAGCCCCGGCATATGCGCCGTTAGCGCTGTCCAGTCTTGCGAATGTTGAGCGCCGTATTTGCTACCGACCGACACACGCAACACAACCGGCATCTTCAAAAGCCCGGCCGACATACTTTGCCATTTAGCGAGTTGGTTAAACACTTCGTCGCCCGCTCTTCCAAGGAAATCGCAATACATTAGTTCGGCGACAACTCGACCGCCCGCCATGCCGTAGCCTACAGCACTACCAACGATAGTAGCTTCCGAGATTGGAGAGTTGAAAAGGCGATGATAGGGAATGCTTTCGTTCATGCTACGAGTAACGGCAAAAGCGCCGCCCCAATCACGAACATCTTCGCCATACAAAACAAGGGTTGGGTCTTGATAGAATTTATCAAAGATAGCTTCAAAAAGACCGTCACGCAATGTGTAGACTCTGTTTTTGCTAACCGCTTTTCCGTTTTGGTCAAACGCCGTGCGAACCTTGTTTTTAAGCCCGGCATAGCGGCTGTTTTCTTGTTTTTCCGTCATAACGTCGGGTTTGCGGTTGTCCATAACGTCGAGGCGCTCATTTTTAAGCATAAGACGTTCGATAGCCGCTGTGTCGTTTTCAAGATCCATATAAGGAGAAATCTCGACATCCTTTGCAATCATGAACACATCACGGTTACGGCGTTTTGCTTTTTCGATAGCCTCTTCGGTTTCCGCTTTTGTGCAGATCCCGCTTGAAACAAGCTCTTCGGCAAGCCAAACGATGCTATCTTCTTTTTTCCACATTTCAATCTCTTCCGCCGAACGATATGCCGAAGCGTCCGAGGTTGAATGTCCCGAAATTCTGTAGGTCACTACATCGAGAAGAACAGGGCCATCGCCATCTTTGATTATCTGTTTTTTGCGACGGAAAGCATCGATAACCGCAAGAGGATTGTAGCCGTCGACACGTTCTGCGTGCATTTGGTTTTTAGCGATACCGGCGCCCATTCTTGCAAGGAAATCATAAGCCATCGTTTCGCCACGTGTTTGACCGCCCATGCCGTAGTCGTTGTTGTTGAAACAATAGATAACGGGCAAGCCGCCTTTTTTCTCGGTGTTCCACAACGTTCTGTATTGATCCATTGCGGCAAAGTTCAAGCTTTCCATAACGGGTCCGCAAGCCATCGAAGCATCACCAATGTTACAAACAACAACGCCGTCTTTGTTGTTAACTTTTTGATAGAGACCAACTCCGGTCGAAGTCGGGCCGCTTCCTCCAACTATTGCGTTGTTGGGGAAGATTCCAAACGGAATAAAGAATGCGTGCATCGAGCCACCAAGCCCTCTGTTGAACCCTGTGTCACGAGCGAAAACCTCTGCCATAGCGCCATAGATGTAGAAATATGCGGCTTTTTCTTTAACACTTTTAAATTTGAAATGTTTTTCAACTATCTCGAGATTGCGACCGCCGAAAAATTCTTTCATGATTTTAAGAAGTGTGTCGTCGTCTAGCTTTTCGATAGAGGAAAGGCCTTTTGCGATTATCTCGCCATGCGAACGATGCGAACCTAGGATATAGTCTTCAACATCGAGAACAAACGCTTGACCTACCGCTGCGGCTTCTTGGCCGGCAGAAAGATGGGCAGGACCCGCATAGGTGAACGGAACATCGTTGTAGCTTCCCATAACCTTGATCTCGTTTAGCATCGATTCAAATTCACGTATCGCCGCCATGTCGGAAAGGATATTTAAAAATTCTTGTTTTGTAAAGTTTTTTTGTTCGTCTTTAACTGTTTTTTCGTAGGCGTTAACCGGGATATCGGTAAACGTTATCGCTGATTTAGCACGAAGTTCTTTTGGATCTACAAGCAGATTTTTTGGCATTTTCATACTCCTTAAAGTTGTTTGGTTTATTTTTTATTATAATCGTTTATTCTATAGTTCAAAAAGGGCTTCTTTTATAACTTCACACACCGTTGGATGTGGGAAAACAAGCTTTTTGAGCGAGGCTAGCGGTATTTGTTGTTCAACCATAAGCGCTACGCCATAAATGCTTTCGGAGGCGCTGTTTCCTATCATCGAAACGCCAAGCACACGGTCATTTTTGTTGTCATAAATAAGCTTTAATATTCCATCGGTTGTGTGGTTTTCGGCGATGTATCTTCCGCTATATGTCATCGGTAGCGTTAGGCATTTAAAGTCGAACCCTTTTTCTTTTGCGGTTTTTTCGGTTTCGCCAACGCAAGCAACTTCGGGGTTGGTGTAGATAACCGAAGGAATAGCAAGATAGGACATTCGGTCTTTAATTCCTAGTATATTGCTAACCGCAACTTCGGCTTCACGGTATGCGGTGTGGGCTAGCATCATTTTGCCGTTGACGTCGCCCACTGCATATACACCGTTTACATTAGTGCTCATAAAATCATCGGTGACGATGTTTCCTCGTTCGAGGTTTATGCCGAGTGTTTCAAGGCCGATGTTGTCGGTGACTGCTTTTCTTCCGATAGAAACGAGAACTTTGTCTGCTTTAATCGTTTGGCTTTCGCCGTTTTGTTGATATGTTATGCTGTTATTTGAAAAATCGGTGACTTTGCATTCAAGCTTGAAATCTATTCCCTTTTTCTTGTAGTTTTCAAGCAGAATTTTTGCAATGTCTTGATCTATCGGGCCGCCGATAGAGGGGAGCATCTCAACCACCGTTACGTTGCTTCCCATCGAGTTGTAGTAGGACGCCATCTCAAGACCGATAACCCCTCCGCCAACGACGACAAAATCTTTTGGTATTTCGCAAAGGTCGAGAACCTCTTTGTTTGTTAGCGCAAAGTTTTGTTCAATCGCTTGTTTAAGCCCATTAATTGGGGGGAGAATGGGGGTGCTTCCTGTTGCGATGATAAGATTTTTTGCTGTGTATTCCTCGTCTCCACACGAAACAACAAATCCGCCGGTAGTTCTGCCTTTAATCGTTGCCGGTTGTTTAACAACCTCAACTTTATTTTTTTTCATCTTCATGCCAACGCCGGCAACAAGCTTTTTAACAACGCCGTTTTTGCGTTCGATAACTGCGGCTTGATCAACTTTTACGCCCGATACCGAAACGCCGTAATGGTCGCCGCCGTTTGCATAGTCGAAAACTTTTGCGCTATGTAGCAATGCTTTTGAAGGAACGCAACCTTCGTTTAGGCAAACACCACCGAGCGATGCTTTTTCAAAAAGCGTTACGCTAAGCCCTGCCGCTCCGGCTCGCTCTGCGGCGCAATAACCTCCGGGGCCGCCGCCGATTACAATTATATCTTTCATAATTAAAACAATATTCCTTTCGTTTGGTTAATGTTAAACTACACAACCAGCAATGCGCTGAAGTTTGCGAGGTTAGAGCAGAGATCTTTAAGGAAACGTGCCGCCGGTGCGCCATCTAGAGCTCTGTGGTCAAACGTTAACGAAAGCCCCATGCTTTGGTATGTAGTTATGTTTCCTCCGACAGTTTTAACCTTTTCTTCCAAACCGCAAACACCAAGGATTGCAACTTCGGGTGGGTTGATAACGGGGGTGAAGCTCTCGATACCGAGGTTGCCAAGGTTGGTCACGGTGAATGTTCCGCCCGAAAGAAGATCGGGGCTTATCGAGCCGCTCTGCGCCGCTTTTGCAACCGTTTTCGCCTCTTTGCTAAGTTGCGTTAACGAAAGGGTGTTTGCCGCCATGATTTTTGGAACAAGCAGACCTTTTTCGGTGTCGACAGCAAGCCCTAGATTGACGTTGCCAAACACACGCAATAGATCATCATAGTAGTGGGCGTTGAGGTTACGGTGGGTGTTAAGCGTTTTGACAACAGCATACAACACCATATCGTTGAGGGTGATACCCTCTTTTGAGGGATCGCCGCAAGATTTTAAAGATTTGCGTAGTTTTTGGATCTCGGTTGCATCAAAGCTTGAGTTGAGGGTTAGCTGTGCCATGTTCGAGATCGAAGCGTGCATAGCTTTCGCTATCGCTTTACGTATGTTGGAGTGTGGTATATCTTGATCCGCAAAAACAGGAGCGGATGCCAAAGCTTGTGTGGTTGTCGGGACAAATTCTCCGTTCAAAACCGCTCTTATATCTCGCTCTATCGTTCTGCCGTTAGGGCCTGTTGCCGGAGCGTTTGTTGGGTCAACTCCGTTTTTCAAAGCGAGTTGCTTTGCTCGAGGGCTAATTCCGTTTTGAACTGCGCTTGCCGTTTGAGCCGGCGCTGTCGCAACAGGAGCTGTCGAAACGGGCGGTGCGCTTGTTGCCGGTGCTGTTGGCGCTGGCGCTGTCGGAGCGGCTTCGGGCTTAGATTCTTCTGATGGTTTGAATTCGTCGATGTTTTCGCCTTTTTCTCCTATTACACAGATGTTTCCAAGAGCCGGAACATCGGAACCTTCTTCATAAAATATCGCAAGAATTTCCCCATCAAAACTGCTTGCTTCATCAAACGAGGCTTTGTCGGTTTCATAGGAAAAAAGCATCTCTCCGCTTTTGATCATATCCCCGACTTTCTTATGCCATTTTGTCAGTACACATTCATCGACCGTCATACCGGGTTTTGGCATTACTACTGCTTTTGCCATATTATTTCGCTACCTTCCTTTTTTTGATTGTTATATGTTGAATTTTGGATTATATATTTTTTGCATTTTCCAAAAGATAGTCTTCCGCTTGTTTTGTGAACAATCCTTCGGGGCAAAGTTTAGCAAGCTCTTTGAAAAGCGGATCGGTTTGCCCGACCTTTTCAAAATCTTCGATAGCGGTTAGCGGTAGATCTTTGTGGGTGTAGATAAGCTTTTTACCGCCCGGGATTTGAGGAAGATTTAATGTAGCTTCAGCAACTGCATTTAATCCGCCGATATGTGTTATCATAAACGAGGGATTAATTCTTCCGTCCGACATCATCGCCAACACTTCTCGAAGATCATCGTTGTTTCCGCCCGAAGCCGCCGCAATGTGTGTGTTTGCGTAGTGTACATTGTAGAAATTCATCTTGGCGCTAAACGTTGTGTCGGAAGGGCCTGCGAAAAAGTTTAGGCAACCGTCACGAGCCAAAAGCGCATCAGCTTGTTCAACAAGCGGTGTCACGGGAGCGAGAACAAAAACATCGTCGTAGCCGTTGTTATTAGTGAGCGCCATCAAGCGTTCAAATGAATCTTTGCCGGAGGTGTTGAGATAGTGAAGATCCACGCCTTGTTTTTTTGCATATTCTTTTGACAGGAATTTTTCAGCACGAGAAAGCCTTACATCATCGATATCGGTTACAACCAAAACCGAGGGGCGAACATCTGCCGCTAAAGCATACTGTATTGCGCAAAGCCCCATAGGCCCACACCCTGCGGCAATAAGCATATTTCCGTTTGGTTTAATTCCCATTTCGTGTTGATATACGCCTTGTTTTGTGTGGTAGTTTGAATGGAAAGACCCGGCAACACAAGACACCGGTTCAGCAAGCGAACCTAGGAAAAAGCTGTCACCGCTATAGTCCATAAGACAATCTTGAATCATGACGACTGCAGGTATTATGACATAGGTTGCGTTTCCTCCGATATATTTAAAGGAATAACCGGGAGCATCTAGGCTTCCTTTGTAGTTAAGCGCCGGTTGGATAACGAATTTTTGCCCGGCTTTGAAACGGTCGGCGTATTGAGAGCCAACTTCGACGATTTCGCCGCAAAATTCATGGCCGATTATTATTGGGTTTTTGTCGCAATCATCCGGAACACGTTTGTGGTCGCTTCCTTGTTTTGCCGCTTTGTATGAGGACATACAAAGGCTGTCGGTAACTACTTTGGCTAGGATTTCGTCATTGGCGATTGCCGGGAGTTCGAACTCCTCTAGTCTTAGATCCTCTTTGCCGTAAAGGCGAATAGCTTTAGTCTTCATTTGGTTCTCCTTGTAAAATTTTAATGTTTGGGTTTTGTTGTTTTATATAGTCAATGTATTTTCTTGGGGTTAATTTACTCACGACAAGGACATCAATGTCGGAAGGAAAACAAAAGGTGTAGGGCAAGCTTTTGCCAAACTTTGTGTCGTCGGCTATCATGACAACTCGAGAAGCTCGCTTTATAACAAATCGCTTGAGTTCACATTCGGTGTCGCTTCCGCAACTGAATTCACTGCCGATTGAGTAGCCCGAAGTAGCCATAAAAACTGTGTGGAAGTTGATGCTTTCAAAAAACGAGAGGGAACTCGAACCCGAGATCGAAAGGCTTCGTTTGTTTAACCGACCGCCGGGGAGAAAAACGTCTACATTTTGTTTTTGGCTAAGTTCTTGAGCAACGTTTGTTCCCGAGGTGTACACCCTTAAAGGGATATCTTCAAGCTCTTTTGCAAGACAGTTGATGGTTGAACCGCTGTCGAAAAAAACACAACCGTCTTTTTCGCAAAACTGCGAGGCTAGCTGGGCTAGCTCGGTTTTTTGAACAAGGTTGTCGACCATTCGGTGCATAATAGTGTCTTCCAACACAACCTTGTCTATTCGCCTTGCGCCGCCTCGGATTTTTATCAGCAACCCTTGCTCGGCAAGATGATCGATATCACGCCGCAAAGTCATCAAAGAATAGCTTGGCAACAACTGCGAAAGATCCTTTAGATAAACAAAAATTCTTTCGTTGCAGATCTCTAAAATTTTTTCTTGTCGTTCGTTCACAACATCACCTTTGTTATTTTATGATACATTTTGTTATCTTTGTAACATCATTATATCGGAAGTTATCGTTGATGTCAACAAAATATCACATATATTCACATAATTTTTTATAAAAACAATTGAGCGTTATAAAAACTGCAAAAAAGCAGATACTATTGTAAAAAGATGAATATTTATTTAAAAAATGTAGGGTTATTTTTAAGGTTATAATGTATTAAAAATACATTACAGTTTGCGGTAGTTAATCCAAAACAGGTGGTTTTTTAAAAAAAGTTAAAAATTTTTTGTGGGAGACAAAAAAACAAACAGGTATTGATATTGCATAAATTTCAAGTGTTAAATTTTAGTTAAAATTCAGCTAAATTCTTATCGTTTTTTGTTGAAATAATCGTTAATATATGGTATTCTTTTAGCGGATATTGAGTTTAAGGAGACTTTAAAATATGAAAACAATAAAAAACAAGATAATGATAGCGATTTTATGCACAATCGTTGCTAATGCTCTTATCTTAGGGGTGCTTTCAAGCACCACAACTATGTCAGCGTCGATAGAAACAACGAAAAACACGCTTGAAGAAACGGCGGTTATTGCGGCGCAGACCGCAAGCAGCACGATAGGTAACTACACCGTTGCGGTGGGAGAGATGGCGACTAGCGAAACGCTCGTATCTTCGGACGTTTCGATAGAACAAAAACAGGAATACATCAATGGAAAAACGGTGCAGTATTATATGCGCTACGGCAGTATGCTTGATGCTAACGGTGTTGATCTTTTCACAGGAGAGGATTTTTCAAACACAGCGTTTTATAAAGGTGCTATTGGCGGACAAGCTTTTTTCTCTGAACCATATATAAGTGATGACAAAACCGATGCATACATTGCGGTTTCCGCTCCGGTTATGGAGGGGGAAACGTTGGTTGGTGTATTGTATTTCTATTGTGACACGCTGGTTTTGCAAAACCTAGTTGAAAGTGTTTCGCTAGGAGAATCGGGAAGTGCATATATTCTAGACAGCAACGGAACAACGCTTGCATATAACGATTATTCTTTAGTTCTTGACCAATCAAATTCAATTGAAGAATTAAAAAGCAACCCCGAAGATCAGTCTTTGGTTCAACTTGCTGCGATAGAACAGCTTATGATAAACGGCGAAACAGGGGTTGGTTCATACGAATATCATGGCGTTGAGGAGTATCAAGCCTATGCACCGATACCCAACACAAATGGTTGGAGCATTGCGGTGTCCTCAACCGAAAGCGAGCTTTTGGCTGCGGCGTTTGATTCGGTAATGTTGATTTCAATTGTCGGTGTCGTTATGGTTGTGCTTGGAATGGGTCTTGCTATATACACAGGTTCGTCGATTGGCAAGCCGATTGTTCAATGTGTTGCAAGGCTTAATGCTTTGGCAAAAGGAGATTTGACCTCGCCTGTGCCAACTATTCGCACCAAAGACGAAACACATCAGCTGGCTCAATCTACCGAAGCTATTATATCAAGCCTTTCGGATATTATATTTGATTTAGATAGCGTTCTTTCTAAAATGGCGGATGGTATGTTAGATATCGAAACGCAAAAGAGCGAGGCATATATTGGGGATTATCAATCTCTTCAAACCTCGGTTGTGCGTATTGCAAACAGCCTTCGCTCAACGATGGGGCAGATAAACGGCGCAACGGAACAGGTTAATTTGGGTGGAGACCAAGTTGCGGCGGGCGCTCAGATGTTGGCGCAGGGTGCAACGGAGCAAGCCTCTTCGATACAAGAGTTAGCCTCTACCGTTGAACATATAACTCAAAAATCATCGCAAACCGCAAAAGATGCTAACGAGGCAAGAGAAGCAAACGAAAAATCGCAGATAGCGCTAACCGACAGCAAACAACAGATGGGACAGATGTTGGACGCTATGCAGGAGATAAACGACAAAGCAACTGAAATTAGCAAAATAGTTAAGACTATAGATGACATTGCGTTCCAAACAAACATCCTTGCGTTAAACGCCGCAGTTGAAGCGGCGAGAGCGGGCGCTTCGGGAAGAGGATTTGCCGTTGTTGCGGAGGAAGTCAGAAACCTTGCCGCAAAGTCTGCTTTATCGGCAAAAGACACCACGCTTTTAATTAACGAAACGATAGCGGTTGTCAGAAACGGCAACCAAATTGCAAACGAAACTTCCAAAGCGATAGGAATCGTTGGGCAAAACGCCACCGAACTCGGCGAACTCGTTAATCGAATTGCGTCGCTTGCAGAGGAACAAGAGGAAGCCGCAAACCAAATTAACTATGGTATGGAGCAGATCTCTTCCGTTGTTCAATCCAACACCGCAACGGCAGAAGAAAGCGCCGCAACAAGCCAGCAACTTTCTCGACAAGCACACACGCTTGAAGAACTGGTTGGTCGTTTTCACTTTTAGCATTATTAGAAATTAAATCTTTATATTTTAAACCACCCCCAAAAGTTAGCGGTTAAAGCTGCTTTTGGGGGTGATTTTTTGGAAACAGTCGCCTATGTTTGACATCTTTACACAGTTAAATGATAAAAAACAGCTTATCGCTTGACTATTGTAAGGTTATATGATACTATTCAAATTCTGGGATTATCTCATAATTATTTCTCACACCTACGATTTTTCAGGGTTTATTTCGATTTCGTGCATATGTCTGTATAGTAAACCTGATGGTTAAACTCAGTTTAACGATTATTTAAGAAAAGCAGTAACTGTGTTAAAACAAAAATTAATGCTTAAGCATTAAAAAACGGTTTGTTTTTTTGTGTCGCTTGTATAATGATAGCTTATGCTACAACAAAAGTAGTTGCTATAACGGTACAGATTATGCATGGAATTAATATATTGATATAACAGAAAGATTTAATATGCGAAGAGAATAACTAGGGTGCAACAAATTTGTTTGTTGGGCTTTGGCTTGTTCCTGTCGCTTAGCCTTTCACACAGGGGTAACATTATCAATATAGATTTTATAGGTTTTATAAATTGTATAAACTTTGAACCCCACACCACAAAACGATGGAGAAATATGACAACAACCACTACTTTTGCACAACTAAATGTGCATCCAAACATTCTTAAAGCGATAGACGAAATGGGATTTACCGAAACTACACCCGTTCAAGCACAAACAATCCCTTTGACACGTTCAGGAAAAGACATTCTAGCGCAATCCCAAACCGGAACCGGCAAAACGATAGCTTTTGCGATACCGGCAGTAGAACGAATTCAACCCGACGCAAACAACATCAAAGTGTTGATTTTGTCCCCGACAAGGGAACTTGCACAACAATGTGGCGATGAGATAAGAAAGCTTTCGCCCTATATGCCCCACATTAAAACCGCCGATATCTATGGCGGAGCAGACTACAGAACACAGTTTAGGCTACTCCGTGGCGCTAATATTGTTATCGGAACACCGGGTCGTATTATGGACCACATGAAGCGCGGAACTATCAAGCTTAACAATTTAGAGATGATTATTCTTGACGAAGCTGACGAGATGTTAAACATGGGCTTTAAAGAGGATATCGAAACTATATTACACGATGCTCCCGAAGAGCGCCAAACGGTTCTTTTTTCGGCAACCGTTCCAAAAGCGATACTTAACATAACAAAAGAATTTCAAAAAGATCCGGTTCAAATAAACCTTGTTCAAAACAAGGCTACCCTTAAAGAGATCAAGCAAACATATGTTGATGTTAAAAAACAACATAAAGACAGCGCATTAAAACTGCTTATTGCATACCACAAACCGCAAAGAGCTATTATCTTTGCCAACACAAAAAGCATGGTCGACGAGCTTGTTGAGATGTTGGGCGAAAGCGGTTGCACAGCTCAAGGCATCCACGGGGATATGAAACAAGGGCAACGCACAAGCGTTATGGCTTCGTTTAAAAACGGCAAAACTCAAATTCTTGTTGCAACCGATGTTGCCGCAAGGGGTATCGATGTTAGCGATATCGACTTTGTTTTTAACTATGATATACCGAGAATGTCGGAATACTATGTACACCGCATTGGCAGAACGGGAAGAGCCGGACGCACCGGAACGGCGGTTACGCTTTGTTGTAGCAGACAAGAAGTTGTTACGATTAAACGCCTAGCCCATAAACTTCAATCCGATATCGAGCTTATGACATTGCCGGGTATATCGGATATTAAACAAAACTATCTAGCGCAACATATAGAAAAAGTTAAAGATATCATCGACACATCAAAAGCAAAACACGGAAAAAAGATGGTGGAATCGTTAGTTGAAAGCGGATATTCGCCGTTTGACATAGCTTGCGCTTTGGCAGATCTTGAACTTAAGGACAAAATAGAAGGTCTCGACAGCTTGCCGCAAATACCGAAAGATGTCACAGTTTCGATTAAAAGCGAACAAAGACAACGCAACGGATATGATAACTTTGGTTTTGGAAAGATGAAACTTAACATAGGTTCTTCCTCACGTTGCAGCGTTAACCACATCGTTGGCGCAGTCACCGAAAGAGCCGGCATAACCTCAAAGCAGATAGGCAAAGTTACTATCGAAAAGGATTATACAATCGTCGGCATTCCGTCAGATATTTTGCATGGCGTTGTAATGTCGATGCACAATATAAAAATTTGCGGAAAACCCGTTATCGCAACCGAGATGGGCGATCGCAAACCTTCTAGAAAGAGCGCCGGAAGCTATGGAAAAAGCACCGATAAATTCCCCAAAAAACCGTTTAATCGCAAGAGAAGTAAACCTGCAAGAGAACGTTAAGAACTACGAAAAAATATAAAAAAGGCGAAATCTTCAAGCAAACTATTGCTTTGAGATTTCGCCTTTTTAGTATAATAAAATTTAAAAAATATTGTTTATTTTTTTGTGGAATAGTGTTAAAATTATTAATAGATTTTAAAAATTAAATATAAAAAGAATATAGCAACAGAAAGGATTCAAGACAGAACGATGGAAACAAGATATGCAATTTCGGAATATCCCAATGTAAAAGAGGTTATTAAACAACTAGACGAGCTAATCGAAAAACCTATTCATACAGTTAAAGAGGATGTTTTAAAAGCGTATGAAAGGGATTACTACGACAAAAAATGCGCAAAATCCAAAGAGATGACCGACCAAGCAAAGAGGTATATTCCGGGCGGAGTTCAACATAATTTGGCGTTTAACTATCCGTTTCCGCTAGTGTTCACAAAAGCCGAGGGCGCATATCTTTATGACATCGACGGCAACAAATATTTCGACTTTCTGCAAGCCGGAGGACCCACCGTTTTGGGAAGCAACCCCGAAAATATCCGCAGCAAAGTTATCGACCTTCTTAATAGCTGCGGCCCTTCTACCGGTTTGTTTCATGAATACGAATATAAGCTGGCAAAAAAGATAGCGGAATGTATACCGAGTGTCGAGATGTTCCGTATGCTAGGTTCCGGAACCGAAGCTTGTATGGCGGCGGTTCGTGTTGCAAGGCTTGCAACTAAAAAGAAAAACATCATCAAGATGGGCGGAGCATATCACGGTTGGAGCGATCAGCTAGCTTATGGAATAAGAGTCCCCGGTTCTAAATTTACCCAAGCGAACGGTGTGCCGTTGTTTTGTTTTAAAAAAACCAAAGAATTTTTCCCAAATGATATAAAAGATCTTGAACGCAAACTGAAAGCAAACCGATTTACGGGCGGAACGGCGGCGGTCTTTATGGAACCTATCGGACCCGAAAGCGGAACCAGACCTTTGGATATAGATTTCAACAAACAAGTTGAGCAACTTTGCAAGAAATACGGGGCGTTGCTTGTTTTTGACGAGGTTGTAACGGCGTTTAGAATTGGGGTTAGCGGTGCGCAAGGCTACTATGGCGTTTCCCCCGACCTTACTGTTTTCGGCAAAGTTATAGCCGGCGGATATCCGGCGGCGGGTGGACTTGGCGGAAAACTTGAATGCATGAAATATCTTGGCGCCGGGCTTGACGGGAGCGCAAAGGTTAAAAAAGCTCTTGTTGGCGGAACGATGTCGGCAAATCCTTTAAGCTGTGTTGCCGGATATTACACCCTTTGCGAGATCGAAAAAACAAATGCTTGCGAAAAAGCCGGGTTGATGGGAGACCGTTTAACAGCGGGGCTTCAACGGTTAATCAAAAAACACAACCTTCCGTTTGTTGCGTTTAATCAAGGCTCGATCTGCCATCTTGAAACGGTTGGGACGATGCATTTTAGCATCAATTGGAAAAAGCCTTGGACGATACCCGGCGTTCTTAAAGAAACCTCCAAACGCAAAAAAGAGATGGAACATATGGGCGCTGCCTACATGGCGGAAGGCCTTGTCACTCTTGCCGGAAGTCGCCTTTACACAAGCGCCGCATACACCGAAGAGATGATCGATCAAGCGCTAGCGAGCTTTGACAGGGTGTTCTCTAACATCGAGGTTAAACAATAAAAGAAAATTTATTTAAAGAGTGCAGTGAAGGAGCATTATTTACAATATGAAACAACTAGTTATAGATTCTTGCAAACGTCTTGTTGAAAATGATTTAATCCAAAGAACGTGGGGAAATGTCAGCTGTCGTATCGACGACAAGACGTTTGTTATAACCCCCAGCGGCAGAGATTATGATTCTCTGACCCCCGACGATATCGTTGTTGTTAATATAGAAGACCTGTCGTATCAAGGCACGGTTAAGCCGTCGTCGGAAAAAGGGGTTCATGGAGGTATATACGCTCTTTATCCCGATGTTAATTTTGTTGTTCACACCCATCAAGAAAACGCTTCGGTGCTTAGCGTTTTGCATAAAGATATCCCGTTTGATGGAGGGATTTTGCCTTGCGCCGAGTTTGGGTTGCCGGGAACAAAAAAGCTTATGAACAATGTTTTGACAGCCGCAAAGCGTGCTAACAAAAACGCAGTTTTGCTTTCGGGGCATGGCGTGGTGTGTTATGGGAAGGATGCCGACCAAGCGTTTGACATTGCAATTAGATTAGAGCAACACTGCAAACAGCTTGTTGAACAAGCCAATTTAACAAACGAAACAGCAAAACAAGATGCGGCGAAACTTGTTGAGTTTGTTAAGCAAATAAAGGGTGAAAACGTTGTTTTTTCGGATGATGAATATGTCGTTTCAACATCGCTTTCAACCAACAACGTTAAACCGTTATTGGATGATTTTGCACAGATTGTTGGAACATCGGTTAAAACTGTTGAGAAGGATGACCGAAACAACATAATTGAAGCGCTTAAAAAAAATAATGCTGTTTTAATTAAAGGTGTTGGGATGATTGCATATGGCGATACCCCGCAAGATGCAAAGGCTATCGAAATGATAACGCAAAAACAATGTAAAGCTTATCTTTATGCAAGCTTTGAAGATAAGCCACATTATATACCGTTTGTCTATAGTCTTTTAATGCGGTTTATATATTTAAAACAATATTCCAAAAAAATCGAAAGCAACAGATAAAACATAACAGTTAAGGAAATAAACAAATGAAAAAACCTGTTTATATTATGGCGATCGATATAGGAACAACGGGGGTTAAAACCTGTCTTTACGAAGTTTTTGACCAAATTAAACTCGTCGCCTCGGGTATGGAGGGTTATAAGCTTTATATCGAAGAGGGCGGAGGGGCGGAACAAGATCCCGAAGAATGGTGGGAAGCTATCTGCAAAACGACCAACAGCGTTATCGAAAAGGCCGGAATTGAAAAGGAACAGATTGTCGGCGTGTCGTTTTGTTCCCAGATGCAAGGCGTTGTTCTTGTCGACCAAGACGGAAACCCCGTTCGCAGAGCTATGAGCTATATGGACCAAAGGGCAACGGATGAGTTTAAGCAGGGCATTGCGCATGGCCTAAAGGTTGCAGGGGTAAATGTTTTTAAACTGATAAAATATGTTTATCATACCGGAGTTGTTGCGGCGAGCGTTAAAGACCCTATTTGGAAATACAAATGGGTTGAAGCCAACGAGCCGGAGCTGTTCAACCGTGTGTATAAATGGTTGGATGTTAAGGAATATATCATAAGTCGTTTTACCAATAGGTTTGTCATGACCGAAGGTTCGGCGTTTGCAACGCTGCTTTATGGGACAAGAAAAGGCAAAGAGGGTTGGAACAAATCTATCTACAAAATGGTTGGGGTTAACCCAAAACACCTGCCCGAAATCATCAAATCGACCGATGTTGTAGGGACTATAACGCCAGAAGCGGCGAAACAATTGGGGCTTTCAGAAACGACAAAGGTGTTTGGCGGCGGCGGAGATATGGAGCTAATCGGTATCGGAGCGGGTTGTGTTGATGTTGGCAAAACTCATATATACATGGGAACTTCGGGTTGGGTGTCGACCATCTGCGACAAGCAGTCGAGCAATCTTTTGGCGATGATAGGCGCAACAGTTGGGGTTCAATCGGGATATTTTAATACGTTTGCCGAGATGGAGACAGCCGGAAAATGCCTTAATTGGGTTAAGGATCATCTTGCTTGTGATGAAATTGGGGTCTATCTTCAAAAGATAGATGTTGCCGCTTCAAAAGAAACGGTTTATACAAACCTTTATGAATATGTATGCGAAGTTATTTTAAAAGCAAACCCCGGAAGCGACGGCGTTATATTCACACCGTGGCTACACGGAAATCGTTGTCCTTTTGAAGATTCAAAAGCAAGAGGGATGTTTTTCAATATATCGCTTCAAACCGGAAAAACCGAGCTTATTCGTGCGGTTATAGAGGGGGTTTGTTTTCATCTGCGGTGGATGCTTGAAAAACACGGAAGCATTAAAACCTCGCCAACTTTGCGTTTTGTTGGGGGCGGTGCGCTTGCCGATTCAACGTCGCAGATTTTAGCCGATATAATCGGACGGCCGATAGAGACGGTCGAAAACCCACAAAATGCAGGAGCGGTTGGAGCGGCTCTCGTTGTTGCGGTTGGAATGGGGTTAATCGAGGATTTTTCAAAGGCAAAACACCTTGTACCGGTTTTAAAAACGTATACTCCGAATGTTCAAAACAAGGCTGTTTATGATAAGAATTTTGCTGTTTTTAAAAAGCTTTATGATAGCAACAACAAGCATTTCGAGCGGTTGAATGGGTGAATTGGGCTAGCAGTAGACGCTGGGGTTTTGAATTAAGCGGACGACCAATGGTCGTCCCTACGGGGTGGTTTTTAGCTTTGGTTTTTGTTTTCAACAAACGCCGGGGCTTTTTTATGTTTTTTCAAATTTTTTTAAATTTACTATTGACTTTGACGTTGCGTTATAGTGTATTATATCGGTATGGTCGACCAACTAACTTGGGGGTGAACGCTGTTGAAGATAAACGAACTTGCTAAAACAAGCGGTGTAACGGTGCGCACGTTGCATTATTATGATGAGATTGGATTGTTGAAGCCTAGCGAAAAAACCGAAAGCGGTTATCGAGAATATAACGAACGCTCTGCTGAAACGTTGCACCAGATATTGTTTTTAAGGGAACTTGATTTTTCGCTTTCCGATATTAAGGAAATTATCAACGATTCGAATTTTGATAAAACTATGGCGTTTAAACTACACAAACAGCTGTTAATTAAAAAGAGAGATAGATTAAACGACTTAATTAGTTTATGTGACAGGGCGCTAAAAGGAGAGGATTATATGGATTTTAAAACGTTTGATATGAAAGAGATTGAACAGCATAAAAAAGAAGCAAAAGAAAGGTTTGGGCATACCGACGAATATAAACAAAGCGAGCAAAAAACGAAGAATTATAACAACAACGACTGGCAAAAAGTTAAGGAAAACACAGACGAGATATTTTCAAAGTTTGCTAAAATAAAACACCTTTCGCCAAATTCCGAGCAGGCACAAACGTTGGTTGAAGAATGGAAAAAGTTTATCACCGATAATTTTTATGATTGCACAAACGAAGTTTTAGAGGGGCTTTCGGTTATCTATACACAGGATGAAAGATTTTTGAAAAACATCGATAAACACGGAGAGGGTACGGCGGAGTTTGTGGCAAGCGCAATTAAATATTATTGCGAATAACGCTATTGTCGTTTAATAACACAAAAAAAGAGCTGTTCACAGAAAAATGTGAGCAGCTCTTTTTGAATAAGTTATATATCTAGCAGTTATTTTTTGGCCTTATCCATAGAGGTTGGATAGAATTTCTGTCGCACCTCATGCAACGATTAGCTTCATAAAAAGCTTGTTTTGCATCAAAAGGCACTACTAGTTCGTCGAAATTATCTTTAAGCGACGTTGGTGAAAGGTTTTTTTCTTCGCAAATTTTGTCGTCCCACGTCGTTAACGACAAGGGTTGTTCCGGGATTTCTATCTCTTCGCCAACATATAGCCCAACGCCCAAAAGATGTTTGTCGATGCTTTTAGCGACGCTTTTTCCCTCGGCTATAGCACGGATAGCGATACCGTTTTTAACGACATCGCCGATAGCAAACACCCCTTTGAGGGAGGTTTCAAACGTTGATTTATCTACTGAGATTAAGCCGTTTTTTGTTTGTATCTCGTCGGTTAAAAGGCTAAGGTCGGAAAACTGACCGACCGCTGTTATTAGAAGATCGGTGTCGATTTGTTTTTCGACTTGCTCCGATATTACGGGGGCAAACCTTCCGTCGAGATCGGTGACGGCGTGGCATCTAACCAACGATATTTTTTGGTCTTTGAATTCCTTTATGCTATAGCCGTTTTCAAACATGATGTTTTCTTTAATTGCAAAATCTTTTTCTTCATAGTTTGCCGGCATATCTTCAAAGCTTTCGAGCGACACTACCGTAACTTTTTTTGCACCAAGGCGAGCGGCGGAGCGAGCGGAATCGATTGCGACATCTCCGCCCCCCAAAACAACAACATTTTCGGGGAGATTGTTTTTTCCGTTAATTCGAACATCCCTTAAAAAGTCTACCGCCGTTACGGTGTTTTCGCCGTTAAGCGATTTTAGCTCTCGCCCAAACTGTGCGCCGATTGCTATTATAACTGCATCGTGTTTTTGCCTTAGTTGCGACAGCGTTATATTCTTGCCAACGTCGCAACCATAATGGATGTTAACCCCCAAATCTGTGATAGAGCCTATCTCAAGAGCTAGATCGTCGTCCGGCATTCGGTAGGATGGAACACAGCTAGCAAGCATACCGCCTGCCTTTTGCTGTTGTTCATATATCTCGACTTGATATCCGGTTCTTTGCAAAAAGTATGCCGCTGTGAGGCCTGCGGGTCCTGCTCCTATTATACCGATTGTTTTTCCGTTTGGCTCGGCTTTATCTTCTTCGAATTTTTTGTTCGACAAAGCTTGAAGCGAAATATATTTTTGAAGCGCTCGAACGCCAACGGTGTTTTCGATCTCTTTTCTTCGACAGCGTTGTTCGCAGGGTCTAGCGCAGATTTTGCCGCAGATAAGCGAGAGAGGATTTGTTTTTCGCATTAAATGATAGGCGGTTTCAACCTCGCCTTGCTTCATAAGCGCAACATATCTCGGGATATGAACATGGGCGGGGCAAGCGTTTACGCATTGGGCAACAAACAACGTTCTGCAGATGCTCGTTCTGCAAAACTTGTTGTCGATATGCTCGGCGATAACCTCTTCAAAGCGTGAAATAATCTGGTAGTATAGCTCGGTTATTCGCATCTCTGCATAGGTGTTGCCAAGGTCGGCTAGCGCTTGTTTGAGTTTATCGATTGAGTTTCGTTTTGTTTCGGTTAGCGTTATATCCTCTATACAACTGTTTAGATATCTTGCCCTGTCGCTTTCTATTCTTATTTCCCTTATAAGAAAACGAGACAGAAAACGAAGATAATCGACAGGGCAAAATTGGTCGCCGATAAACATTATATAGTTTGCGGTTTTTTCTGAAAGTCGGTTTTCGATTGGTTGCAACATATCGTTGCCAAAAGCGATTTCCCCCAAAGCTCCGCCTATTTGAACCCCGATTATCTTGCTGTTATAGCGCATTTTTATGTTGAGTTCGGCAAATATTTCGAGGGGGGATTTTGCAGTGTCGATATCGGCGGTGGTGTTTTCGTTTATGTCGCCGATTATGTTGAATGTTTTAATCATTACTTTACAACCTCTTCTCTATATTGTTCCATCGGCATATCGTCACGGTTGGGGTTGTAGTAGTAGTATGACGGTAGCGTTGTCATGCAATGGTCATAACTTATCATGCTTATGGGGCAAACTCGCCAACATCCAACGCATTCTTTTCTGGTACACATCGATTCAAAACATTTTATATGGTCGGTGACACGGCGAACTGTGCCAACATACCTTTTGGCGTCTTTTGGTATAGCGCCGGCGGGACAGGATTTTTGGCAAAGGCGACATCTTGAACAAAACTCTTCGATGTTAAAATCCTTCGGTTTGTCTAGCGGAAGCTCTGCATCGATTAGAATTGATGCATATTTAAGCCTTGTTCCGATTTCGGGGGTGTGGCAGATGCCATAAGTAGACATATTCCCCATTCCGGCATTAACCGCATGAACGGGGTATTTGATAAACCCTTCCCAAGAACGAGCGCGGCAATCATAGCCTTGGCTGCGTATAAAATCTGCGACGGTGTGGATATGTTTTGCGCAACTATAATAGCCAAAATATGCGGCGGTGTCGTGTTTCGGTTCGGGGTATCTTTGAACGATTTCTTTTGGAACTTCATAACCCAAAATAATAATAGTGTCGAAGATGATGTGGTCATCGACCTCAACGGCGATGAAACGACGGTCTACTTTGGTTACGCCGATGCTTTTAAAACCTAGGTTTTTTGCAAAATCTATAATTGATTGTTTAAGCTCTGTTGGTTCCATCGTTTTGGTTAAAGCAACGGGCGGCAGGCCGATGCCTTCCGCTTCGCTCATTATTCTTTCGAACGAGGTGTGTAGATGATGTTTATATTCTTGCGGATCGTCCAGCGTTTCGTCCATTGAGGTTCCAAAAAAATTGGGTCGGTTTTTGTTGTTAAAAGCCGGAGGATCAAGCGGTATCGGTTGGTTTTTAACAAATCGGTCGTATTCCTCAAGATCGACAAAATATAGGTATGGGTTGCTATCGGTGATAGCTTTGCCGGCGTTGTTGAAATATTTATAAAGCCCGTTGGAATAACTCCAACGCTGTATTCTTGTTTCGTCGTTGGTTTCGTCGTGCATTTTTTTAGCTTGCTGTTTCCAATCCGAAACAACTTTTGAAAAGCTTTCTTTTTTTTCATCGGCGTAATTATGAAAAACCTTTACATCTTTAGACATTGCAAACTCCTCGCATTGTTGATAAAAATTGATTGAAATAAGCACGAAATATAGCAAAATTCAATTGATTTCATTATAACATCTTGTGTTGTTTGAGTAAAGGAAATTCAACTGTGCAAAATGAGGATGAAAAAAAGTTTAAATTATTATATAATATTGTTCATAATATAAAGCTCATCACAAAGGTTTAGTCAAAAAAATGTATTTTAAGTATCGAAACAAAGACAAAATTTAAACTAAAAAGATCAAGAAATAAAAGGGAGAAAAAATAAAATGAACAACGACATGAAGTTATACTACGACTACACCATCTCGCCGCTAGGACAGCTTTTCTACAAGACGGTTTGGCATCAACTTTCGGGAATTAGCAACAAGAAGGTTTTGGATTTCGGAAGCGGATTTGGTTTCACGGCGAATTTTTTAGCGCAAAACAACGATGTCACGGCGGTCGAGATCGACAATACTATGATTGAACAAAGCGATAAAACGCAAAGTTTTAATCAAATTCATGGCGATATCTCGGCGCTTAAACAGTTTGAAGATGGTTGTTTCGACGTTGTGATTTGTCATTTGGTGCTAGAGTTTGTCGAGCAAGCGAGCGAGATTTTGGAGAGGCTTTCCCGTGTGCTTAAAAAAGGCGGTATGTTGTCGGTTGTTAAACACAACAAAAACGGGCGAATTATCCAATCAATCGTTCAAGATTATGACCTTGAAGAAACAAAGTCGTTGCTAGACGGTGGGTTTTCTTTTTCTAGCGCTTTCGGCGATATCAAATACTATGAAAACCAAGATATAGTTAGGATGTTAAGCAACAGCTTTGAGATATCGGATGTTTTTGGGGTTAGGGTTGTTGGAAGTTTGCATAGCCCAAAAATCCAAGCAAACGAAGACTGGGTTTTGAAGATGTTTGAGATTGAAAGTAGATTGATGACGAGACCGGAATTTATTAATATCGCTTATTTTAATCATGTTTTATTGAGCAAAAATTGAATATAAAAAAACAAGGTTAGACGAAAAATCGTTATAGCCTTGTTTTTTGCAGTTGTGTTGTTATTAATGTGAGGTGCAGCAACTTTTTGGCTTTTTGATAAACTGTTTAACAACGCTTTTTATCACTAGCAACCCAAAAACTACCGCTATTGCCACCATATAAAACGGCATCTCTTGATGGTGATCGACCAAACTGTCGGGGTTTGAAAGCCCTGTTATGTTAAATACATCTATAATGTAATCGAACAAAAAGCCAAACGCAATTGCAGACACCGCCGCTACCGAAAGATATATTGCGACAACTTTTTTTCCAAGCGTATTAACAAGCACCAAAAGAGATGCTATGTTGGTGACAGGTCCTGTGAACAAAAACACAAACGCCGCACCGGGCGAGATGCCTTTAAGCATTAGCGACACTGCAATTGGTATCGAGGCTGTTGAACATATATACATTGGAATGCCGATTATAACCATGAGGAGCATTATTACAATTGGGTTAGAAAAGTTTTCGAAAACACTTGCCGGCAACAGGGTGCTTATAAGCGCCGCTATCAAAAGCCCCACCACGAAATGCACCGATATTTCATCTAGGAATTCTCCAAAACCATATGTGAAAGCGATTTTCAGCTTTTTTACAAACGACACGTTTTGTTTGTTTTGTAAAGGGGCAGAAGAGGAACAACAACTGTCTTGTTGGTGGGTTGCTTCCCCCGAACAACAACATGAACTTTTGGCAACCGGCGAGGGTTCTTCCCCTGAACATCCGCAACTTGTTTTGGATTGGTTGTAGTTTAAGGTGTCGTTTTTGCACAGTATGTTTGTGACGACGCCCGAAATTATCCCGGAAAAAAATGCCGCTAGCGCTCGATAAACTGCGAACAAAGGCCCCAACATTCCATAGGTTGCTATGATGCTGTCTATCCCTGTTTGTGGGGTTGAGGTCAAAAAGCTAACAACCGAGCCTTTAGAGGCGCCGCTTTTGCCAAGATACATAGCGGTAGGCACAACGCCACAAGAGCAAAGAGGAAGCGGAACTCCCAAAACAGAAGCTTTAACAACCGAGCCGGTTGAGTCTTTGCCGATATGTTTTAGAATAGTTTCTTTTTTTATAAATGCGTGTAGAAGCCCTGTGAAGACAAGCCCAATAACGATATAAAAAGCCATGTCGACAAACAGGTGCCATAAATTTTCAAGATATAAAATCATGTTATTCCTCCGTATGTTGGATGTGTTTTAATCCGATGCTTAAAATGTCTTGTATATGCTTGTCGTCAAGGCTATAGTATACGTTGTTTTTTTCTTTTCTAAACTTTATTAGTTTGTTTAGCTTCAACAGCTTTAACTGGTTTGAAACTCTGGGTTGCGACACGCCGAGCAAAGTTGCAAGATCTTGGACACAGATTTCGTTATGCAACATCGCAAGCAGAATGTTAATTCTTATCGGTTCGCTCAACGCTTTAAAGAAAAACGACAGGTTTTCCGAGATAGCTTCATCTTCAAGAAGCTTGATAACATTTTCAGGGGTTTTACAACATAGATCCATAAACTTATCCTCGTTTTATAACTATATCAAGATATGCTTATATTGTAATATAATTATTTACCTTTGTCAACAGAAAAGTTTTACCACCCTACATATAAGGAAATAACAAAAAAGGATATTGCCGTTTTGTAAGCTAAAGCGTGGCGGTGCGATAAAAAAACGAGAGGGCAAATCCTCTCGCTTTAGCGTGTCCTTTATTCATCTTTCGCCTGTTTATTTTCCTGTTCTTTTTCCTTGGTTGCGAAACCTTCGGCGTTTTTGTTTGAGAAAAAAGCTTTAAACAGACCGAGCTTTCCGATATGCGGTTTGTCGAGAGCCGGAATAAATAAGTATTTTCTTGTTAAAAACAAGATAGCAACCGCTATGACGTGGAGCAGGATATTTAGCGCCGTTGGATGTTCTATTATCGTTGTTCTAACGATAGCTAGCAACATGACTTCGACGGCGGCATCGATAGTGTGGGAGAAAATAAGCTTTGCAAATTCTATGCCGATTATTATGCTCATAGCGTTTTCGAGATAGTTAAACAACATACCGCTGTCAAACGAGGTCATGCTGAAGCTTTCGACAATAAGGCTGAATATCGAAACTGCGATAACCGAAAGGATAACAAAACCCACTATGACCTCTAGCAGAATGGTTGCTTTATACATGAAGTTTTGGATAGTGTATTTCATAATATACTCCTTGAATTTTAAGAATGCACATAACTTTTAAAAGTTTTCTGCGCTTTAAACTTTAAGGTTGTTTAGATATATAAGAATGGTATCTTTGAAAACCTGTTCAAAGTCCGGCGGTTTATATCCGGTTTCGGAAAGTTGGATCGCTTGTTTTTGAATTTCGGTTTGTTCGCTCATCGGGCAAAGACCGCTAGCAAAACAAAGGCAAAACAGCAGGAATTTAGCGATATCATCTTCTAAGGTGTCTTTATAAACCTTTTTTAATGAACAGCTTAAACGTTGATGATGAACCATTGCTTGTTGTTTAAAATCTGCCAACGCTTCGACCGAAACGTTTTTTTCGATGATAGAAAAAAGAACGGTGTATAGATGGATGAATTCGGGTATTTCAACAAAACAACCAGTCAAAGCTTGAGCTATAAATTCGTTGTTGCAGTTGTCGTTGTTTTTCAGTTTTTCTTCAAAGCAAACGGTGAACTTTTCGAGATAGATGTTTGTTAGTTTAAGCATTATCTCTTCTTTTGTTTTAAAATAGGAATAGATTGTCGGCCTTGTGAAGTTTGTTTTTTCCGAAATCTTGCTAAACGTCACCCCCTCGAAGCCAAGCTCTTTATAGATAGAAATGGCAACCGAGATGATATCGTTTTCCCTTTGTTCAAACTGTTGTTTGCTTCTTGCTCTTTTGAAATCCATGAATAATAATCCTTTCGGTATTTAAATGTATTATATCATATTATTTACCTTTTGTAGTATATAAAAGCAACACAAACAAGTTTTTTTATGAATATTTATCAATAGAAAACAACAAAAATTCGGAAATTCAACAACAAACAGTTTATTTTAGATTGATAACAACGAACTGTAGAATGTTTCGATAAAATAAAAAGCCGTTGACTTCGGCTTTTTATCAAACTAATATTATTACTAAATTAAGCTACGGGTCCCGTTTCGTTTTTGAATTTTTCATATTCCTTCGTTTCCATTATTGAGGAGATAATTTCAACGACGTTGTAGACATCTTCAAACGAGATATAAAGGGCGGCGGGGCATAGGCGAATAATGTCGGGATATCGAAAATCCGGAACGACACCTTTGCTTTTTAAAGCGGCATTTATTCGAATAGCATCGCTATGCCTTAAAGCAACGTGTCCGCCTCTTGATTTTTCGTCTAGCGGATTTGCTATCGAAAAACCATATTTCGTTAGTTTCTCGTTGATGAGTTCCATTAAAAATGAAGTTAGAGCGAGCGATTTTTTGCGGATATTTTGGATGCCGGCTTGAGCATAGATGTTTAAACTACCTTCGATTGAAACCATCGAAAGAATGGGTTGCGTTCCGGTTTGCCATGCTCCGGCGTATTCCGAGGATTTGTAATCGAGCAACAGCTCAAACTGGGTTGCTTTGTCGTTTCCGTGCCAACCCAAAAGGCCGGGTTGTTTTTGGAAATGCTTTTGGTTTATATAAAGCCCGGCTATTGCGCCGGGACCGCCGTTGAGATATTTATAGTTACACCAAACCGCAAAATCGGGGTCGATATCTTTGAAATCATGGGGAACTGCTCCGATAGAATGGCAAAGGTCGAAGCCGACAAATATGCCTCGTTTTTTTGCTTCGTCGGCGATTTTTTTCATGTCGACTATTTGGGAGGTTCTATATAAAACAGCGGGCAGGAGAACGATGCAAACATCGTCGGTCATCGCCTCTATAATATCATCTTCGTATATAAAATCGCCGTCACGGCTTTTGACTGTTTTTAGAGCCGTTTCGGGATCTAGGCCTTTGAGGGAAATCTGGCTTGAAATAGCGTAGCGATCGGTTGGGAAGTTGAGATCGTCGACCAATATTTTATAGCGTTCAGCGGTGGGCTTATAAAACGTTGCTATAGCTGAATGGATGTTGAGGGTGGTGTTTGCGCAAACCGTCACCTCATTTGGGTCGGCGTTGATAAGCGGAGCTAACAGCTTTCCTAGCTTATCTTGGTATGTGAAATATTGTGTTGAGCTATCGGTCCATAGGTCGATTCCGAGAGTTTTCCAATCGTTTAATGCTTTTAAAACAAGTTGTTCAGAATCCTTTGTGCAAAGCCCCAAAGAATTCCCATCAAAATAAAGAGTGTTTTTTGGAATATAAAAACGATCTTTAAAAGAGGATAGTTTGTCGGCGTTGTCGAGTTGTCTTGCTTTTTCCAGTAGCATAATAATAGCTCCCTACATTATTTTTTGGTGTTAATTTAAAACCACTCTAGCTATTATACTACAAATTGATAATAAAAACGAGTAGTTATTTTTTTATATTTAATAACATTTTGTTGACTTTTTTATGCTTCAACAATATACTTTATTCAAACCTTAATCTAGGGTTGTTTAAATTTTTTAGAAGTAGGTGTTGTTGATGATAAACAAGCGGCTTATAAAAGCGGTTCCCGACGCTTCGCCTCATATAGCAAAAAATGTCTTGCTACAGATTGTAGGGCTTTTGGCAAACATAACTTTAATAGTGTCGATTAGTTTGTTTTTAAGGGGGCTAATAGTTGATGGGCAAGCGTTTAGCTCTGCTGTTCCTTATGTAGTTGTAGTTTTGGTTTGCATCGCCATAAAATCGGGGGCGGTTTATTTTTCGACCATTCAAAGCTACCTTGCCTCTCGTTCGGTTAAAGCAGTTCTTCGAAACAAGATATATAAAAAGGTTGTTAATCTTGGAAGCCGATACACAAAAAAGCTGAGTTCTGCGGAGCTTTTGCAGATGTCGGTCGAGGGGGTCGAACAGCTCGAAACATATTTCGGGAATTTTTTGCCGCAATTTTTCTATTCGATGATATCGCCGTTTATCTTGTTTGTGGTCGTTTCGTTTATCAATTTAAAAGTTGCAATAGTGTTGTTTCTTTGCGTTCCGCTAATTCCTATCTCGATTGTGTTGGTTCAAAAGTTTGCAAAGAAGCTTCTTTCGAAATATTGGGGAGAATATCTAGGGCTTGGGGATAACTTTTTGGAAAATCTACAAGGACTTAACACCCTCAAAATATATAGCTCCGATCGGTTTAAGCATAACCAGATGAACAAGCAGGCGGAACGATTTAGAGTTGTCACGATGAAAGTTTTATCGATGCAACTTAATTCCATTATAATAATGGACATAATAGCGTATGGCGGGGCGGCGCTTGGAATTATTTTGGCGTTGTTTGAGTTTTCAAATGGCAGTATAGACCTTGCGGGGGTATTCGCTATCATTTTGCTTTCGGCTGAATTCTTTTTGCCGCTTAGGATGCTCGGAAGCTTTTTTCATATAGCGATGAACGGAATTGCTGCTTCAAAAAAGATATTCAACCTTCTTGATTTTGAAGAGCCAAAAACAAAAACCCAAACGATAACCGACAGCGATATAAAAATTTCGGGGGTCAGCTATTTTTATGAGCAAAAACAGGTGCTTAACAATGTTGATATCGATATACCAAAAAATAGTTTTATTTCGATAGTTGGAAAAAGCGGTTGCGGAAAATCAACGATTGCCGGAATACTAACGGGAGTTAATGAAAACTATAGCGGTGATGTTTTAATTGGGGGAAAACAGCTTTCGGAAATCAACAGAGATAACCTTTTGGAAAACGTTACGCTAGTGGCTGCTAACAGCTATATTTTTAAAGGAACAGTTAAACAAAACCTAGCTATGGCAAGCGAAACAGCAACCGATGAAGATATGTGGGGAGTGCTTGAAAAGGTTAATCTTGCCCGGTTTTTAAAGAGTGAAAACGGGCTTGAAACGACGTTGCTTGAAAAAGGAAGCAACTTTTCGGGGGGACAATGCCAACGGTTAGCGCTAGCGAGAGCGCTGCTTCATGACAGCGATATTTATATTTTCGACGAAGCGACAAGCAACATAGATGTCGAGAGCGAAAACGACATTATCGAGATTATTAAAAATCTGGCAATAACCAAAACGATAGTTTTAATCTCGCATAGGCTAGCAAACGTTGTTGGCTCGGACATTGTTTTTCTCCTCCAAGACGGAAAGGTTGTAGAAAGCGGAACGCATGAACAACTTCTTAACATTAAGGGCGACTACAATCAACTTTGGGATGCTCAACAAAGCCTTGAAAACATGGGGGTGAACGCAAGATGAAAAAACGGAACACTTTTAATGTGATGTTAAGGCTAATCGGCCTTGTTCGGCCGCTGGCTCTTGTGATGGCGATAGCGATAGTTTTAGGTTGCGTGGGATATTTTTGCGCTTCGTTTATAACGGTTCTCGGGGGATTTGCGCTGGTCGACATAATGCAAAACAGCGGATTGATGGTGGGGACAATTGTTGTCGCTATCGGAACGATAGCGGTTTTAAGAGGGGTCACACATTATATAGAGCAATACTGCAACCATTATATTGCGTTTAAACTGCTAGCGCTTATTAGAGACAAGGTTTTTTCACAGCTTAGAAAGCTAGCTCCGGCAAAGCTAGACGGCAAAGATAAAGGAAACCTAGTTTCGATTATAACCTCCGACATAGAGCTGCTAGAGGTGTTTTATGCCCACACCGTTTCCCCAATCTGTATAGCATTTATAACTTCGACGACCGTCATCGTTTTTATTTCAAGCTTTAATATACTGTTGGGGGCGGTTGCCCTTGTTGCGCATATTACGGTTGGGGCGATTATTCCGGTTATAATATCGAAGAAAAGCAGCGACATAGGCTTGAAACATCGACAAACAACGGGAGAATTAAACACATATTTTCTCGATAGCCTTCGAGGGCTGAAAGAAATTTTGCAGTTTTCTTATATCGAAAAAAGAGAAAAAGGTATTAAGGAACTTTCGGAATTGATGGAATGTTCCAACAAAGAGATTAAAAAATATTCCGGAAAAACTTTCTCTGCAACGAGTTTTGCTATTCTTTGTTTTTCGGTTACGATGCTTTTTGTGTCGGGATTTTTGTATAGCGAAGGCGCAGTTGAACTTTCGGGCGTTATCGTTCCGACAATAATGTTGTTCTCGTCGTTTGGAGCGGTTACCGCAACGGCAAACCTTGGGGCGGGTCTTCTGCAAACCATCGCAAGCGGAAACAGGGTGCTTGATATTCTAGACGACCAACCGGTTGTCGAAGAGGTTTCCCGAGGTGTTGATGTCGAGTTTGAAAACGCTGATTTTAAAAACGTTTGCTTTTCATATGGCGGCGAGCAGGTGCTGAAAGATTTTTGTTTAACGATACCGAAAGGGGAAGTTTTGGGGATAAGCGGAAGATCGGGTTGCGGAAAATCGACCGCATTAAAACTGTTGATGAGGTTTTGGGATGTTAACGACGGAGAAATTTTGTTCTCGCAAAAAAACATTAAAGAGATCAACACCAAAAGCCTTAGGGACAACCAAAGCTTTGTTACCCAAGAAACGCACATCTTCCACGACACCATCGAAAACAACATAAAGCTAGCAAAAATCGACGCTAGTCGAGACGAGATAATAGATGCCGCAAAAAAAGCAAATATACATGAATTTATAAAAAGCCTACCCCATGGTTATGACACCGAGGTTGGGGAACTTGGCGACACTATTTCGGGGGGCGAGAAACAACGAATAGGTATAGCAAGAGCATTTTTACACAGCGCAGATTTAATCTTGCTAGATGAACCGACCAGTAATCTAGACAGCCTTAACGAAGCGGTTATTTTAAAGTCGCTCAAAGACACTAAGGATAAAACGGTCGTTTTGGTGTCACACAGAAAATCGACCATGAAGATCGCCGACAGAGTTTTAAACATCGAGACAGAACGACAAAGCTAGAGGTTTGTTGAACGAAAAAATATCTAACAAAAACCGCCTTTTGGGATTAACTTATCCCAAAGGCGGTTTTAAAAGACTTATTATCAAATGCCGGTGCAATAGAATAAATAGAAACGGGAACAATCAAGTCTATTTAATATTTCGATATATCATACCGCAGTATCATTGCGTGCATCTTGTTGTCTGCTATTTTTGTTGCGATTTTGGTGTATAGCTTAAGTTTTTTGTTTAGTTGTTTTGAAATTTGGCCGAAAAACCCATTTATCGATATAAGTTTAATCCCTGCTTTGTCGGCAAATTTTCTAGGATCTTCTATACAAAAATACATCATAGCGTTTTTGTTGCCAGTTTTTTGAACATACTTGTTTGCGTATTTAATACCGAACTCGTCGGTAGCATCGAACAGAAGCTCTGCATTATTAAACTGCGTTTTAAGTTTTGCAATAAGTGTTATAACTTCCTGTTCCTTAAAATATTGAAACACACCGGCAACAACAAAAATAGTGGGTAGTTCGCAGTTTATATACTGCGAAAAATCGAGAGTGTTTGCGTCGCCTTTTATTAGTATTTCGTTTTCAAGAGCGCCCAAAACAGCTAGTCTGCTTTCTATTACCGACGGAAAATCAACCTCATAAAAATTCGCACTGCCTAATAATTCTTTAAGCCTAAAAGCCATAGTTTCAAGACCGCAGCCAATGCAAACAACGTTGCATTTTCCGTTTTTTCTAATAAAATCGGCGACAATACCATCCATCACAACCGCCCTCGAAGCGGAAGCCATCATGGTGTATTCGCTGCTTTTTTCGGTGATGATGTTTTGGGGTATGGCGTTTTCAAGGCTTAAAGCTTTTTCGTCATAAAAATATTCGGGAAACCGCCTTGAAATGTATATACGAGCCATAAGAGGAATAAATAAAGTGTCTGGTACACCGCTAAGCTTTTTGTTTTCCATAAATTTTACCCAACCTTTGTTGCACTAAAATAAATTAAAGAACCGTCGCAAGCTAAAAACTCCAATTTAAATTCTTTTGACAACCTTTCTTTAACTGATTGTTCGGTGTCAAAAGGGGCGGTAAGCCAGCCTTTTTTAGCAAGAATGTTTTTTGCTATAACATCGGTCAGCTTGCCTTTTCCCTCGATATAAAAACTGGAATACAAGCGGCCGTTCTTTTTCAAAACCCTTGATATTTCAAAGAATGCCTTATCTTTATCGGGGAAAACATGAAAACCGTTCATGCTTAAAACTATATCAAAACTTTCGTCTTTAAACGGTAGGTTGCCGACGTCGCCTTGAATAAGTTTAATATTTTCGCCGTTTAGTCTTTCTTTTGCAAGGCTTAACATATCCTCGCTGTAATCAAGGCAGGTTATGTCGGCGTTTTTCATTTTGTTGTATTTTTCAAAGACAAAAATTCCCGTGCCAACAGGCACTTCAAGGATTTTGCCGGTATACTCGTTTGGAATACCATCTAATAATTTTTTTGCTATTATGTTGTTATCTGCGCCTTTCCAAACTATCTTTGAATATAGTTTGCTCCACCACGTGCTGTGGGTGATTATTATATCATAAAAGCTCTTCGAGGATTTGTAGGAACTTTGTATTTTGTCTGCCATTATCTCTCCTTAAACTATTAATTGTAGAAGCGATGCCGAAATTAACGACACAACCGCTCCGATTACAGTGCCTTTCAAAAATCCAATAAAATGATAAAACTTGCTGTTAAGCTCTTTTGTAAATTCTTCCGTTCCTTCAATTATCCACCTCTTACTTAATGGAACCCAAATCCAATCGATGATAACAAGGTCATATAAATTAACAACGAAAAAAAGCGCAAAGGTATACAAAAAAGATTCTACAAACCCGCTTTTCCCGAGAGCAACCAGTATTCCAACCATGACAGAAATAAAAACAACGACGGTAATTAGTTTCTTTAATATATGTTTTTTCTTGGTGGTTTTTATATGGCTTTTATATTGTGGCAGATAATCCACTTTATCCCTTATTTTTTTTGGATAGCTCATAACAACGTTTATAGGGTCTTTAGAAGCAAAGTATATAGCAACGGTAAAAACAGCACAGAAAACTATGCTTAGTATTATAAATTCAAGCATTTTATTCCACCACCGTCATTTTAAAATCGCAAATTAAGTCGCCATCTCCGATTGTCTTTGTTCGCCCCCAAACAAGTTTTGGGTGCATATTTCCGTAGACTATGTCATCGCCTTTGCAGAACGCTTTTGTGATTTCAGGATAATCGTATTTTGTGCAAATGTCGGAATAGGGGCATTTTGTCATGTCGAACCGCATCTCTCTATCGGATATTTCATGAAACACCGCATCAAAGTTTTGCTTAACGCCAAACTTTTTCTTTGTCATGTTTCCGAAAAAAACAGGCACTTTTTTATAAATTCCGGGGATTTTCAAAATCTTTGATACGAACTTTGCCCCCCTGTAGCTTCGCCATTCGATAAAACGAAACATGAACGCTAGCGCCTGCTCCCTTTCGATGCCATGGCTAATTTGAGCATCGAGAACCGCAATGCAAGGATAGATTTTAACTCTAGTGTGTGGGTACATCGCCGTTGGTTCGTCGGAATTTTCAACGCAAAGTTCATTAAACCTATCACTTGAAGTTTCGGCGATTGCGTTGCCGAGAGTTTCGCCATAGAATTTAATTAGAGATTGTTTTGCTTGCGATAAAAATATGTTTTTTTTCATTTTTAAACCGTTCTCCTTTTAAGTTAGCGCCCAGTTTGCGCTTTTCATCTGTAGATTAATCATGTTTTCATAGTCTTTCGAACTTTTTAAAAGTTCGCTGTGGCTACCGCTTGCGGAAACTTTGCCTTCTTTTAATAGTATGATTTTGTTAGCTCCGGCTATCGTTCTCATTCTATGCGCAATAACTATAACTGTTTTATTTTTTGTCAGGCGTTGGATAGCTTTTTGAACAGCACTTTCATTTTGTATATCGAGCGACGATGTAGCTTCGTCTAGCAAAACTATCGGAGCATCTTTTAGGAGCGCTCTTGCTATCGATAGCCTTTGGCGTTCGCCCCCCGAAAGCTTTGAGCCGTTCTCGCCGATTAAAGTGTTGTAGCCGTTTGGAAGGTTGATTATAAAATCATGGCACATAGCGTTTTTAGCAGCTTGTATGACCTCTTGGTCGGTGGCGCCTTTTTTTCCGATTCTGATGTTTTCCATAATAGTGTTGTTAAACAACGTTACATCTTGGAAAACTATCGATATCTCTTTCAAAAGCGTTTCGGGTTCAATTAGCGAAACATCCTCCCCCCCGATAGTTATATTTCCGCTGTTTATATCCCAAAACCTTGCCGCAAGTTTCATAGCGGTCGATTTGCCGCCACCCGAAGGGCCGACAAGCGCCGTTATCTCGCCTTGTTTTGCAACAAAATTAACGCCATCTAAAACGGTTTCGCTTGTGTCATAGCTGAAGTTTACGTTGTTGAAAACTATGTCATAACCATTAGGGTTTATGTTTTCTTTTCCTGTTTGGATTTTGGTGTTGTTGAAATCGTTCATCCTGTCAACACTTTTAAGGGAAATAAATATAGCCGCAAGGTTGACGAGCGCACCCGACAGCGGGTCATAGATTCTTGAAGCTATCATAAGAAACGTTAAAAACGTTAAAAGAGCTATCTCCCCCGACGCCAAAAGAGCGACACCAACCAGCATCGTTGACGCTATTCCTACCTTTAGGATCATTTGGGAAACGGTTACGAGAACCCCTGTTACCAACTCCGACTTAAGAAGAGCTTTTTCGTTTTGAACGAGATGTTTATCCATTATGCTAAGATGTGCATCAATTCGGTTGTTTGATTTTATATCCTTGATGTTTTCGATACATTCTTGGATTTTGTCAAGGCAGATAAGCTTTAGATTAGTTGTTTTGATAACCCCGATATCCTGAGCCTTTTTAGTTGCAAAGCAAAGACCAAACGACACAGGCACCACCCAAACAAGCGACAATGCAAGGCGGTAGTCGAAAATGAACACACCAATACTTATAATAGTTGTTGAAATAATCGAGCCGATAAAGTTTGGGATAAAATGAGAGAAGGCGTTTTCGATCATCGAAACATCCCCCATTACGGTAGAGGAAAGATCGGCTAGATCTTTTTTGCCAAAGAATGAAAGCGGAAGTTTTCGGAGCGATTCGGCAAGGCCGATTCTCATGTTGGCGCTTTCTTCATAGGCGGAAACATAACAAAAATTATATTGGAAATAATATGCTAGAGTTAGAAGTAGAAATAGAAATACCGTGTAGATAAAATAGATAATCGTTTGGTATATTGGTGATTCGCCGTTTAGAACGGGGATTAAAGTGTCGTTTATATAATAGAAAGAAATACCGCTAATAACCATCAACAAGACGTTGATAATTATAGTTGCTATAACCGCTTTTAGCAGTTCTTGCGCTCCTTTTTCGGTTAGCGCAAAGGTTTTTTGCAGGAATTTTTTCATTATGCATCCACCTCATCCCAGATAAATGTATTGTTATATTCGGTCCACATATCGTTATATAATCCTTTTTGTTCAACTAGTTGTTGATGGGTTCCTTTTTCAGCTATCTTTCCGTTTGCAACAACATAGATTATGTCGGCGTTTTTGACAGTTGACAATCTATGCGCTATCATAAGCACCGTTTTCCCTTTGGTTAGTTCGTTGAAAGCGAGCTGGATTTGATGTTCATTTTCGGGGTCGGCAAAAGCGGTTGCTTCGTCGAGAAGAATAATAGGAGCGTTTTTCAAGATAGCACGTGCGAGAGCTATTCTTTGAGCTTCACCACCCGAAAGATAGACGCCCTTTGTTCCGAACACCGTTTCAAGCCCTGAGGGTAGTTTGGCTATTATGTCTTCGCAACGTGCAGCTTTAAGGGCGTTTGAAATATCTTCAACCGTTGCATCAGCGTTGCCTTCCTTGAGGTTTTCGAGAATTGTGGCTTTGTATAGATTTGTGTTTTGGAAAACAAACGAGATGTTTTGCATAAGCGTTTGTTCCGAAATGTCTTTAACATCGATGCCGCCTATCGAAACGCAACCTTGATCGACATCCCAAAATCTTGGTATAAGGGTTGCAAGTGTTGTTTTTCCGCCCCCCGACGGGCCGACAAAAGCAACCGTTTGACCTTCTTTAATCTCAAGGCTGACATCGTCGATAGCTTTGGCTTCGGTGTTTGGATATGTGAACGATATGTTTTGCATTTTAATATTAAAGGAACTGGGTTGTTTTGGGTTACTTGGGGCTTCGAGCGGTTGCTCTAAAAGAAGTTGTTCAACACGGTTGATAGCGTCCCCCGCCATCATGCTGTGTTGGCTGACCCACATTATCTTCATAAGCATGAGCGAGCATATCGGGGTGAACAAAAGATAGAAAAAGAAGTTTAAAAAGAATTCTGTTTTGTCGGTCGCTCCGTTTATCAAAAATATCGATGACAACACAAGGAAAAACGGCGTCGAACCCAAAAACGTTTGGAACATAACCATTGGAAATCTAGCTCTTAGAGAATATGCAGAAACGTAGGTTTTAAATTTAACTATAACGTTGTGGAACCTTTCAAACGAAAAAACAGTTTGATTAAACGTTTTAACGACCGGTATTCCTCTTATATATTCGGTTGCTTCGTTGTTCATATCTTCGAGAGAAGATTGAAACTGTTTAAGCCTTTCGGGTTGGTCTTTGTCCATCATAAACGACATACAAATAAATCCGCAAATTATTGGAATAAGGCTTATTAGCCCTAGCCTCCAATCGAACATAATGAGGATGACGACGACCGCAAGGGGGGTTGCGAATGCGCCAACGACGTCGGGGAGTTGGTGGGCAAGATATGCTTCGGTAGCTCCGGCGCTGTCGTTGACTATCTTTCTGAGCTTTCCGCTACCGGTGTTGCTGAAAAATCCTAGCGGCAGTTTCATAAGATGTTCGATAGCGGCGTGGCGCATATTTTTAGCTATTCTAAAAGCTGCTACATGGGTGAACATCAGCGCAACTGTGTAGATAAGCATAGCAACAACGGCGCAAACGGTTGCTAGAACTGCGTTTGACACTATGCTGTCGGTCAACGTTATATCGGGAAAAGAGGATATTATCTCGCTTATGCCGAACCATATAAAGATTATCGGCAACAGCGAAACTACCGCACTCACCCCCGAAAGAAACATTCCGAGAAGCGTTAGATTTTTGTGTTTCCCAGCAAATTTAAAAAGACTTTGCAGTAGCGGTTTTTTTGTGTCTGGTTGTTTTTGCATTTTTTTATCTCCTTTAAAATAATCGTCACCTTCGGTGAAGCTCAGTGTGTCAAAACAGGTTAGTTAGTATTTACTAACTTTGTTGCAAAAAAATATAATGGTTTTTTCAGCAATAAATATTAAAGGGAATCGTTTATCCCTTTAATATCTCGATTGTTCCGGCGTAATAAAAACGCTGGATTTTTTGCATATATTCGAAGGCATCGTTTTTGTTTAGATTGTGTTGAACAGCTTCAAGCATATTGTTGACCCCCGATGTCGACATAACATGAACAAAAAAACGGTTTACCGGGGTTAGCTCGAAATTTTCTATTTCGAGCGCTCTAAGGGAGGAGGCCTCTTCAATTTCAACTAGTTTATCGATGAATTTTTCAAACTTTGTTCCGCCTGAATGAAAAAAAACAAGCTTTGCTTTATCTATATTATCATACATAAATTCAAGGATTTCAAAGCTACCGGTTGTCATGCTTTCTCTTTTTTTGTCTTGTTCAAACTTAATATGTTGAGGAACAAGATCATGAACTAAGCTGAAAAGCGACAGAAAATTTTCGGCAAATTCACCAACAACGGCTTCAAACAACATCTCTTTGTTTTTGAAATGATTATATAAAGCCCCAGTTGTGACGTTTGCTTTTTTTGCGATTGTCCGAAGATTGGCTTGGGAAAAATCACAAGATAAAAACTCTTGCTGTGCGCAAGCTAATATTCGTTGTTTTGTTTGTTCAGAAGAAAAGCTCAAACAGAATACCTCGCGTAACATTGTTATTTTTCATAACGATGTTATCACAAATGGGATGGGTTTGTCAATATCAGATTTTTTACTTGACAGATAACGGGAGTTAGTGTATACTAACAAATAGGTTAGAAAAAACTAACCAAACAATCGCTGCTATGCTTTTTTGCAAAAGCAGTTTGTTTAAACCGATGAGTTAGTTCAAGCTAACTTACAATCGATGAAGGAGATACCTAATATGAGTGTTGTTATAGTTGGCGGCAACGAATGTATGGAAAGACGATATATAGACACCTGTAAGCAGTATGGCTGTAAGGCGAAGGTTTTCACAAAGATGAAAGGCGATGTTAAAGCAAAGTTTGGATCGCCCGACATGATTATTCTTTTTACAAACACCGTTTCGCATAACCTTATTGCTTGCGCTAACTGCGAAGCAAAAAGATGCAAGGCAAGAGTTGAACGTTCACATTCAAGCTCGCTTTCGGCGCTTAAAAACATTTTGGAAACTATGTAAAAAAAGTAACGAAAAATGATGAATAAAATTTTTGAATTATTAATATTTATTATTAATCCGTTTTTGGTTGAACATCAAGAACAAAGCGTTTTCGCCTCTACTAAAAAAGATGCAAAAAATCGAGTTAACAACTTTGATATATGGTTTTAACCTAGGATTTTTATCAATCTTTTAAGGCGATACTAAAACTAGTATATATTTCAAGAGAGGTTTTGTTAAAAAATGATAAGCGAAAAGCAGATAATCGAACAATGTTCGCTGACTCTTTCTTCTCTTAAAACCGCAAGTTTATTCACCGTTAGGTTTAACCGTCTAGAGGAAGTTGAAGATTGTATTGATTTTTGGAACGAAAAGTTTATTAGTTGCGGGATTAAAGTTAAGATGCTTAAAACTATTAGAAACACGGCGCTTATTTATTTTTATCGAGAAGATATGCTCAAATATGATCTGGACAACAGGTTTTCAAAGCGAATATTGAAACGCTTTGGATATAAAAGATTAGATGTAGACGGAGCCTTGGAAAAGCTTTCTGAAAGGCTTTCGGAATATGAAGAATTTCCGCATGAAATTGGGTTGTTTTTAGGATATCCCCCAAAAGATGTTGAAGGGTTTATCTGTAACGGCGGGAAAAATTGTAGTGCTTGTCGATATTGGAAGGTATATGGAGATAAAAGCGAGGCGCTACAGATGTTTTCTAGATTTGATAAATGCAACGCTATCTACAAAAAACTTTGGCAACAAGGAAGAGATATTTTGCAACTGACCGTTAAAAAGCAGTTGGTTGCTTGATTATATATTACATGATTTTTAAAGGAGTATATTTATTATGAGCAAACTAGCAATTGTCTATTGGAGCGGAACAGGGAACACAGAGGCTATGGCAAACTTTATAGCAGAGGGTGCTAAAGAAAAGGGTGCTGAAGTTGATGTTTTAACTTCGGATAAATTCTCAAAAGATATGGTAGCAAACTATCAAAGCATAGCGTTTGGTTGCCCGTCTATGGGTGCTGAGGTTTTGGAAGAAACAGAATTTCAACCGATGTGGGATGATGTTAAGGATAGCTTATCCGACAAAAAGGTGTTGTTATTTGGTTCATATGGTTGGGGAGATGGCGAATGGATGAGAAATTGGGAACAAGAAACTATAGCTGCTTCCTTAAAGACTTATATGTGCAACGAAACTCCCGATGCTGAAGCTCAAGCAACTTGCATAGCTTGCGGACAAGAATTGGCATAAAACGCGCAGTTTTCGAACTTTTGCCGTCTTTTTAAAACGTTTTTATATATCGCCCTTAAGTTGTGTTTTTAACTTAAGGGCGATGCTACCCTAGAGGGTGTTTAATAAATCTTTTTTTAAATTTTTCTCAAGAATTTACTCTTGGGTTTTTATTTTTTTGTTGTTAAAGGAATATTAAAATGCATAAAGAAACAAAACGAATCATCAATGTTTCAAGACGCTTGTTGCTTGAAACGGTTAATACTGAAAAGCAGATTGCAAAGATGCTTTATATATCCGAAACAACTTTGCGAACACTATTTGTTCAAAATTTTGGGTTGCCTCCCAAAAGATACATAAGAAAAGTTAAGATGAAAAAAGCGCAAACACTTTTAAGGATATCCAAAGCCAAAATAACCGATATCGCTTATAATATCGGCTATATAAACACGAGCAAATTCTCCGAGGCGTTTAAAGATATACATGGGGTCACTCCGTCGGGATATCGAAAAAAATGCGGTTTTGGAGTGGAAAAAAACACGGAAAAAAAGATATAGTTATTTAAACAAAATTAAAAATTGGAGGGTATTTTTAAATGCTGGATTTTATCACAAAACAACATAAGTTTATTTTTGCCGCAGGAGCCGCAACGGGTCTTGCTTTGTTTTCTCTATTAAAAACTAAAAACGCTCGTTCGCTAGCTGTTAAAGGGGTTGCGGGCGGAATGCTTATTAAAGACAAGGTTTTAGAAACCGCCATGAACATAAAAGAAGAAGCGGATGATGTTGTTTCGACTGCGAAACAAGCTGCAAAAACAGGTTCTAACAAATAGGTTTTCTTTTGTTCTTTAGAAAAAAGTTTTTAAAAAGTGGGAGAAAGAAATGGAATATCACATTGTTTGTGATAAGCCCAATCGTTTAAGAGTTCGTTTTGGCAGATACATTATAAATCGGGAGCAGAGTTGCGGTCTATGCGAACTGCTCCTTTCTTTATCGGGAGTTAAAAATGTTTTTGCCAATGAGATAAACGGTTCGGTGCTTGTTGAATATGACAAACAAAGCGCTAGGGACGAAGTTTTGGAAAAGCTCAGTTCGCTTAAACTTTCCGACATTAAAAACGGAGTTCCAACCGAAGCGCAAACAGCGAAAATTTTAGAAAACAACATAAAAATAAAACTGGTTAAACATTGTGTTGGCTATGTTTTAAGGCAGATTTTCTTTCCTATGTATCTAAATAGAGCATACACAGTTTATCGTGCATTGCCGTATATATCGGGTGGGTTTCAAGCATTAGCGGAGAAAAAGGTTAACGTTAATGTGTTAGACGGCACGGCGATAGGGGCGTCTCTTATATCAAGAAACTTCAAAACCGCTTCCTCAACGATGTTTTTGTTGGGGCTTTCCGATTTGTTGTTGGAATATTCCAACCTTAGGGCGAAGAATGCGTTGGCCAAAAGCCTTGCTATAAACGTTGATAGAATTTGGCTTATAAAAGATGGAATCGAAATAGAGGTTGGTCAAAACGATATATCAATAGGGGATGTCATTCGTATTCGAAAAGGTTGCCTAATTCCGATAGACGGGAGAATTGTTCGAGGGGATGCTTTGATAAACGAAGCGACTATGACAGGGGAACCTATCGCACGACACAAAACAAACGGTAGCACGGTTTTTGCCGGAACGGTTGTGGAGGATGGCGAGATAGATGTAGCGGTTGTAAGCTTGCAAAACGACACGAGAATAGCCAAGATTATCAACCTTATCGATACGGGAGAAAAGGAAAAAGCGATGGTTCAAGGGCGAGCGGAGCGGTTGGCGGATGACATAGTTCCGGTGAGTTTTGGGTTGTTTTTATTAACTCTTGTTTTAACGGGAAGCCTAACAAGAGCGTTGTCGGTTCTTATGGTCGATTTTTCTTGCGCAATAAAACTCACTACCCCGATAACCATTATATCTGCGATTAAAGAATGCGTTAACTATAATATTCTCGTTAAGGGCGGAAAATATCTAGAGGTTGTTTCGAAGGTTGATACCGTTGTTTTTGACAAGACAGGAACGCTTACAAACGCTGTTCCGAAAGTTTCTAAAATTATCTCGGTTGATGAGCGGTATGACAACGGAGATGTTCTTAAAATTGCTGCTTGCCTTGAAGAACATTTCCCCCACAGCGTTGCTGCTTCGATAGTTAATGAGGCGAAGGCGAGAAAGCTTCATCACCCCGAGACACACGGAAAAGTTGAATACATAGTGGCGCATGGAATAGCTAGCATATATGATGGAAAACATTCGGTTATAGGGAGCAAGCATTTTGTTTTTGAAGATGAAAAAGTTGCTTATCCTAAGGATAAACAAAAGCTTATCGAACAACAAATCGGAAGCGATAGCGCCGTTTATCTTGCGGTAGACAATCAATTGATAGGGGTTATTTGTGTTAACGATCCGCCAATAGATGATGCGAAACAGACGATTGAACTCCTTCGAAATGAGGGCATAAAAGATATATTCATGATAACGGGGGATGGGGAAGAAAACGCCGCATACACAAGCGGAGTTTTGGGAATCGATAGATACTATTCCTCGATTTTGCCGGATGGTAAAGCATCCATTATCGAACAACTAAAAAGCGAGGGCAGAACAATTCTCATGGTTGGCGACGGCATAAACGACACACCCGCTCTTAGCATGGCGGATGTTTCGTTGACACTCAACGGCTCCTCCGATATAGCAAGAGAAGTTGCCGACATCTCGGTTTTATCCCACGATTTAACAAAGATAGTTGAGGTTAGAAGGCTTTCGAAAAAGCTTATGCAAAAGGTTTATAGACAATATGGAATAATAGTTTCTTTTAACACAGCGTTGATAGTTCTGGGGCTTTTCGGGGTTATAGTGGCGGGAACTTCAGCTTGGTTACACAACGCTTCAACGATAGCTTTAACTATAACTTCAGCTAATACAGTGATGAAAAAACAAGATTTAATAAATCTTGCAAAAGGAGAACAGGATAATGAAACAACATAGATTTTGGGCATACGTAGCGGTTTTGGCGATGGTTATGTGTATAATAACCGGGAAAACGCATAAGTAAAAAAACAAGAATTTGCGGTTACTATATTTTCGAATGTGTTTTGACAATTTACATATATATACTATTAAAAGAATTATTAAACGTTTTTGTTGGGAAAATTTAAAATAATTGCATTAAGTGTGGATTTATGGTACACTTTCAGATGGGTAAAATTTAATAAAAAATTTTAAGGCTATAAAATTTCTATGAAAAAGAAACTACAATCGATTAAAGAAATGTTGCGAAACGAACGTGATATTATTGCTCGAAATACTAATGAATCAAAAGCAATAAATAACAGAGTTCTTAAAACTATGTTGCTATGCTATATACTGTTGATAGTTGTTGGAGCGGCGTTGCCGTTTTTTGATAGCTATTTTGATCAATCTCTTTTTAGAATTATCGGTTGGTGGTATGCTTTTTTAATTGTTTTATGCTTGGTGTTTTTTGCATTTTTGGCCAACACAAAAAGATATAACGACAACTTTATGATATACATAGTGAGCCTAATAGGCACTGTGTTTTCGGTAGTTTCAAGCGGAATAGCCTTTCCGGATACCCTTAGCGTATCGTTTGTGTTTGTTTTGTTTTTGGTGGCTACGGCTTATATTATTGAAACACCCGAAAGTATAGCTTTGTTGTTAATGACAACCACAGTGTACCTATGCGGCATTCATTATTTTAAGGATCCGGAAGTTTTTACAGCAGAAGCGGTGAGTTCGATTTCGGTTATGATAATCTCTTTTGCGATGGGAATAATCGTGAGATCTGCGCGTATTGGTAATTTAGTAACAAAAGAAAAGCTGCATAAGCTAGCTTATTCTGATGGTTTAACGGGTCTGTTAAATCGACGTTCGTTGTTTGAACATCTTGGAAATGCCAAGCAAAATGAAAAAGAATTAACTGCGTTTTCGATTATTGATATTGATTATTTTAAAAAATATAACGACACATACGGTCACCAGTTGGGTGATGATTGCCTTCAAAAGATTTCAAATTGTATGCTACTGTTACAAGAAAAAAATGATATATTTTTCTATCGTTATGGTGGGGAAGAGATAGTTGTTTTATACTATGGATATAACGAACAAGAGATTTCTGATATACTAAAACAGCTTTACAAGGATATTAAACAGATGAACATCGAACACAAAAGTTCTGAATTTGGACGAGTAACGATATCAACTGGAACAGCTTTTGTAGACTCTGCATCGGTGTTGAAATACGAGACGTTGTTGTTCAACGCAGATCTTGCGCTTTATAAAGCGAAACAAAGTGGGAGAGATCAAGTTGCGGTTTATGATAGCAGCATGAAGAACATAACGGAAGATGTAGACGTGAAGACAAGAAGCGAAAAGAGATAGAGGAATTAGGAGAGATAGCTAACCTGCGTTTTGGAGAATGAGGCCAAAACGCAGGTTTTTGGTTGATTAAGATAAGTTGTTTAAGGTTTTGTGGTGAAAAAGGATTTGCAATAAACAGGGATATTATGATATAATTTTAGGTGGAAAATAAGGACGATGAGAGGTGTTTATGCAGTTTATTGATTTGAAAGCACAATATATCACTTTAAAAACTGATATTGATAAAGCAATTCATAGAGTGCTAGACGAAGCTCAATATATCATGGGGAAAGATGTAGTAGAATTTGAAACTGCTATTGCTGAATACACCGGTGTTAAAAATGCAATTTCTTGCGCAAACGGAACCGATGCTTTGCAGATTTTGTTTATGGCTTATGGTGTCGGACAAGGTGATGCCGTATTTTGCCCAGACGTTACTTTTATAGCAAGCGTTGAACCGGCTTGTATGCTTGGGGCTACACCTGTTTTTTGTGATATTACAAAAGACACATATAATCTTTGCCCAATTTCTTTGGAAGAACAGATACAAAATGTCTTGAAGAAAGGTTTACACAAACCCAAAGCGGTTATTGCCGTTGATATGCTTGGGAACCCGGCGGATTACGATAAAATAGCTGATGTTTGCAAAAAATACGATTTAATACTTATTGAAGATGCGGCGCAATCTTTTGGCGCTACACATAAAGGGGATAAATGTTGTTCATTTGGAGACTCGGCAATAACTTCGTTTTTTCCCGCAAAACCTCTCGGGTGCTACGGTGATGGCGGAGCAATTTTTACTAATGATGAAAAAATTGCAGAAGCAGTAAAGTCTATAAGAATTCACGGAAAAGGTTCCTCGAAATATGATAATGTTAGAATTGGGGTAAATTCACGCTTGGATACAATTCAAGCCGCCATTTTAAACGTTAAACTTAAAGCTTTTATTGAATACGAAATTGAAGCAAGACAACAGATCGCCAAAAAATATAACGAGGCTTTTAAGGGGCGTTTTGTTACTCCGTATGTACAAGATAGTTGTATATCAATCTATGCTCAATATGCTTTGCTTGCAAAAGACAACAGCGAACGAGAGAAACTTATTAAGAGATTGACAAATAACGATATTCCGAACATGGTTTACTACCCTAACCCGCAACACAAACTAAAGGTTTTTGAAGGAAATCCATATTTAGATATAGATTTTAAAAATTCGCAAAATTATTGTGATACTACGTTTAGCTTACCTATGCATCCGTATTTATGCGAAGAGGAACAGAAAAAGATAATTGAAGTTGTATTGGGGATGGGGTAATGGGCTATTTTGTGCATGAAAGCAGTTATGTAGATGAGGGTTCAATAGTTGGAAATGAAACAAAAATTTGGCATTTTAGCCACATTATGAAAGATAGCGTGATAGGAGATAATTGCAATATTGGTCAAAATGTAGTTATATCTCCGGGTGTTGTTATCGGTAATGGGGTGAAGATACAAAACAATGTTTCGGTATATACAAATGTAGTTGTGGAAGACGATGTTTTTTTGGGTCCCTCCTGTGTATTTACAAATGTTATAAACCCCAGAGCTTTTATAGAACGTAAAAATGAATACAAGAATACTACGGTAAAAAAAGGAGCGAGTATAGGAGCTAATGCAACTATTGTTTGCGGACATGATATCGGACAATATGCTTTTGTTGCAGCAGGGGCAGTTGTCACTAAATCAGTACCCGATTTTGCTCTTGTTGCTGGCGTTCCTGCAAAGGTTATAGGATATGTTTGCAAATGTGGTCATAGGTTGGAATTGGAAAAGAATACTGATGTTTGCGATGAATGCGGGAAAAGATATATAAAAAATGAGAATACAGTAGAAATGGAACAAGACAGAAAATGAAACAAAAACTATTAGATAAAATAAACGATAAGTCACTTGTTATTGGAGTTATCGGGCTCGGATATGTTGGGTTGCCCCTCGCTGTTGAAAAAGCAAAAGCAGGGTTTAAAACGATAGGTTTTGATGTTCAAACGAGTAAAGTTGACATGGTAAACCACGGTGAGAATTATATTGGTGATGTTATTGTTGATGAACTAAAAGAGGTTGTTGATAGCGGAATGTTATCCGCAACAACAGATTTTTCTTTTGTGTCAAAAGTCGATTTTATTGCAATATGTGTGCCAACCCCGCTCGATAACTTTAAACAACCGGATATTACTTATGTTAGAAAAAGCACCGAAGCTGTAGCGGCATATTTGAAAAAAGAAACTATTGTAGTTCTCGAAAGCACAACATATCCCGGCACGACAGAAGAACTTTTGTTGCCAATACTTGAAAGTAGCGGCCTTAAATGTGGACAAGATTTTTACCTTGGATATTCTCCCGAACGAGTAGATCCAGGGAATTTAATATATAAAACAAAAAACACACCTAAAGTTGTTGGCGGTGTTGGAAAAGACGCTACCGATGTTATAGCGGAAGTTTACAAAGCGGTGCTTTCAAGCGATGTACATAAAGCATCTTCACCAAAGATAGCCGAGATGGAAAAAATCCTTGAAAATACATACAGAAATATAAACATTGGTCTTGTGAACGAGATGGCGATAATCTGCAACAGAATGGGTATAAATGTTTGGGAGGTTATAGACGCCGCAAAATCGAAACCATACGGTTTCCAGGCTTTCTACCCGGGGCCCGGTCTTGGGGGGCATTGCATACCGCTTGACCCATTCTATCTTTCTTGGAAAGCACGTGAATTTAATTATCATATGAGATTGATTGAAACTGCGGGAGAAATCAACGACTATATGCCGGAGTTTGTCGTTGAGCGCTGTAGTAAGATATTAAATCGCCACAAAAAAGCTTTAAATGGCTCTAATGTTTTAATCTGTGGAGTTGCGTATAAACAAGATATAGACGATTACAGAGAGAGTCCTGCACTTGCAGTTATTGAAAATTTTGAGAAATATGGGGCGGAGATTTCTTATTACGATCCGTATATTCCGAAGTTTAAGTATAAAGGTGTGACCAGAAATTCTGTTGAAGACTTAGATAAGCTAAATGAATTTGATATTATAGTTATCACAACGGCACATACAAATGTTGATTACGAAAAAATTGCGAGAGCGGGTGTTCCCGTATTTGATTCGAAGAATGTTTGTAAGAATGTTGAAGATAGAGAAAATATTGAGGTTCTTTGATGAAAATATGTCATGTAAATTCATATTATTGTGGAACAAGTCTGTATAGCCTTTTGATAAACTCTTTGAAAAAGTTGGGTATATATAACAGAGTCTACTGTTTTCTTAATAAAAAAAGCAAAATAAATGTCGAAATTGAAGAATTTGTTAAGATTGAGTATACATATCCATATATATTTAGATTGTTTTTTCCCTTGAAACATCTCAAAACATACAGGTGTTTTAGAAACTATTTAAATACAAATAAAAGTGTTGATATATTACATGCACATTCTCTTTTTTCTAATGGGTACATAGCATATAAAGCAAATAAAGAATTTGGAATTCCCTATATCGTTGCTGTAAGAAATACAGATATGAATGTTTTTTTTAAATATATGTTATTTTTGCGCCCTATGGCAAGAGAAATATTAAAAAATTCCGCAAAAATTATTTTTGTTTCTGAAGGATACAGACAAAAGTGTATTTCCAAATATATAATTAATGAAAATCAAAAAAAGATTTTATATAGTAAGTCAGAGGTAATTGTAAATGGAATAAATAAGATGTTTCTCAGTAATAAAAGATGCAAAAACAGATTAAATGAATCAATCAATTTAATGTATGTGGGAGAAATATCAAAGAATAAGAATTTATCAACCAGTATAAAAGCGTGCGAGATATTAATAAAAAACGGGCATAAAGTGAATTTCACAGTAATAGGTGAAATTAAAAATAGTAAGTTAAATAAAATTTTGAACAAAAATTTTATTACTTATCATACAAAGAAAAAACAAGAAGAATTGATGGATTTTTACAGAAAAAGTGATGTATTTTTAATGCCGTCAAAATATGAAACGTTTGGGTTGGTGTATGCCGAAGCAATGTCACAAGGGTTGCCGGTTATTTATACCAGAGGGCAAGGTTTTGACAAGCAGTTTGAAGAAGGTGTTGTAGGATTTTCTGTGAAGTACAATGATGCAAAGCAAATTGCAGTGAGAATACTTGATATTTACAAAAATTACAACGAAATTTCTAAAAACGCATATGAACTTTCTAGTAAGTTTGATTGGGATGCGATTTCAGAAACATATCAAAAAATATACGAGGATATTATATAATGAAATATGCACTGATAGGTTGCGGAAGAATAGCAACTAATCATATAAAAGCTTGTCTTAAGAATAATATTGAGATTGTTGCGGTATGCGATATAGTGCCGGAAAATATGCAAGAGCTTTTGAAAAAGCACAATTTAGAAAATGACATTAATATCAAAAGATACACAGATTATAAAGCAATGTTGTCTGAAAACAAAGTTGACTTTGTTTCAATTGCAACGGAAAGCGGAAAACACGCCGAGATAGCACTATATTGTATAAATAAAGGTGTACATACAATTATTGAAAAACCTATGGCTATGAGTATTGAGGATTGCAATAAAATTATTGAACTTTCCGAGAAAAAAAGAATTAAGGTTTCCGCCTGCCATCAAAATCGATTTAATATATCGGTTCAAAGATTGCGAAAAGCTATCGAAGCTGGAGATTTCGGCAAAATATCCCATGGCACGGTTCATGTACGTTGGAATAGGGGAAAGGAATATTACACCCAAGCGCCGTGGCGAGGGACTTGGGAACAGGACGGCGGTGCGCTTATGAACCAGTGTATCCACGGTATAGACTTGTTGCGTTGGATGCTTGGAGATGATATAATAGAACTGTATGGAAAAACAAAGCAAGTCTTCCATGATTATCTTGAATGCGAAGATTTAGGAACGGCGATAGTATCTTTTTCCAACGGAGCGACAGGGTTGATAGAGGGAACCACAAATGTCTATCCGCAAAACCTTGAGGAAACGTTGTATATTTTCGGAGAAAAGGGCACTGTAAAACTTGGTGGAAAAAGCATGAACACAATTGATGTTTGGGTTTTTGAGAATCAAAACGAGAGCCTTGCCGGTTTTATCGAAGAGACCGAGAACGTTTATGGAAATGGCCATATTTCTCTGTGGAAAGATTTTGTTGAAGCGATTGAAGACGATAGAATGCCGTATGTTGATGCTTATGCAGGCAAGAGAGCGGTTGAGATGGTTTTGGGGATATATAAATCGAGCTTTGAGGGGAAGACAGTTGAATTTCCGGTTGGAACAGTTTAGCACTTGAAAATTTAGGAATTGCTGTTTTAGGAAGGAAAAGAATAATTGAAAGTCCTACATATTTGTCATAATTATTTATCTACCTCAGTTTACAAAAATCTTTTTGATGCACAAGAGAAAATTGGTGTAGAAAATATAGTGTATTTACCAAGTAAATACACCAAGAAAGAAAAACCTAGACATAATGCGATAGTTTTTAATTGTAGTTACAGGTTGAATAGTATATTTTTTTTGTACAAGCAGTGGTTAGTTTTTAATGATATACAAAAAAAGGTTGATTTATCAGAAATTGATGTAATTCATGCACATATGGTTTTTGTCTCTGGGTTTGCTGCATATAAATTGCATAAAAAATATAACAAGCCATTGATTATAACGGTTAGGAATACAGATATTAACGGTTTTTATAAGAAATTAAGATTTAAATATTTAAGATTTTTAGGAGATGTTATTTTATCAGCTGCGAGTAAAGTTGTTTTTTTATCTCCACAGTATCAAGCTCAACTTTTCAATAAATATATAAAAAAAAATATTGATTTATTGGTTTATAAAAGTTGTGTCATACCAAATGGAATTGATAATTACTTTTTGAAAAACAAAGCAGAAAAAGCAGTTGAGCTAACGAAGACTAGAGTTATTAACCTTATTTATGTAGGGTCGATAAATAAAAATAAAAACCTTGAAATGGTAGTAAAAGCCGCTAAACAGTTAATACGGGAAAATTATGTAGTTAATTTGAAGGTTGTTGGAGAAATTCAAGATAAACAATATACAAAATTAATAAAAGAAAATAAATTTATCACATATTATTCAAGATGCACTAAAGAAGAAGTTTGTAATCATTTAAGAGATTCTGAAATTTTTATATTGCTATCTCATACAGAAACGTTTGGATTAGTGTATGCCGAAGCAATCAGCCAAGGATTGCCTGTAATTTACACAAGAGGACAGGGATTTGATGGTCACTTTGAAGAAGGTGAGGTTGGTTATTCGGTAGATGAAAATAATTTAGAGGAAATTACAGATAAAATTAAGTTAATTAAAAGTAATTACAAGAATATTTCTTCGAATTGTATACAAAACTCAGAAAACTTCGATTGGAATAAAATAGCAGTGAAATATAGAGAGCTCTATAGTGAAGCAATAAAAGAATATAATAGAAAAAATAATTACTAAATGTAGGACACACCTAAAACAGTAAATGATTTTTTGCATGACTTAGGAAGATGTTGGTTTAGCTTTTTATTTTTCAATATTGATGGTAAGTTAGCTTTTGAAAATTAAAGAAAAGATAATGATCTTATAATTAATTATTTTCACAAAATTTTCAAGTGTTTCAAATTTTAGAACTATGATTCAAAGATTATGAGGATGGAAGAATTGGGAATAGATGATTTTTTAAATATAGAAGCAAAATACAACATATTGAATCAAGAGTTTAAAGGATTTTATTTTTGGCAATATATCAGATTTAAGATATATAGTGAATGTGTGTATGGGACTTCACAAATAGAGCAAGAGAAAAAAAAACATAATGTTTTTGATATTATTAAGTATATATTATTTAAATCGCTTATAACAAAGACAAAGAAGAAAGACGTTTTTATTAGGGCTTCAGCAAGACAAATTACTGATGACGAAACTCATTATGGATGTTTACAAACAAATGAACTTATTAAATCTTTTCGACGACCTTATGTATTGAATGTTAATTATAGTATAAAAAAGAATAACTTAGCACACAGAGATATTGCATTTGCTACATACACTGCAGATTTAAGAATCATTATAAAGTTTTGTAGAAAACTTTTTTTTAATAGAATAAGTCAAAAAAATAAAATAGTGATTAAAAATAAATTAAATAGAGAATTAGTTCAAGAAATAAATCAAACTTTTAATGGGTGTATTGATTACGAAAAATTGTGCGATTTAGTGAATAGCTATTATTTTGATTGGCACATTTGCAAAAAATATTATAAATATGTTTTGAAGAAAATTAAGCCGAAGTTGATTATAGAAGTAGTAGGGTACAATTTTGAAAACATGGTTATAAACGAAGTAGCGAAAGAACTTAAAATACCAGTTGTTGAACTTCAACACGGTATAATGGGAGAGGGACATATTGCATACAATTATCATGAAAAAGCAGATTTGAAGATTTTTCCTGACTATATTTTCACATATTCGGAGTTCTGGAACTTGGATACAAGATTCCCTATATCGAGAGATAAAATTATACCGACAGGGTTTCCATTTATGGAGAAAACAGTAGAGGAATATAAAAGCAAGGAAGCAATTTCAAAGAACAAAGATTTAATTACTATTCTTATGATTTCACAATATAATATGGGGAATTTAGCTGATTTTACAGTAGAATTATACGATTTGCTGATTAAAGAGTATAAAGGTAAATTTAAGATAATATATAAGATGCACCCTAGGGAAAACCTAAATAGTTTTGATAGTTACCAAAAGTTGCGTGAATACAGCGACAGAATTGAAGTAGTTGAAAATGAAACGAAATCTATGTATAAATGCTTTGGAGAAGCGGATATACAAGTTGGCGTTTCAACTACCGGACTTTATGAGGGATTAGCGTTTGATTTAGATACTTATATATTATGTGGATCTGGAAGCGAACGGTTAAAATCGCTTGTAGACTTAAAACTTGCAAAGCTTATCAAAAAACCAAGTGATCTTTTAGTTAGTTTGTTGAATGGGGAAAATGAAAATAACATCAAAGATGTTGGTGTTTTGTGGAAAGAGAATGCTTTTGATAATATTTCAATTGAAATAGAAAAAATAATTAAAAGAGGCTATTGAATAAAAAAGAAAAGGATGTATAGATGCAAGAGGGTAAATATTGCATAAAGATTAAGGCTAAGTCAAATTTGTTTGATATTGATTTAAAGGAAATATTAAGTTATCGAGATTTAATATATCTGCTAGTAAGAAGAGATCTTAAATTAAGATATGCACAGACAATTCTAGGACCGGCTTGGCTTGTGTTGATGCCATTTGTTACAAGCATAGTGTATTCCTTTGTTTTCGGTGATTTTGCGGGCATGCAAACCGATGGTGTACCACAATTGCTTTTTTATATGGCTGGAACTACGACTTGGAGTATGTTCAGCAGTGTACTTACTAAATGTTCAAATACATTTATAGAAAATTCACGTGTTTTCGGAAGAGTATATTTTCCAAGGTTAGTGACACCAATTTCTCAAAGCTTGACTGGAATAATAAATTTTGGGATTCAATTTTTAATGTTAGGTATCATTTGGACATACTATTTTATATCTGGAATCGATTTGGTTGTTAACATCAAATTGCTTATGATGCCTGTATTTATTATACATCTAGCGATACTGGCATTGTCGATTGGAATCATAATTGCGTGTACAACAGTTAAATATAAAGATATGGTTAATCTTATGACATTCGGAATACAACTTTGGATGTTTTTGACACCTGTAATTTATCCATTATCATCAGTTGATGGTATTAGATATGTGTTGTTAATGTTAAATCCAGTTACACCCATAATTAACAACTTTAGATACGTGGTTTTAGGGAGCGGAAATTTTTTAGTTGTACCTTGGATCATATCAATCGTTTTTACAGTGATAGCATTGGTTTTAGGTGTAGTTTTGTTTAATAGAATGCAAAAAACTTTTACAGATTTAGTGTAGGTGAAGCATGGACTTATCTATGATAGAAATAAAAGATATAAGAAAAAGATATATTTTAGGTGCAATAACGGGTAAAACTTTAAAGGCGGATGTTCAGTCATTATGGGCCAAAATTAGGAAAAAAGACAACCCAAACATACCATTGCATCTTATGAATAGACAAGTGGGTATGTCCTTTATGGCGTTAAATGGAGTATCTTTTAATGTTAAAAAAGGAGAGCGAGTTGGGATTGTTGGTGGAAATGGTGCGGGTAAGAGCACGCTTTTGAAAATTCTATCACGAATTACGTCACCCACAGAAGGTGAAGTTATTCTTAGAGGTCGAGTTATAAGTATGCTCGAAGTTGGAACAGGCTTTCATCCCGAAATGACAGGAAGAGAAAATGTATATTTAAATGGTGCAATACTTGGTATGACACGGTCGCAAATTTCTGAAAAAATGAACGAAATAATCGAATTTAGTGAAGTTGGAGAGTTTATTGATACACCGGTTAAGCGTTATTCAAGCGGTATGTATGTAAAGCTTGCATTTTCTGTTGCCGCACATTTGGATAGCGAGATTATCATAATGGATGAGATTTTAGCTGTTGGTGATATTCAGTTTCAACAAAAGTGCTTAAATAAAATGTATGAGACTTCTTTAGCTGAGGACAAAACTATTTTATATGTAAGTCATAATATGGCTACAATTCGACAACTTTGTAATAGATGTATTGTATTGAATGAGGGTAAGCTTGCTTTTGATGGAGAGGTTGAAAAAGCGATAGGAGTTTATTCAACTTTGGAAGAGATAACAACAAGGACGAGAGATTTAGCATATATAAACAGACCAAAATCATCTGAAAATCTAGTAATGATGGAAAAAATTGAGTTGTGTGATAGAGAGTCTGCTATTTATGCTCGAGGTGAAAAAATTAAAGTTGAAATAATGTTTCATCCCAAATTAGACTATGAAGCATATTTAGAAATGGTGGTTAAAACACTTGATGGAATGGTTATTGCTTGTGCTAGAACGCCCTATGATAAAGTTCTTTTTTTTGAAAAAGAAACAAAAAAAGGATATACACTGTCACTTGATTTCTTAAATATAGCTAGTGGCAAGTATTTGATTGATTTTTATTTGATAAGTTCAAAACATACTAATATTAGGGCTGATGCTATAGAAAAAGTAATATTTTTCGAAATAAGCAAAGACCATAATAAAATTAGAGATGAAAGAGTAGCCGGGTTGATTGAGCTTAACAATATTGAAGTTGTTTAATAGCTATATTAATTTTGTTATTCAATTGGAGATGGAAATGAAAAATTGTATTATATCTTTAAGTGGTTCAAACATAACTGCAAAGGCTCATATTAAATTAATTGAATATTATAAGCCAAAAAATCTTTTTTGTATATTAGGAAAAGAAGAGATGAGCAGATTAGAGGGTATTAATTATAACGAGTTTTATTTATTTAATTATGACTCAGATTATTATGATAAAATTGATGCAAATGAGTTGATACCACTTGATAGCAAAATTATTGAACAGTTTCAGCCTTATTTTGAAACAGCAGCAATTTCTATTGCACGCAAAAGACTGAATTCCTTTTTTATACCTACCTATTCACCAATGCCAATAAATGAAATACGGTTAATAATTTATCGACATTTAGAGTACTGGAATACTATAATAGAGAAATACAATATAGATACTTTTATATCTAACCAAGTGCCACATGCAGGCATTTATTATATTATATATGCTCTATGTAAAATAAAGGGAGTTAAAACGTTTGTCGAGCATAGAGATTTTACAAGAGTGTGTTCCTATGTAATAAGTGACTTGGATACAGCTGGTGAACAAGTTAAACCAGTTTATGAAGATTTAAAATGTCAGTTTAAAGAAAAAGATATAGATGAAATATTTTTGCCTAAAATATATGATGATTTTTTTAAAAAATTTACAGACAAAAGTCAAGACCTAACACCAGATTTTATGAGAAAAAAATCAAAACTTAATTTGAGACAAACATTAACTTACAAATATTTTGCGCATATAGCAAAGATTATTCTAGGTATGGCAAAGCCAAGAACAGGTGATTTTAAGTCGGACTTGCTTTTAATTTTTAGATATTATTTATTTAAGATTAAGACTAAAGAGTATCATGATTATTGGTATAATTCATGTGAAAAAAATTTGGATTTAAGAGAAAAATTTATATATATGCCATTACAAGTTCAACCTGAAGCAACAACAACTCCACTTGCGGGTATATATCAAAATTTGGAGTTAGCTGTTAAAATATTAGCTAGCACTCTTCCTGACGATGTGTTTATTTACCTAAAAGAACATCCGATGCAGTGTGCTCCATTTAGAGATAAATCTTTTGTGGACACACTGAAAAAGATAAAAAATGTAAAACTTGTATCCACAAAAGTGGATACATATCAGTTAATTGAGCATTCTATTGCTGTAGCTAGCTGCACAGGTACTGTGTTATATGAGAATAGCTTTAAACAGAAGACTTCAATAATGTTTGGACAATGGCTGATCTCATATATGCCAGGTGTTTTTAAAGTGAGAACTAAAGAAGAATGTCAAATTATTGTTGATGAAATACTTAATAACGCTCCAAAACATAGTTTGAAAGAACTTAAGTTGTTTTTATTAGCATCATCAAAAATAGCAACACTGAGTATTTGTGAAAAAAATGAACAACCAGAATTTGTGGACGAAGCAGCAATCAGGTTTTTTGAGTTGTTAAAAACAAACATTGAAAAAGTACAGTAATATGTGAAATGAATAGAATTGATAAGATTAATATTTACATTAAATGCGAATGGTTATATTGTAAGAACATGAAGGGACTGTTTTATGAAAAACAAACTAGCAATTTTCTACGGTTTTCCAGTTCGTAGTGAAAAAATATACTACGGAAAACAAACGATAACTGAACAGGATATTCAAGCCGTATCAGACGTATTAAAAGGCTCACACATTACCCAAGGTCCTTATGTTGACCAATTTGAACAAGACCTTTGCGAATATACCGGTGCGAAATACGCTGTTTGCAACGCAAACGGCACAGCCTCGCTACATCTTGCCTGTATGGCTGCGGGTATTTCTAAAGGTGACGAAGTTATAACAACACCTATAACGTTTGCCGCAAGTGCAAACTGCGTTTTATATTGCGGTGGTGTTCCGGTTTTTGCAGACATAAACCCGAATACATACAATATCGACCCAGAAAGCATAGAAAAGAATATTACAGAAAAAACAAAAGCGATAATTGCTGTTGATTTTACAGGGCAACCTGTTGAATCGGACAAGATTAGAGATATTTGCGATAAGTATAATTTAGTATTCATTCAAGATGCGGCTCACTCTATTGGATCATCGTATAAAGGCGTTAAGGTTGGAAATATCGCAGATATGACCACATTTTCGTTTCATCCGGTAAAAACAATTACCGGTGGCGAGGGCGGTGCGGTTATGACCAATAATAAAAAATATTATGAAAAACTTATGCTTTTAAGAACACATGGTATAACAAAAGATCCAAAGTTTATGCAGAATAAAAATGATGAGCCTTGGTATTATGAACAAGTAGAGTTGGGATATAACTATCGCTTAACAGATTTTCAAGCGGCGTTGCTTTCCAGTCAATTAAAAAGGCTTGATGAGTTTAAACAAAAGCGAACGGAAATTGTTGCGAAATATAACGAGGCATTTTCAAAGATGCCGGAGTTGTTTGTTCAACAGGAGATTGAAGGGGCAGACAGCTGCAAGCACCTTTATATCCTAAACTTAAATCTTGATATGCTTTCCTGTACAAGATTGGAGTTTTTTAATGCACTTTCGGCAGAAAACATTCAACCTCAGGTTCACTATGTTCCGGTTTATTACTTTCCGTACTACAAAGAGATAGGATACAAAAAAGGGATTTGTAAAAATGCTGAGAATTACTACGAGAGAGTTATGAGTTTGCCGCTTTATCCAACATTGACCGAGCAAGATACCGATGATGTGATATCGGCAGTTAGTAAAGTTCTTGAATATTATAGAACATAGTAAACTATAGTGGAATACAAGGAGATTTGATGATATTTTAGTTAATGCATCAATGAGTAATATATGAAACTAAGTATTGGAACAGTTAATTTTGGGTTAAAGTATGGAATTAACTCTCAACAGCTTTCGACTGAAGAAAGTTTAGATTGCCTTAGTCTTGCTTTTAATCATGGCATAAATTCGATTGATACGGCTTCAAGTTATGGATGTTCAGAAGAACTAGTTGCGATGTTTATTAGATTAAATAATGTAAAAAGAAAGAATATATTTATAACAAGTAAAATCGCTAGAACTAATCAGTTTCAGTTGAGAGATTTTGAAAATTTTTTGTACACAGAGTTGCAAAAAACACTTGAAAAATTAAATACAGATTACATTGATACATATTTATTTCATGACAACGAACTGGCAAATAATGTAGAAAAACTAAGTTTATTGAAAAGATTAAAAAAAGACAATTTAGTTAAAAATGTGGGAATATCTGTTTATACTGTTCAAGAAGCAATCGACTCTATTAACAGCAAATGCATAGATGTTATTCAAATACCGGCAAGTATATTTGATACTAGAATGAAAAAAGCCGGTGTTTTTGAACTGGCATTTGCAAATAATGTAAAAGTAGATATAAGAAGTATATTTTTACAAGGACTTGTTTTGCGTGATTCAAAAATGGTGCCAGATTATTTATATAAAGCGAGACCTTTATTGAATAAATTTGAAAATTTTTGCAAAAAAAATAATATATCAAAATTCAATCTAGCAGTTGAATATATAAAAACTTTAGAAAATGTGAACAATGTAATTGTAGGTTGTGATAATAAAGAGCAATTAAAGCAACTTATTTGCGCATTTGATACCAATCATTGTTTTAATCCGTTAGATTTTTTGGAGTTGAGCGAAGTTTTTGATGATATAGATGAAGAAATTCTAATGCCTAACAAGTGGGTAAAATGATATAATTAGGAGTAGAGCTGTGCTAAATAATAAAGTTGTAATTGTAACAGGCGGTAGCAAGGGCCTAGGTTATGAAATTGTGAAATTGTTTTTACATAATGGTGCTAAGGTTGCGTTTACTTATCGTAGTGAGAACGACGATATACTAAAACTTTGTAAAGAATTTGATGGTAACATTTATGGCATTAAAGCCGATGCTTCAGATTATGAGAAGGCTTTAGAAGTTGTTGATTTGGTTATAAAGAAATTTGGAAAAGTAGATATACTGGTTAACAATGCGGCTTCAGCAATTCATCAATCCATCATCGATAGTGATTTTGATTCTTTTGAGTATACAATAAAGAATACACTATATCCTGTATATAATTATAGTAAAGCGATAAGTTCACATTTTATAGATAACTGCGCTGGAAAGATTATAAATATTGGATCTATTAATGGAATGCGAGGGAGAGAAGGTAGTTCTGCTTACTGTGCAGCAAAAGCTGGTATTGAGGGATTTACAAAAACACTTGCAAAAGAATTAGGTCGATTTAATGTGTGTTGCAATGTTATTGCACCAGGTTTTATTGATACAAAGTCGCAAAAATCTACATCTGCTTTAATAAAAAAATTGGTTTATGATGAGTGTGCAATTAAGCATTTATCGACACCAGAAGAAGTAAGTGAATTAGTAATATTTTTAGCGAGTGATAAAGCAAATTGCATCACTGGTACTGTTATAAAAATCGATAATGGACAATATGTTTAACAGGAGCAAAACATGAATAAGATTGTAGCAATTATTCAAGCACGAATGAACTCGCAACGATTACCGGGAAAAGTCATGCTTGATTTATGTGGAGAAACAGTTTTAGGGAGAATTTATAGAAGTGCTAAGTGTGCTAAGCTGTTGGATCAAGTAGTTATAGCAACTACAGAAAATATTGAAGATGATGTGATTGTGGACTTTTGTTTAGATTTGAATTTTAATTTTTTTAGAGGTAGTGAAACCAATGTGCTTGAGCGCTACTATTTTGCTGCAAAAAAAGCAGATGCTGATATTGTCTTGAGGTTAACAGGAGATAATCCACTGATAGATTCTGGAATTATTGATGAAACTATAGAATATTTTGGCAAAAACAATGGTGATTATTTAAAGTACAGAGATGGTTTTCCCATAGGGACGCATATTGAAATTTTTACTTTTAAAGCATTAGAGCGTGCATATGAAATTGCAAAAACAAAGGCTGAACTTGAACATGTAACATATGTAATGTATAGCAACCCTGAGAAGTTTAGAGTTATTGAAGCTCCAATTAGTTTAAATAATTCTGAACAGTATAGATTAACGATAGATTCACTGAGCGATTACGTGTTTGTTAGAAAGATTGTTGATTTATTAGCAAAGGAACAAAAGAGTATAAATATGAAGGAAATTCTTCAACTGTTAGATAAACATAATTACTTAACTGACATAAATAGAGGAATTAAGCAAAAAGCAATTACGGATTAAAGGAAAGATAATGAAACTGGAATTATTAAACAAATTAAATAATTATACATACATCATCGCAGAGATGAGCGCAAACCATGCCGGAAAGCTTGAAAATGCACTTGAGATTGTTCGACTTGCGGCAAAAGCGGGGGCGGACTGCGTTAAGATTCAAACATACACAGCGGACACAATGACCATTGATTGCGACAAAGACGACTTTATTATAAAGGGTGGACTTTGGGATGGCTATAAACTTTATGACCTTTATAAAGAAGCGCATACACCTTGGGAATGGCATAAGGCTATTAAAGAGGAATGTGAAAAAAATGAGGTGGATTTTCTTTCAACCCCGTTCGACAAAACTGCGGTTGATTTTTTGGAGGATTTAGGGGTAGGGTTTTATAAAATAGCCTCGTTTGAACTTGTTGATATACCGCTTATTGAATACACGGCAAGCAAGGGAAAACCGATGATTATTTCTTGTGGAATGGGAAGCATAGAAGAGATACAAGATGCTGTTGATGCTTGTATACGAGTTGGAAATAATCAGATTTCTCTCTTGAAATGTTGTAGCGAATACCCGGCGAAACATGAAGATATGAAACTTGCGAATATAAAAGATATGCAAGAGCGATTTAAAGGTTGCGCAATTGGGTTTTCCGATCATAGTATGGGTAGCGTTGCTCCGATAATAGCAGTTTCTTTGGGAGCGACTATAATCGAAAAACATATCTGCATATCAAGGGATATAAAAAACCCAGACAGCGATTTTTCGATGGAAATAGGTGAGTTTGCAAAGATGGTTCAAGACGTTAGAGATACATCAAAAATTATAGGTGAAGTCAGCTATGAGTTAACCGAGGGCGAAAAAAAGTCAACGGTTTTTAGACGCAGTATATATGCGGTTAAAGACATAAAAAAAGGCGAGAAGTTTACTGAGGAGAATATTAGGGTTATAAGGCCATCACTCGGATTAGCCCCCAAATTTTTAAAAAATTTATTACTAAAACGAGCCAACAAAGATATTGAGTTTGCAAGTTTAATTTCGATGGATAATTTAGTATGAAAAAATCATTTGGTTTTAATTGCAATGAATATACCATAAAATCTATCACCTTAGATGATGCTGATGTAATTGTAAAATGGCGTAGTGACCCAGAAATAATAAAATATTTTTACAATTCGACACCGTTAACTAAAGAAAAACATTTACACTGGTATAATAATTTTTACTTAAATGATGAAACCCAATATCATTTTATGGTATTCAAAGACAATTACCCCATTGGGTTTTTAATGATTACAGATTTAAATTTGATAGAATTAAGTTGCGAAATAGGATATACTTTAGCAGAAAAATCATTAAGAGGCAAAAATGTGATGGGAGATATTACAATATCTTTGATCGATTTTGCGAAAGCTCAGTGGGGTATCACACATTTTTTTGCTGGAATGAATAAGGATAACTTAAGTTCCGTTAAATTTATTGAAAAATTAGGTTTCTCGAGTACGAATATAAAAAATGAGAAATATATATACTATGAAAAGATTCTGAAATAGGAGTTGACAATTATTAAAACAATAGTGATTGCTACAGTAAAAAAATGGAATGTAGACGAGTGCAATAGATTTTCTGATAAAAATCAAAATTTGAATGTAGTACTTATTGAAAAAAAAGAAGATTTGACATACGAGTTTTTAAAAAAAACAGATACAAGATATGTTTTTTTCCCACATTGGTCTTGGATTATTCCTAAAGAAATATATAAAAATTTTGAATGTATAGTTTTTCATTGTACTGATTTACCATTTGGCAGGGGTGGATCTCCTTTGCAAAATTTAATCAGCAGAGGTATTTACGATACTAAAATTAGTGCATTAAAAGTATGTAAAGGTTTAGATGAGGGTGATATTTATTTGAAATATCCTTTGGATATTTCAAAAGGAAGTGCGGAAGACATATTTAAAAATATGTCTAATATTATTTTTGAAAAACTTATTCCTAAAATATTAAATGAACAGTTGGTGCCCATTCCTCAAAAAGGAGCAGTGACAACGTTCGAGAGACGAAAGCCGATCGACTCTGCGTTGCCAAAAAATTTAACTGAAAGACAGATATATGATTTTATTAGGATGTTAGATGGCGAAGGCTATCCAAAGGCATATATAAAGCACGGAAAGTATATGATGAATTTTTCCGATGCTACGTTTGAAAATGGGAAAATTTGCGCTAAAATGGAAATGGAGATTTTAGATGAATAAAATTTTAGTAGTAGCGGCACACCCAGATGATGAAATTTTAGGTCAAGGCGCAACTATAAGGCGATTTGTTGAAGAAGGCAAAGAAGTTAGAGCCATTATTTTAGGGACAGGTTTAACATCTCGTAGAGATACAGAGGAAAGTGAATTATCTTTTCTTAAAGAATGTGCAAAAAAAAGTGCAGATATAATTGGGTATAAGTCAATCGACTTCTTTGACTTCCCGGACAATAAGTTTGATAGCATACCGTTACTTGATATAATAAAATGTATAAATGTGTGCATTAAAAAGTATTCGATTGATACGATATTTACTCATCATTATGGTGATTTGAATATAGATCATCAAAAAACCTTTGAAGCAACCATTACTGCTGCACGCCCATTTAACGGTTGTGATGTTAGTGAAATATATGCTTTTGAGACATTGTCATCAACAGAATGGAATTTTAAATATGGTGATAATACGTTTAAACCTAATTTTTTTGTGGATGTTTGTAATACAATTAAGTATAAGTTGAAAGCTATGGAGTGCTATGTTTCTGAGGGCGGCGAATTTCCGCATCCAAGAAGCATAAAAGCAATTGAGGTTAGTGCTTTGCGTTGGGGCAGTTGTTGCGATAGGAAATATGCAGAGGCTTTTGAATTAATAAGAAAGATAAGCTGAACATGAAAAAAATAATCTTTCGAGTTGATGCCAACAGTCATATAGCTACAGGACACGTTATGCGTTGTATTTCATATGCGAATTTTTTCAGAAAAAACAACGTGGAATGTGTTTTTGTTGTAGCAGATGACGAGATGAACCATATAATAAAAAAACACAGGTTTGAAGTTATTACCTTAAAAAGCGATTATGCAAACATGGAACAAGAAACAGATAAGTTTATTAATATTATAAAACAGGTATCACCGGCGCTTGTAATAATAGATAGCTACTTTGTAACCGAGAACTACTTAAAAGCTGTTACAAAGGTTGCAAAAACTTTATATATTGATGACCTTAATATGTTTGATTATCCCGTAGATTATTTATTAAACTACAGCATTTATGCTGAGGATATTCCATATAACAAGACAAATAAAAAATGTTTCCTTGGGACGGGATTTGTAGCTTTAAGAGAAGAATTTTTGCAAGCTAAACCTATTAAGATTAATAAAGATATTAAGAACATTTTTATTACAACAGGTGGGGCAGATAACTATAGTTTTTGCAAAAAATTTATTTTAAATGAAATAGAAAACAACAATATAAATTCGTTTTCATATCATTTAATTGTTGGTAGTTTTTTTAAAGAGCAAGATAAAGAGGAGTTGCGTAAACTTGCAAAAGAAAATGAGAATATATTTGTTTATGAAAATGTTTCTAATATGCAAAGCATAATGTCGAAATGCGATGTTGCAATTTCCGCAGGAGGAAGTACACTGTATGAACTTGCATATCTTGGTATACCAACAATTGCGATTATAACGGCAGAAAACCAACAAGGTAATGTTGAGACATTTATTAAAAAAAATATAATGTTATACGGTGGAGAAACCCCTAAACAATATCTGGCTTTTATAAAAAAAGAGCTTAAAGAAATGAGTTTTGAAAAAAGAGCTAAACTTCATGTCCAGTGCTTGAGGTTGTTTGACAAGGATAAAAAGAAGGTTTTTCTAGGAATATAAGTGAATTGTTTTGAATCTGACTTTTATGTAAGGTGATTTAATGATCAGAAAAAATCAAAGATTTTTGAATATTTTGAATGTGCTAACTGATTATATTGCTGTTAATGCAGCTTATCTGCTTTCGGTTTTTTTGTGGCTAATTAACAGAGACAGCTTTGGAAATATTGCACAAAACATCTCGTTAGTATTTGTGTATAGCGTGCTTTGTGTTGTGGTAAATAAGATTTTCAACCTATATGATTCTTACCGCTTTAAAAGTATAATTTCAGAAATTAGCGAAATAGTTAAATCGACAAGTATTTCGATCTTGCTTTTTGGACTTATGCTATACTTTTTTAGGCTCGAAGATTTTTCTCGTGGAGTTCTTGGATTTTGTTTTTTGTTTACGATTGTTTTGATTGTGCTAAAAAGAATTCTTTTGAGGATGGTGTTGCGAAAATACCGAAAATTAGGGTTTAATCAAAAAAAAGTTGTTGTAATTGGTTCGGGAGATCTTGCCCAAAGATATGTTGAGGGCATTAATAAAAATTTGCAGTTTGGACTTTCGATTATTGGATATGTGAGCGATACTAGCAATGATCGTGTTGGAAATAATTTGGGGAAAATATCGGAACTTGACACAGTTTTGCAGAATACAAACATTGATGAAGTCGTCGTAGCTTTTGAAGCTAGTGAAACAAATTTGATAAATGAGACGATTAATTTATGTGAAAAACATGGTTTGAAAGTTTACATAATTCCGATATATAACGACTATATTCCGACAGCACCGGCTATTGATACGATAGGTGATATCAAGCTAATTAATATGCGTACAACTCCGCTTGACAGCGATTTTTGCGCAATGCAAAAAAGGCTGTTTGACATTGTGGTGTCGCTATTGCTGATAATATTGACTTCGCCTATTATGGCTGTTGCTGCAATTGGAACAAGGTTTTCAAGCAAAGGCCCAATTATCTTTAGGCAAGAGCGAGTTGGAAGAAACAAAAAGATATTCACGATGTATAAATTTCGCAGTATGCGCATAACCGGCACCGAAAAGACAGGCTGGAGCACAAACAATGACAACAGAAAAACGGCTTTTGGAAGTTTCATTAGGAAAACAAGCATCGATGAACTTCCGCAGTTTTTTAATGTGATTAAAGGGGATATGTCGCTAGTTGGCCCTCGACCCGAAGTGCCGTTTCATGTTGAGCACTTTAAGGAGGAAATACCTCTTTATATGGTTAAACATCAAGTTAGGCCCGGCATTACAGGTTGGGCACAGATACACGGTCTTCGAGGGGATACTAGCATAATTGATAGAGTAAAGCATGATATTTGGTATATTGAAAACTGGAGTTTGTTTTTGGATATAAAGATTGTGTTTTTGACGATCTTTAAGATTGTTAATCGAGAGAAGATGGCGAAAAATAGAAGGGTATAGATAGAATGCGCGATTTAGTTAGTATTATAATGCCGGCATATAATAGTTCTCCGTGGATCGAGGAGGCTATTAGTTCAGTCAAAAATCAAACATATGAAAATTGGGAACTGTTAATCTGTGATGATTGTTCGACTGATAATACGGTTGAAATTGTCAAAAAGATGCGGCAAGTAGACGAAAGAATTATTCTGACGCAAAACAAGGTGAATAGTGGAACAGGAATTTCAAGCAATAATTCGTTGAATTTGGCTAAAGGAAGGTATATAGCTTTTTTAGCATCAGATGATTTATGGGTATATAACAAATTGGAACTACAGTTGAATTATATGCAACAAAACGATATTTCAATGTGTTACACAAGTTATGATATTGTTAACGAACATGGGGAGTATCGAAAAACTATTCATATACCTACAAAAGCGACATATGATTCATTTTTAAAAGCGCCAATTACCTGTGGACATTCTTTGATTTTAGATAGTGAAAAAATACCAAAAGAACTAATGTATATGCCTGATCTAAGGCGTGGTCAAGATGCTGCAACTTGGTTGAAAATTTTAAAAACAGGTGTAACTGCGCATGGCCTTGATATATCTTTAGCTAAATACAGAAGACGTGAAGGATCGGTTTCAAGCAATAAATTTAAAGCGCTAAAAAGAACTTGGTATCTTTACAGAAAAGTTGAAAAATTACCGTTGCTTTATTCTGCTCGCTGTTTTGTGTCTTACGTGTGGAATGCATTGAAAAAATATTCATAGCAGTTCGCTGTTATTATACCTTTAGTCGTTAATTAAGGAGTTTTTATGAAATCAAGAATTGTGTTGTTTTTTGAAAGATACTACAATTTCAATACAGCGATTTTTTGCATTTTTTTTATATATTTCCAAACAAAGATGTTGCACTTTTTAAATCCGGAGTTAATGACATTCTATATTAATAACTATCTAAATTATCTATATGCTGCAGCACTCGGTATAATTTTGATAAAAGAATACAAGGTGTTTTTAAAAGCAAAAGAATTTAAAATTATAATATTATTTTTGTTGTGGATGTTATTTGTTGGATTATTAAACTATTGGTTTAGTATGGCTGTTGTCATCAATGTTTTGTTTATGTCGTTGATTTCGTTTATGATTCCTTTCTTACTGACTGACCAAAATAAACAACGATATACTTTGATTATTTTAATTCCGACGATATTATTTTTAACAGTATTGGCGGTTTTAGGTATCTATGCATTCATAATCAATTCAGATTTAAGGCCATTAACTTCATATATGCCACATATAGACATTCATAGAGATCAATCAAGATTGAGTGTGTTTTGGCACGTTAATTTAACTGCAATTATATATAATATTGTTTCAATAATAGTGATTTCATTTTTGTTTTATCTAAAAAAGAAATATTTGAAAGTAGTTTTAGTTGTAATTTTAGCACTTTTTTTTATTGTTATGGCGTTGACACAGAGTCGAACATCTAATATTGGTTTTGCTGTGGCAATAGGTTTAATTATAGCATCTGCAGTGATTAAGAGGGATAAACTAAAAGGGAGTTCGAAAAAAACTCTAGCTTTCTTCCTTTCTTTTGCAGCCACAACTTTGTTAGTTTTGCTTTTATCTAGTGTTGTGCTTTTTATAATGAACAGCATTAGAATTAGTTTGTCTCACAAAGACTTTTCAAATTATCCGCTGGTGCTACAAATTCCTGAACAAACTAACATTGAAACAAGCGAAACAATTGTAGTTGAGACTAGCGATAATCTCTCAACCAATGAACCAATTATCGAAAATAATGACATAGTTAAAGAAGAGGATCTAGAGGTAGGTAGAAGTCTTAGTCACTGGCTCGACTTCAATGGGAGAACGGGTATATGGATTGATCATCTTCAAATAATAAAGGCTCACCCATCAAGTTTTTTGTTTGGCTATAGGCTTCATCCATTAGACATACAACAAGAATTAAGAAATTTAACCGAAAGGGAAACACACCCTCATAGTGGGTATTTACACGCTTTATTATCGCTTGGCATTGTTGGATTATTGTTGTATGTTATGTTCTACGCTACGATTATATTAAGAATATTTAATATAATAATAAAAGGTTCTGCTTTTACCAATAATATCATTTTCTATGGATCAATTGTAATATACTTTATGATAGCCGAATTGATGGAGGTTTATGTTATATCTGTGAATAGCACTTGGAGTATGAATGAGTTTTTCGCTGTATTTCTAATGTATTGTAGCGGGATGGTTTGCTCACAGTCTGAGGCGTTTCAGTTGTTTGGGAGGAACGCAAAAAAACTCTGTAAAAAGCAACCTACGATATAAAAATTATAATTACGTGCTAACATATATGAATAGCATTATTTAACGGTCTTTTGATAAAGCTTTGTTTGCTATATACTAAATGATAGGGTGAACAAAACAGAGTAATAAAAATTAAAAAAGCAGAGCATATTTTGCGAAATTTGTTCAATGGGGTTGTTTACACCATGAACAAAGGCAAAATATGCTCTGCTTTGATTTAGTAGAAAAGTTTCATCGCTGTTGTTTATTTCGTTTTTACCAATCGGCTCCGCCGAATTCTATGCCTAGATAATAGTGTTCTAGGATATCGATATAATCCCATTCTTCGACCTGTGCATAGTAGTGGGCGCCGTATTGGCTCATTCCTACGCCGTGGCCATATCCGGCGGTTGTTAGGTTGAACGACTGTGTTGCCGGGTCAAACGCAAGCTCGATTGCGCTGGAACGCAGGCCTAGCGTTTTGCGAAGGTCGGTTCCCGTTGTTGTGTGGGTTCCGTCGATAGAGACTGTGTTGACATAGCCATATTGATTGGTTGAAACAAACTGAATCCATTTCGAGGGATCCTCGCCAAGTGTTACGGGGTAGGCTTGCTCAAGCTCCGCCTTCATCTGGTCTACGGTTAGCGAATATTCATAGTTGAACGATTGTGACAACGTGTCATGGGCGCTTTCGACCGAGTTTAGATAGGGTAGATCAGCTCCGAAAACGTTGGTTGCTACCTGTGTACCCTGTGCAACCAAAGCACAGTAGGGAGAAAAAATTATGTTTCCGTTATAGTACATCGCTGTGTCGATAACCTCCGAAACGTTGGTTCTAACGATGCTGGAGGCCGGTTCTACAGGGAACTCGGGAGCGGTTTCAAACCTTAGCATATATTTAAGATAGGTAGTTGTTGCAACGGCTTGCGCCTTTATAGCTTCAACCGAAAGAGCAGAACCTATCTCGGCTTCGACAATCATGCTGACGATCTCGAGCGGTGTGTTGGTTACAATCTCGCCCGTTGCGCTGTCGGTTATCGAAACCACTCCGTTTGTTGCGTTAAGATAACTTTCATCTGTTTGATAGGGGATTATCCCTTCGACAAAATAATCCGGAACATTTTCCAAAAGCGGGCTTTCGGCATCAACCGCCGGCATCTCGGAAAAGTCGATCGTTTCAAAGAAGTTTTGGTCGTTTGTTGAAAGCCAGTTTCTCCATTTATCCTGTTCGATGGGGATATTAATAACCGAGCTTGATCCGTTGTCTACATACCATTGATCATGATATAACGGCGCCGGGTTTATTGTTACTGAATCGGGGAAAACCATCACGACTTCGCCGGGGCGAACCGCACGGGTTACAACGACAAGATATGTGTCGCCCCATTCTTCAAGCGGGGTAGCGAGCGTTAGAAATCTATCCCCGGTTTTAATGTCGACATCGATGTTGTAGATCGAGCGTATTTTAAAATCTATTATGAAGTTTGCAAGATCTTCGTTATCTTCAAATTCAGTTTTAGCAAAGTTTTGAACCGTTCCTAGCTGGTCATTTGCGTTTGCATAATAAACCGAAACAACTTTATACTGTGAACTGCCGTTTAGCGTTTCAAAATCGACAACCATATTTTCAAGGGCATATTCTCGCTCGCTCATACCGATAAGAGGGCCAAACATCAAGTCGTCGTTTATGCTTGTGCCGTAGATTATGTTGTTGTCGGCTATGTCGGGGTTGGTTATATTCATATCCAAAAACGGACAACCTAGGGCGTTTTCGGATTTCTCGAAGTCGTGGTCGGTGTAGTATTCGTTGTCGGCAGATGACACTACTACGGTGTTGATTGTGTCGCCGACGCTTAACCAACCTATAGTGTCTTGGTTGGTTTGTTTAAGCTCGGTAAGACCTGCTGCGGTGTTGTTATTTTGAGCCGCTTGCTCATATGTAACCTCAACCGTGTTGTAGACGCTTCCTCTGAAATACTCAAAAGCAGAATTTCCGCCAAGATAGAGCGAACCGCCGGCGACGATTACCGCAATTGCCGAAACAATAGCCCTTGTTGTTTTTGACGACACTTTAAGCTTTGGTCGTCCGGGGTTGTCGAGATCGGCAATTTCACCCAAACGGAACTCACGAGAGCCGGCGATATCAAGGTTTGTTACAAAACGCCGTATCATATCAAGGGCGCTTTTAACCGAAATTTCTCGGATAAACTCCCTCGTTCTCGTTGCACCGAAACGAAACTCTTTAACTACTACACCGTCGTGGTCGGAAACTGCTATATAAACGGTGCCTATAGTTTTGTTGAAGAATCCTTCGCTTGTAGGGCCTGCGATACCCGTTATACCAACGCCGATGTCCGCCTTTGAATTTTTCATAGCGCCTTTTGCCATCTCGGCGGCAACGACAGAGCTTATGGCGGAATAATCAGTTAGTATCGAGCGTTCGACATCGAGGAGAGAGTTTTTTGCCCAATCTGCATAGGATATAACGCCGAGTTCAAATACATCCGAAACGCCGGGGATTTCGGTTAGCGATGCAGACAAAAGCCCGCCTGTGCAACTTTCCGCAACCGCTACTTTTGCGCCTACTCTTTTAAGCGTTTCGACAACGGCTTTGTTCATGCTGCTTCCATCATCGGAATAGATAAATTCGCCTACAATGTTGCGAATCTTTTGAGCGTGTTCGTTACACATAAGCTGGGCAATAGCTATTTCATCGGCGTATGCTGAAATCCTTATGCTAACCTCACCCGTTCCGGCATAGAGCGCCGCTCTTGGGTTTTCGGCATAAAGAAGATGTTTTATCTTAAGTTCAAGATCGCTTTCGCCTATTCCGAAAACCTTTAGCTCTCTTGAGGCTACTCGTTCTTCGATAAAAAGTTCAAGCTGTGGGGCTACTTCGTTGTCGAACATCGGCTCGAGTTCGTTCGGAGGCCCCGGCATAAGGATGATTGCTTGGTTACCACGCCTTAGGAATATACCGGGCGCAGTTCCAAAAGCGTTGAAGATAGGTTCGCTTCCCTCGATAACCTGTGCTTGCTTTAGGTTGTTGTCCGGCATCTTTGCGCCTCGTGAGGTGAAATAGGTTTCGATGTTTTTGGCTATCGCTTCGTTATGTATTAGTTGAAGACCCAAAACCTCCGCTACCGCTTCTTTTGTTAAATCGTCGTCGGTGGGGCCTAGCCCTCCTGTGAATATTATAATATGGCTTCTTGAAACAGCAAGTTCAAGGGCGGCGAAGATATCCTCTCGATAGTCGCCAACCGATGAATGCCGATGGACTTCAAAGCCCATGTCGGAAAGCCTTTTTGATAAATATGTTGTGTTGGTGTTGGGGGTGTAGCCTTTAAGTAGTTCGTTTCCGACAGAAATTATCTCTGCTCTCATAAATTATTACAATGCTCCTTTGCCGTTTATAACAATAGTGGGTGGTGTTAGTTGTCTATCTTTGAAAAATGAAACATATCTATTTTTAGCTGTTCCGATGCTTGCTGTTCCAGCGTTTCATAGTCGTAGAGCTGTTCTGCTTGCAAAACGTTCTCGAGTTTCGGCTTTGTTTTGGGATGCTTTGGTGTGAACACTGTGCAACAATCTTCATATGGAAGAATAGAGGTTTCAAACGTGTCTATCTTTCGGGCGATATCTACGATTTCGGTCTTGTCCATTCCGATTAGCGGACGGAAAATCGGGATTTCTGCCGCCTGGTCTGTGCAGGCTATCGCCATAACGGTTTGCGAAGCAACCTGTGCTAGGCTTTCCCCCGTCACCAACGCTTGGCAAAATTCTTTTTGTGCAACGATGTTTGCTATTCTAACCATCGAACGTCTCATTAATATTGTAAACAATTCCTCGGGGCATTTTTTGCCGATTTCAAGCTGGATATCGGTAAAAGGTATCGAAACAAGCGCAAAAGTTCCGGTGTATAGCGAAAGTTTTCCGGCAAGCGCCTTGACCTTTTCAAAAGCTCTGTCGCTTGTGTAGGGGGGCGACATGAAATGCAGCCCACAAAGATCAAGCCCTCGTTTTGCCATCATGTAGCCGGCAACAGGGCTATCTATTCCGCCTGAAAGCATTAGCATACCTCTGCCGGAACTGCCGGTCGGCATACCTCCCGACGCTTGAATCTTTCCGCTATGGATATAAGCGGCGTAATCTCGAACCTCAACAACGACATTTATTTCGGGATTTTTAACCGAAACTTTAAGATGTGGAAATTTCGAGAGAAGATATCCGCCCAGTTGTTTTGAGAGTTCCATAGAATCGAGCGGGAATTTCTTGTCGGCTCGTTTTGCCGAAACTTTAAATGTTTTGGCGTTTTGGAGTTGTTCCGAAAGATAGCTGTTTGCACCTTCGCAGATTTTTTCGAAATCTTTTTCAACGATCAAACAACGGTTAATAGCGGATATTCCAAAAATTCTTTTAAGATGGAACAACGCTTTTTCGATGTCGCTTTGCTCGTCTTGTGGTTCTATATATATAGTCGATTGCGCTTTATACACTTTAAACGCTCCGCAAGTTTCGCATCTTTTGCGAATAGATTTAAGCAAAGCACTTTCAAAACTGCTTTTGTTTAATCCTTTAAGCGCTAGTTCTCCATATTTTGCAAGTAGAATTTCGTTCATTATTTTAACCATTCCTTATCTAGTTCGGTTTTGTCTAAAAGTTTTTTAACGTGACAAATTCGTGCTATGTTTTTTATTTTTTTCTCATTAAACTTTGTTTTGCAACTTCGATTTGTTCAACTAGTTTTTCGATATCCTCCGGTTTATTTTGTTTCGAAAAACTTATTCTAAGAGCTGAATCGATAATGTTGGTCGAAAGCCCCATTGCGGTTAGCGTTTGGCTTTTGGCGCCTTTTGAGCAAGCAGACCCTCCGGCAACATATATATCGGAACGCTCCAAAAAGTGAATTAATGTTTCGCTGTTATACCCTAAAACCGAAAAGTTAAGGATATAGGGCGACGAGTTTTCGGGGGAGTTGATCGTTATGTCGCTAAGATTTGAAAGCTTTTCACAAGCTAGTTTTTTTAACAACTTTGCGTTTTCAAAATTATTAGTTTTATCGAACAGTTGAACAGCTTTTGCAAATGCGACCGCAAACGCTACGTTTTCTGTTCCGCTTCGCATCCCTTTTTCTTGGCCTCCACCAAACATTATAGGCTTAATGTTATAGCCTTTTCTGAGGTATAACCCGCCAATACCTTTTGGCGCATGAAGTTTATGTCCGCTTATCGAAACGCTGTCGATAGTGTTTTGGGCAAGATCTATATCGTATTTCAAAAAACCTTGAACCATGTCGCAATGGACTGCGGTTCGCTGGTTTTTTTGTTTTACCGCTTTTGCAATGGCGCTTATATCGCAAACCGCTCCCGTTTCGTTGTTAACTCGCATAACCGTTACGGCGGCGGTTTTGCTACCGACTAGGTCAAGAACCTCTTGAGGGTCGATTATTCCGTTTTTAGGTTTAACCTCTCGAACCAAAAAACCTTTTGATTTCATCTCCCTTACCGTTGTTAAAACGCTGGGGTGTTCAAAGCTCGATACAATGATCTCGTTTGCCCAAGCTTTTCGAGCTTCTAGCGCACCAATAATGGCGATGTTGTTGGATTCGGTTCCGCCCGAAGTGAAATAAAATTCCGACGAAAGACAACCCAGCGAAGAGGAAATTGTTTTTCGAGCATTTGAAAGTTGTTGTTCCGCTTCGACACCTTTTATGTATAGGGAACTCGGATTCCCGAAAACTTGTTCCATAATTCTTAAAGCTTCGCTTGAAACTTGTTTTGAAACCATCGTTGTTGCAGCATTATCAAGATATATCATTAATCGACCCCGTCTATAATAAAAACTCGTATACCTATCTATTATATAATATATATTGATTTTTTTCAAATTATAAGCATGAGTTTAAAAATTTTTTGAAAAATTTTGCAAATTTAAAATCATGACATATTTTTTACTGCTTGTTTCGTATATTTAAGAAAACTATAAAAAAAGGATTTTCAAAAATATGGATAGACAAAGAATAGTTATTTATTTGAAGATACTAGCAGTTATGATCGTTTTGCTGTCGGGAATATTTGGTTTTGTTTTAAGCGCTATTAAAAATCCTGAACATTATATTTCGCTTTTATCGGTTGTTGGAACGGGGACAAATTCTTTGTATCCGGCGCTTGTATCGTCGAAAACCTCTATCGATAACGAGACGGCGCAACAAACCCTCGAACAACAAAGCGACGACCAAGTCTTTAATCCCGAGCATGGGTTGGTTATCGAACAAATAGAAAACCTTAAACCGTCGGAAGAGATGGTCGACAACAACTCATCTTTTTTTGCAGACAAAGAAACGGCGATAGCGCTTATACCTATTCAACAAAGAAAACCTACCGAAGAGGTTTCTTTGAACGTTTCGACCGAAAGCGAATACTATCTTAAATTTGGAAACGGCATAACGTTAAACAAAACGTCTATCGATAACGATGAGGCAATACAACAACTGGAACAACCCCCGCCCTATACAATAGAGCTTAATTCCGACCAACCACAGGTTTTAATTTTCCACACCCACGCAACTGAAAGTTTCGATAGGTTTGATGCCGGATTTTATGATGTTAACTATCCGACACGTTCGACCGACAGCAAAACCAACATCGTTAAAGTTGGGGAAACTATCGTTAAAACACTTAATGAAAATGGAATAAATACAGTTCATGCAACCGACTATCATGACTATCCTTCTTATGATGGCTCATACTATCGAAGCGCAGACACCGTAGCAGAATACATGGAGAAATATCCGTCTATAAAAGTTTTTTTAGATATACATCGAGACGGGCTAGAAAGGGAGGACGGCACACGCATTAAACCTATTGTTAATATAGATGGGAAAAAGGTTGCGCAGATAATGTTGGTTTGCAATGCCGACGACGGGACACTTTGGCATCCTGACTTTTATGAAAACTTTCGGTTAGCCGCTCGTTTGCAAAGTTCGCTTGAAACGCACTATCCCGGAATTACAAGGCCTATTCTTTTTGATTATCGAGACTACAACCAGTTTATGGCTCCCGGTATGTTGCTAGTTGAGGTAGGTTCACACGGCAACTCGCTTGAGGAGGCGATTATCTCGGCCGCCTATTTTGGAACAGCTCTTGTTGAGACGCTTAAAGAGCTGTCTTAAATATTATCGCTCTTTATTAGAGATAAGTTCTTTTATGCCGACTACTATAACAAAAATTGCAAAGATATTTCTTAGAATGTCGCTTTTGATTGAGGCGGCTAAACTAAACCCAAAATACACAAACAATGCCCCCGACACAGCCATTATCAAACATACCTTTATATTAAGTAGTTTGTTTTTTATATGAAATATAACAGCAAGTAAAGAAATAGGGAGAAAAAACAGAAGGTTTAAAGCGCCGACCGATTGTTGGGGGATGTCGGTTGTAAGGGCAAAATACAGCAGAAACAAAAACCCTCCGCCAAGCCCCATCGATGCTAGCATTCCGCACAAAAACCCAATTAAACAGCTTATCCAAAACATCATCTTAGCAACATCACCGCCCCCGATAAAATCAGCAATACGCCGAATATCTTTTTTAAACGATTGTTGTTTATCTCGGCTAGAACAGACGAACCGACAACGGCGCCAAAAATACCAAAAGGAATGAAAGTTTTTGCTTGGGATATCTCGACAAAACCATTGTTCCAATAAAAAACAAAGCTAATGGCGCTTAGAACCAGCATAACAAAAGTTGAGCTTGCATGAACCTCTCTTTCATCTGATAAAATCTTTTTGAGAAACAATACCGACATAATTCCGCCGCCGCTTCCAAAAAGTCCATTTAAAAAGCCGCACAGAGCACCACCTACTATTAGCTTAATCAAGCTTGCTAATGGCATAGAATAAACCCTCCCTTTAAAACTATATTGTTTGACAAGAGAGAGAGTTTAATTCATTGCTAGATTATTAATAAATGCTTAACAAGAGGTTAAACTTTTTTTAAGGTTTATTTTAACGTTTATGTAGCGTTAAAACCCTTGCTGCATTATGCTAATGTGATGTATAATACATGGCATTAACGTTGTAGGTGTTTAGCTTAAAACAAGTTTTAAATCAACCTAGGCAACGGGGATGCTACGAGGCGGAATGGAGCATTAATATGAAAAAGATTTTATTTGAAAACAATAAAAATGTTATTTCGGTTAACCTTAAAGAAATAAGGATAGCAAAAAAAATTACTCAAGGGACGCTTGCGGCTAAGATGCAAACGCTTGGGATATCTATCGACCAACAGATGATAAGCAAGATTGAAAACAATATGCGATTTGTTACAGATTATGAGCTAGCCGGTTTTTGCAAAGTTTTGAATATCAAATTAGAGGATTTGTTTCAAGATTTTTTCGAGAGGTATGCGGCAGTTTTGAAAACAGATATATCTTAAAACCGGAGAAAAAACAGGGATTTATAAACCGCTAAATATGTATAAATATAAAAACACAAAATCAGATTTTTTGTAAGTCTGCTTTTGTGTTTTTTTATTTTGTATATATGTTTAGTTGATCTGTTTTGGGAAAAACTTTTTCGGCAAAATAATCCCTGAAATACAATTTAACAACAACAAAAGATACTTTTTACCACCACTTAACAACATTCGACACTGTTTTTGGAAAAAGTATACTATTATACATATAAAGATAATCTCGCCGATATTGCGGTTAATGTCGGGGGGATAAAAGTTCTTAGGGGGAGGACGCAATTTGGATAGAAGAGAGGAAAGGCTTATCGAGGCGCTAAAGGATAAAGACAAGCTCGACAAGATAATTAAGATTGTACAATTTTATCAATCATCGCGCGAATCTCAGGAGGGGCAGAACGGTAGAAATCGAGAATAATTTGCTCTTGGTTTGAAAGGTCGTCTTTATAGTCGGCCTTTTTTTGTTGTGTTAAAAGATAATCTACCGATACGGAAAAATAATCCGCTATCTTTTCAAGCGTTGGAATAGATAAAATTTTTGTTCTTCCCATCTTTAGATCGGTCAGAACCCCTTGGGTTATTCCTATCTCGGAACAAAGCCTTCCAACTTTAATTCCTTTTTCTTTGCATAAATCTTCAATTTTGTTATACAAACTGTACATAATACACCTTTTCTTTATGTGCAATCTTATAAAATACGGAAAAAAGTATAAAAATGCTTGTATAACTACGGTAAACCGTATATAATTACAGCATAAGTTCGGAACTCCGTATTAATGATTGAGTGGTACAACTATTATATACGTCAATCCGTAGCTTGTCAATCAACTGGGTGAATTTGACAATTTGCTTTCAAACTTTTATTTTCGAGGTTATGAGGTCATGTCCCCCGGTTGATTTAAAAAACTAAAGAGGTGTAGTTTTAAATGGTTGTAACAAATAGATTAAATCTTCCAAATCAAGTTTTAGATTTTGCGAATATTCAAACAAAGCTTGAACCAAACGAATATAGAGTGACGTCGCTATTAAAAGGGGTTAAAGAGATTATTCTAGAGAAAAGGCATCAAGACGAGATAACGGTTGATGTTGCGGATATGGCGTATAAACTTTTTGGAACGGCGGTTCACCTTTTGCTTGAAAACAAACAACTTTCAGAAGGACAGCAAAAGGAACAAAGGATAAAAATAAACGTTGGGAACTATATTCTTTCGGGCCAGTTTGATCTTTATGATAGCTTGAAAGGCCTTGTTGTAGACTACAAAACAACCGTTTGTTCAAAGTTTATTCGAGGGGATTTTGAGGACTATCGAAAACAGCTTTTAATCTATGGATATATGCTTAGGAGTTTGGGGTTTCCGGTTTATAGGGGGGAGGTGATTTTATTTTTAAAGGATTTTTCAAAATCAAAAAAAAGTTTTATAAAGAAATATCCCGAACATCCTATACAAAAGGTTGAGTTTCTTTTTTCAAACAATGATTTTTCGTTTATCGAACGGTTTATATTTAATAGGTTTAAAGATATCGAAATATACAGCGCAATGCCGGATGATTTAATTCCTGAATGTGGGTTGCAAAACAGGTTTAACGAAGGGTTGAGATTTGCGGTTAAAAAGGCAAAAAACAAAGCCGCAGTTAAAACGTTTGGAACAAGAACCGAGGCGGCAAGGTTTATAAGAGAGGGAAAAGGGGATTATATCGAACCTGTCGAGGGGATCGATAGAAAATGCCTTGATTATTGTTTGGTTTCGGATTTTTGTAGTTTTGGTTTAAATTCAAAGTTTAAACAACAGATTAAAAAAAGAAAGGGCGGAGTGGATGAAGATATTAAACGAGATAAAGACCCTTAAGATTAAGGATAAAAACGGAACGCTTGTTGATTTTTGCCCAAACAAAGCACAGCTTAAATTGATTGAGGCTATCGAAAAACAGACGGCGGAACAAAAACCGATTAGAGTTATTATTTTGAAAGCGAGGCAGATGGGGTTTTCGACGATTGCGGAGGCATTGATTTTTATTAGGACGATAAAGCGCTCCAACGTGTCGAGCGGAGTTATTGCGCATGAGTCGCAGGCGGCTTCAAATCTTTTTCGAATGTCTAAGCGATTTTATGACACTATGCCACAGGTTGTTCAAGCGAAAAAGGAAAAACGGTTTAAAAAGAGAAAATCCGCTTTAAAGCAAGAGGAGCAACAACCCGTTGATAGCGGTGTTCCCGAAATAGCGGTTTGTAATTCTAAAGAATTGGGGTTTAGCTTTGAGGATGGAGAAAGCTTTATTCGAATGATGACGGCAGGCAACGACACAACGGGGCGAGGGGAAACGTTCCAAAATCTTCATATTTCGGAATATGCCTTTTGGAAAGGGGACAAAACCGAGGTGTTGTTGGGTCTCGCTCAAACGGTTCCGGCAAGCCCCGACACGATGGTGGTTATCGAAAGCACCGCTAACGGGCATGAAGCTTTCTACAACGAATGGAAAAGAGCGATATCAAACCAAAGCGATTTTATACCGGTGTTCACCGCATGGTTTGATGCGGAAGACTATGTTATGCCGTTTAGCAAAAAGCCGTTTTCCAAAGATGAGCTGGAACTAAAAGCGCTGTATAGCTTGACAGACGATCAGATGGAATGGCGCAGATGGTGTATAAAAAACAAATGTCAAGGATCGCTAAGGCGGTTTAAACAGGAATACCCAAGTTGTGCCGAGGAGGCGTTTTTACTTTCCAAAGAATCGGTTTTTGATAACGAGGTTATAACCGAAAGGATTGAATACCTTAAAAAAACATATTTGAAAAAACCATTTTTAAAGGGAAGTTTTAACTATAATTTCAACGATAAAAACACAAAGGATTTTATATCGGGGTTTAGCTTTTTGCAAAATAAGCATGAATATGTTCGCATATTTAAACCGCCACAAAAAGACATTCCTTATGTTATCGGTGCCGACACCAAGGGGGAGGGGAAGGATTTTTATGCCGCAACCGTTTTAAACAACGTGACGGGGGAAAGGGTTGCTTCTATCCACATGGATTGTGATAATTCAAAGCCGTTTACCTACCAGCTTTATTGCCTTGGCAAACACTACAACGATGCATTAATCGGGGTTGAAGTTAATTTTAACACAGCGCCTGTCGAGGAACTTATGCGGCTTAGCTATCCAAAACAATATGTTAGGGAAAGAAGAGATGATTTTAAAAAAACCAAACTCACAAAATATGGCTTTAGGACCGACGGCAACACAAGGAGTTTAATTATCGACAAACAAGTCGATAACATTAACAACAATATAGAGCTGTTTAACGATGTTGATATGCTAAGGGAGGCGTTGACGTTTGTGTATGACAAAAACGGAAGACCCGATGCGCTTTCGGGAAACCATGATGATCTTCTTTTTTCCGACATGATAGCGGCAGAGATAAGAGGGCAACAAAGTTTTAGACCCAAAACAGAGCAGGCGCAAAAGAAACATTATTCCGACGATATGTTGGAAGACTTTATCTCGGCAACTCCTTTAATGAAACAACAAATGATTGAGAAATGGGGTGAACCATTAAATGATTAAAAAAGATATCGAAGGCTGTTTTGAAACATATTCTATTTCTAAATGGCAACAAACATTTGAAAAGAGCAAAAAAGGTTTTGTTACGCCGTCGGGAGAGGATGCATTTTTGGCGTTCGACCGACAAAACGCTGTTTATAACGGGAGCGAAAATGTTGGAGGCGGCCGAAGCTTTACAACGGTTTGGAACTTTCCGGAGGAACTTATAGAAGCCAGTATCGACAGTTTGATACCGCTACCAAAAGTTACCCCGAGAAATCCCGGCGAGAGAACGCTTCGAAACGCAAGAGTTATCGAAAATCTTTTGCGAAGCGAGATCGAGCGGTTGCCGTTTCAAGAGTTAAACGACATAGACGAGAGGTTGGTTAGGGTTAATGGCGGAACGGCATTTTTTGTGTCGTGGGATGCTTTTTCAACCAACAACAATCGGTCGGGGGAACTCGATATAAGGCTTATTTCCGCAAAACAGCTTATCCCACAACAGGGTGTCCACGATATACGGTTTATGGATTATTTATTTTTAACGTTTGACGACACCAAAGAACGGCTTTTTGCTCGGTATAAAAACCATGGTGTTTATAACGAAACTACCGACAGCGAGTTGTCGAACAATTTAAACTCCGACGAACTTGTTACCCAAAAGATAGCATACTATCGAAACAAAAACGGCAGGATTGGTTGCTTCTCTTGGGTGGGGGACACTTGTTTAATCGATGATGCGGATTTTGAGATGAGAAAAGAAAAGCGGTGTGCTAGTTGCGGAAAAGTTATAGTTGATCAAAAAAAACCGTGTGTTTGCGGTTGTCGCAAGTTTAAGAACATTTCAAAGAGCTTTGAAACGTTGTCGGGTGATATCGAGATATTAGAAACAAATGACCAAAACCAAAACAAGATAACGACGATTCCGGCTTTTTCTCCGGTTGTGGATGGCGAAGGGTTGCCGATAATGGAGGAATTCGACACCGGCGAACAGCTTTTTGAACACGATAAAAACGGCAAAAAAATACCGGTGTATGACTACATATTTGATGATATGGGGATGGTTGTCAATGATGAAAAGGGCAATCCCATTGGCAAACCAAAGACAAAAAAGAAAAAGCGTGCGCTGAAAAAACCTACCGAAATTGAGTTTTATTATCCGTCGCAATTTCCTGTATCAATTAGAAAAAATATTTCGGACAAAGACTTTTTATATGGCAAAAGCGATATCGACAGCATCAGGCAATATTATATAAGCGCTTGCAGACAACTTACAAAGCGAAACGACATACTGCTAAAAAGCGGAAGCGTTGTCGAAGTTCCGCAGGGAACAAGCAGGCGGTTCACAAATGATGCGTTAACTATCATCGAAAGCAAACCCGAAAACTATGGCAAGATAAACGTTGTTGATATAAAAGCGCCAACCGAAAGCTATGAGCAAACCGCAAATAACGATTATGAACGAGCAAAAAACATTCTCGGCGTGACCGATAGTTTTCAAGGAAGGAAAGACAGCACCGCCGTTAGTGGAAGAGCGAAAGAAACCCAAATTATGCAGGTTTTAGGCAGACAACACAGCCGAAGAATTATGAAAAACAAAGCATATGCAACGCTTTATGAGATGATGTTTAAACTGTTGTTGGCTTATTCCGACGACGACAGAACGTTTGTCGAAAAAAAGAGCGATGGAAGCGCTGCAAAACAGGTGTTTAACCGATATGAGTTTATCGAAAAGGATCGAAACGGAAGATACTATTTTTCGGATGAATATATATTTTCGGTAGATGAAAGCGGAGTAGATTTTAGCGACAAACGGTTTATGCTCGAGATGCTTCAAAGAAATCTTGATATGGGGGCATATGGGGCAAGGGAAAATCCCGAAACATGGATACAGTTTTGGAAAGATATGAAAAACCTTGGGGTTCCGGGATGTTCCGACAAGATTGATTATTGGAAAAATGTTAAACAACAAGCGGAACTTATCGATGGGCAGAATATATTAAAAGGAGAAGCGATAAAATGAAAAAAGGAATGTGTGAAATTTGCGGTCTTGAGATGCCTATTTTTGCGGGATATGATGTTGCGGAAAACGATAACACGGCGGAACTTCCGACCAAGCTATATCATGTTACGGTGCATTATTGTAAAAACAAAAGTTGCCCACAAAACGGTGTTCCGTTTGAAGTTAAAACACAGCAGATGCTAAACAACGTTCCAAACATCCCCGAAAGAATTCCGCTCAAGAAAGGAACGAGGGCATGAAAAAGATTTTTCATAGCTGTCTCGACGGCAGAGATAAACTCGTTGCAATCGAACGAGACGGAAAGATATATGTTAAATGCAAGGGTTGCAAACAAGAGGTCGCGATAGGTTTTGCGTTTACACATTAAATTAATGAAATACAAAAAGAGCCTTGAGCCGATTTAAGTTTTTGATTAAAAAAACTTTTGTCGGCTTTTTTTATTTAAAAGTTTTGGTTTGTTGCCAAACTTTTTTATATAGATATTATTTTTAAAGGCTTAAATATAAGTCTTGAAAGAAGGGAGAAACATAATGCAAACGACAGAACAAACGGCAAAAAAACAGCAAGCTGTTCCTTTGGAAGATACGCAGGGGGAACAACAAAACGAGAAAAACAACGAGCTTTCGGAAATCTCAAAACGCATCGAGATGCTTGAAGCATTGGTTGGCAGTTTTGAAAAAACAAAACAGACTATCGGAAAGGAGGACAGCGAAAAACTATTGTGGTATTCCGAGAACTTTGATAGCTTGCCCGATACGACAGAGGAGCAAAAAGCTGCTGAATGTAGCGGTTGCGCAACCGAGGTTATGAAAAGGGATCTTTTTGAGATTAAACAAAGCTTTCCTTTTGAAACTGCCGACGATATCTCGAGGATAGCTAATCGAGAGGATTATTTCAAATATCGTTTCGGACAAGACCTATTTGGAAATCCGTTTTGGAAAAACACTGCGACAGACGCATATTTTCTTGCGATGCGAGACAACCGACCAAAAGGTTACCAAAGCGACAAAAGCCATTTAATAGCCCCAAAAGGTTCTGGCGGTTCGGCGCTCATCGATGTTCCGAGCGATGTTGCGGCTATCTATAAACGGCTTATGCCAAAAATTTCCGACACCGAGATGGTAAAACATTATACTTCATCAAAAAAGAAATAGAAAGGAAAAAACATGAAACAAAACAACACACCGGCGGGAAAGATTAGACACACGGGTTCTCAGGTTGTTGAGCCGGCGTTTAGCGCCAAACCGACAACCGTTAACAAAGTTAAAAAAGGGGATGACCTAAGAACCATTAACACAAACATCAAACAAAACAAAGGGGGTATGGCGGAATGAAACTTGCGAAAAGAAACATTAATTCAACAGAGCCGTTTATCTATCTTGAAACTACCGAGGGGGTGTCTTACAATCCCGGAGCGGCTATTACGGTAACCGAAGGTAAGGCGGTTTTGGCAACAGGAACGACAAAGCCCGAATATATCGCAGTTTCAAAAATAAAGGGGGGAGAGGGCGAACTTGCGGCAATAATGGTTTTGCCCGATATGGTTTTTGAAGCGGAGCTTTCGGCGAGCGCTAGCGCTCTTTCGGTTGGCAGCAAAGTTACGATAGCTTCCGACGGCGAGAGGCTAACCGCTACGACAACGAGCGGAATTGCCGAGATTTTGGAGTTTAAAACGACTTCAAAAGCGGTTGGCGATAAAGTTTTGTTTAAATTTAATTAGAAAGAAAAGGAGTTTGATTTTATGGCAGGTGGAATTACATTCAGCAAAACCTCTAATCTTAACGATTCGGTTTTTGGAAAATCGGCAGAACCGATCAAGCTTTTTATCAAAGAAAAAGCGGAAGCTTTTGAAGCTACGACGGTTACCGACAAGGTTTTTATGATGGATGAAGACAAGAGTTTTGCGGTTAAGCTTTCGGGGCTAACCTCGACAAACGGATTTGAACCGGTGGGAGAGGGGGGAGCATACCCTATCGATGAGATGATGGAGACATACAACAAAGTTCTTGAACACGTTACCTGGAAGGATAGCTTCAAGATAACGCAAGAGATGATAGAAGACGACAAGATGGCGGATTTAAGAAAAGCGCCGGCGGCGTTTTTAAGCGGATTTTATCGAACAAGGGAACAGTTTGGAGCGGCGCTAATCGGCGGAGCGGTTGCCGGAACTTCGGTTAAATTTAAAGGCAAAGATTTCGACACAACATCGGCAGACGGCGTGTCGGCGTTTGCGACAAATCACCCTTCGGTTGTTAAGGGTGCAAAGACCCAAAGCAATAAATTTGCCGGAGCTTTTTCGAGCGATAACCTAACAAAGCTTGAATGCAGGATGCAGGATTTTAGAGATGACAACGGAAACGTGTTGGCGGTAGCGCCCGACACCATTATTATTCCAAACATAGCGAGCTTGAAAAAAGATGTGTTTGCGGCTATCGGCGCAGACAAAGACCCCAACACGGCGAACAACGGATTCAACTATAACTTTGGGCGTTGGAAGATAGTTGTTTGGCAGTATCTCAATCAGTTTATCGGGGAAAATCAAGCACCATATATTCTGCTCGACAGCAACTATAACGACCAGGTTGGTGGAGCGGTTTGGTATGACAGGGTGAAGCTTGAGCTTTCATCATACATCGACCAAAACAACGACATAAACGTTTGGAAAGGCAGGGCAAGGTTCATAGCCGGTTTCAACGATTGGCGAGCGCTAGCGGTTGGCGGTATAACGGGCGGAACAGCGTTATAAGCCTCCCTCTTGGAGGGAGGTGGCAGGCGAAGCCTGACGGAGGGAGTATTGCTTTCATCAAACGCCGTGAATCTGTTGATGTTAGGGGGCGTGTGGGGGTTTTTCGATTAACCCCCCGGTGACGCCCCCTAACAACCCCCCACACCCCCCCTTAACGACTTAGGGCGAAACACGCCCTAAGAACCCGCACGCTTTTGCCGCTTTAAAAATTGACAACTGGCAAAAGCTGGAGTGGTGGGTGTTGGTTGGGAGAGTGCTTCGCTTCGGGAATTAATTGGCTTGGGTATGGGTGATAGGCTAGCGGTAAACGCCGAGACTTTTCGATAGTATGAGCCTCCCTCTTGGAGGGAAGTGTCAGGTGGTATCGCCTGACGGAGGGAGTTGCCCCCATCAAACATCGACAGATTTAAGGCGTTTGATGGGGGCAAAAAACCAAAGCACAAAGCAAATCAATCAAAAAAAAGAAAGGAGCGCAGCTAAAATATGCGAAGATGGGGAAATATATGGCGACAAACAATAAATAAACTAGATGAAAAAGAAAGCTATTTTAAAAACAACGTTACGCAGTTTATAGATGCTTGCAACGAAGCTCAAAACTTTATCTCGATAAACGCAAGACCCAGAACCGACGTTATAACCATCTCACACAACCCCTTGCAAAATATTCTATCGGAACAACAAGCAAAACCTATATTCTATGGAACGACAAACGAGATGACGTTTGACCTCGCCGGCGCAAAAGCATATAGCTTTGAATGCGATGGCAACGGTAGAGCGGTTATAAAAGGGGACAACCAGCAGCAGGCCGAGATTGTTATGACCTCGAAAAATTCCTTTAAAAGATATTCCGGTTTTCTTTTTGAAAATTCAGCTATAACGTTTTCGGGAATCTATCGCTACACCATCAAAAACATGGCGGCATATTCCCATTTAATCAGCGACAAAGTTTCAGATATACCGGAATTTTCAATGTATATACCCTACGATATGCGAGAGATTACAAAACTTGACGGAGAAACGGTGTTTTTAGATTTTGCGGATAAAGACCCGATTATGTTGGCCGAAAATCGAGAAAAACCGCTTTTGCCGTCGTTATATAAAAAGGAAAAAGGACATATACTCTTGCTTAATTCGTTTATGCCGGGTGAATTTTTGGTTAAATATAAACGCTATCCAACACCGCTTAATCAATATAGCAACGACGACACAATAATAGATCTTGATGATTTTGCGGCGGATATCTTGCCGTATCTTATGGCACATTCAATTGGGGTTAAAGATAATCCGGCGCTCGCTATTCACAACTATAACAAAGGGGATCTTCTTCTTTCGGAACTCGTAGTCAGCGAAAAAGCGGCAACAGCTCCGTCATACTTTGAAGATACCTGCGGATGGCTTGTATAAAACAAACACATTTTTGAAAGGAGGAACAACTAGTGGCTAGATTAAAACTTCCAAAAGAATTGGAACGACAAAAAATCGCATTCGATAAATTCTTAGGGGTAGATTTTACAAGCGAAAGCGCAAACGTCTCGGTTAACCGTTCCCCCGATGCCCCTAATTGGATAAGGGAAAGCACAGGGAAGGTTAAAAAAAGAACGGGCTACAAAACCGTTAAAATATATCCCGATAGGATAAATGGGATTCATCACTACGCCGATGACGACGACAAAAAATATCGCCTTATACACGCAGGAACAAAACTCTATCTCGACGGAATGACGGAAAATGTTGAGGATGACATTGTGTTAGCAACCGATCTTGCGGATGATTTTTCTAAATCATCAAGCCTTTCGAGAAAACTTTTGATATTTGACGGAAATTGTTGTCGTGTCGTTTTAAAAAGCCTTGTTGATGGCGAGGAAATGTCGCCGTTGACGGCGGTGACCCTTAATTCGTTGGCGAAAGTTCCAAAGGTTACTATTGCAAGAGAGCCGACAGGAGGGGGCGAGATGTTCGAACCTATCAACCTTTTGTCGTCGGGGCGAAAGGATGGCTTTCAATCAACGGGGGATCAAGGGGAAAACGGAACGGATGAATTTATTCCGGCCGCAACTAAGTTCCAACTTTCAGCAAACAACCTTGATGAACGGGAAATTAGAGTTGAGGTTATGGCGAGCGACGGAGCTTTTGAAAAACTTAAAGAAAACGTTGGGTTCACGGCGGACAGAATAAACGGAACGATAACGTTTGTTGAACCTATTGGCGAACCGGTAAGGATGGGGGAAGACAACGTTATAGTGACGTATTATAAAACGGTTGCCGGGTATTCCGACAAGATAAACAGATGTATCATGTCGACGGTTTATGGAGAAAACGGAGCGAGAAACAGAATTTTTGCCGCCGGAAAAAACAACCTCGATTACTATTGCGAACTCAACGACCCAACATATTGGGGAGATATATGGTATACCAAGATAGGCCCCGATGGATCCGAGATTATGGGATATTCGATGGCGGAAAGTTCCCTTGTGACCCTTCTTAAATCAACCCCCGACAACACAAACGTTATATTAAGAACCGCTTCATACGATAGCGACAACAACCAAATTTTCACGCTAAGCGGAACATATCAAGGTAAGGGCGCAGTTTCGAGATACGCTATAGGACAGGTTAAAACAGAGCCTATATACCTTGCGAAAGATGGGCTTTATGCTTTGACACCAAGCGATGTTTTGGGGGAGAAGTATTCGCAAGAACGGTCGTTTTATCTTAGAAACAAACTTTCGGCGATAGATCTTTCGTTTGCATATGGAACGCTGTGGGGGGACTACTACTGTGTTGCGGTGTCGGGGTTTATCTTTCTTCTCGATAGCTCGCAGATTTCGACAGAGCATGGCTTGCCGTTTAGCACAAGGCAGTATGAAGCGTTTTATTGGACCGGAATAAACGCAAGACTTTTGTTTGAAGATATGGGGGAACTTTATTTTGGAACCGAGTTTGGCGAGATTAAAGTTTTTAGAGATGATGGGCAGGATGTTAGCAACTATAACGATGATGGAAGCGCTTATTCTTGCTATTGGAAAACTCCAAACATTTTCGGAAGCGATTTTTCTTTTAAAAAAAAGTTTAAGAAAATTTCAGCGCTTATCGGAACCTATCAAAAAACTCAAGTTTCTATTATGGCAGAATATGACGGAAGGATCGAAACACTGGTTGGAAACATAGATATTCCATCGATGTTTTCGTTTATAAACCTTAAGTTTTCGGCACTTTCTTTCATAACTTTAAACTACCCTCAATCGGTTAGCGAAACCGTTTCGATTAGGCCAAGAGGAAAACAGATTCAGATAATTTTTGAAAACAGCAATATTAACGAAGCTTTTGCACTTTATGAAGCAAAGCTTGAATTCACAGAAACGAGGTGACTAAATGGCGATAACTGATAGAACTATCGACTTTGAAAAGCTTAAAAAGCCAAATGAAAAGAAACTTTTTCCGGGGGACGACACATATGGCGTTATCGGAATACCCGATATACCCTCGCTCCAAACGCTCGATATGCAGACAAAATTTGATGAACTTTCTAAAGATCTTATCATTCCGGAATACAACGCTCTTGTAGACGATATAAAAAGCGATTATGTTTCCAAAGCACTTATGAACGAAACTATCGAGAAGATAGGCGCAGGGGATATGCGAGAGATCGACTTTGTGTTAGAAGGTGCAACACGACAGGTTGTATCTTCCAAGATTTCCGATAACGGACTAAAGCTATATACCTACAACAGAACCGAGGCAAGGTTTTCTCTAGAGGATGATATCGCAACAACAAAGACACTGTTGCTTAACCCCGATGATGCAAATGGGTTTAACGATGATTTTTATGTTGGAGATCAAAAATATTTTGCACAAAAGGACAATGCAAAGCCTCTTGAAGACCGATATTTAAAATCAGGATATATTGCTCTTGCTACCGCTAATCCAAACGTTAACGTTTTAACGTTTTTTTCGGGAGATGTAAAGCAAGCTTTATATGGGTTTACGTCGCCTTCGACACATCTTGTGAAAAATGTTCCAACTTCAGGGGTTTTTTATGCCAAGATTGAACCGGTTTCAACGTTTGAAGTTGGGCAAAACTTTAAAATAGAGGGAATATCTTCGGCGTTTACGGTGTATAACCCCGACGGACAACTACTCACAACCAATGCATCTTTAAACGAGATGGGCAAAACATATTTTTCTGAAACAGTAAAGCTTGTTTTAAAGGTCGATATAGGAAACAAAGCGATTAATATTGTTTTGAAAAATCCACCTGCAACATCCGCTTTAACGAGAACAAAGGGAAGAGTAGATCTTGATGGATTTGGCGACAATGTTAAATTTATTCCGGTTGAAGATTTTAATTCAGATGATGAAATATTTGTTAATGGAATAAAATCAACAACGATAAATTGTGGAGGAGAGAACAAAGAATTCGGATATCTTAAAGATAACGTCGTTGTGATGCTTAAAAAGGAATACACTACGTTTGAAGAGGAAACCGAAGTTATAAGGGCATATCTTTATCCTTTAGGGGAGGGGTATGACGATGTACCCGATGGGAAGTTGGTTATGCCGGTGGATGACCATACGATTTGGTTGAGGTGCGCCGGTATTCGCCAAAAATTCACGTTGAACGAGATTATCGAAACCGAGGCGATATTAAGGCAACTTATCGACAGCGAAAATGCAATGAACTATATGTTTAGGTCGCTTTCGGTTATCCAACACTCCGTTCTCAATTCTTCGCTAGCAAGGAGCTTGCTTGATGCTTCTATTCCGAGAACCAATCCAAATATGATATCGGCTTCATCTCCTGCCGGAAAGGTTATAAGCGGGAGTTATCTAGCGTTTGATTCAGCTACGACAAGCGGTCCTGTTTCAAGGGGAGCAATTGAGGCAGTGTATCAATTTACCGATCCAATATGGATATATCGATTTGCAGCTACGTTTGGGGTTGTTAAATACGGAGTTTATGGCAAAGTAATGGGTTCGGTAGATGGTTCTAATTGGAAAATATTATTTGAAACCGGAAATATGGTGGGGACAGGGATAGATTATGTGCCGGTATCTTTCAGCAGATATCTAACAACTCCAAGTGATCCGATTAAATATATAAAAATATGGGGAACGGGGGACAATTCAGCAGCAGGGGTTGGGCTATATAATTTAAGAGTATACGGAAAATAGGAGAGGAATATGACACAGATTGAATATATAAAAAGCGAAATTTCGGCGATTAGAAACAAGATAAAAGCCGTTTCGGATTATGCCGGGTATGATCTTAAAGCAACGGAACAACAAATAGAGCTTGGGTTAACCGACATTGACATCGAGTTGCTTGAAAATGGAATGATGTTAACCGAGGTTGACATCGGGATTATTGAAAACGGTTTGATGCTAACCGAGCTTGATATAAGGGTTTTGGAGCTTGAGATAGTATAACAAAAAATACGCAATAAACAGAAAGGAGAAAACAGCATGACTAAGTTTGAGCAGATCAAGATGAGGTTTGAAAGAGGCTTTGTTACACAGCGCCACCTTGAGGCATATTTAAGGTTGGGTGTTATATCATCGTCGGAGTTTTCCGAAATAACCACGCCTCAACAACCCCAATTTGATGAAACGGGGGGATAGCATATGTCGGAGTGGGGAATCTTTGGGGTTATAGTTGCAATAGTTGGGTTCATCATAACGGTTTCGACCCCGATATCAAAATTAACTAAAAGCATAACCGAACTTAACTGTAATATCCGCTCTCTTTATGAAAAGTTTGAGGATATTACCAAAAGAACAACCGAAAGCCAAGAAAAAATTTGGAAGAAAATTGATTACCACGAACAGAGAATAACAAACAATGAAAAAGAACTTGCGGTTATATCCGCAAACAAAAGAAAGGAATAAAAAAACATGGAAAGAAAAACATCAACAGTCATAAGAACAGCGACACTTGTTATAGCGTTAGTTAATCAACTTCTACTTATATTTGATATGCAGTTAATCGACATAGAAGACAGCGTTGTCGAAAGCCTTGTTAACAGCCTTGCAACGGTTGTTGTTTCGCTTTGGGCGTGGTGGTCAAACAATAGTTTCTCCAAAAACGCTATAGAAGCCGACAACTATCTCGATAGCCTTAACGGAAAAACAAATTTAATGCAAGGAAACGAAAAAAACGCCGATGATGTTAGCCACGAGATGTAGGGGGGAAACGATATGATACTACGATATCCAACAAGGTATGTAGCTTTTTCAAGAGGATATAGCAGCACCCACAGAGGGATAGACAATGCATGGAACTCTAACCAGGGCGGAGCAAACGTTCCGATAATTGCGCCGTTTGACGGTAGAGTTATAACGGTTGTCGACAACCAAGACAACAACACAAGCTATAGCAACTACGGCAACTATATCGTTATACATCACGGCAAAGACGAAAACGGGGTGGATGTATGGACGCTTAGCGCCCATAACTTAAAGGGTTCTGCAACCGTTAAAGTTGGAGACACCGTTAAACAAGGAACAGAGATAGCAAGAATGAACAACAGCGGCTATTCGTTTGGTTCCCACATTCATTTTGAAGTGAGAAGGGGGAGCAACGATCATCAAGGAAGAGTTGATCCGGTTAAATACTGCTATGTTTATCCCGACAACGTTGTCAACAGCTCGACCAATTCGGAGTATAGTTTGAAATACTTTACAGGCGAATTAGCTGCTCAAACCGGCGACAAGAAATATGATATAGAGATCTTTGGGTTGAGTTTGCAAGCTGTTAAGATGCTTGAAAGAATATCCGAAATATTCGGAAGCAAATGCGAAAAAAGGGAGGGTTAATCTATGGTTGATTATGGGGCGCTTTATAGCGCAATTTCCCAACTTGAACAGAGCCGAGATGTCGAAAAAAACACGCAAACCGAAACGAATAAATACAGAATAGAACAGATCGACGGAACATCGGACAGGGCATTAAAAAGCGCATATATCGGCAAAGAGAAAAATCTTAAAACTTTGCCTTCTATTCTTTCGGCAAACGGATATTCGGGAGGACCTGCCGAGAGCCATATTCTTAAACTCACGACCGACTATGAGCGGGAACGAAACGATATCGAACGAGATCGAAGACAAGATCTAAAGGAACAAAGCTTAACCCACCAAAGCATGATGGGGGAGATTCAATCGAAATACATCTCGCCGATAGCTAATATTCAAGCGCAGATAGCAAAGCTTAAAATCGAAGAGATGAAGCTTATGAAGATGCAATAATATATGTCTAAAAAGGGTGTGGCGAAATCTATTGCATTTCGCTACACCCTTTTTGTGGTATAAATATTTGATTGATAATTAATCGTCTTTTTGTTTTTGTTCAAGCTTTCTTATTCGTTCTTCAAGTAACCCGATAGTTTGGATTAGCTTTAAATTTTTAACCGAGAGGAATGATGCAATTGAAGTCAAAGACAACAGCATAAAAATGGTGAACACGCCGAACAATAGGAAGATAGCGTTAACGGGGTTTGATATTCCGATGATGGCGGAAGCGGAAAAAACAATTTCGGGGAACAAAGCAAACAATATCATGAAAAATCCACAAACCAGCCATAGCAATGAAAACTTAACCGAAAATTTTCCCGTTTTGAGCATAGTTAAAACTATTATGAAATAAATAGCAACCGCAGTTATCAAAAATAATTGAAACGATAAAATCATATTTTTGCTATCCTTTCTTTTTTTTGGCAGAGCTAAATCTATACATAACGACAGCGACCGATACTTTAAGCATAAAATAGACCGATTTTATCGGGCTAATAGAAGACACTCCGGAAGTTCTTTCTCGCATCTGAACCGGAACATCTTTAACGACAAATCCGTTGACAGCGGCAGAGATTATAGCTTCGGGTTCGGGATAGTCTTGAGCATAGTGTCGGCAGAAAAATTCCGAAAGTTTAACGTTAGTTGCTCTGAAACCGCTTGTTACGTCGGTGACCTTTGTTCCGGAACAGATAAAGATAAGGTTTTTCAAAAAGTTTATTCCAAATCTTCGCATGAAGGATGTTTGAAAACCTTTTTTGTCGATAAAGCGAGAACCGATACACATATCTGCATCGTTGTTTTGAACAACAGAAACGATGCTGTTAAGATATTTTGGGTCGTGTTGCCCGTCGCCATCGAATTGAACCGCAATGTCATATCCGTTTTGAACAGCGTAGTTATACCCCGTTTGAACCGCTCCGCCTATGCCAAGATTGACCGGAAGAGAGATATGGTTAAGATTTTTTTGTTTAAGAATTTTTGCGGTGTTGTCGGTGCTACAATCGTTTATAACGATGTAGTCGTATTCCGGAACGGTTGAATTAAGTTCAGCCACAACTCTTTCGATAGAGTCCTGCTCGTTATACGCCGGAATTATCACGAGTACCCTCATAAGCACACCCCTTAGATTAATTTGATTTTGCATATTTTTATAAATTAATATTAACTACAAAAACACGATTGAAGTTACCCACCAAAAAGAAAATCGATAACATTTTCCCCGGTGTTTGAGGTTCTTTTATATATCTCGGTGTAACCGCAGTTTGTGCATGAAACTGTTGTGAACTTTTCTGTTTGAATGTCAAAAAGTTTTGAGAATGTTCCTCCGGTCGCTTGGAATTGACCGTCTTCATAACTTGTGTTGTTGCATTTAGGACAGATGTATGAATTCATGTTAAACTCCTTATAATCATATTTTATGGGTTGTTAAATATTTTGTGAGACAGTTATACATTTCAGCAGTTAACTGCTTTGTGTAATATGCTCATACTTAAAGCTCTCTTTATACATCGTTTCTGGAGCAATGTCAATTTCACCATCACACCATGTAACAATACCATTTATTATTTTAGGATTTTTAAAAACCTTTTCACCTGCAATCCGTTTAAAAGCCGGTAAATCAAGTAGCGGTGTAGCATCAAATATGCGTTGTTCGTTGTTGTTAAAAGTTACAATTAATATCATATCGTCTAACGCTCTAACATCAACAACTTCAATACAATCTGTTTCGATACTTGCATAAGCAATTCCATCTATAATTATCATTATAACTTCCTAAACTCCTCGATGGTTTTTTCTAAATAAAAAACCAGCTTATCAATAAGTTGATCTCGGTCGAAATGTTGTTCGCAATATTCCTTGCCGTTTTGGCCCATCTCGGCGAGACGTTCGGGAGAAAGGCTTTTTATCTTGATGATTGCATCGCAAAGGCTTTGTTCGTCCTCCGCTTTTGCAACAACCCCACAATCACACTGTTCGACAAGCTCGGCGCCGGCGCCGTTCAAAAACGCTATAACCGGCTTTTGTGCATACATATATGTTTGAAGCTTTGCGGGAACGGTGTAGTTTAAAACCTCGTTGTCTTTAAGCGGAACCAAAAGAGTGTCGCAAACCGAAAGATAAGCCGGAAGGTTTTCTGAATTTATCCAACCGGTGAAAACAAAATTTTGTTCAACCGAAAGTTTTTTGCAAAGAGCTTTAAGCGTTTCAAGCTCGGGACCGTCGCCCACTATGAGCCATTTTGCAGGGGAGGAAGTTTGAAGCGTTGAAGCTATTATTGTTTTATCAAGCCCTTGAGCCTTGCCAACGTTGCCCGAAAATCCAATGACAAAATCATTCTTCGAAAAGCCCAGTTGTTCCCTTGTTATTTCAAACACGGTTTGTTTGGGTTTTTCGGCAAAGTTCGGAAAATAATGTATTGGCATATCAAGCTTCATGTTTCGAAGCTTTCCTAAAAAATCCTTTGAGCTGATGAGGATTGTTGAGGCTGATTTATAAAGAAATCGGCTGACAAAACGAGAGATTTTTTTAAAAAGGTTGTCGTTTGTAGTTTCTTTCATACCCAGCAAAAAATACATCGATTCGGGCCATATATCCAAAATCCAAATAACATAAGGAATGTTTTTGATTTTGGAAAACACCTTAGCCGGTAGATTTTTGGAAACGGGGGAGTTGTTAAAAACAAATATTACATCATAATCGTTTTTCATAAGTTTTGGCAGATGAAAAAGGCTGTTTATAGCGAACGAAGCGCAGTTTAACGCTAGCCGTATGCTGCTTTCGGTTCCTCGCCTTATAACATTGACACGCTCGATGTTAACGCCGTTATGGCTTTTTTCGCCGTATTTAAACCAACCGTAGCCGTCATAAAACTTTCCGGCCGGAACGTTTGGAACGCTTGTTAAAACATCGATAGAATGCCCCTTTTTAACAAGACATTCGCAGATCTCGGTTATTCTGAACGGCTCGGGATAGTAGTATTGCGACACAACGAGAATTTTAAGTTTTTTGTTTTGTTGATGAAGCATATTAACGGCAGTTCTTTCTTTACTGTAATTTTAATTATACACAATGTGATTTGCTGAGCCGTAAATATGAGGGGTTTGGCG
>CAYJKJ010000004.1:98887-154716 GCA_964370715.1 uncultured Faecalibacterium sp.
AGGGGTTTGGCGAAGCCAAAACACACATATTTACCGAACATTGAAAATTTTAATTATACACAATGTGATTTGCTGAGCCGTAAATATGAGGGGTTTGGCGAAGCCAAAACACACATATTTACCGAACATTGAAAATTTTAATTTTCAATGTTTTTTCTCCAAGTATACATATTAACAATCTTTACATAACTTTCGATTATCTTAACAACCTTTGACGAAACATTTTCATCGGTATAATCAGGAATAGGCGCAACAGGTTCGTTGCCGGTAAACATTCCGACCGATAGTTCAACCGCCGAAATAATATCGTTTTCGCAGATTCCGCCGACAATAACGGTCCCTTTATCCAAAACCTCGGGGCGTTCGGTTGAAGTTCTTATCAATACACCGGGGAAATCCAACATAGCGCTTTCTTCCGAAAGAGTGCCGCTGTCGGACAAAACACAAAACGCATTTTTTTGTAGTTTGTTGTAATCGAAAAATCCAAAAGGTTTGAGGTTTTGAACATTTTTATGAAATTTAAACCCACGTTCGGTTATTCTTGCAAGGCTTCTAGGATGGGTTGAATATATAACCGGCATATCATAGCGCTCGGCAACCGCATTAACGGCATTCATAAGGCTGTTGAAATTAGCTTCGATATCAACGTTTTCTTCTCTATGTGCCGACACAAGGATATATTTTCCCGGAGCAACACCGACTTTTTCCAAAACATCGCTTTGCTCGATCTTTTGTTTGTTTTTTTCAAGAACCTCTTTCATCGGAGAACCTGTGACATAAATTCTCTCTTTTTTAAACCCTTCAGATAAAAGATATCTTCTTGAATGTTCGGTATATGGTAGATTAATGTCGCTGATATGGTCGACAATTCTGCGGTTAGTTTCTTCCGGAACGTTTTCATCAAAACATCTGTTGCCGGCTTCCATGTGGAAGATAGGTATTTTAAGGCGTTTTGCCGAGATAGCGGCGAGCGCAGAGTTGGTGTCGCCGAGAATTAAGAGCGCATCCGGTTTTTCTTTCGCCATCGTCTCATAGCTTTTGGCTATTATGTTCCCCATAGTTTCGCCAAGATCTTTGCCAACCGCTTCAAGGAAATAATCGGGTTCACGAAGCTCGAGATCCTCGAAAAAAACCTTGTTAAGGGTGTAGTCATAGTTTTGGCCGGTATGAACCAAAACTTGATTAAAATATCTGTCTAGGCATTTTATAACCTCCGAAAGTCGTATGATTTCGGGGCGAGTTCCTATTATTGTCATAACTTTAAGCGAAGATTTATGCGCCATATGAAAATTTACCTTTCTGTGTGTTGTTTATACTTCTAGGAAATATGTGTCGGGATTGCTTTGGTCGAATATTTCGTTGGCCCATATAACCAAAACCAACTCTTTGTCGTTTGATATATTGGTTATTGAATGGGTGTAGCCCGCCGGTATGTCTATCATCTCGAGTTTTCTTTCCGAAACGTTAAACTGAACTTCGGTGTCGTCGTCTACTCTACGAAATTTAACCAGAGCCTCTCCTTTGACAACAAGGAATTTTTCAACCTTTGTGTGGTGCCAATGGTTGCCCCTCGTTATTCCGGGAGCCGTTGTCGAAACGGAAAACTGCCCTATATCGCTGTTCTTGAAAAATTCAGCAAACACACCTCGTTGATCCCCCTTCATATCTAGGGGATATGTGAAGCTGTCTAAAGGCAGAAAACTAAGATATGTTGAATATAACGCTTTGTCTAAACCATCTTTAAAGCTTGGCATTATAAGGCTTTTTTTGCAATTATGAAAATCATATATAGTTTGAGCTATGCCCGAAAGGGTTCTTTTATATGTTGTTGGCAAAACTATATATCCGTCACTATCTTTTTCAACTTCATTTGAAAAAGACTGTTTTATCAGTTTTAAAAGATCATCGATATAGATAAGGTGCATAATTCTTTCGGGATCGTTAACTTGTATATCAAGGTCATGTGCAATGTTGTTGCAAAACGTTGCAACTGCGCTGTTATAGTTTGGGCGGCTCCATTTTCCAAAGACATTTGGAAGCTTAAAAACAAACACCGGAACATCGTTGTTTTTGCCATACGCAAAAACCGAGGTTTCTGCATCTCGTTTGCTTTTGCCATATGGGTTGTCGAGATCGGATTGTATCGATGAAGTTATCAAAAGCGGAACTTTTTGTTCTCTTTTTTCGAGCATAGACACGACAAACTCTGTGAAATTTGCGTTGCCGGTTTTAAATTCATCCTCTGTTTTGGGGCGGTTAACCCCGGCGAGGTGAACAACAAAATCGCAACATTTAAGATATTCACAAAGTAGCGTTTCGGGGGTGTCGATATCCACTTCAAAAAGCTGATAAGTTTCTTTTTCTCTTGAAAGTTCCGCGACAAGATTGCGCCCAATAAATCCTTTTGCGCCGGTTATCAAGATTTTCATTAAACCAAACCCTCTTCGTTTGAATCGCTTTTTTCAAGCTGGGCTTTGATATACGGAAGATCAAGCAAAAGTTTTTTGATGCCGTCGATGTCTAAAAGTTCGCCGTTTGAGGTGTAGTCTTCCATAAGGCTGACTTCATCGTTGCCCGAAACGGTGTATTTAGCATAGTTTAGGTCACGGGTGTCGTTGGGTATGCGATAGAAATCGTCTATCTTTTGAGCGCCCAACAGCTCCTCACGGGATATGAGCGTTTCATGTTTCTTTTCGCCGTGGCGAGTGCCGATAACGTTAACGTTTGATTTATTGCCGAAGAGTTCGTTGACTGCTTGCGCTAGATCTTTAACGGTGGAGGCGGGGGCGATGGGGATAAACGTGTCGCCTTGGCTTCCGTTTAAAAATGCATACAACACAAGGTCGACCGCCTCGTCGAGCGACATTAAAAATCTTGTCATGTCGGGATCGGTAACCGTTAGATCAAGACCTGCTTTAATTTGGTTTACAAACAAAGGAATAACAGAACCGCGCGAAGCCATAACGTTTCCGTATCTTGTTATGTTGAAAACAGTTCCGCTGTCGCCAACGCTTCTGGCATATGCTCGAACAACCTTTTCCGCCATCGATTTTGAAATACCCATAGCGTTTATAGGATAAACCGCTTTGTCGGTCGACAAAAGAACAAATCTTTTAACGCCGTTTTTAAAGGCGGCTTTGATTGCGTTTTCCGTTCCGCAAACGTTGGTTCGAACAGCTTCCATTGGATAGAATTCGCAGGAAGGAACCTGTTTTAATGCAGCGGCATGGAACACGTAATCGACGCCATGCATAGCGGTGTCGAGGCTTTCATAATCTCTGACATCCCCGATATAAAATTTAACTTTTTCGTTTTTAAGTTTTGTTCGCATATCGTCTTGCTTTTTTTCGTCTCTTGAAAAAATCCTAATCTCTTTAAGACCGGAGTTCAAAAAACGACGAAGAACGGCGTTGCCAAAAGAACCTGTTCCCCCTGTAATAAGTAGCGTTTTCCCATCAAAATCATCGCTAACTCGTTTCAAAAATAAATTGTCTTGCGACATACTCTATACCCCAACTTTCAATAAAATATCTATATATTATTTTTTAAACTTAAATTAATGCATCTTTAGTTTTTAAAATCTCAGCAGCTTGCTGAAAACTTGGCTGGTTTTTATCCTTTTCCGAAAGAAGAGGCTCGATGTTGGTTGTTGGCCAATCGATACCGATATCGGGATCATCGTATTTTATTCCAAGTTCATCCCCGGCGTCATATAGCCTTGTGCATTTATAAACAAACTCGGCTTCGTCGGAAAGCACCATAAATCCATGTGCAAACCCTTCGGGGATATAAAATTGGCGGTTGTTTTTTTCCGAAAGAATTGTCGAGGTCCATTTGCCAAAAGTGTCGCTGTTTTTTCGCATATCAACAGCAACGTCATACACTTCGCCTTTTATGACACGCACCAGCTTGCCTTGCGGATTGTTAACTTGCATATGAAGCCCTCGGAGAACACCTTTTTTCGATTTTGATTGATTGTCTTGAACAAACGTTACATCAAGCCCGTTGTCAACAAAATCTTTCTGGTTATATGTTTCCATAAAATAACCTCTGTCGTCGCCAAGCTTAACAGGTTCAATTGTCATAACCCCGTCTATAAATGTTTTTGAAAATTTAAACTTTCCCATATCGTCCTCGTTAAAAATAGTTATTTTATAACCGCCAAGACCGTTGTTAACAAAACTTTTATATCGCCGAAAAAACTAAAGTTTTCGATATATTTCAAGTTGAGTTTCATCTTTTGCGGTAGTATTTTCTTAATGTATATCTCGTCGGGGTTTTGCGCTCCCTCTAAAAGCTCCGCTTCGTCTATAAAATCTATGCTCGCAGGGGAGGTCACCCCCGCCGGCAAAAGAAGCGTCGCTTTCATCTCGTCGGTGTAGCATTCAACATATTTCATAACCTCGGGTCTTGTTCCGACAAACGACATATCCCCGATGAAAATATTGATTATCTGCGGAAACTCATCTATTCGATATTTCCTTAAAAAAGCGCCTACCGAAGTTATTCTGCTGTCATCACGAAGCGTCACAAGCGGGCCTTTGCTTTCGGCGTTTTGAACCATCGAGCGAAATTTGAATATCCCAAAAAGCTTCATGTTGGTGGTAACCCTTTGTTGCCGAAAGAAAACAGGGCCTTTTGAATTGAGTTTTATTACAATCGCAATAACTATAAACAGTGGGCTTAAAACTATCAAAAGAACAAGCGACATAACGATATCAAAAATTCGTTTTAGCAAAAGAGAAACTTTTCTTTTGTTAAGGATGTTAAGATAATGTTCAACGCTTTCGGTTTGCATCTCTTTTGGAAGCTGTTCAAACGTCGATATCATTTGCCTTCCTCCAATATCTTCAAAAGAGTGTCGGCAACATAAACTGCATCTTGATCGGTCATTCTGCTGTTAAGAGGCAACGTTATCTCGTTTTGGTAAAGATTGAAAGCATTTTGATAGTGCTTGATATCGTCGCTCATGTTTTTATAAGCGGTCATTAGCGGCAACGGTTTAAAATGGACGTTTGCCGCAACGCCGTGTTCGGCAAGCTTTGTTATAACATCGTTTCGTTTTTGCTCCGAAAATCCGTTTAACCTTGTTATATAAAGATGATAGTTTCCAACGAAATGTTGGCCGTTTTGCGAAAGAACCGAGATGTTTTTACCTAACAGCTTGCTGTTGTAGATTTCGGTTAGTTGTTTTCTGCGCTCGGTCATCTCGTCGTATCTTTGAAGTTGCGCACGACCTATCGAAGCTAGAATATCGGTCATGTTGCATTTATACCCCGGAAGGATTATATCATATTCCCAAGCACCGAGTTTAGTTTTTGCAAAAGCATCTTTGTTTTGCCCGTGAAGCGAATACAACATAAATTGATTGTATATCTCGTCTGTGGTTATGTTTCCTATATCGGAAAAGCAGACCGCTCCGCCCTCTGCCGTCGTTAGGTTTTTAACGGCGTGGAACGAGAAACAAGCAAAATCGGAACAGTTTGCAACATTTTTTCCTTTGTATTTTGCGCCAAAAGAATGGGCGCAATCTCCGATAAGCGCTATTCTTGAAAGCTGTTGTTGCATCTCGCTTGTCGGATTAAAAAGCGGTTTTGCTTGCTCGATAGCTTGGTATATCCCGTCGTAGTCGACCGGAACTCCGGCAAAATCAACGCAGATTATAGCTTTTGTTTTTTCAGTTATAGCTTTTTTTATCTCTTCTACCGATATATGCGGCCGGCTTTGCTCGCTGTCTACAAAGACGGGCGTTGCGCCAACATGACAAACAACGCTAGCAGAGGAGGTGTAGGTGTAGGCCGGAACGATAACTTCGTCGCCCTGTTTCACCCCAAGAATACGAAGCGAAAGTTCAAGAGCCGCCGTAGCGGAATTTAAACAAGCGGTTTTTTTTGCATCGCAATATTCCGATATCTCTTGTTCAAAAAGCTTAGTTTTAGGGCCTGTCGTTATCCAACCCGACAGAATTGCTTCCGACGCTAGATTAGCCTCAAGTTCGGTCATGTCGGGGGGAGAAAACGGAATTTTCATTTAAATGCTCCAATGCTCTAGTTTTGTTGTTCCGGTTGAGTTTTTTGGAAGGTTGGAACCATATCGATTACCGTGTCGATAACTGTTTGGGTTTCGTTTTTATATGCAATTTCTTTGAGGCTAAGAAGCCTTTCAAAGAATGTTTCTTTGTTTATTTCCGAAAGGTTCCCTATAAAAATCTTGTTGTTGGAGGTGTCGGTTAATCCTTCTTCACTTAAAAGCAGTTCTTCATAAAGCTTTTCGCCGGGGCGAAGGCCGGTGAAAACTATCTCGATATCACGATAGGGGATAAATCCGGCAAGGCGGATTAGGTTTTCCGCAAGATCAAGTATTTTAACGGGTTGTCCCATATCTAAAACAAAGATCTCTCCACCCTTTGCCATTTCGGAAGCTTTAATAACAAGGTTAACCGCTTCTGAAATCGTCATGAAGTATCGAACGATGTCGGGGTGGGTTATAGTGACAGGGCCGCCAACAGAAATCTGCTCTTTGAAAAGCGGAATAACAGAGCCGTTTGAACCTAAAACGTTTCCAAATCGAACCGCCGCAAATTTGGTTTTGCTTTGTTTATGCATCGCTTGGATAACCATCTCTCCGATTCTTTTGGTAGCGCCCATTATGCTAGTTGGGTTAACCGCTTTGTCGGTAGAGATTAAAACAAACGTCTCGACGCCGTATTTATCGGCAGAAACCGCAAGATTGTATGTTCCGCAAACGTTGTTTTTAACCGCTTCTTCGGGGCTTATCTCCATCAAAGGAACGTGTTTATGCGCCGCCGCATGGAATATTGTGTTGGGGCGTTCCTTGTCGATTATCGCATCCATCTTTTTGCTGTCACGAACCGAGGCTATCAAAACCTCGATAGAAGCATCAACACCTTTTAAAAGCTTTAGTTTTTGCTCCGTTTCGTAGGTGGTGTTTTCGTAGATATCAACTATTATAAGCTTTTTGGGGGAACTTAGCGCAACTTGCCTGCAAAGCTCCGAACCAATCGAACCGCCGCCGCCCGTAACCATAACGACTTTATCTTTAATGTTTTCAAAAACAGAATTTTCAAGCTCAATTTCATCTCGCCCTAAAAGGTCCTCAACTCGAACGTCACGAACGGTTGCCAGTAGATCTTTTCCGTCGCTTATGAGTTTGCTAATATCGGGCAACAGCCTCATATCGCAGGAGGTTTTGGCACAGATGTTAAGAATTCGCCTTTTGTCGGGTTCCGTTGCAGAGGGGATAGCAACAAGAATTGTGTCGATTTCGCAGACCGAAACGAGTTCCGGAATGTTTTTAGTAGAACCCATAATCTTGATACCCATGATAGCACGCCCGACTTTTTGAGGGTTGTCGTCGACAGCACAGACGATGTTGTAGTCGGTCGAAACGTCTTTGAAGATTTCATGAAGCAACGTTGACGCCGCCTCGCCCGCACCAACTACCATAACTCGTTTGCGCATCGAGCCTGAGTTGGTAACCTGGGTGTTTCGTATCATTCGGTATGTCAATCTTGAATAGAGTGTTAGCGATGCGGCAAAGAGAGCGGAAACAAGATAGACCGAGATTGGGAGCCTTCTTTCGGTGTATATAAAAGCGGTTATGATAAGAAAAGCTGCGATTGCGAAAAACGAAGCCATGGCACAACGAAAAAATTCATATATCTCGGCATATCGCCACAAGCTATCATACATCCCCATAACAACATACACTATCTCGAAGCAGAGGACAAAGAGAACACAGCTAGAGACAAGGATGCTTAAATAGACATCGAGAGACGTTCTTCCGGCAATCAATATCCATGTTAAAAGATACGCCGCCGTCACGCACACTATATCAAGCCCCATCAAAAGAAGTTTTCTGTTTTTTTGGAAAAACCCTTGTTTTTGCATTCTCATAATACCAACTCATTCAATAATAAAATAAAGACACACATATTTAATATATTTTACATCAATTATTAAAAATAATCAACTAAAAAGCGGAGCGGGGCGAATTAATTTTTAAACTTTAGAATAATTATTATAAAAAAATCAGATACTATAGATGAAAAAATCATAAAAGATTTAGGCCAAAGGGCGATAAATTTTGGTTTTATATTGATTTTAAAAGAGAAAGGATTTTTAAACTATGACACTTAAAAAAAGCGAAACATTTAACAACCTAATAAACGCATATGCAGGGGAATGCCAAGCGCACGTCCGTTATCAATTTATCTCGTATAACGCAAAAGAAAAAGGGCTTTTTGAACTGCAAAAAGCTATCGATGCAATTGTTATTAATGAATATAACCATGCTAGGATGTATTATTCCGAAATTCAATCGGCAGATAAGCAGACGATTGAAAACCTTGAGGTTTGCTCGGGTTATCCGTTTAAAGAAAAATGGGATCTTGAAGACAACCTTAAATTTGCTATGGAAGCCGAAACCGAAGAACATGAAACTATCTATCCGTCGTTCGCAAAAACCGCAAGAAAAGAAGGGTTCGAAGATATTGCAAGATTGTTTGATCTTGTTGCTAATGTTGAGGAATGCCATAAAAAGATGTTTAAGATTCTTCATAAACAACTAGTCGACGGAACGATGTATAAACGAACAAAAGCCGTTAAATGGAAATGTAGTCTATGTGGTCATGAAGGGGTTTCAAAACAAGCTTGGGAAACCTGCCCGCTTTGTTGCGCTCCGCAAGGGAATGTTATGCTTAACATTGATGACAATGCTTAAAAAACAAAGGAATTTCGAACAATAGTTAAAGCGCAAAAAACAGGGGTCGACCATTAAGGTTAACCCCTGTTTTTATATAATATTTGTTCCAAATATTATATAAAAAATTTCCGTGTGGCTTATGCCACGGCGTTTAAAAATCTAAATGCGCATCTGCCTCGATTTTTAGAAATACTACGGTTTTTGCGCTGTAGCGCAAAATGGCGAGCGACTGCTCGACAAGTAGTATTTCCAATATCTCCGCCGACAGGCAAAGATTATTTATTTTATGAAGCGGCGACGGGTTGCGTTTCTGCGGTTGGTTGAGTTTCGGTTGCCGGTTGTTTTTTTTGAAGCTTTGAAACGAGGGTCATAACGACGGTAAACAAAACAAGAACCGAAATCGAAACGACAAGCCCCAAGGGATTATCTTGAATGTTGCCGGCGGTGTAGCCCAAATAGACATAAACGGCGCTCCCGGGAAGCATTCCGAAAAGGGTTGCTATCGTGTAGCTTGTGTATTTAATGTTTAAAACGCCCGAAAGATAGTTGACCGCTGTGAACGGGAACAAAGGGATGAGCCTTGCATACATCATAAAAACAAAGCTGTTTTTTTGTGCTTTTTCGGTTGCGTTTTTTATGAAAGAACCGTCTTTAAAAAGCTTTGTTATAACATCTTTTCCAAGGAACTTTGCAACAAAATATGAAAGATGACAGCCGAGGTTTGAACCTATTATCGTGAGAACCAGCCCCCACCAAAAACCGAATATCGTCCCCGATATGATGGTTAGCGCCGACCCCGGAACAGCGAACGTTACCGCTATGGCGTAGACGGCGATAAATATAAACGGCGCAAATGTGTTTTGCTGTGCCGATTGGATAAAGTTTGTTAAACTTTCGATATTAAGGTAGTCTCGCAATAAAAAAGCGACAACTAAAATGGCTACTATTAAAGCAATCTTTTTTTTCATGTTAAATTATTTTTCCTTTCAAACATTATAATTCTTATCATTCTTATTATGCCGGTTAAAAAAACCAACCCGACAAATATGCCGAGGAATATATCAAGATATTGAGGCAAAAGCAGCATAAGGGTGAAGACTATAAAAGTCTCGGTTCGCTCGACTATCCCTATATCATAGTGCATACTTTTTTTGCCGTTGTTGCTGAACAGCGACCCCGCCAACATAAACGTTGAAAAGTTAAACAGCACGCTTGTGAAAAACAAAAGGTAGAGCAAGGAATGTTCCGGAGCAAAGAAATAAAATCCGATGATAACCGAAGCTTCAACCATTCTGTCAAAAACAAGGTCGAGATAACCGCCGAGCTTTGAGGTTTTGCCGGTGAGCCTTGCAACTGTTCCGTCGAGGACATCGAGAACCGCCGAAACCCAAAGCAGTGTGCCGGCTGCCAGAAACATATCAAGCCCGATAAATACAGCCGACGATATGCCGATTATAAACGCTATTGTCGTTATGTGGTTTGGGTGAAGTTTTGTTAAAAATGTGGCCTTTGCAAAAATATCAAATCCTTTTTGAACGGCGCCTCTCGCTTTAGTGTCTAACATAATAACTCCTCAATTATTATTATTTTATAACTAATCCTTTTAAACAAGGGATCGGTATTATCTTGTTACAATTCGTTTTAAAAGTTTCATCTGCCAAGGTTTTGCGCTGTTTTTAAAATCAATCAACGCTAGCGAACTTATGATTTCGCTTTGTATTGGATATTGGTATCTAAGCGACATTGCGCTTGAAAGCTTCATCTTTTTTGAAACCATCATCGAGAACAACGGCAAAAGATCCCCCGCTTTGTCCGACACTATCGACCCGCCAACAACAACCCCTTTGTTGTCGATAATGACCTTTGCATATCCTTCTCGGTCGTCGTCTGCTTTTGCTCGGTCGTTTGCAGAGATTGGAAGAATGTAGGATTGCTTGAAGATGCCAAGTTGTTTCGCTTGCTCTTCAAGCAGCCCAACGTGGGCTACTTGCGGAATGGTGTAGGTTGTCCAAGCCATGTTGTGGTAGCTTGTTTTAAACATATTAAATATAAGAGCGTTTTTAACAACTATGCCGGCTTCATATCCTGCGGCATGGGTGAAGAGAAATTTCCCTCTAACGTCGCCGCAAGCATAGATGTTTTTAATGTTGGTTTGAAGATGGTCGTTAACCTCGATAAATCCCCGCTTGTCGGTTTTGACCCCAACTTGTTCAAGCCCTATGTCTTTGGTGTTGGGGGTTCTGCCAAGCGCTACTAAAAGTTCATCGCAAACGATATCTATATCCTGTTGGTTTGTTGAAATTTTAACGACTATTTCGTCGCCCTGTTTTGTGATCTCTTTAATCTCGCTCGAAAGATAAAGTTTAACGTTATCTCGTTCAAGTTGTTTTTCCATAATCGGGGAAGCTTCGGGTTCGTCTTTGACAAAAAGTTTATCCAATCTGTCAACAACCGAAACTTCGCTTCCAAGATGGGCAAAACCTTGCCCGAGTTCAAGACCGATGGGTCCTGCTCCCAAAACGACAAGCCTTTTGGGAAGCGTTTCAAGCTCGAAGATATCTTCGTTGGTTCGATATCTCACGGTGTCGAGACCTTTTATCGGCGGAACCATTGCGGAAGAACCGGTTGAAACGACGATCTTTTTTGTTTGGTATATCTCGCCGTCTATCGAAATTTCGGTTTGCGAAACAAGCTTTCCTTTGCCAAACTTAACATCGACCCCCAATCCCTCGAAACGCTCTTTCGAATCGTGTGGTTCGATTTCGGCGATAACCGATTTAACCCTTTGCATAATATCTTTTAAAGATGTGTCGAATTTAGGTTTTGAAAAACCATAGTTATCGGCTTTTCGCATCGCCGCCGCAAGATGGGCTGATTTTAAAAATGTCTTACTCGGAACGCAACCATAGTTTAAACAATCGCCCCCCATCTTTCGGTTTTCAACCAGCAAAACCTTTGCGCCAAGCGATGCTGCTGCAGAGGCTACAACAAGGCCGCCACTCCCTGCACCGATTATTGCTATGTCGTATCTTGTTTTTGTTGTCATACAATACCTCCAAAAAAATATAGGATATTTATACTCATGTTTTCATGCAAGTTAATAATACCATAAATTATCGCAAAATGTTAAATTCACATAAATATTTTACAAAATATTAAATAAAATTTCAATCTTTTGCGCAGTTTTGACAGTATTCTTTTTGTTTTAGATATATAGTATTTATTTAAACTTAAGTTTTGAATTAAGAAATACCACGATATTATCCATAGACAGAGAATTTTGCAAAAAAGCCTCCCTCGTTGAGGGAGATCAGACTGCCGAAAAACCTCTAATACAAATTTATCTTTCGTCAAAATGCATAAATATAATGACTGGAATGTAGGGAGAGGATTTGCTTCTCCTGAAAAAAATCATAGAAAACAAGGTCTTTTACAGCCAATCTCCACACCCAAGCTAATTAATTCCCGAAGCGAAGCAGGCTATCCACCAATACCCACCAATCCAGCTTTTGCCTGTCACCAAGATTTCAAGCGGCAAAAGCGGGCGGGTTCTTAGGGCGTGTTTCGCCCTAAGTCGTTAAGGGGGGGTTGTGGGGGGTTGTTAGGGGGCGTCACTGGGGGTTAGTCGAAAAACCCCCTCACGCCCCCTAACATCGACAGATTCATGGCGTTTGATGAGAGCAAAAAAAGTAGGAGGAGGGGCTTCTTCCTACAGAAAACCTGCACAAAGGCCATAAAACGGGGCGATGTGGGCATCGCCCCCTACCAGTAGTCTCGTAATAGTGCGCAATATTTTTTAAGGTATATCTTTTTTGACACGCTGACATCTTCTCCAACAAGCAAAGATAATGAGAACAATTTTTAAATTTTTTCAAAAAACTGTTGACAAATAAAAAAAATAGTGCATAATATAGTTAGCACTCGAAACAATAGAGTGCTAACAAATGCAAAAAGGAACGGTTATAATGGATATAAGCAACCGCAAAAAGTTGATACTATCCGCAATAGTTCGGCTGCATGAAGACAAGGGGGACCCAGTTGGCTCGGCAATTCTCGCAACATTTTTGCGAGATCTTTCGGTCTCCTCCGCAACACTTCGCAACGAAATGGCGGAGCTTACCAACCTTGGATATTTGATGCAACCCCACACTTCCGCCGGGCGAGTGCCAACTATGTTGGGATTTCGATACTATATCGATAACTTAATCAACAGTTATTCGCTGGAGCATGGTGAGGCGGCCGAAATTCGAAGCTCGGTTATGAGCTTTGACAACGACCCAGACAAGGCGGCGGAAAGTTGCTCAAAAAGAATGGCGAAATATTTCGGTCTTGCGGCGGTGACGACAACGCCATATCGCTCTGTTGCTAGCGTTGTTCATTATAAGCTTATCTCGGTTGGGCGATTCAACGTTGCAATATTGGCGATAACCGATTCGGGTTCCGTTAAAACAAGGGTGACAAGAGTTGAAGCAGAACCGACAATCGAACAACTTGTTAAAGCGGAAAACGCATTAAATAAACACTTGGCCTTCGTTTCGTTTGAGGATATAACAAGCGAAAAGCTGGAAGCGGTTTTGAATTTTCCCGAAACCGAGCGAGAGATAATGCGAGGTATTCTAAGAGCGGCGATGATTCTTTCGCAGACGATAACCGAGAAAACGCTCTACTATGACGGGCTTCAATATCTAACAAGATTTCGAGAGCTTGATTGCGAGATGAAAGAACTGCTTGAACTGTTTTCCGATTCAACGACCCTTTCAAAACGTATGCAACGAAACGACGGAGTTTCGGTTTTTGTTGGGGAAGAACTTTCCGCTTATTCATTAAACAACGTCAGTTTAATCTCCTCGGGTTACACGGGGCGTTCGGGCGGCAAAGGTTCGCTTGGAATAGCGGGGCCTACTAGAATGAACTATGCTTATATAATCCCAAGACTTCGGGTTTTTTGCGATGCAATGAGCGAACTATTAATAAATAGATAAATATATACTAACCCTTTAAAGGAGAAAACAATGGCAGTAAACAAAGAAAGCGAACGAGAGAAAGAGATATTTGAAGAGATCTCGGAGCTTGAACAGGAACTCGAGAAAAACGCAGAGGAGCAAACGGAAGGCTCTGCAACACAGGAGGAAGACGAGATCATCAACGAGATCTTAAACGAAATACGAGAGGAAGAACAATCGGCAACCGATGAACAACAAAGTCTTGCAAAAGACTTTGCTGATCTTCAAGATAAGATGCTAAGAACCGCCGCAGAGTTCGACAACTATCGCAAGAGAACCGAAAAAGAAAAGAAATCTTCAATTTCGTTTGGTATGGGGGTTGCTATCGAAAAGATGCTACCCGCAATTGATGCTCTTGAGATGGCAACAGTTGCTGAAACGGAAGACGAAAAATATAAAAAAGGCGTCGAGATGACGCTAGGTCTTTTTAAATCGGCGCTAACCGGTCTTGGAGTTGAAGAGATTGAAGCGTTGGGAAAAGAGTTTGACCCAAATCTTCATGCGGCAGTATCTAAGATAGAAACAGAGCAGTATGAAAGCGGTTTTGTTGCGAACGTTCTTCAAAAAGGCTATAAAATGGAAGAAAAGGTTATTCGCCATTCTATGGTTGTGGTTGCGGAATAATAATTATTCTGCAAACCCATTTTACACACGTTAAACATTTTAAATTTGTTATTAAATAAAAAAGGAGATATACTACTATGGCAAAGATTATCGGAATCGACCTTGGCACAACTAATAGCTGTGTTTCGGTTATGGAAGGCGGAGAACCCGTCGTCATCACAAACTCGGAAGGAGCGAGAACAACCCCTTCGGTTGTTGCTTTTTCCAAAGCAGGGGAAAGAATGGTAGGCCAGGTTGCAAAACGCCAAGCTATAACCAACCCCGACAAAACAATAAGCTCGATTAAAAGGGACATGGGTTCCGACAAAAAGGTTGACATCGACGGAAAGAAATACACTCCGCAAGAAATTTCCGCAATGGTTCTCGGAAAACTTAAAGCTGATGCAGAAGCATATCTTGGCGAAAAGGTTACCGAAGCGGTTATCACCGTTCCGGCATACTTCAACGATGCTCAACGTCAAGCAACTAAAGACGCAGGAACGATAGCGGGGCTTGATGTTAAACGTATCATCAACGAACCAACAGCGGCGGCTCTAGCTTATGGTATCGACAAAGACAACGACCAAAAAGTTATGGTATATGACCTCGGCGGTGGAACGTTCGACGTTTCGATCATCGAGATGGGCGACGGCGTTCAAGAAGTTCTAGCAACAGCCGGCAACAACCGTCTTGGTGGCGATGACTTCGACCAAAAAGTTATCGATTGGCTTGCAGATGAATTCAAAAAAGACACCGGCGTAGATTTAAGACAGGATAAAATGGCTCTTCAACGTCTTAAAGAAGCGGCAGAAAAAGCAAAGATCGAACTTTCAAGCGTTGCTTCAACGGCTATTAATCTTCCGTTTATAACAGCGGATGCTTCGGGTCCAAAACATCTTGATCTAACGCTTTCGAGATCTAAATTTGATGAACTAACAAGCGATCTCGTTGAAAACACCATGGCTCCGACAAGACAGGCTTTAAAAGATGCGGGCCTTAATCCTTCGGAACTTGATAAAGTTCTTTTGGTTGGCGGTTCAACACGTATTCCGGCAGTTCAAGAAGCTGTTAAAAAACTTATCGGCAAAGAAGCATTTAAAGGGATTAACCCGGATGAATGCGTTGCTATCGGTGCGGCTATCCAAGGCGGAGTTTTGGGCGGCGATGTTAAAGGCTTGTTGCTTCTCGATGTTACACCGCTTTCGCTCGGAATCGAAACCGAAGGTGGAATTAACACAAGAATAATCGAAAGAAACACGACTATCCCAACCAACAAGAAACAAGTTTTCTCGACAGCTGCAAACGGCCAAACATCGGTTGAAATCCATGTTCTTCAAGGGGAAAGAGATCTCGCTAAAGACAACAAAACTCTTGGTATGTTCCATCTTGACGGAATCCCGCCGGCACCTCGCGGCGTTCCACAAATCGAAGTTGTGTTCGATGTCGACGCAAACGGAATTGTTCATGTTTCGGCAAAGGATCTTGGAACAGGAAAAGAACAAAAGATAACTATTACAAGCTCGACAAATATGTCGAAAGATGATATCGAAAAAGCTGTTAAAGAAGCAGAACAGTTTGCAGAAAGCGATAAAAAAGCAAGGGAAGAAATCGAGACCAAAAACTCGGCAGACACGGCGGCTTTCCAAGCTGAAAAACTAATCGAAGAACTCGGCGACAAGATAACTGCGGAAGAAAAAGCGGATATCGAAGCAAAGATTGCTGCGGTTCGTGAAGCTATCAAAGAGAACAACACCGAAAACATCAAGACCACAAAAGAAGCTCTTGAACAAAAACTCTATGAACTTTCGGCAAAACTATATCAACAAGCAGCTCCGGCAGAGGGCGAACAACAACCCGAAGGCGCAGCAGAAACTCCCGATGACGGAGTGGTTGATGCAGACTACACAGAAGTTGAATAACAAAACGATATAAAAAGTTTTTTGCACAAGCGGAATTTAATGGTTCGCTTGTGCAAAAAGCAATGATTAAACTTAAAAAGAGGAGCTAACAATGGCTCAAAAAAGAGATTACTATGAGGTTTTAGGGGTTAATAAAAACGCCTCGGAACAAGAGATTAAATCAGCATATCGAAAAAATGCAAAAAAATATCACCCCGATCTTAACCCTAACGATAAAGTTGCGGAAGAAAAGTTTAAAGAAGCTTCCGAAGCTTATGAAGTTTTGTCGGATCAAACAAAGAAATCTCGCTATGACCAGTTTGGCCATGCCGGGGTTGATCCGTCCTATGGAGCGGGCGGCGGCGGTTTTGGCGGCTTTGGCGGTTTCGGCGGTTCGGCAGGCGGCATGGAACTAGACCTTGGGGATATATTCGGCTCTATTTTCGGCGATGGATTTTCGGGGCGTTCTTCGAGAACTGCCAATCCAAACGCACCCAAAAAAGGTTCTGATATAAGAATTTCAATTCCGCTAAGCTTTATGGAAGCTGCAAAGGGTTGCGTAAAGACGGTTCAAGTTAACGTTATGGAAAACTGTCCCGATTGTTCCGGAACGGGAGCGGCAAAGGGAACTAGCCCGAATGTTTGCTCCGATTGCGGAGGGCGTGGGTTCAACTATGTTCAACAAAGAACGATGTTCGGAACGATGCAAAGCACCCAACCTTGCCGAAAATGTAACGGCAAAGGAAAGACTATCGAAAAGAAATGTCCGAAATGCATGGGGGATGGGCGAGTTAAAACCAACAGACGCCTTGAAGTTAAGATTCCGGCCGGCATAGACGACGATCAAAGCTTGTCAATCAGAGGAAGAGGAGACGCCGGAATCAACGGCGGTCCTTCGGGGGATGTTATAGCTGTTATCTCGGTTCGCCCCGATATCCTGTTTGAAAGAAGACGTTTTGATGTTTTGGTAACCGTTCCGCTAACGTTTTCCGAAGCGGCGCTTGGAATTAAGATGGAGGTTCCAACCGTTGAAGGAAAGATAAGCCTAAACATACCGGCGGGAACGCAAAGCGGAGCTATTTTCCGCCTTAAAGAAAAAGGAATTCAATATCTTAACGGCAGAGGAAAAGGCGATTTATACGTAACGGTTAACGTTGAAGTTCCAAAGAAACTTTCAAGAGACCAACAAGCGGCGCTTTCTGCTTTTGAAAAGTCCCTAAAAATAGATAAAAACTATGAACAAAGAAAAAGCTTTGAAGAACGCATGAAAAAAAGTATGTAGGTTTTTTCAAGATAGATATAAGCTAGTAGACGCTACTGTTTTTAAAAACTAAACTGATGTTTTAGCTTTAAAAACAGTAGCGTCTATTGATTTTGTGTTGAACTATTGGGATTTTTATAGTAGAATATAGGTGTGTTAGAATTAACTAACCTTTGAGGGAAGGTGAGTATGAATAAGATATCTGAACAAAAGCGGATAGTTAAAATGATGATAGAGATTTATTGCAAAAAGAAACACAAAGGAAAAACGCTTTGTGATGATTGCGGTAAGCTGTTAGATTATGCGAATAGCAAAACCGAAAATTGCCCGTTTAACGAAACTAAAACGTTTTGTTCCAACTGCGCCGTTCATTGCTACCAACCGGAAATGCGAGATAAAATTAAAACGGTTATGAGGTTTTCAGGTCCGTTGATGGTGTTTTATCATCCGATTATAGCGTTTAAACATATAATTGAAACAAAAAGAAAAGGCTAGGAAAAAATATTGAAAAAAATAATATATCTTTCGATTGGGTTTATCGGGTTAATAATTGGAGCTGTTGGCGCTGTCATTCCGATTCTTCCGTCGTTTCCGTTTTTGCTGTTGGCGGCAGTGGGATTTGGAAAAAGCAGCGAAAAACTAGATAGCTGGTTTAAAGGAACAAAGCTTTATAAAAACAACCTTGAAAGCTATGTCAAAGGGCAAGGGATGACGGTGGCAACAAAGATTAAGATAATTATAACCGTCACTCTATTGATGGGATTTGGCTTTTTCATGATGTCGAACGTGCCAATAGGTCAGATAATTTTGTTTTTTGTTTGGGTGTTCCATATAGTTTATTTTGTGTTTTTCGTTAAACTAAAGGATAGTAGCGGTAGCTAATACAACAAAACACGGGCTGTTTTATTGTTGCAATTAGTTTGTGTTTAGCGTAGAATTAAAACTAGAGTGTTTTAGTTTTTGAGCGAGAAACAACAATTAAAAAACACACATGAAAGAAGGAACAGAAAAAATGAAATACGATTTTGACAAGATTATCGACCGACGAGCGACAAACTCATTGAACGTTGACGGCTATGTCGGCTATATCTTTGGCGGCGAGAAGTTGCCGGAACTTAAATATAAAGAGGAACAGCTCATAAGGCTTTGGGTTGCCGACATGGATTTTGAAACAGCGCCGTCGGTTGTTGAAGCTTTAAGATCGAGGGTTGAACACAAAATTTTTGGCTACACAAAAATCTTTGAAGATGAATTTTTGAATTCTTTTAAAAACTGGTGCAAAGTTCGTTATGGCTGGGAGTTTGATAACGCCGGATACACGACGTCGGCTGGCGTTATTCCGGCGCTTTACAACCTTGTTGGAGCTATCTGCGAACCGGATGAAAAGGTTATATTCTTCACACCGTCGTATGCATATTTTAAAAAAGCGTGTGACATCAACAACATTGAATATGTTTGCTCGGATTTAATAAAAACCGATGGATACTACACGATTGACTTTTTGGATTTTGAACAAAAGCTTAAAACCGAAAATATAAAATGTTGCATCTTTTGCAATCCACACAACCCAACAGGTAGGGTTTGGACAGAAAGCGAGCTTTTAAAAGTTGGGCAGCTTTGCAAACAGTATAACGTTGTTGTAGTTTCGGATGAGATACATTGCGATCTTTTGCGCAACAAAAGACAACATACACCGCTAGCAAAAGTTATGGATAACGACCAAAACGTTTTAACCTGTATGGCGGCGAGCAAAACATTTAACCTTGCCGGTCTTCAGCTTTCAAGCCTCATAATTCCAAACAGTGACATACTGGAAAAATACAACGCAACGATACTGGGTATGGAAAACCCGTTGAGTATTCAAGCGAGCCTTGGCGCATATAGTGGCGGAATGGATTGGGTTGAACAGCTCAACGAGTATATCGACAAAAACTTCGAATACCTTCAACAAAGCCTTAAACAGCATCTACCGCTAGCGAAATTCACCGTTCCCGAGGCGACATATCTTGCGTGGGTAGACGTTTCTCCCTATATCGAAAAAGGGACAAACATTCCATATCATATGCTTGTCAACACCGGGGTTATTGTAGAGGGTGGCAGTATGTTTGTTCAAAACGGCGACGGCATGATGAGGCTAAACCTTGCTTGCCCCAAAAGCGTTTTGGAAGAGGGTATCGAAAGAATATGTGAATTTTTGAAAAAATCATAGTTTGGTAAAATGAATATGGAAAAAGGGTTTTAATAGGAGCTGTCCTATTAAAACCCTTTTGCACTATATCGTTAATATACCGTTATGCTTTGGCTGGTTGCAACTGCTTGGTATACGTTGAGATATGCTGTTGTGTCGGTGAAGTCTGTTGGCAGGGGTGCCATGTCTTCGTTTAGGAGGAAGACATATGTTTCATCAGAACTTTCGCCATACTTAACGGTGTCTTCAAAGCCATCCGCTTTAAGGTAGTATGTTTTTCGAGCAACAATTATCGACAAAACTTCCGCACGAACGCCATCTTCTTGAACATAGTATATGTCATAGTGGGCGATGTTTTCGGTCTCTCGAATTTCATTTGTCAGCATAACTGTTATGTTGTTTCGTAGTTCCGGAGGCACTAAAAAGTTAAAGCCGTTGCCATAGAATATACCGCTTATAACGTTGGTTGTGACATCGTGTATTCCGGGGGTTGTCGGGATTTGTTGCCCAAGTTCAACTCCTTCGCTGTTGTCGGAGGTTGTCGTTGAAGCGGCGCCGCTCGAACCATTTTCAAGAGGAACATTGGACTCGGCGTTGCTGCTGGGGATAATGTCTGAGTCTAGTATACCGGTTGCGTTTGGGTCGACAAACATTCGAACGTCTGAGCCATAATGTTCATCATAAAGGCTGTTTGAACAACCTTGGAACAAGAGCGCTGAAACACCAATAATTAATAATAGAATCTTTTTTTTCATCTGCTTTTTTCACCATAAAATTAACCGGTTGACCCCTCTCAATTTGATACGGCAAGGGGTAACCGGTGGTATTAATATACCATAATTTTCTTTGAAATTTGTAACCAAATTGTAAACATTTCGGATAATTTCTCTGTATGTATATAATACTATATTATGAACAAAATTTCAAGTCGACGAAAAGGATATTTATATATTAATAGTATATGGATTTAATATTTCTTAAATATTATTAAATGTGAACAAATCAATATGCTTAGCTATATTATATAGGAAGTTTTTTAAATCAAAACAAGGCATCGGCAAAAGCCAAAGCCTTGTTTTTTTATAGGGCAACTTTATTAAGGGATAGCAATTTAAAACGGTTTAATTTAACAACAAAACTATCTGCAACCGCAACCGCTGTTCATGTCGTCTTTTTTGTGTTTGTTATCAGACGAACTGCAGGAAGTTGAAACGGGGCATCCAATACACTTTGCTCCTCGTTTCTTTTGTCTAATGATATAGCCGATAGCAAGCCCCAATATAAGGGCTATTATTACGCCTAACAGATAGTTCATCATATTACTTTAAAACCTCGTGTAAATCAATTTAGTTATTTGTTTAGAGCATAGCTTTCTATGCTTTTGTTACCTTTTTTGATTAAGTATGCAACCAAAACGAACAACAACACAACAACGATTAATCCGGGGATAAATCCGGAACCAACTGTTCCAAGAGTTATAAGTGTGCCGATTTGGTATACAAGGAACGCCACTACAAACGCCATGCCGAATTGAAGACCAATTCCGCCCCAGAACCATTTTTTGTTGGTGATTTCAGAGTTCATAGCACCGATTGCCGCAAAGCAAGGAGGTGTGTAGAGGTTGAACATAAGATATGCAAGAGCCGCAACCGCTGTGATTTCCATCGTTGCCGCAACTTGCGTTCCTTCGCCGATTAGTTCGAGAGCGTCGGTATCGATGAAGTTTGTGATGCCGAAAACAACTGCGAGCGTTCCAACAACGTTTTCTTTAGCGATAAATCCGGTAACCGCCGCCGCTGCTAGTTGCCATGTTCCAAATCCTAGTGGGATAAGAAGCCAAGCAAATGGGCCTGCGATGCTAGCAAGGATCGAGGTGCTTTCTGCGCCTTCTGCAACAACTTCAAACGACCATGTGTATGTTTGCATGATTTGAACAGCTGCGTTACAAACAAGGATTATTGTACCGGCTTTTATGATGAAAGCTTTGGCTCTTGAAAGCATCGACATTGTAGCACGTCCAATGCTTGGGGCTTTATATTCCGGAAGTTCGATAATAAAGAAGGATTTTCTGTTTTTGTGTCCTGCTATTTTCATGATCAAAAGAGCGCCGATGATTATTAATGCTATTCCGCAAAAATACATCAATGTTGAAACCCAACCGGCACCGCCGAAGAAGGAACTTGCGAACAAAACGATAACGGGAACTTTAGCTCCGCAGGGCATGAACGGTGTCAACATAGCTGTTGTTCTGCGTTCTCTTTCGTTTTTGATCGTTCTGCTTGCCATAACTCCGGGTATTGCACAACCTGTTCCGATGATCATTGGGATGATTGATTTTCCGGAAAGACCAACCTTTTTGAAAAATCTATCCATAACCACTGCAACACGTGCCATATATCCGCAATCTTCCAAGAGAGCGATAAGGAAATACATAACCATAACGAGGGGAAGGAAGCCAACAACCGCTCCAACACCACCGATGATACCATCAACGAGTAGCGATTGAAGAACCGGATGAGCGCCTTCAACTGCTCCGGCAACAACTTCGCCGAAACCTTCAATCCACCCGACCAACAAATCGGCGATTAAAGGACCTACATATGTTTGAGATATTGCGAACACTGCCCACATGATAGCAGCAAATATTGGAATTCCAAGCCATTTATGAGCGATAATCGAATCAAGTTTATCGCCAAGGTTTTTGTCGCTGGTTAAAACTTTTCTTGTTTCAACTTCGTTTACAACTCCGTTTACAAAATCAAAACGTTTTCTATCAGCAGTTTCAACTTCTTTTTTGTCTAAAAGATTTATATTATCTTGAGAAAAAGGAGCTGTTAGAGTTGTTCCTTGGATTTCCGCTGCTCTTGTGATAAGGTTTTGAAGATCTTGTTCCGAAGCGTTTGTCGAAACGATTTCAACAACTTCACAGCCAAGCTTTGCTTTAAGGCTTTCAACATTAACTTCGGTTTGTTTCTTTTGGTTTATATCAACTTTGTTAAGAGCAACTACAACCGGAACGCCGATTTCTAAAAGCTGTGTTGTGAAAAACAAACTTCTGCTAAGGTTTGAAGCATCAACAATGTTTATAACTGCATCAAGTTTTTCGCCTTTAACATATTCGCTTGTTATGCTCTCTTCCGATGTGAAAGGAGACATCGAATATGCTCCGGGAAGGTCAACGACGGTTATTTCGCCAAAACTTCCGGATAGACCTGATTTAATGGGGCTTTCTTTTTTTTCTACTGTAACCCCTGCCCAGTTTCCAACATACTCGCTTTTGCCTGTTAGAGCATTAAATAGAGTTGTCTTACCGCTGTTGGGATTGCCTGCTAGTGCTATTCTCATTAGTGTCCTCCATATAGTTTATTATTAATTTACTAGACAATTAGTTAAAACTAACCCAAGGTGATTAAAATTAGCTATCCAAATTAATGGAATAGCTATATTCAATTGAAACTATATTAATATAGCCTCAGCTAGGCTAGAATTTATGTTGTATCTGCTGTCCTTTATCGAAACAACATAACTTTCGCTTATAATCGACACAACAACGATAGGTTCACCTTCATAACATCCAAGCGTAAACAAAAAGCTGTTGAGTTCTTCATCATCTGTGTTAATGCCTTTTATGTTATAGCTTTTTCCGATCTCGGCATCGATAAGCGTGGTTAAACTTTTTTCTTTATCCATTAAATATATATCCTTCAAACGAGTTAGTTAATCAATACTAACATATGTTAACACGCAACTTACCCAATGTCAATAGGTTATAGCGATTTAATTGTTGTTTTCGACAAAATTTTTGATGCTGGTGAATGATTCAATGCTGATAATGTGTTCCATCTTGCAAGCGTCCTCAGTTGCTATTTCTTCCGAAACACCAAATGAAGTTAGCATTTTTTTGAGAATGATATGGCGTTCATACATATTGTCTGCGATTTCTTTGCCCTTCTCGGTTAAAACAATAGTGTTGTCTTCCTGCATAGTTATATAACCGTTTTCCCTTAAATTTTTCATAGCAACGCTAACACTTGCTTTTGAAAAGTTTAGTTCATTGGCTATATCAATAGAGCGAACAACGCCTTTTTTCATCTTTATTATTAGTATTGTTTCAAGATAATTTTCAGAAGATTCCATTATTTTCATACTTGTAACCATATTCCTTTCAGACGATTAGAATTATTGGCAAAAGACAAAATCATATAGATGGCGTTTAATAAAACGCTTAAACGTTAAGGTTTAAAAAATATCTCTAGCCACAATTTCCTAAATTCTTTTTTAAATTATACAATAAATTGAAAAAAAAATAAAGTGTATAATGAGCTTTTGTTTAGTTTGCAAAATGAACTATAAAATTTTACAAAAACATCAGAATAGTTGTATATTTTTTTTGTGTTTTGTCGTTTTGTGTGTTATAATAATATCTCCGCCAGTGGGCGGAGATGTTGGAAATACTACTTGTCGAGCTTTGCTCGCCATTTTGCGCTGACAGCGCAAAACCCGTAGTATTTCTAAAAATTTAAGATTAGGCAAAATAAAAAATATCTCCGCCAGTGGGGGGGGATATTGGAAATACTACTTGTCGAGCTTTGCTCGCCATTTTGCGCTGACAGCGCAAAACCCGTAGTATTTCTAAAAATTTAAGATTAGGCAAAATAAAAAATATCTCCGCCAGTGGGGGGGATATTGGAAATCAAAGATTCGTAAATGGTCATCATTATTTGGAAGAGTAAGGAGCTTTAGACGATGCAGTTTGAAGTGATATTTTTTGCTATAGCGCTATTTGTTCAAAACATCGTGTTTTTCAAACAAAGCACAACAACATTTGTTACAAAACCGAGATTTAAATATGCTCCAATTGTGATGAGTGTTTTTAATGTTGCTTTTTTATGGTTTATTATGGAACAGATGAGCGAGTTCATAGTTTTTGGCTATGCTGTTTCGTTGGTTATCTATATATTTGAACTTCGACTTTGTTTTAAAGCACATATAAATAATATACTGATGTGTGTTTGTTCATTGATGATGCATCTTTTGGCTATTCAAATTATAGTGTTCTCGGTTATATCGATGTTCACAGGGTTATCGCTTTTTGAATTAACAATGGGTAATTCTCAATATTATTTAACGCTTGCAATTTCTTATGTAATTAATTCATTATATATAATCTCGGCGATACTATTTTCCCCAAAAGATACAACTAGGATTTTAGGCAAAAACTTTGCGACCTTGAGATTTCTTATAGCTATTTTTCTTGTCGCGTTTTTAGGGCTTTCAACAAATATGTTGATATACAACATCGTTCCTATTGATTTTGAATATCTAGCGATAGCCCAAATTATTATAACGCTCATTTGGTTGGTTATGGTTTATATCGGGGTTTTTATAATTATCGGGTTTGAGCTTTTAAACGAAACAAATTCAAGATATGAAAAAGAGATTGAAAATGTTTCGATCTATCAAGACACGCTAGCGATAAGAGCGCAGATAGTAAACGAGATCAACTGCACAAAAAATGAGCTTGTCAAAATGATTGTGCATGGTGAAATCCAAAGCAACATCCACACTAAAACCTACACCGAACATCTGGAAGTTATTTTAAACTTTGTTCATGATGATTATAAAGAGCTAGTTAAATCTACCGAAAGCCCGGAGAATATAATAGCGGAATTTGAAAAAGGAAACAAAAAGATTTCGTATGACTATATAGTGCGTGAAACGACGGGGGAATGCAAATGGTATAACTGCGTTATTACTATTAAGAGAGAGACGGCCAGCGGAGATGTTATTGCCGTTAACACGATAACCGACATCAACGAAAGAAAGCAACTGGAGCTTGATTTGATATATCGTTCGGAGCGTGACCCTCTGGTTGGAGCATACAACAAGCGTTCAACAGAAAGCCTGATAACAACACATATAGAAAACTATGGAACAGGTATATTGTTTATGATAGATCTTGATAATTTTAAAGCTGTCAACGACAATTTCGGGCACACATATGGCGATGCGGTTCTCTGCGAAACGTATGACAAGATAAAACTTTTGTTTAGAGATGCAGATATAATTGGCAGAATCGGAGGGGATGAGTTCATCGTGTTTATGAAAGGAACAACCTCGATTGTCGATGGAACCGCAAGGGCAGAGATGATCTGCAAACAGCTTCAAAAAGCCTACCACAACGAAAAAGGCGTGGAAATTGAGATATCTTGTAGCGTTGGGCTGTCGATCTCTCCCGTTCACAGCACAAAGTTTGATGAGCTTTTCCATATGGCAGATGTTGCGATGTACTATTCAAAAGACCATGGAAAAAACACCTACACAATATACAATAAAAAAGTTCATGAAGGTTATAAATCAAAGAGGGTTGTTGTTGAGAGCTAGATTAACACAGATGGATTAAAAATTAATTTTTTTCAGGAGGCAAATATAATGAAGTATGAAGAAATGTCAGTCTATGTGGTTAACGAAGTAACCGATACCGTTTATATATCCGATCTTGAAGATTACAGTTTATATTATCTTAATAAATCTGCTTTAAATTTGCTTGGAAACCCAGAGGAACATGAGTGGAGAGGAAAAAAATGCTACAAACTTTTGCAAGGGAAAGACAGCCCTTGCGAATTTTGCACCAATAATATTTTATCGCTGGATAAGTTTTATGAATGGGAATATTACAATCCGATATTTAATAAATACTACAGCTTGAAAGACAAGCTTATTAAACTTGGCGAAAAAGATGTTCGCCTTGAAATAGCTACCGATGTAACGACAAAACTTTTGCTTCAACAGGATCTTAAACGAAGGCTTGATGAACAAAAAACGCTTAATGAATGCGTTGAAGCGCTGCATTCAAATGTGCCTGCAAATGATGCGATGAACAATCTTTTAGATTTGGTGCTTGAATACTACAAGGCAAACAGAGCGTATATCTTTGAAATTTCAAAGACGGGAGAGTTTATCGATAACACATACGAACGTTGCAAAGAGGGAATAACCTCCGAGATAGACACCCTTGTTAACATTCCGATAGAAAACGGAAAGTTATGGTTTGAAAAGTTTGAAACGGTCGGGGAATTTTATATAGATTCGGTTAGCGAACAGTTGGATCCCAACTCACATGAATATGAGATATTAAACCGACAAAACATAAGCTCGATAATATGCGCCCCTCTTTATGATTTCCAAAACATTGCGATGGGATTTGTTGGGGTAGACGATCCTCAAATTAATATTGCAAACACAAATCTTATCCACCTTGTTTCAAAATCGATTTCAGATTTTATCGAAAAAGATAGACTGTTTAACAAACTTCGTGATCTAAGCTTTATCGACAACATGACAGGCCTTAAAAACCGCCATTCATACAACTTGAAACTGGCTGAGTTTGAAATAAGCGAACCGCCGACACTTGGTGTTGCATATATCGATATCAACGGAATGAAAGAGATAAACGACACAAAAGGGCATAGATTTGGTGATGGAGTAATCGTTAGCCTAGCAAAGATGCTTGATGAAATTTTTTCTGAACAAGGATATCGAGTTAGCGGAGATGAATTTATCGTTCTTTGCGAGAACATTGAAGAGAATGATTTTGAAGAAAAGATATCTGTTCTTAAAGGAAAGATAAATGGAGAAAAATATCTTAAAGCTTCGATAGGTTATTCTTGGAGCGTTCAAGGCGACGGTGTTTCAAAACAGGTTGAGTTGGCAGATAGCCTTATGTATATGGAAAAACAGCAAGCTCATGGCTATGATATCCAAAATAAATACACAACGATGTTGTCGCAAAACCTTGAACGTGAGATAGCGGAGAATAGATATGTTGTGTTTCTTCAGCCGCAGATAAACTTGCAAAGCGGAAAAATAGCAAGCGCAGAGGCTTTGATACGGCGTCTTGACAGTTCAGGGCAGATCCAACCGCCGCTCACTTTTGTTCCGTTCTATGAAAAAGAAGGCATCATTTCAAAGATCGATATATTTGTTTTTGAAGAGATATGCAAAGTTTTAAAAAAATGGAACGAAAACGGGAAAAAATGCAACATAAAACTTGCCGCTAACTTTTCTAGGATAACGGTTGCGGAAAAGGGAATTATCGAAACTCTTTGCAAGATATGTGAGAAACATTCCGTTTCGCCAAGCAGCATAATAATCGAGATAACCGAAGCGATCGGACTTATCGACACAACTTTGCTATCCGAAATTATAAGAGGTTTCTCTAAAGCGGGATTTTCCCTTTCGCTTGATGATTTTGGCTCGGGACAATCAAACCTTGCTATCATGACAACATCGGATTTTGATGAGGTTAAAATAGATATGAGTTTGGTTAAAGAACTGGCGAGCAACGAAAAATCAAGGATTATAACAAAACTTGCTATCGACATCTGCAATGAGCTAAACGACCTTGATTCGGTTGCGGAGGGAATAGAAACCAAAGAACAATGCGAAATTCTTAAACAGATGAACTGCAAAAAAGGCCAGGGGTATTATTTCGACAAACCGCTTCCGATAGAACAGTTTGAGGAAAAATATATCTAACAAAAAAAGCTTGTTAGTTTGAAGTTTTGTTCAAATTAACAAGCTTTTTATTTTTAACCTAATTTAAGAGTATCTAGCCCTATTCCTTCGAGAACAGCGCTAGGCATTTTTCGGTTGGGGCGATGCTTCCGCATTCGAGCAACGCAATGTCTCCCAAAAAGTTTTCTTTCGAGCTTCCTTCTTCAACGGTTTTTTGAAAGAAAGCAAAAAGCTGCGAGTTTTTAAACTCGGTGTATGCATAGTTGGTTAACGGTATATCAAAATCAAGGTCGATATATCCTGCATCTTCAATTCTTTTCAAAATCCGACCCAGCTCTTTAACCCTTTCGATGGTCGTGTCATCTTGTTCGATAAACACAGGGGAAAGAGCGACCGTTTCAAAAGAATCTTCCTTGCTGCTTTTAACGACAAACTGTGCGATGGGCAAAAACTTCGCTTGAACTAAGTGTGAAAGGAAATGCTCCTCGGCTTGCGAGAGCTGCGTTTGGCTTTTGCCACAACATCCATGTTCATGATGATGGTGACCGTGGTGGTGATGGTGATGTTCGCCGTGGTGGTCGTGGTCATGTCCATGATCATGTCCGCAACAACAATTATGGTCGTCTTTCAAAATGTAATATCCTCTTTTCAATAATTTAAAACTTTGGTTTTTTAAAGCTGTTTTTAACAGGGAAGTGGTTTTGGCTTTAGCCAAAATCCGGATGAGACCTCATCCGGAAACTCAAATTTCCGGACTAAAAAATTATTTTGCTTTATTTTTATATTTTAAATTTTTCGATTTTTCGCTGAGCTGGAAACTTTGAGTGGTTTTGGCTTTAGCCAAAATCCGGATGAGACGTCATTCGGAAACTCAAATTTCCGGACTAAAAAATTATTTGAAAAATAATTTTTTAGTTTTTGAGGCTTTGTATCGGCGCCGGAATATACCCTTTTCTTGCGATAAACTCGGCTTGTTCGAAGCTGTTTACCGGCATGATAGGACCGCCCCCCAAAAGCCCGCCAAAATTAAGCTCGTCGCCAACATCGTATCCTTGAGCCGGAATGATCCTTACAGCGGTTGTCTTTTGGTTAACCATTCCTATTGCGGCTTCGTCTGCAATGATGCCGGCTATAGTGTCGGCAGAAGTTTTCCCGGGAACAATAATCATATCAAGCCCGACCGAGCAAACCGAGGTCATAGCCTCTAGCTTTTCGATAGAAAGAGCGCCCTCTCGAACCGCCCTCATCATTCCGCTATCCTCCGATACCGGAATGAAAGCTCCCGAAAGGCCTCCAACACGCCCCGACGCCATAACTCCGCCCTTTTTAACAGCATCGTTTAACAGCGCAAGACACGCCGTTGTTCCGGGCGCTCCACAGCGTGAAACCCCCATTCTTTCGATAATTTCGGCAACGCTGTCCCCCTCTGCCGGGGTTGGCGCTAGCGAAAGATCGACTATACCAAACGGAACACCAAGCATCGAAGACGCTTGTTCGCCAACAAGTTGGCCCATCCTTGTAACTTTAAACGCAGTCTTTTTGATTATGTCTGCAATCTCGTTAATCGCAGCATCTTTCCCAAGCCTCTTAAGCGCTGCCGCAACAACTCCGGGTCCCGAAACCCCAACATTAATAACGCAATCGGGTTCGCCAACGCCGTGGAATGCGCCCGCCATAAATGGGTTGTCTTCCGGAGCGTTGCAAAACACAACAAGCTTTGCGCAACCAATTGATTGCCTATCCGCTGTTTTTTCCGCAGTTTGTTTAATAATACGGCTCATGAGATGAACGGCATCCATGTTAATGCCGCTTTTTGTTGAGCCGATATTTATCGAGGAACAAACAAGATCGGTCTCGGAAAGAGCTTCGGGGATTGAATTGATAAGCGCCTTGTCTCCGGCTGAAAAGCCTTTTTGAACAAGAGCGGAATAACCCCCAATAAAGTTAACCCCGATTTTATCGGCGGCCTTTTGAAGAATCTTCGCATATCTTACAGGGTCGCCCCCCGAAACCCCCGCTAAAATTGCTATTGGGGTAACCGAAACACGTTTGTTGACTATCGGTATGCCATATGTTTTCTCGATAATCTCCCCCGTTTCAACAAGCTTTTCGGCTTTGGTTGTTATCTTTTGATATACCTTTTCAACCGATTTTTCTATGTCGCTATCGGCACAATCAAGCAACGAAATTCCCATCGTTATCGTTCTAACGTCTAGGCGTTCGTCCTGTATCATGTTAACCGTTTCAAGAATGTTTTTTATGTCGAGCATCTTTGTTAGCTATCCCTTTCTTATATCTTGTGCATCGAATTGAAGATATCTTCATGCATAACGTGGGCAACGAGACCCATCTTTTGGATCTCCTCGGTCATGTTTGAAGAAAACTCCGTGTATTCGCAGGAAAGTTTGCTAATGTCTGCTATCATAACCATCGTGAAAATATCCTCCATAACCGTTTGGGTAACGTCGATTATGTTTGCTTTAACTTCGGCACAAACTGCAGAAGCTTTGGCAAGAATGCCGACCTCGTCTTTTCCAACTATAGTAATAACCGCTTTCATGCTATAACCTCCAATAAATAGTTTTTTATTATACAATATAATTAAAAATTATATACTATATATATTTTTTTCGCAATGATTATCAAATTAATTTAATTGTTTCACCAAAAAATTATGGATTTTTCTGTTTTAAATAGTTATTATAAGAATAGTTGGTTCTATTAACAATAAATTCAAAAATTTATGTTATAATATCTAGGACTTTTTTATCAAATGGAGACTATAACTATGATAACTTTCAAGAGATTAAAAGCAGTTGCTTTAATACTTACGCTTAGTTTTTTGCTATGCTCTTGCTACACTCCGGGGCTAGCTTTTGTTGCGGACAACACGGAATATTTTGGAACTCTTGGGCGGGTTAAAGAGAGTTCCGAAACCGAACTTACCATTTTTAAAGATGGCGAGGATATGACATTTTTGATGAATGAACAAACGGAGTATATAGGCAACTTTTCGGGGGTTGGCGACAATGTTGATGTTGTCTACTACCAAAGCGACGAGGGCGAAACGGTTGCAAAAGTTGTTCGAGTAACGTTTGAAAAACCGGTAGACCTTCAAGTTTTGCCCGATGCTACCGTGCTTGATTATTCCGCTTCTTCGCTAACGGTCTACACAACAACGAGCCAAACTATAACATTTTCTCTTTTCGACACAACAACATACATAAATGCTCCAAACGGTATCGGCATAGGGGATAAAATCCATGTATACTACACGGGAGAACCGCTTCAACAGCCGGCAGTTGCAAGCATTGCTTTAAGCGAAAAAGCCGTTGAACAAAGCGATACTACAAAAACTATATCGGGTTCGCTCGTCAGCATAGATGGCAATGTTGCGATCATAAACATCGACAGCCGCCATAGCTATGGTTTTGAGCTTGCGCCAAACGCTGTATCGGGGGATTATTCTTTCACCCCGGGAATTAACCTTTCGATAACCTATACCGGAAGTTTATATTCAAGACCTGTAGCAACCTCTATTCCGCTCCCTCCGCTTCTTGGCGGTGATATGCCCGAATACACCGAACAGACTATCTACGGGATGTATGTAGGAATAGAAAGCCAAGCCAGCGAAACCGAGGCGTTGTTCTCGCTCGAAAATGCCTATACATTTGATTTTAACTTTGATACTACCGAAGGGGTTACATATTCGGTGGGATCATATGGAGAGATAAAGTTTTTTGGAATTATAGATGATGATGCAACGGTCTCGGCTGCTTCGGTGTATCCCGCTCCTTTAACCCCAACTTATATCTTTGATCCCGAGCCACACCAAGCCGCCGAAGGCGAACTCTATGCAGACATCGTTTCGGATTTCCCCGCCGCCTCTAGCGGTTTTGCTCCTTCGACAGAGCTTATGCCAAACTATATCACAAACTCCTCCTCCGGTGTGTTGTCGCAGTTTAACGTGACCGGAACGATCGAGGAAGTTTCGGGGGATGACCCGAGAGTTGCAACGGTATCTATAGGAGACAAAACCCTTGAATATCAAGTTGGATCTTTTGTAACTATTCAAAACAAGGAACTTTCAGAACAACTTGTTGCAACATTTACGCAAGATATTGCAGGAAATGTGCTTTCGGTTGTTGTATATTAGTGTTGATATCTGTTATAATTTATGCAGAACAAAAGCAGGCGTTTTTGTTCTGCATATTTCTTTAATTTAAAAAAGAGGGTAACATGAAATTTTTTGCGTATGATTCGCCACTAATGAACTTTCTAGCCAAAGCCACCGATCTCGTGTTGTTAAACCTGATCTACCTTTTGTGTTGTATACCAATAATAACAATAGGCGCATCGACTACCGCTTTATATGCTTCTATCAACAAACTGCAAAACGACGAGGGGCAACCGTTTAAACAGTTTTTCATCACGTTTAAGCAGGATTTTAAACAATCGACTATCTTTTTTGTTTTGTTTGTTTCGTTAATGGCGTTTATCGCACTTGATGTCTATATCGTTATGATGGTTAACTTTAGTTTTTCGGTGGTGTTTTTTGCGGCGTTCGGGCTAATAGCTGTGTTGATTTTTTTCACATCATGCTTCTTTTATCCTCTTGTTGCGATGTTCGAAAACACACTCAAATCCCATGTTTTAAACTCGCTAAAACTTTCTCTTGCAAAGCTTCCTATATCAATTTTAATGGCGATCATCTCGCTTGTTCCTCTTTTAATTCTTGTTTTTCTTCCGCTATCCTTTTTTATCCAGGTTATAATATTTTGGATTACTATCGGGTTTTCGTTAACCGCAACGATAAACCATATCCTGTTAAAAAGCACCTTTGATATTCTTAAAAAATCAATCCAAAATGACAATTCCGATCAAAATGATAAGGAGGAATAAAGTGTATTATTATGGTGATTAAAAAGAGTTTATTTATCTCGGCATTTTTTATCGCTCTTGTTTTAATTTTATTTCCGTTGACATCGCTCTGTTTAAACAGCCCACCACGGAGCAACAGCTTTAGCTTTGATGAACTCGGCATAAAAGTTAATATTCCAACCGAAGGATATTATATTATAACAGAGGATACCGACCCAAGCCACCCGATTTTTTCCAACTATTTCTACACATATGATAGTCTCATGGCACATATTAAAAGAACCGGATTTAACCATGTTATTGTTGATAAAGATTTTTTGGGCGAAATTTATGTTAGCGCAGTGTCATACGATTATTACGACTACAGAACATTATCCGACAGCGAGTTCGAAGAGGTTTACCAAAATTATCGACAGAACGCTATGGAATATGGAATAGATTTTAATGAGTATTCTATCTATGAAGCGGAAAACGCCACCTACCTTATGGTAAGCGGGCACATCGATTATGGCGAAGGCGAATATCAAAACGTGATTGAACTTTCAACACAAGTTGGCGCAGCTGTTGTAAACCTTATGTACTATAAAAACGTCAATCTACCTCTTTCTCAAATAGATTATGATTTAGTAGAGACGATAGCAAACAATGTCGATTTTTCTCAAGTTATCGAGACACCTTTGCAGTCCCCCGACCAACTGCTCGATAGTTTAGATGAGAGCAGTGCGGTGGGCGACCTTGGTGATAGTATCAGCGACGCTTTCGACAACAACTTTGGCGATAGCTTTGGCGACGTTACGGACGTTGTTGATGTTTCAAGCGATCAAATAATAAGCATCACAACGGTTGTCATAACGGTCATAGCTTTATTACTATTGATATTTTTGATATATTTATTTGTAGTAGTTGTTATCCTTAAGTAACAGAAAAACAAGAATAAAGTTTAAGTTAGTGTTTCGAAAGATGGGGGTATTAATTTTGAAACCGACGATAAGTAACAAAGCGTATTAATCTATAGCTAAAAGCCACTATTTTTGATGATAAATATCAAAAATAGTGGTTTTTTTGTTGCGGTCTTATGCTATATGCTGTATAATTATGTTGTTGTTTGGCTTATTTTGGGATGTTTATCTTGAATAGTTCGACAATTGGCAAATTTTAAAATACATATTATTAATAAAAGAATTGGAGAAAGAAATTATGAGAAAGATTTTTGTTACTTTAGCGGTTGTCACAATGGCTCTTTTGGTTATGGTTGGATGCTCTTCGGGAGCAGAAGCTACATATGTAGACTTCTCGCTTGCTGTTGAGGGGGCGTCTTCGGCTACCGAGTTTACCCAAGAGGATGCAAAGAAATTAACGTTTGCAACGCTTGAATCATCTATAACAAACCAAATGGAAGAAACGACCGATTATTCATTCGGCGGAGTTCTTTTGACCGATGTTTTGGAAGCGCTTGAAATTTCCGACTACGAAGTTATCACTATCGAAGCTACCGATGGATATCAAGTTAATTATGACAAAGTTATGATAGCTCAGCAGGATATAATCCTAGCTTGGCTTAACAATGGTGAAGCTATCGAAGACGGCGCAATTTTTGTGGCTCCGGCTGAAGCTACCGGAAAAACGCTTGCAAAATATGCAGCAAAAATTATCGTTGTCGAATAGTGGTGTTTGCATATGAAAAAATATAATCTTTTATTAGTTGCGGTTGTTATCTCCTGTTTGATGCTGTTGGTTTCGTGTTCGAGCGGCGAAGAGACCACTCCCGATATAGCCGACGGAACATACGAAGCTTCTGCCATAAGCAAAAATGGGGATCTTTTTGTAGAGATGGTAGTTGAAGGTGGTAAGATAACAAGCCTTGAAGTTACCTCGCATAGCGATGATGTTGATTATGCTCAAAAAGCGGTGGACGAACTTCCTCCTATAATCGTAGCCGAGCAAAGCCTTGGCGTTGATGTCATATCGGGCGCAACGCTTACTAGCCGTGGGATAATTGCGGCAACGGCGCAGGCGATTCGTGATGCGGGACCTAACCCTAAAGAATATGGCTATGTTCCGACGGGTGAAGTTGCAAATTCGCAACAGTTAACCATAATCGGAGGCCCTGAGGGGGATATAGTTTTAACAGGGGATCAAGTTAAGGCGTTTGAAAGCGTTTCGGTTAGCACAGTTTCTGTCGATGCATCGGGGGATGAAAATCCAACAGATGCGGTTGGAACGCTTCTCGAAGATATTCTTAATGCAAACGGATTAAGCCAGCTCGATTACGGTTCGATTATCTTGACCGCAAGTGACGGATATGCAATTGAAATTCCGGGCGAAGTTCTTGCGATTCGTGATGTTATAGTTGCGTATCAAGTTAATGGTGAAGAAGTAGATCTTCGAACCGTTGTTCCGGAAGAAAGAGCGATGTATTGGGTTAAGTTCCTTGACACCATTGAACTTATGAACCCGAAACAAGCCGACAAAACAACCGAGGTTTATATTCAAGAAACCCTTATCGAAACAGCGGCTATCGAAAGTTCTGATTATAAATACTATGAAGCGGTAGACCAAGCGATAACGCTTGACCAACTTTTTGAGGCAACCGGCAAGCAGGACGATTTTGTTATGCTTATGGGTACCGACGGTTGGAGCAAATCGGAAAAATGGGAACTTGCGGCGGCACAGTATTTAAAAATTACAGGGGAACACGCTCCTATGTTTATCGGACCTGATCTTCCCGAAGGCATGAGAATGAAACAAAACCTCTATTTCAAATATGGCGAGAGTTGTATATTAAGTGGCGAGATGGCGGTCTTAAAGCTCGAAACAGAGGGGCTGTCTCTTGATATGGAACAACTAGCTGTTTTGGTTGAACTCGATACGACGGGTGGTATCATCGTTAATTATGGCGATAACCAAACGGTTGAAATCCCGTCTGAAAGTTTAGCTAGCGCAACGTTTGTTTTTGAAAACGGTGAATTTTTATTCAGTTTTGAGGATATTTCCTCTCAAAAAGTTTCTATGATAATGGTGGGTGAATAGTAGTGAAAAAATTTCTTGAGAAATTTTCAATCTATCATCTTGTCGTGATATCGCTGATGGCGGCTATCGGTATCGCCGTTAAAAGCGTAATAGTTCCGCTTGTCCATATCGTTACAAGTTCTCTCTTTATCCCGGGCGGAGCGCTAGCCGGCGGCATATATATGCTGTTCATAGTGCTGTCCGCCGGTATATGCGGTAAGGTTGGAGCGGGAACGATAACAGGCCTTACACAGGGTATTATGGTTATAATAGCCGGCATAAGCGGTTCGCATGGGATAATAAGCCTTTTGACCTACACAATGCCGGGGGTTGCGGTTGATCTTGTGTTTATGATTGCGTTGAAAAAAGACAAGAATATTTTGCATTTTGTCTTTGCTTGTATCGCCGCAAACATCACAGGGAGTATGCTAGTTAGCATGGTGTTTTTTCAACTTCCGCTCATTCCGTTTTTGTTTAGCGCCGCTCTCGCATCATTCTCGGGCGCATTGGGAGGGATTATTGCATGGCAAATCTATCAAAAACTAAAAAAAGTTCAGTTGGCATAGTTGCAACTTTGCTACTGGTCATATTGTTTTCGGGGTGTACCTCTTTTGAGGGATACCCCGAAAACAGCGCATTTTTTGTTGTCGGAGATGTTGAACAAACGGTTAAGTTTTCCGGAAACGATGTCGACGGCTACTATGATATAACCGACGAAGGCATAGATTATAAGGCGGTTTCGCTCGAAACTGTCATTACCATGGCAACGCCGATAACCGACGACTACAGCGTTTTGCTGGTTGGAAAAGACGGATTAACGTCGGAAATTTCGAACAACAAACTAAATGATTGCCATATAGCATACACCGATGCTTTGGGTTGGCAACATATAACAAACAGCTATCCGATAAGTAGCCGTATTAAGCTTATCGATAAAATTGTTGTTGTGTCAAACGATGTTAAAAACGATTATGCCGGTTTTTCCGACGACCAACAGACGACGTTTTTGTCGGCAGGGAGTATCTACAAATCAGGATATAGCCATGTTCTGAACTTTGAGGGGAAATCTGAAATCGGGGGCGAAACGGTCACCGTCTACACGAGAACCGTAACCGTTCCCCTGTCGCAACTTTTGGATTTTGAAAGTTCTATAGGAATATATACAAAAGACGGCAACTCGTTCCACGATCGACCAAACGAGAACAGCGCTGTTTTGTTTTTGGATAATTCAATCAGCTATATAAAATCGTCGGGCGAGATAGTCGAGAATGTTGCCGGAATAGTTTCCGACCCATCACTTTTTTCGATAAGCGAACTGTATGGCGATATTTTGAGGTTTATCCAAAACGGGGAAAAAGTTTTCGTTATTGAGCTTGATGGTTTTGGGAAAAACATATACGACAAAGCGGACGAACAAGGGTTTATTCCGTTTATATCCTCCCTTGATCTTCAAACAGCAAACGCTTTTTATCCGACAATCTCAAACGTTAATCTCGCAACGATGGTGACAGGCAAAAAGCCGTTTGAGACAGGTGTTTTAAAAAGAGGGGACAAAGAGTTTAACGGACAAGATATATTTGAGGTTTTAAAGGAGCAAGGCAAAACCTCTGTTTATATAGAGGGAAGCATGACATTGCTTGATACATCGATACAGCCTATTTTGTCTGTCCCGAAAGAGGGAGAAAGTTCCGACGTTGCGGTGTTTAACAACACGCTTGAAGCGATTAAACAAAACCCCGATTTTATCTATACACATTTTCATGGTATAGATGACGATGCAACGGAATTTGGACCCTATAGCGAACAAAACATGGCTACCGTTCAACAGATTGATAGTTTTGTTAAACAGCTTGCAGACATTTTTGACGGAACGATTATCATCATTGCCGACCATGGGGTGGATGAATTTGAAGATGCCGGAGCGCATGGTTTTGTTTCAAAAAACAACATAATTGTTCCATACATTATATATAAAGGATAGTATAAATTATGACAAAGCAGATTAAAATTACGATTGGTTTAATTGCATTTTTGGCGATAGCGGTTGTGGTGTTGTATTTTCTAAACAGCCCCGACACAGCCCCCGATCAGCACGTTTTTAACATAACGATTGGAGAAACTGTACACACCGTTGATATCGAAACGTTTAATGCTATCGGTATAATCGATATTACCTCCAACTATAATACAAGCAACACAGGAGACGAAACGAGGAATTTTGGCGGTGTTCCGTTTAAAGCAATATTGGACTACCTTGATATAGATGCTTCGGGCTATTCGAGCGTAGTGTTCACGGCGCACGACAGCTATTCAACCGCTATTAGCATCGAGGAAGCTCTCGATCAAGAGGTTTGCGTTATCGTTTCGCATGAGGATGGCGAGCGTATAAAAGACCGAGAAAACGGCGGTTCGGGTCCTTTCATGATGGTGTTGCCAATGGATCAATTTAGCCAAAGATGGTGTAAATATTTAGGGGAAGTGTCGTTCAATGAATAACGATGTTGCGTTAGAGATAAAGGATCTGTGTTTTGAATACAACCAAAATAAGAAGATATTTTGCAACTTTAATCTTTCGCTTGAAAAAGGAAAACTGTTGATTTTGAAGGGCAAAAGCGGAAGCGGCAAATCCACGCTTATTAATTTGATAAGCGGGATTTTGCCGTTTTCTGATACAACAAAAGGCGAGATAAAGTTGTTTGGCAAACCGGTTTGCGATATACGCTCTGCCGAGATGGTTGAAACATTGGGTGTCGTTTTTCAAACTGCGGAAAACAGGCTTATAGCGCCAACCGTTCGGGAAGAGATTTTTTTCGGGCTTCAAAATATCTGCCTTGAAAAAGAGGAGATATTAAAGAGAACCGAGGATGTTTTAAAAAGGCTTAACATTAGCGAACTTAAAGAACAAAATCCCCATCAACTTTCGGGTGGGCAAATAGAGCTTGTGACGATTGCGGCGGTTTTGGCGCTCAAACCAAAGGTTTATATCTTCGACGAAATTCTTTCACAGCTCGACACCCAAAATCAAAATATGATAATAGAGCTTGTTCGACAACTTGTAGACGAGGGGGCAACCGTTATCATGGCGGATCATACCTTTGTTATGGATAGCTTTGCCGACATGATAATCGACATAGCCGAAAAGGGGGAAACGTGTTAGAGTTTAAAAAGGTTTGTTTCAAATACCCCAAAGGTACGTTTGAGATAAACGATATATCATTTAAAATCCCCTGTTCCGAAATAACCGTTATAAAAGGGGAAAACGGAAACGGAAAATCGACAGTTGCGAAGTTGATGGCGGGAATATTAAAACCGGATGGCGGAGATATTGTTTTAAACTCGATGTCGATTGTCGAAAGTTCGCTAGCTTCAATTGGGCAAAAAATAGCGTATCTCTTTCAAGAGCCGGCAAACCAACTTTTTGCGGTTAACGTCATAGAGGAGCTAACCTTCATAGAGGAGCTTAAGGGCAATGATCCTCAAAAGGCGGAGCAAAAAGCGAGGAGAATATTGGCGGATTTCGATATGGAGGATATTAGCGACCAAAATGTCACCACCCTTTCGAGGGGGGAAAAACAGCGCCTTGCTATCTCGGCTCTTTTGATGAACGATCCGGAGTTTTTTATATTCGATGAACCGACAAGCGGCCTTGATAAAGGGTCGGTTGAAACGCTTAAAAAAGTTATAAATTCGCTAGTTAAAGCCGGAAAAGGGGTTGTAATAATAAGCCACAACACCGAATTTGTCGAGGCATTACCCCATAAAACGTTGATGATTAAAGGGGGAAGAATGTATGAACAAACGCCTTGATGTTAGAATGACCCTTTTAATTGTTTCGACCAATTCGCTTTGCGCAGTTTTTGCGAGAGATTTGTTGTCGGCGTTGTTGACAGGAGTTGTTATCTATCTTTTTAATCTATATATAAAATCTGATCTTAAAAATGTTTTCAGAAAACTTAAACGGCTTTGGCAGGTTATTCTTTTTGCATCGATTATGCAGAGCATATTTATAAAGGGCGGAAACGCTTTAATAACGGTTTTTGGAATAAACCTTGTGACAACAAACGGAATCGAACAAGGGCTTGTTATTCTGCTTAGGTTTTTTTCCCTTATCTGCGGAGCGGCGGCGATTGCAAGCTATAACCGAGAGTATGTAACCGAGGGGCTTATTCGATATAAAGTTCCATATGAACTGTCGTTCACGGCGGTTTTGGGTATAGGTTTTTTGCCAAAACTAAGCAGTGAGATGCGAAATTCGATAACAGCAATTAAGCTTCGAGGGGTAGAGCTTGAAAAACTGGCGTTTAAAAAGAAGATTAAAGTGTATTCATATATTCTTTTTCCCGTTGTCACGTCGGCGCTATTGAAAGCAAAGGATCTTTCTTCGAGTATGCAAACAAGAGGGTTTAAGGCGTTGCCCAAGAGAACGGCGGTTATCGAACTTGAGTTTATTAAAAGAGATTTTGTCGTAGCGACAATAGTTATAACATTTCAACTTTTAGCGATATTGTGGAGGTTATTCATATGAAGATACTATCGGTATGCGGTATAACAAAGAGCGGAAAGACAACCACCATCGAAGAGATAATAAAGGAATTAACCAAAAGGGGCTACAAGGTAGGCTCGGTTAAAGAGATACATTTTGAGCAGTTTAAGATTGATTTCGAGGGAAGCAACACCGACCGACATAAAGACGCCGGCTCAAAGCTTGTTGTTGCAAGAGGGATAAACGAAACCGATATATTGTTTCAAGAAAATTTGTCGATCGAAAAGATTATATCGTTTTATGACAAGACGTTTGATTATCTAATTCTAGAAGGGGTTACCGATGCTTTTGTCCCTGTTGTCGTAACTTCGCATGGTGTTGATGATGCTAACCAAAAATGGAGCGACTACACCGTTGCGCTTTCGGGGGTATATTCCGAACAGGTCGAAAGTTTTAACGGAAAGCCGGCTATCTCGGCGCTTCAAGATATCGAAAGACTGGTTGATTTAATCGAGGCAAAAACGTTTGAACAGCTGCCATATATGCCAAAAGAATGTTGCAACGCTTGCGGGTATAGTTGCGAAACGTTTGCGCTCGAACTTTTAAACAACCGAAAGAGCGAAACGGATTGCAAAATTCTTAATCCAACTATTACGGTAACGATTGGCGAAACACAGCTAAAGCTAGCGCCGTTTGTTCAAAATATAGTTAAAAACTCGGTGCTTTCGGTTATCAAAGAACTTGATGGCTATAGCGACACCCAAAGTATTAAAATCGAGATAGGCAACCATGATTCTATACTCTAAACGAAACACAGTATATAAATTTTTTAAAATAGTTATAAAAAAAGTTAATGATAAAAAAGCGGCGCAAGAGGAACTGAAAACGCTAAGACTATTAAAAAGTAGCGGCGTTTTTGTTCCTCTTGCTTTTTTCTCGTTGGGGCGATATATTTTTATGGAGTTTGTAAAAAGCGAAACGGTTGTCGATCGATTAGAAAAAGCGAACGAAAACGAGATTAAATTAATAGCGCAAAAACTTTGCGGGTGGTTAAAAAGCTTCTACAACAGCGCTTATATCGGCAATAAAGATACCATTCTTTCGGATGTTAACTGCAGAAACTTCCTTTTGACAGATAAAAACGAGATATGCGGAGTTGATTTTGAAACGCTCCAAACAGGGGAAAAACAAAGTAACCTCGCCGAGATAGTCGAATTTATTTATAGCTGCGATTTTGAACAAAAGAAAAAAGAAATATTTAAAGCTGAATTTTTAACATCGGTCGAAAGCGAGTTTGGCATAGATGAAAAAACGATTCAGCCGTTTTTTAAGACGGCAAGAGAGAGGATAGAGGCCAGGAGAAAAGAGAAGGGGTTAAATGTTTGATAAAAGCGAAAAACTATAGCTTCTCCAAAAATCAAACCTTTCTATAAATCTATTTAATTTTATGATATAATAACAACAACCTATAATATTATTACTATTAAAAGCGGATTGGAGAATTTTTTTGAATAATAAACAATTTAACCCGGCGATGCTTTGCGACTACTATGAATTCACGATGGCAAACGGATACACCTTAAGTGGTATGGCAGACAAGGTTCTTTATTTTGACCTTTATTTCAGAAGAGTTCCGGATGGTGGTGGATTTGCGATTGCCGGAGGGCTAGCTCAAGTTGTCGAATATATTGAAAATCTTAAATTCACACAGCAGGATATCGAATATCTAAAATCTCAAAACCAGTTCTCAGACGAATTTCTCGACAGGCTGTTGAACTTTAAGTTTTCGGGGGATATAATGGCGGTTCCTGAGGGAACTCCCGTTTTTCCAAACGAACCTATTATGACTATTCGAGCAAAAGCTATCGAAGCCCAGATTATCGAAACGTTTTTGCTTTTATGCGTCAACCATCAATCGCTGATAGCAACAAAGGCTAACCGAATTGTCAGAGCGGCAAAAGGTCGAGCTATCCTTGAATTTGGCGCTCGCAGGGCGCAGGGCATCGAGGCCGCATACCTTGGAGCGAGAGCCGCATATATTGCCGGCTGTTTCGGAACATCAAACACAGCGACGGGGGCGATGTTCGATGTTCCTGTTTCGGGAACTATGGCGCATTCATGGATACAAACGTTCGACGATGAATACACAGCGTTTAAAACCTATTGCGAAGCATATCCAAAAAAAGCTTCCCTTTTAATAGACACCTACAGCGTTTTAAACAGCGGTTTGCCCAACGCAATTAAAGTTTTTAAAGAACTTGGAATAGAAAATTGCAGCGTTAGAATCGACTCGGGAGATATAACATATCTTTCAAAAAAAGTTAGGCAAAAGCTTGACCAAGAGGGGCTTTTTAACTGTAAGATAGTAGCTTCAAATTCTCTCGACGAAAACATCATTCGTGATATAATTCTACAGGGCGGATGTGTTGATATATTTGGGGTTGGAGAGCGGCTTATAACCGCAAAGAGCGACCCGGTTTTTGGTGGGGTGTATAAGCTTGTTGCGGTCGAAAATGAAGAAGGCGACATTATACCAAAGATTAAGGTTTCGGAAAATGTTTCAAAGATAACAACACCGCATTTTAAAAAAATCTATAGGATATACAACAAAGAAACCGGAAATGCCGAAGCGGATCTTTTGTGTATACACGACGAAACAATTGATCAAACAAAACCACTTACAATATTTGACCCAAACCACACATGGAAAAAGAAAACGTATAACGAATATTTTGTCAAAGAACTTTTAGTTCCAATCTTTAAGGATGGAAAAAGGGTGTATGATATTCCCGATGTTGAACAAACAAGGGAATACTGCTTAAAAGAGATAGCAAACCTTTGGGAAGAAGTTAAACGATTTGAAAACCCACATAACTATTATGTCGACCTTTCAAAAAAGCTTTGGCAAACAAAACAACAACTGCTTGAGGAGAACAGCGAAAAATGAGCAAAAGATATGATTTTGCGATATTCGATTTCGACGGAACGATAATAGACACCGGAGAAGGAATAGTTAAAAGTCTTGAACATATATTAAGGGAAAATTTCGGGATAATCGAAAACGACCAAACAAAACTTAAGAAATTTATCGGGCCTCCGCTTGCTGTTTGTTTCAATGAAGAATATGGTTTTGAGGGGGAACAGCTTGAACAAGCAGTAGCGTTTTATACCGAACACTACAAAAAAGTCGGCCTTTTTCAATGCGAACAATACCCATATTTAAAAGATACTTTAAGAAGGCTTAAAGAAAACGACGTTAGAATAGGAATAGCGAGCAGCAAACCGCTTTATCTTATAACAACTCTCGTTGAATATTTCGGGCTTGAAGAGATGTTTGATGCGGTTGTTGGCGTTAAGGGTGGAGTTAAACAAAGCCACACCAAAACGGAATGTATCGAAATTGCGTTAAAACAGCTTTCTTGCAAAGATAAATCAAGGGCGGTTATGGTGGGCGACAGGTGTTTCGATGCCGTTGGAGCGAGAGAAGCAAACGTTGATTTTATAGCGGCGGCTTATAGCGATTCTGCGCCGTTGTCCGAGTTTGATGAATTTAAAGTCGAACTGTTTGCCGATAGTTTAAAATCAGTTGCGGATTTTATTATCAATCCCGAAACATAAATTAAAAAAAGTTTTTTTGAAAATGTATAAATCGCAAAATTGAAACCATAATAAAGACAGAAGGTGAGAAACAAATACGGAAATTTGTTTGCGAAAGCGAACAAGACCCCGAATTTCAATTACCTTCACGATATAGCAAATGAGGCTGTTGTTTAAAAGACAACCTATTAAATCAACTCATTGCGATGCTTTAAATTTTGTGTTGCGACGATTAGGTTTAATATGCTTTCAGTAAGCAAAAAACTTATAAGCACAGTTTCAGATGCACGAAAAAAACAAGTTACTACACCGATTGCGGTGAAGCAACTTGTTTTTTTGTTGCTGAGAATATATACTGTAAACATAATGGTTTATCGATTCATCAGGCATTAAATAATGCAATGATTTAAAGAAACCGGTAAAACGAAAGGGTGAAAAGAATTGGTATTATGGTAAAAAAATCAACACGAAAAACCATATTGGATACTGCTTTATTTACCGGATTAATAGCCGTTGCTGTAGTGTTGGACAATTCACATTTGCTGTTTTCTTACCATACCACATTTTTAAACAGAGTTCAGTTTGTCGTTTCGATCTGTATTTATATTGGCCTTTATTCATTTTGGACAATCAGCGTCTACAGAAGAATAATGCAAAGTCATGTGCGAAATTATCTAATGCTTATCGGGGCTAGTATAATTTTTTGGATAACTATTCGAACAATAAAATGGGCGGCGTTTGAATTTGTGATTTTTGAAGATAGACTTTTATGGTATATGTATTATATCCCGATGATTATGCTTAGCCTGTTTTTCTTGTTTATATCTCTTTACGTAGGAGAAGACGAAGGGTTTCGCCCAAGTGGAAGATGGAAACTGCTTTATATACCGGCAATACTAATAATTATAGCTGTTTTAACAAACGATATACATGGGCTTTGCTTTACTATTGATATGACGGTTCATGCTTATGGGCAAGACTACAGCCATGGGCCGGTCTATTATTGCGCGCTTTTGTTTATACTCAGCATGGTTGTTGTGTCTTCTTTTATAATTTTGCGAAAATTCAGCCGTTCAAAAGCTGCCAGAAAAAAAGCTTTGTTGCCGGCTTTTGTAATAGGGGCAACTATTGTATACAGCGTTTTATACATTATAACGCCAAGTTATGGCGTAGGGCATATCATAGACATGACTATTTTTGGATGCACTATGGCTATAGCGTTGCTTGAGTCGTTTATAAGAACAGGGCTTATTCATTCAAACTTAGGCCATAGCGAATGTTTCGCAATGGCTAATATAAGAGCGCAGATTTTAAGTAGTGAAGGAGAGGTTGTTTATATCTCGGAAAACGCATCGCCAATTGCTAGAGCCGATTTTGAAACGTTGCTAAAACACAAAACAGTTTCAGTTAGTTCTTCAACACTTTCGCATATGATGCCTATAAGGGGTGGGTATGTTGTGTGGAACAGCGATGTTTCGCAAATTAAATATATGATAAATAACCTAAAGGCATTAAACAATAAATTATATAAAGAAGTGGACCTTTTAACGTTGGAAAACGAGCAAAAAATCGAGAGTGCAAGGCTGAGAAAGTTGAATGATCTACATGGCGTTATTCTTAATGAAATCCTGCCTTTAAGTGAAAAAATTAAATCCGAAATAGCACTTAGCAACAAAACAAAGACGGATGAATTTAAACGCATTTTGTTTGAAACCGGCATGACATCGATATATATAAAGCGGAAAATCAACTTGATTTTAACTCACCAAACGGAAAAGTGTATATGCGCCGAAGATATGCGATACTGCTTTTTGGAGTCGTTCCAACTGTTAAGGCTTTATGATAAAACTTGCGCTATAAATATAATAAAAAACGACGAGATTAGCCTATTAGCGGCTATGGCAAGCTTTGATTTATACCAAAATATTATAGAAAAAACGAAGTTTGATTTTGATGCAGTTTATGTTACATATAATTTTGATGATGATAATATGCTGTTTGCTGTTCAAATATCGGGGGATATAAATCTTTGTTATCAAGATATAGCAATTGACAATATCGACACTCAAAAAATTAAGCTGATTAATGAAACCGACAGTTATTATATTTCGCTTGTTATGCCAAAATAGCAGTTGGCTTTTAATTCAAAACTTTACTTTTGCGAAAGGAGCAAGACAGCGTTGACATTTTTATCTTTAAGCGATATATCTAAAGCATACATAATGTTGATTTGCATCGTTAGTTTTATACTGCTACTGATAGCTATAATTGCGCATTTAACCCAAAAAAGCAAAGGTTCGCGTGTGGCTTTGCTCGTGTTATGTTTTGTTATAAGTGTTCTAGAGGTCTCGATACTTTTGCATTTGAATAAATTCGACAGAGCTAAATATGAGTTTTCTTTGACACCTACGTTTTCTTTGATTAACGAAATCCCGTATTTTTTATATATAGCAACAAGCATGGTTTTTGTGTTTTTTGCAATATTATCGGTTTACGATCTGTATAAAGACAGCAAAAACAAAATCGATTCTTTTTCTGTGAAACAAGCGCTTGAAAATTTGCCCACCGGTATTGCGTTTATGACCAGCGATGTGGAGCTGTTGCTATCAAACCATATTATGCATAACTTGTGTAGAGAGCTAACCGGCAAACCGCTTCAAAACGCAGAGACTTTTTGGCAAGATTTAATCTCTTTGCAAGGGAAAGACAGTTGTGTTATAAAAACAAACGAGCCGGCGTTTGTTTTATCAAACGGGAATGTTTGGCAATTTTCGAAAACCTTATGCAGGTATAATGGCAATGAATATTATGAGTTTAAAGCAACAGACATCACCGAGCTATATAGTTTAAGCGAAAACACACGTAGTGTCAACGAAAAACTCGTTTCACAACAAAAAAGGTTGAAAAAACTTACTGATATTATCGCTGAAAATGTTGAAAATCAAGTTGCGGTTAATATGAAAATCAACTTCCACGACAATTTCGGAAACCTTTTAACATTGACCAAAAAGGCGCTAAGGGAAGGCGAAAACACAGATGAAACCAAAACACTTGTAGATTATTGGGGTAATTTAAATAGCGTTATAAAAGAGCTTTCAAGCAACGACAGACAAACCGTAACGCTAGAGCAGATAATGATTTTTGCAGATAAACTCGGCTGTGAAATAGCTTTAAGCGGAGAGCTTCCCGCCGATGAACACAATAAAACAACGACACTTTTATGTATAAATGAAATGCTTAAAAATGCTTATATACACGCAGGAACGCAAAAACTTACCGTTGATATATTTGAGGCTAACAGTATAATTAACGTAATAATACATAATGAAACAAAGCAAAGGTTAACAAACATAAAAGAAGGCGGCGGGCTTTTTGGATTAAGGCAACGAATTGAGCAAACAGGTGGCAGTATGGATATGTCTTGTGAGAAAGGCGTTACAATGTCGGTAAAGCTACTTAAAGAGGGGGAAAACTATGTATAACGTAATGATAGTAGATGATCAAAGCAGTTCACACGCATTGATGCAGTATGCCATTTTAAGAAGCGAGGGCAAATACAAAATAACAAAAGCTTTTTTTGATGCCGACAAAGTGTTAAACGAGCTAAGGTTCGAACTGGTTGATTTAATCCTTATGGATATACATACGCTTGGCAAAGAGAATGGGATCAAAGTTGCCGCTAAAGTTAAAAAACACTACCCCAAAATAAAAATTATTATTTTGACATTTGTTTTGCAAAGAAAGTATATCGACCAAGCAAGAGAAGCGGGGTGTGAAGGGTTTTGGTATAAGGACCATGCCGATATGGATCTGCTTTTAGTTATGGACAGCGTTATGAATGGCGAAATATATTATCCCGAAGAGCAACCGGTTATTAAAATAGGGGTCGCAAAAATTTCGGAATTCACAGCAAAAGAACTTCAAATACTGCAAGAGAAAGTAAACGGACATTCTAATGAAGAGGTTTGTGAAATGCTTGATATAAAAAGCCGAACACTTGACACACACCTTAGCAATATAAAAAACAAAACAGGTTATAACAATTTGCTAAAGCTGGTGGCAGATGTAGCATCAAAGAAATTTATTATATCGAGCGAAGAGGATTTTTAAAAAAATAAATCGGCGTAAATACACGATATTTTGTGTTTTTCAATTTGGTATACTTTAATCAAATGATTAAAGAAGTTTTTTGATGTGCATATTCAAAAAACATTATGTTTCGAGAGGAGGATGATGCGGTAAAGGAACAGTTTAGCGCCGAATAAAACAGCTAGAGCAAAAGGAGGTAGCGCAATGAAGACAATAGCAGTTTACATTCAAAATAAGCTTTTGCTATCGGGAATCACTCATGCTATCACCGCAAAAAACCTTGAAAACAAAATCGAAATAATATCAAACGTCGACAGCTGTTTATCTGTATGCAGAAGTAGCAATGCGGATGTTTTGTTAGCAGAGCTAAGGGATTATCATCCGCTTACTGTGGATGATTGGTTGGCGAGAGTTGAAAAAATCAAAACCGTTGTTCCCGGTTGTAAGATTGTTTTGATTGTAGATGAGGAAAATTTTCCGAATTCTGCAAGGATTGCAAATTCAGCGTTTAAAAATGATGAGATAGATATGTTTTTATATAGCTCATCGGGGCTTAATTTTCTAGTAGATATAATTATTAATATATAAACAGTAATGAAAAAAAGGAGTAATTTATGATTAAATGCAGTAATTGTGGGAATGAACTTTCCGAAAACGCAAAATTTTGTGTCGCTTGTGGTTCGAAAATAGAAGCGGTTAACGCTCAAACGGATGCGCAAAACGCACCTCCAACGATGCCACAACCGCAACCTCAGCAACCAACGACACCCTCCCCGACGCAGTTTAGTAGCCCCCCGCAACAACAATATAACAGCGGCGGAGTTGCAACAAAGCAAAAAAACAACAAACCGATAATTTTTATAGCTATAGGCGTTGTAGCTTTGATAGTAATTGCGCTTATTTTTACTTTGGCAGCTAATTTATTTTCGGGCGGATCTTCGGATGATCCTAACATAGGCGTATGGACAGCAGACGAGATAACAATGATGGGAATGACATTGAGCCCAACAGATATTTATTCCGACGGAATAACGCTAGAGCTTAAAAATGGCAACAACTGCACCTTGTCGTTGGATGGCGAGAGCTATAGCGCCGACTACGAGATAGATGGTTCAACCTTCACCCTAGTAGACGGTAGCGACGAATTCCCCGGCAGGATCGAGGGGGGAGTTATAACGATTACTAACCTCCTTAACATGGGGATTGATATCAGGTTTGTTAAGGACGATTGGAATGCGGAACAATCAGAAAACGATGCTTCATTGGGTGGTGCAACGTTGGGCGAAAACGGCGACTTTTCATCAGACTTTGTAGCCCCCGGTTTTGGCACCGAACAGACGGTAGCTGTCGAGACACTCTCTACACCCTCCGATTGGTATGGAACAGTTACTATAAGTAACTATCAAGGCGATAACGATATTTCGGGCGAATACGAGGCTTGGGGATACATCGGCGCAGATGAATTTGGCGATTATTTCGAACTTTATGCGGATGCACCTGTAGATAGCGAACAATCGATAGACATAATGTCGTTCAACATCGAGCTGCATGATTATTCTTTCTTCCCGATAGTGGATGAATATGCATGGCTTTATAGAGGCGCTTCGCTAAAAGAAGAAGACAACACATGGTATGTTCCGTCTATAACAAACGGAGTTCTTGGCGCTACTTACGAATATGATTACAACGGCGAAAGCTTCACGCTTGATTTTGCAATTGCTATGATACCGGGCGAAGGAACGTCTGATTCAAGCGAAATCATAGAGGATATCCAAGACGCCGAAGACACAAGCTCACCCATCGAACCGGAGCCTCAAGTAGCGAGCTTTACGATGGACGAACTAAAGAAGATATACTATGATATACAGGATGTTGAAATCGAAGAGCGATTCTCATTAGAATATGAAGAAGTAAGGGATAGATTTTTTGATGGTATCGATGGAGCGATAATAAATGAAGGCGATACGTTTAAATCGTATCGGTGGATTTCGATAGAGGCGGAAACCTCTTTGCTAAACATAACTTTTAAAAGTGATGACAGCGTGGAGATGACCTTTAGCTCGATGTCTATCAACAACATACCTCTTGACGAGTAGTAGATATTTGTTTAATTTAATCTAGAAAAAGCGATAATTATTGTAGTGTTAAAAGTGTTGACTATAACTACAATAATTATCGCTATAACATTTGGTATGGTTTATTAAGACGAAAAAGATGTAACGGTAAAGACGGTGAAACAGAGGGTTTTGGGATAAACATCAAAAAACAAAGGGAGTATTGCGTCATGGAACAGATAAAAAATAAAATTGCTGTGATAAAATGTTTTGTAAAAATTGTTTTGATTCTTTTAATTTGCTTTGCTTTGTTGGTTTCTTGTTCAAACAATCAACAAGGAAGTTTGGAAGAAACGTTTGGGGAAGCGCTTCAAAATATTGAAACGGAAGACACAACCAACCAAAGCAGTTTAGGTTTTGAAAATCCAAACAACATAGACTATAGCGCATATACTGCGGTTGTTAAATCCTACCGAAAAGCTCTTTCGTCGGCTTATGGCGAACTAACCGATCAATACTCGGGCTATTTTTATGCAAACCTCGTTGATTTTAATGCTGATGATGTGTATGAATTAGTTGTTGCACGTGTATATAACAGCGACACCGAGGGGAACGTAGAAGAAATGTTTAACCCCAAAAGCGAGTATTTTATTGGTTCAGAATCTAAACTTTCTGTGCATATTTATTATCTTAATGAAGATGGCGTAGCCGTTCATGCCGATTCATTTCCGTTTTCTTATTATGGCGATGAGGATATGCAGTTTAATATAGAATATACCGAGGTAGACGGCAGGAACTATTTTGTATTAGGCGGCCATAATGTTGATCTTGGCATAACCTCAGCAGATTATGTTTATTCAAAAATTATCAATTGTTTTAACGGCGAATATTTCGATGTTGAGGAAACATTTGTGATAGAATATGACTATCAAAACGCAGAATACGAGGCGACCGAATACAGACAAAATATGAATGTTGTATCTGAAAATGAGTTTAACACACAGTTCTATGAAAAATGGCAGGCAAACTCAACAGAGTATATCGTTGTTTCGCAAGGATATGAGACAAACACAGAGGAAGTTACAAAGGCGACGATAGATTTTTTGAGTGGTTTTGAAATCAAGAACATTCATGGTGGGGCATTAACATATACAGACGGGAACTTTGTTTTGTTCGAGGGCAACTATTTCTCCGAGGAGGAAGCTGTTTTAAAGCAGTTTTTGGAGGCTGTTACCCGCCATGATTTTTTGTCTATAAAACCATTTACAGACAACGAGGTAATAATCGAAAACTACCAACAATCGAGGGAGAGCGAGCAATATTATCCCGGTCTCATTGTAGAAAAAATAGAGATGCTTAATCCCATAAACTATGCTTCTCATGATGTTCAGGTTATGCAAACTATACTCGAGGGTGAACAATATCGTCAAAACGCCCTTGAAAACACTTTTATATTAAAGGTGGAGGCAAAGGAGATTATAGACATGGAAACTGTTCAGTATGCGGGGCAGTTTGGGCTTAACGTAACCCAATATTATATGTTTGAAACGGATGAAGATGGCCAAAACATAAAGCTTTTGGAGAATTTTGATGATAATTTCTTTTGGGGCGATAGCAACGTATATGAGGTGAGTTATATAACAGATTATGAGCAGGTGTTCAATGCATACGGCTATGAGTACCCGTTTGAAATAATGAGTATGTATTTCACATCGGAAGAATTAGAAAGAATGGATCATTATATAACCGAAGATGCAAAAGAGGTTTATTTTATCAGAAATCTTTGGGGCGGTTCGATGAAAATATATGAAAATTATATAGATGAAAACAACAATTATGCAAGAGGGGAATTGTTGCATGAAACTTTCGGCGATGTGTTGTATCTTGCTTGCAGATCGGATAAAACGTTGGGAAACCTAAACTATTCTGATCTGCAGATTGTGGCGGAGCCGTTCGCTGGATTTGAAGCGGTGTATTATCCGGCGATAAGCTATCCCGAAACAGCGGTGCTTGTTGGCGAGTATGCGCAGGAGATGGTGGGGTTAAATTAACTGGCTTTTTTCAATAGTTATCAATATGTCTGAGGTGAAAACGAGGGTGATTTAGTTTGCCAAAACATTTGAGGTGTTTGACGATTTGATTTGACATAAAATATATAATATCTTTTAAAAAATTTTTTTAAAAGATATTGGCATTTATATTTATTTGTGTTATAATACTTTTTGTTGAAGAGGACGATTAGCTCAGCTGGTAGAGCATTCGCTTGACGTGCGAAGGGTCAGCGGTTCAAGTCCGTTATCGTCCACCACCAACGTGACGCCTGATCCATTGATTTTGGATCAAGCGTCTTTTATTTATATAGCAATGAGTTTGAAGATAAATTGGTTTAGTTTGTTTGGGAAAAAGGAATCGAAATGAAAAAAATAGTTGCTGTTATCTTGATAACGTTGGTTAGTATAGTTTTGATAGCATACACGGATTTGGTTTTGCGCCCGGGATATTTAATCAAAACGATGGTGAAACTTCCGATTTTTTTGCTAGCACCGTTTGTCTATTCTTTGTTTTCGAAAGATTTTAAACCGCTAAAACTTTTAAAGCCTTCTGCAAAAGGAATTAAAAGCGGCTTGTTTTTAGGGATATTTATCTATGTTTCGGTTGTGGCTTGCTATTTAATTGCGAATAGCTTTGTCGATCTATCAACGATTAGAACATCGCTTGAAAACAACCTTGGAATAAATCGAGATAATTTTATATTGGTTGGGCTTTATGTTTGTATCGTTAACTCGTTTTTGGAAGAATGGTTTTTCAGAGGGTTTATATTTTTGCAACTGAAACAAAGTTCAAGAGTTTTCGCATATATAGCGAGCTCGGCAAGCTTCGCTGTTTACCATATAGCGATTATGGACGGTATGTTTAACATAGCGCTGTTTTTAATTGTGCTTTTGGGGCTTTTCATCGGGGGGACCATCTTCAACTATCTCAACGAGAAAAACAACAATATCTATGCTTCGTGGTTGTGCCATAGCTTTGCAAACATAGCGATGAACACGGTTGGTTTTCTTTTGTTCTTTGGTTAAACAAGTCAAGTTAATAAAGAAGCGTAAAAAAATTAAGGGGGCGATTTATGCCCCCTTAAAAATATTGTTTGCTGCTTTGTTTTAGATCTAACGTTTTGATTGTTGGGTGTTATCCGATTTTAACAACCTTTTCAAAATCGTTGGTTCTAACCGCTCTTTCGGCTTGTTTCATAAGGTTTATAAAGATCTTTGAAGATGTCGTAGCGCCCGAAACAATATCTACCTCAGCGGCGTTTTGTTCCGCTATATACTGGTTGACTAGCGCTTTGTAGTATTTTTCCGGATACGTTCCGGTGGCTTCCTCCATCGTAAGCTTTATGTCCTCGTTTGCAGATTTAAACGTTCCGCTTTTAACTTCGACAGCATCCGCCGTCATCGATATAAGTTGACCATCAAAAAATTGGAATTCGATAAAATCTCTATATCCTCTTGAATCGACGGTGTCGGATTCGATTCGATATGTGCCGTCTTGAACATCGCCGCCAGTTCCGGAACAACCAACTAGAATAGCGGTTGAAATTATTATGAGAAATAATGCCATACTTTTTTTCATTGCAAAAAAACCTCCTGTTTAACGAACAATATAATTATACACTGTTTTCCTGTTTTTTTCAACTGTTTAGCTTTTTTCGATTTTTAACCTGTTTTTTTTGACCATAATATTGTATAATATAATACACTATGAATAATAAAACTAAGTCAAAATCCGTTGCAACGCTGGGAATGCTGTTTGCTCTATCGCTAACGCTTTCTTATATCGAAGCCCTGCTTCCGCCCTTGCCGTTTTTGCCGGTGGGTTTTAAGCTTGGGTTTTCAAACATTGTAACGATGTATACGCTATATTTTGTTGGGTTTATGCCGGCTGTCGTTATCGCTATTTTAAAAGCGATGTTCCAGATGTTTTTGCGAGGGGCAACGGCGGGAATGTTGAGCCTTGTCGGAGGTCTGCTTTCGGTTGCGGTTATGGGGCTTTTTGTTAAGCTCGAAAAAAAAGGCAAAATTTCAAAGTCTTTCATAAGTATACTGGGTGCGGTGTCGCATAATATAGGGCAACTTGTCGCCGCAAGCTTTTTGCTTAAAACATCGGCGGTTTGGTATTATTCCCCGATCGTTGTCATATCCGGTGTTGTTATGGGGATTTTGATGGGAACAATACTAAACCTCACCCTTAATGTTCTCGGAAACATCAAAAAAAGCTAGCATTATACACAATGTTGGCTTTTGTTATATGTCTTTGTTGTTGCAGTTCGACAAAAATTATATGTTCAGAAATTACTACTTGATTTTTATGAAAAAAAGTATAGAATATTATTAGCACTCAAAACATAAGACTGCTAAAGTTATTTATGGAGGTAACGAAAAAATGAAACTAAAACCATTGGCTGATAGAGTTGTTGTTAAGATGACAGAGGCGGAAGAAACGACAAAAAGCGGAATTATTTTAACATCATCTGCAAAAGAAAAACCCCAAGTCGCAGAGATCCTTGCGGTAGGTCCCGGTGGGCTTGTTGAAGGAAAAGAAGTAGAGATGACCGTTAAGGTCGGCGATAAAGTTATTTTAAGCAAATATGCCGGCACAGAGGTTAAGTTTGATGGCGAAGAATGCATCATAGTTCGTCAATCGGATATTTTGGCAATTGTAGAATAAAAATGCAAGCTAAAGTTTGCACTTTGGAATTTGAGTTTCGAGGCAAAAGGGATCGCCTCGATTTTGGCTAAAGCCAAAAACACTCAAAGTTCCGGCTTAGCGAAAGACGATAGGCAATAAATATGCAAACTAAAGCTTGCACATATTTGGCGAAAGATTGCAAAACCGAAACGATTATTTTTTTAAAAAAATTTAAACCGAGTTTAGGAGGATTAAACTTATTATGGCTAAAGACCTACGATATGGAGAAGAAGCTAGAAAAGGGCTTCAAGCAGGTATTGATAAACTAGCAGACACAGTTAAAATAACCCTAGGACCTAAAGGAAGAAACGTTGTTCTTGATAAAAAATTCGGAGCGCCGTTAATCACAAACGATGGTGTAACGATTGCAAAAGAGATCGAACTCGAAGACGCATTCGAAAACATGGGCGCTCAACTCATTAAAGAAGTTGCAACCAAAACAAACGATGCCGCAGGCGACGGAACAACAACCGCAACCGTTTTGGCTCAAGCTTTTGTTAGAGAAGGCATGAAAAACGTTGCAGCCGGCGCAAATCCAATGGCTCTTAAAAGAGGAATTCAAAAAGCAGTTGATGCTTCGGTTGAAGCTATCGTTGCAAATTCAAAACAAGTTTCGGGTTCGAAAGATGTTTCAAGGGTTGCAACCGTTTCGGCAGGGGATGAATTCATCGGAAGTCTAATAGCAGAAGCTATGGAAAAAGTTTCGCAAGATGGCGTTATAACTATCGAAGAAAGCAAAACAAGCGAAACAAAGATCGAAGTTGTTGAAGGAATGC
>CAYJKJ010000005.1:0-124900 GCA_964370715.1 uncultured Faecalibacterium sp.
AAGTCGTCCTGTGTGAACCCTTGAATGAAGTTTCCGATTAAAATCTCGTCGTCAATCGGAACAGTATCTCCAACATTCTGCGTTTCAAAAGCGGTTTCGTCTGTTATTACAACGACTTTGCCGTTATCAAGCGTTATCTTGTTTTCGTTAATCTCGGTTACTACACCCTCGATGTTTATCGCTATTTTTGCGGTGGGCAAAAGTTGCTCGCTGTCTATGTCGGAACTGTCCGAAGTTTCAGCGGACGTATCATCAAAACTGCTTGATAGTTCTATGTCAACAACGTTGACTTGCAAAGGATACGACTCCATAATCTCGCCTGTGTAATAAACGACAATCTCGTCGCCGACAGAAAACTCAGTATCCGAAACAGACAGGTTAACGCTCACGCTGTCGCCCGACGAAAGAATATGCTGTTGGTCGGCGTTTGGGGCGACCGTCGCTGTGTCGCCTGTTATCTCGCCGATAACACCTTTGAAGATAGAAACAGAATCTTTTTGTTCGCCGTCTTTGTTCTCGCTGCAACCAACGAAAATCGAAAATGCTAATGCTCCCAAAAGCAACCCGGTCAATAATTTTTTCATTTTAAAATCCTCCACACTGTTTTAATGTTATATCTATATAGTCGGGATTTATGCGAAAAGGTTATTGAAAATGCAAAAATATTTTGGTGTATTGCATTTTGTCGGAATAATATCAACGCTAATGGAATGATATGTTGCTATCTGAAAGTTAAGCACAGTTCATCCAAAAATCAGCTTAGATGCGATTTAGTATATCGTATCTAAGCTGTTTGAATTTTTATACAACAGTAGAAATTATACTGTAATAAAACTCGATTTGTATTTTGTTTGTTTCACTTTTATTCTAACATGAAATTAATAATAAGATTGTAACGTTACCAAGTTAGCAGTATTTGCCCTTATTGCATTTACTCCTTCTCCGTGATATACTTCAAAAATCGGAGGGTATGGTGTATGAGAGGAAAATTGGTCTATAAAATTTTCATATGGTTTTCGTGTATCATGATCTTGGGGTTTTTGATACTCTCGCTTTTGATGGGGCAACGGTTTGCAACAGATATTGCGCAAAACCGCCATGCCTATGAAGAAGAACTCATGGGCAAACGTGCCGATGAGATAAACGAAAAATTGGGACAAATTTCAAGCCTTTTTTCGAGTGCATATCTTTTAGACGGGAACAACAACAGCCTTGTTGAAGAGATTTCGAGACCTTCAGATATGGTTAGAGATGACGTTGTTGTCGATTATTTAGAGCGGCTTGTCGCAACAAGCCCCTATGTTCAAGACCTTGTACTTGTTGATCTTCGAACGGGAAAAATCTCTGCTGTTTCCAAGCGTATGTTCACCCGTTTCGACCAGGAATATGATTGGCTTGGCGACGAGTTTGTTAAAGAGGTCGCTGGAACGTTTGGCATAACAATTCAAAACAAACAATCGGCACAAGGTTCAAGTCGTTCCGATTTAGTGTATACTTTCGGACATAGCATACAAGCAAGCGACGCGCCATATGCCGAAGCGCAAAATGCGGTGTTGCTTGCAAACGTTCCGGTTGATAATCTTTTTACGCCGCTTGACCTTGATGAGCGTGATGATATGGGAGATTTCTACGTTGTCAATTCAAAGCAAGAGATTTTCTATCAAGAGCTTGCATATGATCAGCCTATTCATACGAGACAAGAGAATATTGACGAAATGCCGGGAACGGTTCAAACAAGGTTGGTTTCGTGGAGCGAACTTTCCTGTATAAAAGTTACCGACACCGATGCTATATTGCGAAGCAGTTTGCAAAGCGCATTAAGAACTAATTTTCCGATACTCGCCGTTATACTAATCATATGTCTTGCCATATGCGCCGTGACGGCTCGTGTGTTTTCAAGCAGAGTTGGGCAGATTGTAAACCATATGGCTTTGCTTGAAACGGGGGACTTTGGAACACCGATACAGGTTAAAAAGAACGATGAACTTGCCGTTATTGAAAGCGGATTAAACCAAATGACGTTGCGGCTTCAAGAACACATCGAACGAGAATACATAGCGAACATAGCGATAAATGAAGCTAAAGTTCGCTCGCTGCAACTTCAGATTAATCCGCATTTTATGTTCAACACACTTGAAACAATACGTTCAAGCGCAACGGTGGAACACGCCGATAAATCCGCTCGGTTAATAACGTTGCTCGGGCAACTATACCGACAAAACCTTAGAAATCCCGATATAATAAGTGTTCGGGAAGAACTTCAATATCTCGAAACATATATTGCGCTAATGGAATTAAGCAAAGGTGCGGATATAGAATGTAGTATCGACATTTCTCCAAGGATAGGCGAGGTTTTAATCCCTAAACTTTCGCTTCAACCGATAGTTGAAAACAGCCTTATGCACGGTTTTGAGGGTAAACTCGAAACCGCATTAATTAGTATAACAGCAAAAGAGATCGACGCCAAAGGCAAAGACAATGCCAATGGTAACGCCAAAGACATCGCAATAGATATCTCGGACAACGGCAAAGGGATCGACCCCAATGCACTTGAACAACTAAAGCAAAAACTCGAGATACCGCAACCGGACGACAACCTTTATCACATAGGGCTTATAAACGTAAACCATCGATTAAAGCTGTTATTTGGCGAAACGTATGGCATAGAGCTTTTAAATTCGCATGACGGCGGTTTATGCGTTCGTGTCATTATTCCGAAAGGAGAAAAATAGAGTGTTCAATATATTGGTTGTAGACGATGAAGAGATAGTGCGAAAGGGCTTAATTTCGGCTATCAACACGTTTGAACTTGAAATTGAAAATGTATTTGAGGCGGAAAACGGAGAAACTGCGCTTTCACAATTGAAAGAACTTTCTGACATTCACGCAGTTATAACCGATATAAAGATGCCGGGTCTTGATGGCGTTTCGCTTGTTCGTGAAGTAAAAAAGATCTTCCCCGATATGCCTATGGTTATCGTTAGCGGTTATAACGATTATGATTATCTTCGCCAAGCAATTCGACACGGAGTCAGCGACTATCTGCTTAAACCCATAGACCCGATAGAACTCGGCGAAGTTTTAAGTGCCGCTTTGGCAAAAGCGCCAAAACAAAGCGGCGAAAGTTCTCGTGCGGCAATACGTCAAAACACGTTGTTTCGCCTTGTCGAGGGAACTATAAGCAAACAAGAACTTTCCGAGAAAAGCGAGGCTATTAATCTTCCGCAACTTTCCGGAACTTTTCAAATATGCCACGTCGAGGGTTCAAACAACCCGAATGAAACAGCAAACGACTTAAACAAAAAATTGATTGAAGAGAATTTTGGCGTTGCATTTTTGCACCCAACACACGGAATTATCTGCATACTTTGCGGAACAGCTGACGAAGACGAGAAAAAAGCGCATCTGCTTTCATTATTTGAAGCTACTGATAACCTGGCGTTTCGCTTTGGTGTTTTGGTTGATGATGTCGAAAGCATAGCTTTCTCGTTTGGTTCGCTCTTCAAGCCGGAACCGCTTGCAACATATTCCAAAACCATTCGAGATGCGCTTGCCTACTCAGACAAGCATTTCACGGAAAACATTGCGTTAAAACAACTCGCAGATATTTTGTATATAAGTCCGTCATATCTCGGAACCCTGTTTAAAAAAGAGGTGGGCATACCGTTTACCGATTATGTTAATAAAAAGCGGGTAGACCTTGCGGAAACAATGCTTGAACAAACCAACCTTAAAATATATGAGATAGTCGAACAGGTGGGCTTTTCCGACAAAAACTATTTTTTGAGACTATTTAAACGGTATAAGGGTAAACCGCCAAGCGCATATAGAAAATAGCGTTGTGGCAACCAATTGTAATCTAGAGAATATGAAAGTTGCACAAAAATCTACATATGATTTTTGTGCAACTTGTTTTTTGTCAACAAATCTTTGTTAATTTGACACACTGTTTTTTGAATTTGTCCTATTTTCGAGATTACAAAAACAAGATATAATCTAACCATAGTCAAATGGCTAATTTGAAAGGAGAGAAATCCAATATGAAAAAATTACTTGCTTTATTTATCGTAGCAACTATGATGTTGTCGTTTGTGGCTTGCGCTACTCCCGAGACAACAGAACCGGCTACAACGGACAGCTCGTCCGAAACTTCAAGCGACGAACAAATAACGCTTCAGTTCCTCGCAAACGAAACCCCCATACTCCCTCGTGAGTTTTGGCAAACGGTAGCCGACCGCTACAACGCCGAAAACCCCAACGTAACTATCGAGATGCTCTATCAACCGGCATCCAACATAAGCGTTAACGAACACGCAAAAACGTTGCTTGCAACGGGACAGTTCCCCGATGTTATGGTTATGACAACCCCGTCCGACTACGTTCCATCCGGCGCCCTTTTGGAGCTTGACGATGCCGATGTCGACATGATTAACCCCGACTACATCTCCCGTATCGACGGAAGTATATATTTTGTTCCTTATAAAATCCAAGTCGGCGGCGTTTGGTACAACAAAGATATGTTTGCTGAGCGTGGTTTGGAAGTTCCGACAACGTGGGACGAATTTGTAGTTATACTTGACACCTTCGCAGATGAAGGCATTACCCCCAACGTTATGGGCCTTAAAGATGGCTGGGCACACGTTGTTCCGTTTGGTTGCATAGGCGCAACGGAAGTTCTTCAAAACAACCCCGATTTCCCCGCTCAACGCATGGCAGGCGAAACAACGTTTGCTGAAAACGCCGAGTTTGTTGACACATTAAATAAATTCTCATTGCTCATGAACGACTACAACGTCAGCGACAAATCCTCCATGACATTTGTTCAAAGCAACGACAAGTTCTTTGGCGGAGAGATCCCGATGTATATAATGGGTTCTTGGGCACAAGGCGAAGATATGAACAGAGATATGCAGTTTGAGGTTGGATATTTCCCAATCCCGACAGACGACGGCGAGATGATTATCCCCTCTTGGGTCAACGAAGGTTTGTCGATAAGTTCGCAAACCGAACACCCCGAAGTTGCAAAAGACTTTATTCGTTTCTTCCTTGAAGACGAAGAATGGTCGGGCGAATTCCTTAAATCAGAACAACTTTTTTCACCGCTTGCAAACGGTGGTGTTGAATACGAAGCAACTGACCTTCACAACGAAGTTGTTGCAACGGTTGCCGAAGGCAGAGCTATCCCCAACCTTTTTGACCAAGTCGGTGACAATGCTTGGATTGCAGGTGGCGGAGACCTTATAAGCAAAGCTACGCTTGACATAGCTTCGGGCGGAGATGTAACCGAAGCTCTTGAAAACCTCGACAACGAGTTTGATATGTTGCTTGAAAACTTCGCTGAATAATTTTTTTTAAACTACAAAATGGGGGCGAACAACGCCCCCTTATTTAATTCCTTAAAGGAGTGAGAATTTTGAAACCGAAAACAAAACGACTGGGTTCAAACATTTTGTTTATGGCGCCCGGCTCGATTATATATATTTTGTTTATGATAGTTCCGATAGCGATGTGTTTTTACTATTCGCTAACAAACTGGGACGGAATTGCGCCAACATATAAATTTGTGGGGCTTAGAAACTTTGCTCGAATTTTAGAAGACAACAGCTTTTGGGATGCGTTTCAAGTTACGATTATTATAACGGGAGTAAGCACCGTTTTACAAAACGTGTTTGGAATACTTTTTGCTGTTTGGCTCAACACAAAGGAAAAAATCTATGGTTTTGCCAAAGCCATAATGTTTTTACCGGCAATTCTTTCAAGCGTCGTCGTTTCGTTTATCTGGTCGTATATGACACAAGGCGACGGCGGTATCCTTAACACAATTCTTGCGTGGTTCGGCATTGCAGGTTTTGATTACTTTGCGACAGATTTTATAACAACATTAACGGTGACGTTCGTTATTTCGTGGGCGGCTCTTGGGTTTTATATAACTGTGTATGACGCAACGCTTAAAACTATTCCCGAAGAACTCTACGAAGCCGCAAGAATAGACGGAGCCGGATATTGGTCGCAGTTTAAACACATCACGTTACCTCTTCTCATGCCCGGCATGATAACCTGTGTAATATTCTCGCTCATAGCGGGGCTTCGTCAATATGACTTTGTACGAATTATGACGCCCCAAACAATAGAAACCATTTCGGTTAACGCTATCTCTCGCATGACAGAATATAATATGTTTGGATATTCCGTTGCAATTGTCGTGGTGTTGTTCCTGTTTATAATAGCCATTAGCGTGCTACAACGGTTTTGGTTCAGATCGAGAGAGGTGAAATATTAATGGAAAACACATTAAAAAGACAACGGATAGGCCATAAGCTGATGACAATACTATTAATAATAGTAGTCGTTCTCTATGCTCTTCCCCTTTACATTGCGGTAGTCAACGCCTTTAAAGACTACGACTCTATTGTTGGCGACCCGTTGGCGTTGCCGTTAAGCCCTACTTTCGATAATTTTATTCAAACATGGAACAAAATAAACGTTCCACAGCTCTATTGGAACAGCTTTGTCATAACGGGAAGCTCATTGCTTTTGCTTGTGTTCGCTTCCTCTATGACAGCATACGTTGTTGCTCGAATGGAGAGCAAATGGGCGGTAGTCATACAGATATTTTTCATGTTCGGGCTTATGGTTCCGGCACAGATGATTTTGATACCAAGTATCAAAACGATGCAGATATTCGGGTTGTTCCATACGTTGCTCGGAATGATCTTTTTCAACGTTGCGGTTTATTTTTCAACTTCGTTTTTCCTTTACACCGAGTTTTTTAAAACGCTACCCAAAGAACTTGAAGAAAGCGCATTAATCGACGGAGCAAGCCGTTTCACGGTATACCGAAAAATTCTGTTACCAATTCTAAAGCCTTGCACCTCGACGGTGGTTATATTTTCCGGCATGTGGATATGGAACGACTTTTTGCCTCCGCTTTATCTTCTTGACCCGGAACGTGGCAACACGATAACAACAGGCATCTACCGCGCGGTCGGACAATACGCAACCGATTGGAACACGGTTTTCTCGGCGGCAATCTTAGCAAGTTTGCCTATCGTTATACTCTATTTATTAATGCGCAGACAGATCCAAAGCGGAATGGCGGCAGGAGCGGTTAAAGGATAGAACGTGAAAACAGGTTTTCACGTGGCAAGTTTTGTGCTTTCAAGTCTTGCGACTTGAATTTTGCTAACGCAAAACCGCTCAAAACGTTGCGGCTTAGCGAAAAAACAATAATCAAAAAGGAAATTAGAAAATGCTATATACATTAAACAACGTTAAAACTCGTTCGGTTTGTCCTGAAAACCCAAGCGGAGCGAAAGGTTCCGCCTGTATGAGTGAACCGCTTGAGGGTTCTTCCGGCGAACGCCTCGGAAAGGGTTGGAAATCACGACCGTTTATAACAATGAAACCCCATTCCCGATATGACCTTTGCGACATCAAGGGCATGGGTGAAATAGTTTCGATGTGGATAACGGGGGAGGTTGACCGAGGACTCATCTTCCGCATCTATTGGGACGACAGCGAAACCCCGGCGGTTGAAGCGCCGTTGACGGAATTTTTCTGCTACGGCTTCGCCGAACCCCACGACATGGCGGAAGATCATTGGAACAAAGGCCCATACTACACCGTTGACTCGGCGTTAATGTCGGTAGCCTCCAACCGTGGGTTTTCGTCTTACATTCCGATGCCATATCGTAAGCGGGCCCGAATGGAACTCGAAAACCGTTCCTCGGTTTCAAAGAGCATATTTTATCAGATAAACTTCGAGGAGAAAGAAATCCCCGGCGATGCCGGATATTTCCACGCACAGTTTCGTATGTCTATGCCCGTACCATATATGGGTGTGCATACATTGCTCGAGAATGTGCAGGGCAAAGGGTGCTATCTCGGAACGTCGCTTTATGTCGGCTTAAATCGCACCGCTCGTTGGTGGGGCGAAGGGGAATTCAAGTTCTATCTCGACGGAGACAAAGAATATCCAACCATTGCAACAACGGGGCTTGAGGACTATTTTCTTGGCGCTTTCAACTGGGACTGCATGAGCGAATACCGCCCATATAGCCACCTTTACGCCGGAATGAATATGCAAAAACCCGACGGCTTATACCAAATTCAACAACGTTTCTGCCTATACCGTTGGCACGTCAAAGACCCAATTCGTTTTGACAGTGATTTAACGGTCACCGTTCAAGCCCTCGGTTGGAATAGAGGCGACGACGGCAAAAACAACGGCTTTTTACCGAGAGAAGACGACTATCTTTCGGTTTCATATTTCTATCTCGACAAACCTTCGGCACCGTTGCCAAAACTTCCGTCACACGAGGTTTTCACGGAACGGTGGTAGCGTGTTTGAAGTTGTTGGACTTGTTGCCTTAACCTCACTATAAACATATATATTCATAACGTTGCAAACAACACCCCACATAAGCTCATCACATGAGTTTATGTGGGGTGCTGTCGTTTTGCGTCGCTTACGATATAGCAGACCCAAACAAAAAGCATATTTTGTCGAAAAAACAAATACTTAATATCTACTGAACAACCCCAAAATATTTTAACTGATAACCTCTGAGGCGTTCAAAAACAAACAATCAAAAATCACAAAAAAGGCAGACTGGATTTTTTTCAAATTCAGAACAACAATAATGATAGCAATAACGCTGGCTGTAGTGTTTTGAAGTTTAGCACGAATTAAACCTAACCCACATTTTTGCTTTGCAAGACAGATGTTTCTTTCGACCTCGACACGCTCATAAATGTCGGTATAATCTTGTTATTCATTAGGCTTTATTCATTAAATTATTCTTTTGTTTCGTCGCTGACAATAGTTAATTTTAACCTATTAATCCTCTTGTTGTCGGCATCCTCGATTAAAAACATGGCGTTTTCTGCCTTTATTTTTTCCCCGTTTTTGGGGAACCTGTCGAGCATTCCAACGATGTATCCGCCTATCGAATCAAACTCATCCGAAACGATATTAAGCCCTGTTTTTTCATTTAATTCTGTAATCCGAAACGATCCCTCGATTAGATATTCCGTCTCGCTTAGTTGGATAAAATCATCTTCATCCAGGTCATATTCATCATCGATATCGCCGACTATTCTTTCGATTAGATCTTCGATAGTGATAAGCCCCGAAGTTCCGCCATATTCATCCACCACAACCGCCATACCAATTTTTTTAAGTTGCAGTTTTTTAAACAGCTTGTTTGTTTTTGTGAATTCATGAATAAAAAACGCTTCTCTTAAAACGGAAGATATCGTAAAAGAATCATTCAATTCGGTATCCATCAAAAGATCTTTTATATAAAGCATTCCAACAATGTTGTCAAACGAATCTTTAAACACCGGCATTCGAGAAAATTGATGTTGTTTAAAGATCTGCATAACATCTTTGTATGAAGCATCAAGATCGATAGCAACCATATCGGTTCTTGGTATCATAACATCTTTTGCATACGAATCGCCAAAGTTAAACACGTTGTAGAGCATCTCTTTTTCGTCGGTTTCGATTACCCCTTCTTCATGGCTAACCGTGACGATAGTTTTTAACTTTTCCGCTGTTATAAACGATTCGTTAGCGTCGGAATTTCCTCCAAAAAGTTTAATCAAAACGTTAGTTACAACCATGAGAATTTTAACTATCGGCGAAAATACCATCACTATTACAAATATAGGTTTTGACACAAAAAGAGCTGTTTTTTGCGAATTTTGGCTCGCTACAGATTTAGGGGTGATTTCGCCAAAGATAAGCACAAACAACGTCATAACCCCTGTTGCTATGCCAACGCCGGCGCTTCCGAATATATCGGTAGCCAAAACCGTTGCGAGCGCCGAAGCCCCTATGTTGACTAGATTATTGCCAACTAGGATAGATCCCAACAGCTTTGGTGTGTCGTCGATTAGTGTTTCGATGAGTTTTGCGCCCTTGACATCGTTTGATATCATGTGTCTTACATCGAGTTTTGTTATAGACATAAGCGCTGTTTCCGACATCGAAAAAAACGCCGACCCTCCGATTAGCAACACCAACACAAATATTTGTATACCCATTTCTGAAGTCATTTAAATTGTTCTCCTAAAATAATTTTGTTTATATTCTTTGTTTGTTATTTAACTTTTTGTATATTTGGTTTGAAAAAAACTAATTGTAAACTTGACGTTGTAGACTTTCAATCTCAACCTTGCCGCCGATGATGTTTTCTCCTCATTGCAACATTAGTTCAAGCGGTTGTTAATTGAGCATTTAATTGATTTACAATAAAAATATCTATTACAGTATTTTATGTTATAACGAAAGAAAAGTCAATTTTAATAGCAATAAATTTTACAGCAAAACAAAAAAAAGAATTAAAGAAAGCCCACAGCAAGTATATATGCTGTGGGCTTTCGCACTCTTAAAGATACTCTTAGATTAACGAGATGGAATATTGTTTTTTTGCAACAAGAAGATCTACAAATTTGTTTTCCGGCATAGGTTTTTCAAAATAATAACCTTGTGCATAGTCACAAGCTATGCTTTTTAACCACATTGCTTGTGCAGGGGTCTCAACACCTTCTGCGACAACCTTCATGTTTAAATGCTTTGCCATCTTGACGATATCCGAAACAACAACAGAGCTTTTTCCGCCCTGTCCTTCAAGATTAAAGAAAGCTTTGTCGAGCTTTAAGACATCCGCTTCGATAGCGCTTAGCCTGTTAAGGGAGGAAACACCGGCACCAAAATCATCGATCGAGATATTAAAGCCTAGTTTTTTAAGCTGTTTTACTCTTGATAGGAACATTTTTGGGTCTGTTTCTATTGCGCTTTCGGTGAGTTCCAGTTCAATCATTTTTGGGTCGATTTCATGAAGAGAGACAATATCGGATATTCGACTTACGAGGTGTTCAGAAAGAATGGTGTGGGAGGAAAGGTTGACCGAGATACAAGGAAGGTCGATGAAGCTGTGGTTGTTTTTGATAAATCTGCAAACTTCATCGAAAACATAGAGGTCGAGGGTTGCGATAAATCCGTTTTTCTCGAAAACAGGAATAAACGCATCGGGATAGATTGTTTCGCCAAGCTTTGGTTTCCAACGAACAAGAGCTTCAACGCCACCTATTTTTAATGTGTTGAAATTAACTTTCGGCTGGTATTCAACAAAAAACTCTCGATCTTTTAAGGCTTTTTTCATACGGAAAGTTATGTTGATTTTGTCTTCATATTGCTTTTGCATTTTTTCATCAAACGTTATGAACGTTGTTTTGTGGGAGCATTTGCCGGCAACTCTTGCATCATCTGCTTTCCCTATATATGCTGAGATTTTTTCGGTTGAAACATTACCTATAACGACATTTCCGAACGACATCGAAAGGTTATATTGTTGACCGATTACTTCTTTTATTGCCGGAAGGATATGATCTGTATACAGCTCTTTCATCGTTCCGCCTTGATTTATTCTACGCAGGATTAAAAATTGGTCTGCGGTTCGTCTTGTTATAATCGCAGAGGAATTTTTAAATATGTCCTTAAGGCAGTCGGCTATAGTGATTATGATTTCGGTGCCTCTTAATGCGCTATAATGAGTGTTTATTGTTTTAAAAAGATCTATATCAAACGAGATGAGTTCATACTCGTTTGGCTTGGCTTTTTGGATTTTTTCCTCTAGTTCGTCTCTAAATTTATGGATAGCCATAAGCCCGGTTTGGGGATCTGTGTTATATGCTTTGGTGAGTTTAAGCTGTTCTTGCTGTTGTTTATAAAGAACGTATGATATGAAAGCTGCAACCAACATGAGCAACGCTATCGCATAATAATACCAATTATCCTTTATAGTATCGATAAAAGTTGGTTCATAGAAATGGGTAGCTGTGTTGCGCATGAGAATTTCGTCATACTGTCTTTTTGAGATGTTGTCAAGCATGACATTGAAGATTGGTGTGTAGACATCGGCGATGTCGTTTGATATAGCATAATGGAAATCCAACATAAAGTCTGCAGCATAGGTGTAGTTTTCGTTGTCGGATAGATATGAATTCGCATAGGTAGTTCCGCTTTCGGTGAAGATTGCCATGTCAACCTCGCCGTTGGCATAGGCTTTTAAAAGATCTTCAAACGAATTAAAAAAAACAAATTCATTTTCGACCGCTTCTTTTGCAAAAAGATCGAAATTTACGTGGAGGTAGCTGGTTATGCCTATCTTTGGTGAACTTTTCCGAATGTTTTCGGAAACGGGAACATCGCCCACTATGCCAAGACCTCTCGGAACCATCGCAAGCATCTGCATACTATAATAAGATATCGTTGAGGTATAGTTTTCCATGATGTCTTGATTATCTCCCACAGCGGAGACGACGACATCACAGTTTTCGGGAGGACCTTCGCCTGCTGACAGGCTATATGGTGCAAATTCAACTTCAAAATCATATTTCGCCGAGAGTTCGTTCACTACATCTATTATCGCTCCATCGGCTTCGCCATCATCATTGGTGAACGAAAGAGGGCGGTGGGACGATTCGTATGCTACAACAAGGGGGCGTTGTCTTAATATTTCGGTTTCTTGTTTGGTTAGATCTCGATGTAGGTTGTGATATGTATCGTGGTTATACTTATCTCCTAGAGTTTCAAAAAAATCGCTTTCTTCGGCTATGATGATGTGAAGAGCTTCGTTAAGTTTCGACATCATCTCTTCATTTCCGTAATTGGAAATCATATAGGTGTGTTTTTTTCCAAAGTTTAAAATTGTTTGAAATTCCGAAAGATTAGAATCAGAGGAATAGACAAGATAGAAATCTGCTTCAACGTTTCGATAGTTATGGAGTTCATTCATAATATACTCGACCGAGATATTGTTTTCAAATAAAAATTCGTCAAGCAATTCGTTTGCCGGGTTTTCTGCATAGGTTGCGACGGTTTTTCCGTCGATGCTTTCGGGATCGCCGTAGAGAAGCGGTTTATCTGATTTTGTAACCATACTCAGTTGAACCGAGTTAAAGGGGGTTTCAAGATAAAGATATTGTTCGGCTCTCTGCTCGCTTAGATAGTATAGCCCGATTAGATCAACTGTACCGTTCTCCAAAGCATCAAAAACATCGCCTTTTATCTCGATAAATTCAAATCTAAAGTCGCTGACTTCTTCGATTTTTTTCAATACTTCATAGCCATAGCCTTCGCTTCCAACATGATCAATGTTATCGATTAAATCGTCATAGGGTTGATAGCCGACCCTTAAAATAGTTTCGGCCGAGGCTGCATATGCGCTAGCGGAAAAAGCAATTGCGATTGAGATAAAAGCAAGTGTTGTTAAAAAAGCTTGTCTTACTAGTTTCATAAAACCACCCCTATATATAATTCAAATAGTAATAAATACCAAATTAGACAAATTTTGCACAGTTATTACAATTTATGTCGAATTATAGCAAAATATACACATAGTGTCAATAAATAATGAACGATTTTTAAATGTTTGTGAATAATTTCAAAATTTTCTACTTTTTTTGAACAACATTTCATTTGTAGATTTTTTGTCAAAAAAAATAAGGGCTACTGCCCTTATAAATTAATCGAATTAATACTTTTGGTTGAAAAAAATATTTATGTTTTTTTGTTTCTTGCCGATAGGAAATCGGGAACTTGCGCTAGGATAATTGCGATAAAGATTAAGGCACAACCGAAAATCTCTCTTAATGTTAACAGTTCCCCCAATAGAACAAAACCGGCAAGAACCGAGAACACCGATTCTAGGCTAACGATGAGGGAGGCGACAAACGGGCTTGTGTCTCGCTGGGCAATTGATTGAAGAGTGAACGCAATTCCGCTTGAAAAGACCCCTGCATATACAATCGAAAACCAAGCCGCCATTATACCCTCGATTGTTATCGTTTCGAACAAAACGCTGGTGACAAAGCTTATTGCGCCACACACGATAAACTGGATGCAAGAAAGGCGAACACAGTCGACTATTGGAGAATATTTGTCAAGAAGCATAAAATGGAACGAAAACATAACGGCACACATGAACACAAGAATATCGCCTAGCGACACCGAGAAGTTTTCTCCGATGCTTAAAAAATACATTCCGACAACCGCTATCGATGCACAAATCCAGATTATTTTATGGATTTTCTTTTTGAATATAAGACCTAGAAATGGAACGATAACGATATAGAGCGATGTTAGAAATCCGGCTTTTCCTACCGTTGTATATAAAAGGCCAAACTGTTGAAAAGCGGTTGCGCAAAACATAACGATTCCGCAAAGCACACCACCAACGACAACGTTTCGGTCGTTTTTAAACTTTTTAACGGAATGTTTAAACGAAAAGGTTGTAGATTTTTTATCTAACTTATCGTATATCAAAGCCGCAACAAAAAGAAACAACGCTCCAACTATCGAACGAGCGGTTATGTATGTGAATGGGCCGATGTAGTCCATCCCGGTTTGTTGGGCGACAAACGTTGTCCCAAAAATGAATGCGGTTAGAAATAGCATTGCGATACTTTTATAATTAGTTTTTCCCAAAATTACACCTCAAATTGACTTTAACATTAAATATCTGTATCATGTTTAATATAAACACAACGAGTAGAATTATATCATAATATGAAAAATCATACAACCAATTTGAAATGTATTATCCTTTAGAAAGGAACAAGTGATGAAAAAATGAAAGCAGATCTACACACCCACACAAACGCTTCGGATGGTTTTCTGACAAGGGAACAGCTAATCGAAATAGCCAAAGTTTCAAACGTTGACTACATAGCGATAACCGATCATGATTCTTTGAAAAATAGTTATTCAAAAGAGGGGGACGCCGTTAAAGTTATCGAAGGCATCGAGCTTTCCGCAATTAATCCCTATAACGGGCGAAATCTTCATATACTTTGCTATATGCCAAAAAACAAAGAGGCGCTTTTTCCGCTTATCGAAAACGCAAAAAACGAAAGAATACGTGCCGGCGAGATAATGATAAAAAAAGCGTCGAAATACTACCCGATACTAACGGTCGAAAGAGTTTGGGATGTTGCGAAACAAACGGAATCTATCTTCAAGCAACATATTATGCAGGTGCTTATCGATTTTGGCTACACAAAGGAACTATACGGAGATGAGTTCAAGTTTTTATTTGGCAAATTAAGCGGATGTTGCAAAGAAGACCCGATATATTTTGATGCCTTCACCGTCTTTTCGCATATAAAAGAATCCCGCTCGGTTGTGTCGATAGCTCATCCAACGATATATGATTCGTTGGGGTTAAGCTATGATCTTGCAAAGATGGGTCTAATCGATGCGCTTGAGGTTAACCACCCGAGAAACAATCCCGACAAGATAAACGATATGAAAAAGATATGCCTTGAATGGAATCTTTTTGAGACAGCGGGTTCAGACTATCACGGACGAAACAACAGCAAGCCGGTTATGGTTGGCGAAAGAACGCTAGACCAAAACGGGCTAGACAAGCTTTTTAAAGCGAGCGATAAAAAATAGCCATAACAAAAAGGATTATGAACCAAATTGAGTTTTGGCATAATCCTTTGTTTTTTTAAACTAAAAATTGTATTATTATGGTTGCGAATTAACTTCTTCTCGAATTCTTCTTTCGCGTTCGGCTTTTTCGATAGCTTTTTTTCTTCGGTCAAAAGTTTCGAAATCAAAGTTTTTAAACCAAAGATATATAATAAGGGCGATTATTGCACACGCAAGATATACGCTTTGAAATCCGAAAAAGTCGGCGACGAATCCCAGCAAAAACACAACCACCGCTCCGCCGGTTCCGCTGGCTACTAGCATAAGACCCGAAGCACGACCCGAATTGTTGGGGTATTCCGAAACCGCAAGGCTGATAAGAAGAGGCCAAATAGGCCCAAACACATAGCCGGCAACCAAAAAGACTATCAATGATATAACCGGGTTTTGGTTAAAAGCTAAAACTAAAAGAAGAAGAACCGTAATAAACTGCGAACGGTTTATAATTTTTCTAGCATCTTTCTCCTTCCTGCCGTGGAAAAACCTTGCAAGAGCCATAGCGAGCCAAAACGCCGATATAGCATAAGCGCCATATTCAGGAGTGTTAAGCTCTACCGATATTAATGGATCGGCATAGAAAACTGCGCTTGCTTCGATTCCAACATAGATCATTATCGAGAAAAACAAAAGGATAAAGTATGGTTTGAAAAACTGTTTGAAACCTTGTGTTTCGCCCGGAGAAGTTTTTCTATCGGCAAATACAACAGGCTCGGTATGGGTTATTTGGGTTATCATAAGTTGGGGCAACAACGCAACGAAAGCTATCGCACAGATTGTGAAGCCAATTCGCCAATCATAGCCTTGACCCATCAGCCAATCAAGCACCAACGGACCCGAAACCGCACCCATGCTGAAAGTAAACTGGGTTTTAACGATTTGTTTTTCGCTTTTTAATGGGTTGGTGTCGGCGAGAGCGGCCCCAATTATCGCCTCGATAGTGCTATAAGCTATGCCGAGGATAAAAACGCCAAGAACAAAGATGAAAACAGAGATTGAGGTTCCGGCTATAAAACAACCCAGCGCAAACAACGGAATAAATACCGACAAAACTTTTTTCTTTCCGATAAGATCCGAAACGCCGCCCATGATAAGCGAACCCAGCGCAACAGCGATATATTGAACCGATATTATAAGCCCCGTTATGCCGCTGCCAACTTCAAATTCATGAGCAATCGATAGAGTAGAAAGTTGAAATGCCCCTGTTTCAAACCCCAGGAAAAAAGAAAGCAACAGGCAAAGAGGATAGAGATGCTTTTTGTTTGTTTTTATCATAAGTTAACCCCAATTATATTAATAACACTTTTACATACAGGAATATAATAATTGATTATTGTAATAAATACAAGTTTAATATTATATTATTTTGTTAATATTTTTATATACTGCATAATTAGTTGTTGAAAAAACCGTTGAAATGCTTTAATATTGTATGGGACACTTAAATATTAATTTTAGGAAAAGATATGCTACTCGAAATTAACAACCTTTCGTTTTCATACGGAGCTAATATAATCTTCGACAACGTTAGTTTAAGGCTTAATCCAAACGAAAAAGCCAACATAACAGGATATAATGGGTCGGGAAAAACGACGCTTTTAAAGCTTTTAACGGGGGAATTGTCGGCAAACAGCGGAGACATTAACCTTGCTGCAAACGTTGTTTTGGGATACCTTGAACAGGTCAGCGAGCTTTCGCTAACTCGTTCGGTTATCGACGAGATGAAGACGGTTGGGGGCGCAAAGAGGCTTCTTTCTCGCATGAAACAACTAGAACAAAACATGGCTCATAACCCTGAATTAATAGAGGAATATCAACAGGTTTGCGAACGATATGAGGCGCTGGATGGCTACAACCTAAATTATACCATTAAGCGTGTTTTAAACGGTATGGGATTTTCCGAAAGCGAATGGGAAAAACCGGCGGGAGTTTTAAGCGGAGGGGAAAAAACAAGGCTTGCTTTAGCAAAGCTTTTGATTATGAATCCCGACCTTTTGATACTCGACGAGCCGACCAACCATCTTGACCTTGCAACGATAGAATGGCTTGAACAGTATCTTGTATCATACAAAGGTTCGGTTTTGTTGGTGTCGCATGACAGAAAGTTTCTCGACAACGTCTGCAAAAAAACATTTGAGGTTATCAACTGCAACATCGAAACGTATAGCGGAAATTTTTCGAAATATCTTGAACTGCGGGAACATAAAAACAAACGAGAAAAAGAGGTTTTCCAACGCAATCAAAAGAAAGCTGCCGAGCTTCAGGAATACTATGAAAAGAATATATCAAGAGCTTCAACTTCCAACATGGCGAAAAGTCGGCTAAAGATGAAAAATCGCCTTGATGTTGCGGAGATTTCGAATATAGAACATGAAAAGCTGAGCTTTTCGATTGTTTCGGCAACAGAACCGTATAAAGAAGTTTTGGCGATTAAGGATCTTTCGATAAAAGCAGGCAACACGGTTCTTTGCGAAAACATCACCCACACAGTTTTGCGTGGCGAACGATTGGTTATAGCGGGGGCAAACGGAACGGGGAAAACAACGCTACTTAAAACGATTATGCGCCAACTGCTCCCATACTCGGGGCGTGTTGTGTTGGGGGGCGGAGTTAAACCGGGGTATCTTGCTCAAATTCCGAAAATAGCGGAGAGTTTTTCGCCGTTTGACTATATAAGAAACATCTATCCTATTATGCCGCAACTTGAGATACGAAATATCTTAGCGCAAGTTGGATTTAAGGGGGAGGATGTTTTTAAAAGCGGAGCGGGTCTTTCGGGGGGCGAGAGGGCAAGGCTTGAGTTTTGCCGTCTGTCGCTTGAAAAACCTAATCTATTGATACTAGACGAGCCGACCAACCATCTCGATATCTACACAAAAGATATGATTTGCGAAGCGTTAACATCATATGACGGAACGCTAGTGGCGGTCACGCATGATAGATTTTTGATGGAAAAACTTTCGGCAACGATAATATACATCGAGGACAAAAGAGCAACGGTGTTTGAAGATTATCAAACGTTTGAAAGTTTTCTTTCGCAAGCGAAGGGGGAAGCGGGAAACAAAGAGGATAAACAAAACTCGAACAGCCCCGAACAGCCTCAACAAACCGTTAGCGGAAACTTAAAGGAACAACGAAAAGAGCGAGCGCAAAAACGAGAGCGGATTTCATTTCTTGAGAAAGAGATAAAAACGCTTGAAACCGAAATAGCCGAAAAAGAGCTGCTTATAAACAGCAAACAAGTTTCTCAAGATGTTGGAAAGCTTATGGCGCTTTGCGAAGAGCTTGAACAAAACAAGCAGAAACTTTCGGATTATTCCGATGAATGGTTGAGCCTTTCGGAGGAATAGATCGTTAGCTTAAGAAAAAACATAATTTCAAAAAATTTTTAAATAATAATTAAATATAACTAATAACCAAAAGGAGAGCGGAATGTATAAAATAGTTAAAAAACAGAGCCTTAATCCAACCGTTACATCGATGGAGGTTGAAGCGCCGTTTGTTGCAAGAAAAGCAAAAGCCGGCCAGTTTATCATTTTAAGGGTAGACCAAGACAGCGAAAGAATACCGCTAACTATCGCTAATGCCGACCCCGAAAAAGGCACAGTTCGGGTTATATTCCAGATTGTCGGAGCAGGAACGGTTAGGCTTAACAACAAAAACGAGGGTGAATATATCTCGGATTTTGCAGGACCGCTCGGAAAAGCTACCCACATTGAGGGGCTAAAAAAAGTTGCTGTAGTAGGCGGTGGCGTTGGTTGCGCCATTGCATATCCTGTTGCAAAAGCTTTGCACAATCAAGGAACAGAGGTTCATTCGATTGTAGGATTCAGAACAAAAGACCTTGTTATTTTGGAACAAGAGTTTAAAGATGTTAGCGATAAATATGTCATGATGTCGGATGATGGCTCGGTTGGGGAAAAAGGCCTTGTTACCGATGCGCTTAAAAAGCTTATCGAACAGGGAGAACAGTATGACGAAGTTATAACTATTGGGCCTCTTATCATGATGAAATTTGTTTCGAAACTAACAAAAGAATATGGCGTTAAAACGTCGGCTAGCATGAATCCCGTTATGGTAGATGGAACGGGGATGTGTGGAGGCTGTCGGTTGACGGTTGGGGGCAAGATGGTTTTCGCGTGTGTTGATGGACCCGATTTTGATGCTCATCAAATTGATTTCGATGAAGCGCTGTCGAGAGGGACTATATATAAAGATTTCGAAACCGAAACGCATCAAAAAGAATGTAATCTTTTAAATCAAGGAGGAAATTAACAATGGCGGATATGACACCCAAAAAAAATGAAATGCCGGTTCAAGACCCAAAAGAAAGGGTTAATAACTTCCTTGAAGTTGCGCTGGGCTACACCAAAGAACAAGCGATTGCGGAAGCCGGAAGGTGCATCAACTGCAAAAATAAACCCTGTGTTGCGGGCTGTCCCGTTAACGTTGACATTCCGTCTTTTGTGTCGGCCGTTGCAAGCGGAGACATTGAAAAAGGTTTTGATATAATCAAAAACACAAACTCGTTACCGGCGGTTTGTGGCAGAGTTTGTCCGCAAGAAACGCAATGCGAGGCGCTTTGTGTTAGAGGAATAAAAGGCGAGCCTGTTGGAATTGGAAGAATAGAGCGTTTTTGCGCAGACTATTGTTTCGATAAAAAACCGGGCGAAGTTTCAAAGCCGAAAGACGATGCAAAAAAAGTTGCTATAATCGGCTCGGGTCCTTCGGGGCTTGCTTGCGCAGGCGACCTCGTTAAACTTGGCTACAACGTGACTATTTTTGAAGCACTTCACGTTTCGGGCGGAGTTTTGGTTTATGGAATACCGGAATTCAGGCTTCCCAAAACGATAGTTGAAAAAGAGATAAACAGCCTTGTTGAACAGGGCGTTAAGGTTGAACGAAACGTTATCGTTGGAAAAACCCTTTCGATAGATGAATTAATGGAGGAGTTTTCGTTTTCCGCCGTTTTCATAGGTTCCGGAGCGGGGCTTCCAAAGTTTATGAACATTCCCGGCGAAAACTTAAAAGGCGTTTTCTCTTCCAACGAATACTTAACCCGCATTAACCTTATGAAGGCATATAAAGAGCAAAGCGACACACCGGTTTTCAAAGCCAACAAAGTTGCGGTTGTGGGCGGCGGCAACGTTGCTATGGATGCGGCTCGTTGCGCAAAAAGGCTTGGTGCCGACGTTATGATAGTCTACAGAAGAACCGAAAACGAACTTCCGGCAAGAGCGGAAGAGGTTGAACACGCAATGGAAGAGGGAATTGAATTCAAGTTTTTAACAAGCCCTATCGAGATAGTCGGCGATGAAAGGGGATATGTTAAACAGATTGTTTGTGAAAGAATGGAGCTTTCAGAACCCGATCAATCGGGAAGAGCAAGGCCGGTTAGAATCGAGGGAAGCGAATATCCAATAGATGTTGATTGCGTTATTATGTCGATAGGAACTTCCCCAAATCCGTTGATAAAAGACACAACAGCGGGGCTTGAGACCCAGCGTTGGGGCGGAATAATAGTGGACGAAGCAACGGGGGCAACTTCGAAAAAAGGCGTTTATGCCGGCGGAGATGCTGTCACTGGGGCGGCCACCGTTATATTGGCGATGGGCGCCGGAAAAACTGCCGCTGCGGCTATCGATGAATATCTCAAAACGATATAAGTTTAGATTTTAGTTTTTTCATCTTAAAAAAACAAGGGGCGACCTTGCGTGGTGCGCCCGAAATCAATGGTAGATAAAAGGTTTCGGGTTGTCACGCAACGTCGCTTTTATGTTGTTTAACAATAGCTAATTTATTTTTCTATATCTTTTTTTGGGATGCTGTTTTGTTTAAAGAATTATGCAAACCAAACCGTTGCAACCATCGTTTATTATGCCTTCGAGCGTCTGTTGGAGCTTTCCTCGAGCTTCGCTTGGCAGGCGGGTTAGTTTGTTTTGGAGACCCTCGTTGACAAGTTCGTTGAGGGATTTTCCGAATATGTTGGATTGCCAAATCTTAAGCGGGTTTTCTTCAAACTCCCCGAGAAGATACATGACGAGTTCTTCCGATTGTTTTTCGCTTCCGACTATCGGGTTGATTTCGGTTGTTATGTCGGCGGAAAGCATATGGATAGAGGGGGCGGAAGCTTTAAGGCGAACGCCATATTTGCCACCCTGATTCATTATTTCGGGTTCTTCCAGGCGTAGTTCATCAATAGAGGGCATAACAATTCCATAACCTGTTGCCTTTGCTTGTTCAACCGCATCGATAACCTTTGAATAGTTTGATTTCATGGCGGCAAGCTCTGCAAACGAACAGAACAAACTCGCCTGGTCGGTTACATCGATGCCGGTCATCTCGCCTATGGTTTGGTAGAACAGGTCTTGCGGAAGGGTGATTTCGATCTCGATAGTTCCGTCGCCAAGGTCGGCGGAAGTTTTTTGAGCCGAAAGAATCGATTCGCATTGTTCAAATTCCGGAATAACAACCCCAACATCCCGCATCTTTGAAACAGAGGAGCTGAAATATCTAATTGCTCCGTAGATATCGGTTTTAACTTTATGTTCTCTCGGCAAAAAGTTTACCCAACCGGGAAGTTTAAAGTTGATTTGATTAACCGGGAACTCGCTCGTTACAAGGCTTAGAATACGTTTTAACATGACGTCATCGAGTTCGAGGCAGTTTATCGGCAAGACAGGAACATCGTATTCTTTTTGAAGCATGAGGGCAAGCCCAACGCTTTGTTCCGATTTCGGGTTAAGACAGTTTAAAAGCATGACAAACGGTTTGTTAAGCGCTTTGAGTTCGCTAACGACTCGGCGTTCTGCCGTTTCGTATTCCGCTCGATTAATGTTGGTTATCGACCCATCGGTAGTTATAACGATACCGATAGTTGAATGTTCCGTTATAACCTTTTTTGTTCCGGTTTCGGCGGCGATGTTAAATGGAACGGCGGTTTCATACCAAGGGGAAACAACCATTCTCGGCTGTTCATTTTCGATATGACCTATCGCACCGTCGACGATATACCCAACACAATCTATCAAGCGTAGCCTTAAATTAGTGTTGTCTTGAAGCTCAACTTCGATAGCCTGTTCCGGGATGAATTTAGGCTCGGTTGTCATGATGGTTTTGCCGCCGGCCGATTGCGGAAGTTCGTCTACAGCACGTTCACGGCGCAGGTTATCCTTGATGTTTGGGATAACAAGGGTGTCCATGACCTTTTTAATAAACGTTGATTTGCCGGTTCTCACAGGACCTACTACCCCTATAAAAACCTCTCCGCCGGTTCTCTTGGCGATATCTTTATAAATATTCTCCATTCTATCTTCCTCCTTAAACCGAAAGATTAGGGATTAAAAGCATTGTTGGTTGTTCGATTAATTCGTCTGTCAGGTTGTTTTCGGTTTTTATGACGTTTGCTAAAGAATTAAAACGTTTTGCAATTTCAAACACCGTTTCATCTCCAGGCGAATAATAAACACTTAAAGAGTAGGGAGATTTCGGCTTTGGTTGGTCTTGCTTTATATCTATCTTGGTTATAACGTCAACTTTATCCATCGAAAAATTGTTGCTTTTTATATACCCTGTGACCACTATATCAATTGATTGTTCCGATTCGGTCCAATCGACATTCTCTATTATAACGGGGAGTTTTAGTCCGGGAGCAAAGCTGTTTATAACCGTTGTCGGGGTTTCGGAAATTTCAAAAACCACCTGCTTTGTTTCAACATCGTCGATGCTTGAAACGATTACGCAAACTTCGCCTTTGCCGACAATCATTCCACCCTCGCTAATTTCGGCGGTGAGTGTTTCGGTTTCAACAAAACAATCAACAAGTTTTTGATTGTTCATCTTGGACGTTTTAAGAGTGCTTTCAAATTTTAAATTTATATCTATAGTTTCTTTTTGAAATGAGACGGCTGTTTTTTCGATGACTACCTCATGTTTCGGAGAAAAAGCATCTATTGCCGCCGTTATCGTTTGGGGTTCTGTAGCCGTTGCGGTTATCACCGACGTTATCGAAACTTCGTTTGCTCCGCCGCTCATGCGTTCGCTTTGAACAGAACCCGAGATGATCTTGATGCTTGACGAGGCTTCAAGAGAACTAGTCGAGTTTTTCGCATCGATAGTTTGGTTGAACGGCACAGTGTAGACAAAACGACGAACGAAATATTCTTCTTCGTTGCAATAGGAAAAAGCCGTTGAAACTATGAAGTAGCCCGAAACTTCGATATATCCATCAAAACAAGTTGTTGTTTCAACAACCGCTTCGGTCGAACTCCTTATAAGTTCCGGTGTCATTCCCTCTATTGTGTCGATCTCTATTTCTTCTTCTAGTGTAAATCGTTTTTCTGCTTGTTCAATAATCTTAACTCCGGTAAGATCGGTGTTTAGAAATTCAACTTTTTGCTTGTCGTTGCCGTCGATAATCTCGAGCTGTTTTTCTCTGGTTGCTTTTATATCGACCGAAACAGCGCCCCTTATATCGAGTTTGCGCTTGTTTGTTGCGCGACAGTTTAGGTATGATATCTTAGGGGAAGCGAAGACGCTGCCTGTGTCGCCGGCATCCTGTTTTGCATCAAGTTGTTTGGAAAAAGCAAGCCTTGTACCCATTCCGAAGATACCGGGTTTTTCATCGGATAGGTAGATAACGGTAGCTTTTATATAGCCCTCCACCGTTACTCTGTTGCCGACTATAAGCTTTTGCATAATGACCGGTTCAGAAATCACCTTTAGAACCTTGAACACCGAGGGGCGATAGTCGGGGATCGAAAGTTCATCTTCAACCGATAGCTCGACATTTGTTTCCAAGATTATTTCGCTCGACGAAAGAATTGTTTTTAAAAAATTGTTGTCCATATAAATCCTCCTTTTCACGTTATCAATCTTTATGCTCCTTGTTGATGAAATATGATTAAACGCAAAAAAATCAGGCGAAAATTTTGCCTGATTTTTTTATAATAAATGTGAAAAGAAGGTTTGTATCTTTATTCGGCTTTTTCTTTTTTGATTTTAAATAGAACTCGAAGAATACCTCTTAAAGCTTTTGGGCTTTTAACAACAACTATTTGCATAACTTTTGTAATGCTCCTTTCTTGAATAGATTAATGTTTAAAGCGAAAAGGGAGCTGACGGTTTTGGCCGGGTTGTTTTTTTAAAAATTCTTGAATAGTTACCGCCGTTATTTTAAATAATAAATTAACATTAAATGTTTTGTTTAACGATAGTATAAAACTATGACTGCGAGCGAAGCCGAGAATATAATCGTTGTAACAATTATCAGCATAGTTTCGGGAAGGATAAAGCTTAAAAGTATGCCGAGCGAAGCCGCAAGAGCATATCTTGGCAACAGATAAGCACCTTTTTTCATGGCCGCCACCTCCTAACTGCGATAGTCTTATTTCATACTATTCTTGTTGGAGCAATGTGTGACATAAAAAAAGTAAATAGCGGAATTTAATGTATTTAAATTTGACAAAGAATATTTAATATCATATAATGTTATCGTCAAAAGCTACTAATATAACTTAAAATTATATTCAAAATATGGAGTTTAAAAAGTGAAGAAAAACAACAAAGGTTTTACATTGGTTGAATTAATAATTGTAGTTGCTATAATAGCTGTTTTGGCTGCAGTTCTAGCGCCGCAATATCTAAGATATGTCGAAAGAGCAAGGCAATCAAACGACCTGCAGACCGCTACAAATCTTATGAGAGCCGCAACCGTTGCGGTAGCTGACCCCAAAAGCAACGTTCCCTCCGGCGTTTTAATAGAGGTGCTTTGGGCAACCGGCAACGGCCCCGACCCCTCCCATTATGGCGGAAAGCTTTATATAAGAGCTCCGCAAGCTGTTAGAGTTTCGGAGTTTTCCGGAAAATATCCGGGGCTTGAAGATTCGACCTCGCTTGTTCATCTTCAAGAGATGATTATAAGCATAATGGGTTCGGATGGCCTTGCGCCCGATTTCACAGGTTCGGGAGCAGTTGGCGAAATTGGCGATGCTCAATCAGAGGTTGGCAACGCTACTAGTTTTTGTTTTCATATAAACACGTTGAACGGCCAGATTGGCCTAGCCGGATATACTCAAGACGGCGGAACAAAGATAAACGAATGGATAGACATTATCGGGGTAGATGTTATTCCTGCGCCATAGCTTAAATTTAATACAATGTAATCAACTAATAAGGGTTGTATCGAAGCCGAGAGGTTTTGCTACTGCCCTTTTTTGTATGAATTTTTTAAAATCAATTTAGCTATTATTTAAAATTTCAGAACTTTTGTTAACTTATATATAGCTTTTGTTGAATTTTAATTAAACTTTTAAAATAAGTTAATTGATTTATGACAAAATAACATTTATTATATATAGAATAGATGAATTTTTTTATTGCGTTTGATAATAAAATGGAAGGTGGCAAAGGGTGAAAAAATTTGCAAAGATAGTTCTTGACCACAAGAAAATAGTGTTGACGATTAGTTTGTTGTTAACGGTTGTTTTTGCGGTAATGATTTTGTTTGTTCCGGTAGATTATAATCTTTTGAACTACCTTCCCGACCAAAGCCATTCAACTATATCGCTAAACGTTATGACCGATAATTTTAGCCAAAACCTACCTAACTTTAACATAGTCGTTCCTGATGTTTCTATCGGCGAAGCGATGGAGATTAAATCTCGGCTCGAGAGCATAGAAGGGGTCGAGCTGGTGCTATGGCTAGACGACACTATCGATGTCACCGATCCGCTCTTAACGAGCGACAGCGACATTACAAACGATTGGTATAAAGATGGGAACGCTTTTTATTCCGTCGTTGTAGACGACGGGTTGCTAACATCGGCAGCCGACGAGATATATGCCGTCATCGGCGAAGAGGGCATGGCATCGGGAGACGGCGTCAGCACAGCGGCAGCCCAAAAAGTGACGATGAACGAGATGCCAAAAATCATGATGATTGCGGTGCCGATAGTTCTTTTAATACTGTTTATGTCGACAAGTTCTTGGTTCGAGCCGGTTTTGTTTTTAATCGTTATCGGAATATCGATAGTTTTAAATGAGGGTTCAAATATCTTTCTGGGGTCGGTGTCGTTTGTAACGAGGGCTTGCAGCGCAATACTGCAGCTTGCGGTTTCGATGGACTATGCGGTTTTTTTGCTTCATCGCTTTCGAGACTATCGAGATGAGGGGATGGAAATTCGCCCCGCCATGGAAAAGGCTATGCGAAAATCCGCACCCGCTATATTTTCAAGTGCGTTGACAACTATTTTTGGATTTTTGGTTTTGGTTCTTATGGAGTTTAAGATAGGGGTTAACCTTGGGATAGTTCTTGCGAAAGGGATATTGCTAAGCCTTGTTGCGGTTATATGTCTGCTTCCTGTTTTGGCGATGTATTTCGAAAAGCTTCTCGACAAAACGAGGCATCGATCTTTCTTCCCGAGTTTTAACGGCTTTTCAAAAGTTGCGTTAAAAATATGTATTCCATTTTCAATTATAATAGTTTTGCTTATATACCCTAGCTTTGTAGCGCAAGGTCAAAGCGAGTTTGTTTATGGTTCTTCCGCAATGAACGGCCCCGAAACAAGGGTCGCAAAGGACACAGCGAAGATAGCGGAGCTTTTCGGCAACTCCTCCCAGATGGTAGCGCTCGTTCCAAAAGGAAACCCTACGGTGGAGCAACTGCTTGTCGACGATATTCTATCGCTTGACAACATGACATCGGTAATGTCGTATGGCGAGATGGTCGGAAACGAAGTTCCCGAAAGCTTTTTGCCAAACAGCATATCGGAAAACTTTGTGTCGGAACATTATTCAAGGTTGATTCTCTATGCCAACATACCCGAAGAGGGGGAGATAGCTTTTGCCACCGTTGAACAGCTACGTCAAACGCTTGATAAACATTATCCAAACGAAAACTATCTTGTTGGAACGGCGGTCAGCAATTATGACCTCATGAACGTTGTTACAAAGGATAACGTTGTTGTCAACATCGCTTCGATTATAGCTATTTTCCTAGTTTTGGTGTTCACGTTTAAAGATATAACGTTGCCGTTAATATTGGTGGTTGCGATAAAGGTTGCTATCAACATCAATCTTTCGATACCGTTTTTCACAGATGAGCTAATAGTTTATATCGGTTATCTTATAATAAGCTCGGTTCAGCTAGGTGCAACGGTAGACTATGGCATTCTGTTCGCAACGCATTACACCGACCTTCGTTTAAAACATTCAAAATGGGAGGCGGTTAAAGCTACCTTTAAATCCGCAACCCCTTCGATCTTAACTCCGGCGTTTATATTGATTTCGGCGTGTTTTTCGCTCGGGTTTGTTTCGACCAACGGAGTTATCAGCCAGCTTGGAAATATGCTTGGAAGAGGGGCTATTATATCGGTGGTGATGGTGCTTTTGTTCGTTCCGGCTATGATAGTTGTGTTTGATCCGTTTATAAAACTTTTTGATAGAAAATATCGAAACGCAAGACTTAAGGTGGGAAAGAAGGTGTCAAATGAAACATAAAAGTTTGAAAAGCAAAAGCTTTGTTGTTTTGCTAGTCGTAATGTTTTTGTCTAGTGTTGTTGTCGCTCCAATGAGCATCGCTTCGTCTTCGATTGCAAAAGAAGAGGTTGTGTATGGAATTTTAAATGCTAACGGTTCGGTCGATGAGATAATAGTTGTTAATTCGTTTGATGTTTTGGGAAAGACCAAGATAACAGACTATACAAGCGGATATGAAACGACCACCAACTTAACCAACGGCGAAGAGATTAAAGCTTCGGGGGATACCGTTGAGCTTGTTGCAACGCAGGAGGGGCGGTTTTCCTATAACGGAGTTTTAAAAAACGCCTCATTGCCTTGGGTTATCGACGTTAAGTATTTCTATCAAGATAAAGAGATACAAGCAAGCGAGCTATATGGCAAAAGCGGAAAGGTTGGGGTTGCTGTTTCGGTGTCGCCCGAAAGCGAAACACCGGATGGCTTTTTTGACACGTTGGCGGTTCAAATGTCTGCGGCGTTTTCGGCGGAAAAAGTTGATAACATAACGGGGGACGGAATAACCGTTTCGTCGGTTGGCGGAAGCCGCACCGTTTCTTATGTGTTTATGCCAAACGAGGGCGGAAATATATATATGACGATGGATGTTGAGGATTTCGAGTTTTCGGGGTTGCAGTTTGTGGCGGTGCCGTTGACATTTGATATCGAGGAAACGTTTGATGTTTCGTCGATTTCGGGAGAACTAACGACGCAACTTTCCGACCTTGAACAAGGCATCCATGATTTGAGCGACGGAATAGACGATATCTCGGACGGAACAAGGGTTTTGACCGACGGTATGATTAAGTTTAACGAGGGGTTAAAGCAACTGAGAGACGGCGCAAACCTATACTTTGAGGGGGTCAAGGAGTTTAATTCTCAAACTGCGGCGCTAAAGGTTGGCAACCAACAGATGATCGACGGAACAATTGCGCAAGCGCAACAGATAGTTGACGGAGTTAATCTACCATTACCGCCTGTCGCACAGTTCCCACCCCTTACCGAAAGCAACTATAAAACGGTGTTGACCAATGTTATAACGATGCTTTCACCCGACCCGGCCAACGCTGCAACGATAGCAACTATTCAGCAGTTCATAGGCAGTATCGAATATAACATCGGCGTACGCGGTTATATGGCGGGGGTGGGCGAGATTATGGGAAGCTCTCTTCAAATAACGGGGGGCGTAGGTGAGATGGCGATAAACTTCGACACGATGACGAGCGGAGCGGCAGGGCTTCTTGGCGGCGTTGAACTCTATCAAAACGGGGTTAACACGATGTCGAACGAGGTCTACGGCATGGGTTCAGAGGTTGAAACCGAGATCAACCAAACGATTGAAGCCGAAACGGAAAGTTTCGCTAGTGAATTTGTTCCAAAGTCGTTTGTGTCGGAACGCAATCAAAACGTTGAAGCGATACAGTTTGTTCTTAAAACAGAGGGTATAGAAAAACCGAGCAGTGCCGACGATGAAGCAACAACCCCAAGGGCAACAGAACAACAAGAAGATGTAGGGGTTGTTGATAAAATACGAGAGCTTTTTGAACTGATGTTCTAGGTTTTTTAAAGGGTGGAAAGTGGCTGATGTGACGGCTCTTTCCCAAAACAGACTAAACAACAAAAAAGGCTATGGATTTTAGCGCTAAAATCCATAGCCTTTTTTAATTTACAGCGAAAGCTGTTTAACTATTCCGTAGATATCCCCTTTAATGCAGACAGAACGATTTGATATTTCGTTGGGGCAATCTATTCTATCTAGGTTTAAGCAGACATACCAAGCGTTTTTGTTTTGGTGTGTCATCTGCCAAAAGGGAATTTTGATAATTCCTGGGGTATTGTAACCTACCCCCAGTTCCAAGAATAAGATTTTTTTATCTATATTCTGTTTGAGAAAATTTTCATATCGTTTAGAAGCCTCGAACCAACCGTCGGGTTCGGCAAACGTTTTATCCATCCTGAGATTAACCTTCATATCACGTCCGCAACGAGGGCATCTTGGCAAAAGCTCGGTTGGAACTTCAAGGTTGGTTTGCTTTTCGACCATCTCGAAGATGATATCTTTGTTTTGATATGTCGTTTGGTGACAAGGCTTTGAACATTGGAACAACCCATAATCCCCCTGAGTGTAGAACACCCGCTCTTTTTCAAAACCGTTTAGCAAAAAAAGATGGTCTCCGTTTGTTGTTAAAACAAAATAGTTTTTTTGTTTTATGATGTTGAAAAGATTTTGATATGTCGAGTTAAGTTTGGCGTTGTATCGATTGTGGTATATATGCCGGCTCCAATATCCCCAATGTTGTTCGGGGGTTTTGTGGTTATAAAAAGCCGCTGTGTACATATCGGTTAGGTTATAGCGTTTTATGTAGTCGCTAAAAAGAAGCTCAAACCTTTCTCCGCTGTATAAAAGCCCTGCGGCGCTCGAAAGCCCAGACCCACCGCCCAATACAACTGCATCGGAGTTTTGTATAAGCTGTTTAATTGTATCGATGTTTTCCGAAAACTTTTCGGAAGTTTTTGGATTGTTGCTGTTAGAAAACATAAGGGTTCCTCTTTTTTTAGCTGGTTCATTTATTTAATAAGTTTTGATAAATCTTAAGGTCGTTATCCTTGAAAACGTTGAACACTACCTTTATGTTAGTGTTGTTTTTTTGCAAAAACTTTGAAACGGTGTCAACCGCAATTTCGGCGGCGGCTTGCCCCGGAAACCGAAACACACCGGTTGATATGCAACAAAAAGCTATCGAATTAACGCCGTTTTCAACCGCCAATTCAAGGCAAGAATTATAGCAACTTGCCAAAAGCTTTCGGTCTTTATCTGTGAGCTTTTCTGAGATAATCGGTCCGACGGTGTGTAGGATATATCTGCTTGGCAGATTGTAAGCAGACGTGATCTTAGCCTTTCCCGTTTGTTCCTCGTGGCCTTGTTGCCGCATAATCTCATCACAAGCGAGCCTTAGCTGGACGCCGGAATAGGTGTGGATGATGTTGTCGATGCAAGCATGAAGAGGTTGAAAACAGCCGATTAACGCAGAGTTTGCCGCATTGACAATAGCATCAACCTTTAAAGTCGTGATATCACCCTTCCAAAGATATATCCTGTCGTTAAGCTTTGTTTCAAATAGCGAATCAACATCGACAATTCCTCGGGCTTTAATCTCTGCTTTTAAGTATTCGTCCTGAAGTTTTAAAAATTCATCGCTTATCGGAAGCGGTGGGCGGATGTTGAAGAGAGAACGCAACAGGTTTTTTTGTTCCTCTTGATTGGTTGGTATCTCAATTTTTCTGTTGCGTGGGTTTTCGTTTAATAAATATTTTATTAAATAAAGTTGAATTTGTTGTTGATCCATTTTTTTAAACCTTTGTTTTTTAATGGTCTATCGCTTCGACAGGACAGTTTATATAACAATCGCCACATTCATCACAGCGTGTGTTATCTATCATATAACAACCATCTTGATTTTTAATTGCAACGAAGGAACATTTCGTTTCGCAAACGCCACACGATATGCATTTATCGGGATCTATCGTCAAGCCTTTTAGCTTGATTTCCCTTTCGCCATATGAAAAATAAATTCTTTCAAGCTTGTTTTCTCTTGTTATCTTTTCAAAATCATAATCAAAGATATCGCCGTTTCCCGACGTTATACAAAACACCACCATCGCCTTGTAGGTTTCATAGTCTTTTATACAAAAATCGAATGTCGGGTTGTTTTTTGCTTTAAGCTCGTCGATTGAAATTTCTTTGACATCACCCGTCATTCTTATTGCATAACCACCCTCAAAAACCGGCATTCCGTCTTGGTTATGTTCTACTTGAGTTTTGGCGTTTAAGCCGCAAAGCGAAATTTTGCCGTTGCTTTTAATGTGCTTATAAAAATCCTTGGTGAACATCGTCATGAAATATATTCCCTCGTCATCATAGGCTCTAAGATGCGCTATTCTTGATATAGGTTCGTTTTGTTCGCTAACCGTTGTGAATGTAAGACAGCCGATTTTGTCGAATTTTTCATATATCTCTTTAATTGTTAAACTCATTGTTATATTCTCCTATTTTTCTACAAAATTTTGGGTGTAGTATTGACAATTGGTTGTGATAGTTATATTATGCTTGCAACAGCCGTTTGTAAAGTATGCACTTAAATGTGCTATAGTTACCTAAAAGAAACTAAGGAGAAAAATATGCTACAACTACTTCCCGATTGCCCCATTGAAACAACGCTAACGCTTATAAGTGACAAATGGAAGATACTAATTATAAGGGATCTTAAAAGCGGAACAAAACGTTTTGGCGAGCTTAAAAAATCTGTTAACGGAATTTCGCAAAAGGTTTTAACAGCTAACTTGAGACAGATGGAACAAAGCGGCCTTGTTAACCGAAAGGTTTATGCCGAAGTTCCGCCAAAGGTTGAATATACCTTAACCGAGGTTGGCCAAAGTCTTGAACCGGTTTTGTCTGCTATGGAACTTTGGGGGAAAAGCTATAAATGCAGGATGGGAGATCATTCAATTTAATAAAGAGAAAGAGGGTTGTTTTGGTAAAGATATCTACCCATTCCTTGTTGCCCTAAAAATTCGCCGTTTTTGTATATAAGGTTGCCCCTTAAAAATGTAGCTTCGGGGTAGCCGTTTAAAGATATACCTTCATAAATAGTGTGGTCTGAATAGCTGTGGAGCATACTGTTTGTGATGGTTGTTTTTTTATTGGGGTCATACACAACGATATCTCCGTCTAGGCCAACTTTGATATCCCCTTTTCTGTCTGAAACACCGAAAAGTTTTGCAGGGTTCAGACAACAAAGTTCAACAGCTTTTGAATATGAAATATCGCCGTTGTTGGCGAGCGACAACACAAATGGATAGCAAAGCTCTATTCCCCCGCAACCGTTGGGGATTTTGGTGAAGTCGCCGTTTTTGCCGTTGTTTGTAGCTCTTTTGTCTTTTTCGAAAAACGGGCAATGGTCGGTCGCTATCATCGAGACTGTTCCGTTTTTAACCGCTTCTAAAAGCGCCGCCTTTGATTGTTCGCCTTTTATCGGAGGGGAACAAACAAAAAGCTCGGCATCTTCGCCTTTATAAACATCGTTTGTGAACACAAGATATTGAGGGCAAGTTTCGATATAGAGTTCTTTTTTTTGGTCGACAAACTGTTTTGCAAACTGCGCTCCGTCGCCGTCTGAAAGATGCGCTATATAAAATTTCGAGCCGGATTTCAAGGCAAGTTCAACCGCTTTTCGATTGGCGGTTGCCGCTACTTGTTCGTTTTTAGACATATAATGGAACCAAGGGGAAACGCTTTTTTGTTCAAGATATGTTGCGACAAGCTGTTCGCTTAAAGCTTTGTCCTCCGCATGAACCCCAACTATGCCCTCTAGTTGTTTCGATTTATTAAGAACCTTTAAAAAGTCGTTGTCGTCTAGGAAAAAATCATACACCATATAAACTTTATAGGAATTAACGCCAAGCGATGGGCATCTTTCCATCGAGTTTAAGAGATCGTTTGTTGAAACATCCGATATGCCAAGGTGAAAAGAATAGTCTACGGCCGGAAAACCTTTAGCACAACGTTGTTGGCGCAGAACGCTTTGATCCATCATCTCGCCTTTTTGTTGCAAAATAAAATCGAACACCGTTGTTGTTCCGCCGCAAGCAGCGGCTCTTGTTCCGGAGAAATAATCGTCGGAAGTGTGGATGTCTTTATAGGGCATCGCAAGGTGGGTGTGTCCGTCGATTGCGCCGGGAACGACATATTTTCCCGTTGCATCATAAACGAGGTCAAACGTTTCGGAAGGGATATCTTTTGATACTTCGCTTATCTTTTCGTTTTCGATAGCAACATCCGAAATAAAAATATCGTTCGAAGTTACAACGCTTGCGCCTTTGATTAATGTTTTCATAAAATTCCCCCTTTAAATTGTTTTGACTTTTAAGCCAAAAAATAGGATAATTATTAAAATTATTATTTTTGCTTATAATATACATTAAATATAGAAAATGTTTAATACAAATATAAAATATATATACTATTAATATAACATATATTTTTGTTTTGTAAACAAAAAAGGAGAAATGTATTTTGAAGAATAAAACATTTGTTATATCGCTACTATCGATTGTTGTTTTTGCGGTATCGGCGGCGGGGTCAACATTTGCGATTAGAACATATGAACAAAACCAACTTGAACAGCGAGAAGAATTTTTAGCATCCGCAACGAGCAATTCTCCGAGAAAAGGAACGGTTCAAACAAAATCGCTAGCGGAGATTAGCCTTGAAAAGATGACGGTTGAACAAAAGGTTGGTCAACTCTTTATACTGGGCTTTAAATTTGATCAAGAGGGCGACGGCATGACAGAGCTTTCGGAACAAGCAAAGCAGACTATCAGCTATTGCCGACCCGGCGGGGTTATATTAACGGGATATAACATGAGTACCCCTCCGCAAACAACCGAGTTTTTGCTTGATGCGAAGAATGCATATCCCGATTATCCTATGTTTATCTCGGTCGACGAAGAGGGCGGAAGCATAAGCAGGCTTAATCTTATCGGAATATTTTCAGAGGAAGAAAGAATTCCGGCGCCGCTTACGATAGCTCAAGACGAAACGCCACAGGATGCATACAACTATATGCAAACGATAGCTACCGAGCTTTCGGATATTGGATTTAACATGAACTTTGCGCCGAGTTGCGATATATATTCCAACCCCGACAACACCGTTATAGGGGACAGAGCGTATGGCACGACGGCGGAACAGGTTTCAAACTACATTCCTTCCGCTATTGCGGGGCTTCAAGATAACGGGATAATTGCGGTTGCAAAGCATTTCCCGGGGCATGGCGACACGTTTGTAGATACACATTATGCGCTAGCCGAGGTAGACCACGACCTAGAACGCCTTAAAGGCTTTGAGTTTTTGCCGTTTCAAACGGCTATCGAGGCAGGAGTTGATGTTATCATGACGGCACACATCAAAGTTCCGAACGTTACCGGAACGGAGGATCCGGCGACGATTTCGAAAGAGATGATAACCGATATTTTAAAAGGCGATTTAGGGTTTGAGGGGTTGGTTATAACCGATGCTCTTGATATGGATGCTATCATCGATAACTACCGTTCGGGGGATGTGGCGGTCGCCGCTGTTAAAGCCGGTGTTGATATTCTTTTGATGCCGCAAGATCCGAAAGAGGCATATGATGCAGTTTTAGCCGAGGTTAAATCAGGAGGGATTTCGGCGCAACAGCTTGATGAAACGGTGCTTAAAATATTGGAACTAAAATATAAATATGGAATATTAAAATAGATTTTATTTTGGGGCGAGATGTGTCGCCCCAATTATTTTTGTAGATTTTATATAGCGCTGTTTTTTAATTTTGGCAAAACAAAAGGACAACCGCAAAGGTTGTCCTAGGTATTGTATTTAATCTAGCTTTGTTCTGTTTGTTCCGGCATCGGTTTTTCGGTAACCGTTAAAACATAGTTAACTCTTTGGTTGAGATAATCAAGGTTTAAGCTAACAAGGCTGGTTTCGGTTTCCCATTCGGTGTAGTATTTCATAACTTGATGATATATCTTGTTGTTGTCGGTGTCGGTGTCGTAGTCGGTGCCGGTTTTGATATCAACTCGATATTCTTCATCTAGCGGTTCGCCATAGTAGTTTTCCGAAAGATAAAGCCTGAATTGTTCATAGCTTGATATCAATTCATCAAGTGTTCTCTCGCCGATAACATAGCGGCATTGCGCTTCAAACAGTTTGTCGTCCTCGGTGAAATAATAGGAAATCTCGGCGTCTTGCTCGTTTTGTTCGCCAAGGTAGTACATAACAGTTGGATCTGCATATAGATATTCGCCCTCTTCAAGGTCTTCAACTTGAACTTTCGACATACCCCACGTTGCGTTTCTAAAATCGGGAGGGGGAGGCGGTTCGGGAGAACAACCGATTAAAAACAGCGATAGTATAAATGATAGAACGATAAGTTTTTTCATAACCTAAAAAAATCTCCTTAAACATTAAAAGCAATATTAAATATTCTACCCCATTTTTTGTTTTTTTTCAATTGTTTTAAAATATTAATTTGTTGAAAATATTACTATATATATAATACCAAATTTTATTTTTCCTACAAATCGCAAAATTCGCTTTTGAGCAAATTGAAGTATTTTAAAGAAAAACAAAGAAAATTAAAGTTCTTAAAACATATATAAAATTTTTTAGATATTTCTGTTGACAAGCTTTAATAATAACTATATAATACTAATTGCGCCAACAAAATAAGGCGAAGAAATACGTTGCTGTTGTCAAAAAACTTTTTGGTTTAAAAACAGCGATTATTATAAAAAATTATGGAGGAAAACGATGTCTACCTATCTTCAAAAACCGCAAGAAGTTAAACGTGATTGGTATGTAATCGATGCAGCGGGGAAACCCCTCGGAAGAACAGCAACAAAAGTTGCCGATATTCTCAGAGGCAAAAACAAAGTTACATTTACCCCTAACGTTGATTGTGGCGACCATGTTGTAGTTATCAACTGTAAAGACGCTGTTTTGACAGGAAAGAAACTTGAACAAAAATATTATCGCCGCCATTCGGGTTGGGTTGGAGGCCTAAAAGAAATCCAATACAAAACCCTTATGAAATCGAAACCCGAAAGAGCTATGATGCTCGCCGTTAAAGGGATGATTCCCGACACGGTCATCGGAAGAAAAGCGCTAACACGTCTTCGTGTCTACGCAGGACCCACACACAAAAACGCTGCTCAAAAACCGCAGCCAATTAAAGAATAAGAAAGGAGCCGAATAAAATGTACGAAACAAGACCGTTCTATTATGGAACCGGAAGAAGAAAATCATCTGTTGCAAGGGTTCGCCTTTACAATGGTACCGGCTCCGTTAAAGTTAACAACCGAGATATCGATGATTATTTCGGTCTCGAAACTTTGAAACTAATCGTTCGCCAACCTCTTGAACTAACCGGAAACACCGCAAAATTTGACATTGTTGTAAATGTTAATGGCGGAGGGGTTTCGGGTCAAGCAGGAGCAGTTCGCCACGGTGTCGCCAGAGCATTGCTTCAATTTGATGAATCTTTGCGTCCAGCTCTTAAAAAAGCAGGATTCCTAACTCGTGACCCGAGGATGAAAGAGCGTAAGAAATACGGGCTCAAAGCTGCTCGTCGTGCGCCTCAGTTCTCAAAGAGATAGTTTTCAACAAACAAAACAACAAAAAAGACTTCCGTTTGGAGGTCTTTTTTTGCTTTTAATATTATAAAAACAGCTCTATCAACAAAAGATTAAACCTTTAGTTAATAGAGCCAATTTTAATTAAAGTTTAGCTATTATCAAAACCCATTATCGTTTTTAATAAGCTGGAACTTGCTTACTAGGTTTTTAAGTAGGTTTGCTTGGCTGCTTAATTGTTCGGAGGATGCCGCTGTTTCCTCTGATGTTGCGGCACTGTTGGTGACGATGTTTGAGATCTCTGAAACTTCAACAGTTACTGCCTTAACAGCTTGTTGTTGTTTTTCGGAATCAACGGCTATCTTTTCAACTAGCTCTGTTATAGAGCTTGCGGCGGCGATAACTTCTTCGATAACTTTGGCGGTTTCATCAACAATCATAGTGCCTTCTTGGATGGTCGATATCGTTTCCGCTATTAAAGTTGTCGTGTCGGTTGCGGATTGGGCGCTCTTGTTAGCTAGGTTTCGAACCTCCTCCGCAACAACCGAGAACCCTTTGCCGGCGCTTCCGGCTCTTGCCGCTTCAACAGCTGCGTTGAGCGATAGTATGTTGGTTTGGAACGATATATCATCAATTGCTTTAATAATGTTGCTTATCTCGGTTGATTTCTTTCGGATGTTGTCCATCGATAGAACCATTTTTTGCATCTGTATATTACTCTCGGTTGCTTTTGCGTTGCTCTTTTCCGCTTCAAGCCTTGCAATACCGGCATTTTTGGCGTTTATTTCGGCACCTTCAGAAATATCATTGAGGACAGATAGGAGTTGTTCAACGCTGGTTGATTGGGTGATAGCTCCGTGGGCCATTGTTTGCGAGGCCGCAGATATATGGTCGGAACCTTGCGTTACTTGCGCCGAAGCCCCATCTATCTCGGACATAGTTTCGGATAGTTGAACCGAAATTTTGTCGAGATATTCGGTTAGCGATTTGAAATCGCCAACATACATTTCGGAGTTTTCCGATACTGTTGTGAAATCTCCGTTTGCGATACCGAGAAGTCGATTGTTTATATCGTCTATCATGCTTTTAATCATGTTGCAAAGCAGCCCCATTATCTGAGCTAGCGTTCCAAGTTCGTCTTTAGAACTATAGCTTATTTCGGGGTCAAGCTTTCCTTCAATCATCTGTTTAGCCGCTTTTTCTATCTGGGCGATGGGTCGAGCTATAAGGCTTATAATAGATGCCGCAACTATCGTTGAGAGAACAATCGAAACCCCAATTATTATAATCATCGCAATCATTACCAGCTCAAACAGAGCGTCGCCATCTGTGTTTGCTTTATCTGCTCCATCTTTGTTAAACTGGACAAGCTCTGAGAAAACCGCCGAAACTTCATCGAACAATATCTGCGATTCCCCGTCTAGAATTGCTCTCGCCGGTTCGATTTCGTTTAGTGTGCTAAGTTCGATCATTTCCTCATGCATCCCGAGATATTCAGCCCACATAGCTGCCGCTTTTTCGATAATCGCGCGGTCTGTTTCGTTGGTGATTAGGTTTGTTTGGTAGTTGGTAAACATATCTTGTATGTTAGCTTCGGCTTCATCAAGATCGGCTTCGAATTTTTGCATATCAGAAACATCCTGAGACACAACATGGGCATATTCGGCTATTCTAAAATCTGATGTTGCTGTGTTGAGTTCCTCTGCAAGAATAACGGAAGGAAGCCAGTTCCCCGATATTTCAGTTGTTCCCTTGTTTATTTCATACATAAAATAAAGCGAAAATGCACCGGTAAAAATAAGCACCACAACCATAAATATTAATAGCACCAATAGTTTGAATTTGATTTTTAGGTTTTTCATACTGTCTCCCATCGAATTATCAATATTAATTTATATAATAAATTATAAACCAATGAAATATTTTTTTCTATACTAAATATTAAAATACAGGATAAGTTAACAAAAAGTTGATGATTTAGATTAAGTTTTTTCAATATATTTCTTTTTTTTAGTAAAAAACAGAGGGTTTTAATTCTAATAACTGATAATATATCCCATAATACCCTACAAAAAGTGATATTTCATATAATTTTAATACACTCGCCATTGAATGGAAAAGGTGTGTATGGTATACTAAATCAAACTAAAAATGAGCGCAAAATCAATATACATATAATATATTCAATGGCAAGGTATATAGAGAATTAATATTTATAACGAAGCGGAGCGTTGATGTGAAAAAAATACTGCTAACTAGGCTACTCATTGCCATATTAATTATAATAGTTGTGTCTTTCGCAACCGGTTACGTTTTGAGGGTTAACCAGTTGAAAAGAGAGTTTCATTCGGAAGCGAATCTTGAGATAACCCAAATATCCGAAAAGATTGAAGAAAACAACCAAACGATAGAAATAATGGAAGCCGATCTTAAACAAGATTACATAAGAAAGGCCGATATAATTGCGCATTTGCTTGCGGAAAACCCAACACTTCTAAACGATATCGATCGCCTTGAGCTATATATGGAACTGCTTGACATAGATGAAGTTCATTTTTTTAATAGCGAAGGGATTATATTTGCCGGAACAGTTACGGAATATTTTGGTTTTTCGTTTGACTCGGGAGAGCAGATGAGATTTTTTGCTCCGATGCTTGAAGATCATAATTTAAAGTTGGCTCAAGACGTTACACCAAACACAGCTGAAGGCACCCTTATGCAGTATGCAATGGTTTGGACCGAGGACAAAGAGATATTGGTTCAAGTTGGGCATCAACCGCAACATCTAATCGAAGCACTGGAAGAAACTGAACTTTCATATATCCTTCCCCTTATCGTAAAAGAGAACGATTTTCAATATATCGTTGTTGACAATAATACTCAAATGATCGTTGCAAACACGAATGATTCTCTTGTTGGGCAAGAGGCAACGCTTATAGATACTGATACGCTGTCGTCCGGAGTTGTAGAAACCGAGGGTGAACTGTTCCAGTATTATTCCGAGGATATTGGCGAACTAACGATAATTATCAGCATATCGGAAAAAGAGCTGTATAATGATATGTTCGACAGCATTTTTTATAACATGATGATGGTTATGGTTGTTGCTGCTTTAACGATACTATTCATAATATTCTTTATGACAAGAACATTTATAAGACCAATCTACAGCCTTATTGATAGTTTGAAGCTTATAGCCGGCGGAAAGCTCGACACAAAAGTTAACGTTGGGAACACCCCCGAGTTTGAAGATTTAGGCTATAGCATCAACCACGTGGTTTCGGAGCTAACCTCAAACAACAAGCGAATAACCGAAATTTTCAACAATATATCGGTTCCTATTGCAATATTTACGTGGCATCAACGCCAAGGCGTTGTTCAACCGCTTGGAACTCTAAGGGAGATATTGGGGCTTTCGCCTTCAAAATACAAAGAACTTATTTCTAGCGGGGAAGAGTTTTACCGTCTTATAAACTCTATATTAAAAAACCCGATCGAAGGGGAAACTGATCTATACAGCATCGACACCCCCGACGGAACAAAGCATCTTAAGATAAAAACATATAACGATAACAACAAGTTTTGGGGCATTATCATTGATTTGACACGAGAGGTCGACAAGCAAGAACAGTTCAGAACACAACGTGATATAGACTATTTAACACAACTTTTATCTCGTTGGGGCTTTAGGGAAAAGATGAACAAGCTGTTTTGTGAACCCGAGGGAATTGGGGTTACCGCTGTTTTTGCTCTGGATCTTGACAACTTAAAATACATTAACGATAACTATGGGCATGAATATGGCGACAAGATGTTATCGATAGCCGCAGATGCTTTGAAAAACTGCAGTTCTCCCAATACTATTGCGGCGAGAATTGGCGGAGATGAATTTATTCTTGTTATTCATAGCGCTGAAGATAGGCAAGAGATTGAAAAAAACGTTGATGAACTTCGCAGAAACATAGCGGAAAGCTATATTTCGTTGCCGGATGGCAAAACGTTGCCGCTGAGCTTTTCGGGCGGATATGTTTTCAACGACCGAGAACACAAGGACTATGATGCCATGATTTCGGTTGCGGACGCTACGATGTATCAGGTTAAGAAGAGCGGCAAAGGTCGAATAGAACGATATATCAAGAGTTGATTATTAAAGATGTAAATAAAAAAAGAGGTTTGGCGATATAACTTCTCTTGTGTTCGCCAAACCATTTTTATATATTCAACAATTTTAAGCTTTTTTCGAACAGTTTAAAAGCTATTTGCACAGCTTTTAATGTAAAAAAAACTAATTATTGATAATTCTTTACTAAAAATATTGTATTGTTGAGTTGACAGGCTTTGAACGAAGTGTTAAAATTTATGTGTATATTAATCAAATTTAAATGGTTATGAAAGTGTGTTCGTTTGAAAGAGGACACCTTTTGCATAGGAGGTTATCATGGCAAAAAAAGAAAGTCTTTTTTCGAGCGGATTTTTTGGATATAACAAAAAACAGGTTGATAGATATATTGAGGATCTTCAACTTCAATATGAAGAAGAAATTGAGGAAATTAGCGAAAATTTAACAAAAGCTAACAATGAAAAAGCCGAAGCTTTGCAGGCGGTTGAAGAGTTGCGCCAAGCTATGGCACAACAGGAAAGAGCTATGCCAACACCTCAACAGATTCAATCTCAAGTTCCGGAGCAGTTGCCGCAACACCAAAATGTTCATCCGATGACAGAACAGTTCCCACAGCAACAAACAGCACCTGTTGCAGAACATTTTCAACAACCACAACAGGAAGCTTTGCCTTCTCAGATAGGTATACAACCGAAACCGGAACAACAGTATGGAGCTTATGTCGCTACTGCAGCGATGGGCTATAACCCGATGCCAAAAGAGCCGGCAGGTTTTCAACCGATTACTCAAAATCAGTTTCAACCACAACCACAGCCACAACAGCCACAGCCTCAACCACAACAACCAATGCCCCAGTTTAAACCGCAACCTATTAATCCAATTTCGGAACAACATATCGGAAATTCATATGGAATGCCAAATGCACCTCAAGGATTTTCGCCAATTCAGCCGACATCAAACCCGACGATGCAACCGGTTAATCCGGTTCAGCCGTTGAGCAATCCTTCTTCGTCGGCGATGCAACCTATGGGTCAGTTTAATGGATTTTCGAGCGGTGGATTAAGCCCACAACCTAGCTTTAATCAACCGACAACCGAGACATTTAGCCCAATTCCAACCCCAACAAACCAACCGATCATACCCCCCAACCCACAGGATATGGGCGGCATTGGTCAACCTCCGATAGCTCCGGGATATAATCCATATAACCCACAACAATAGGCTGCAGATTTTGGAAATAAAAATTGCGATAATATAAAGTGTTAGTGAATAAGCGAAAGAGCAATGGCGAAAAATGCTTGCTCTTTGTCAATGGTATGGCTAATACCCTGAAAAATAACTGAAAAAATCGGTAGCTTATGTGCTACCGATTTTTTATCGCTTTTAACGTAGGAGGAGTTTGAAATCTTCGCCGTTTGCGACACCAAAGTTACGCATTGAGCATTGTATCTCAGTTGTCATCGCTGACGATCTCGACCTCTTCTGCTTGAGGCATTTCAAGCCCGAGATATGGTTCGGTCGGAACTTTTTCGCCGTCTATCCTTATTTCAAAATGAAGATGAACTCTCGTAGAGTTTCCCGTTGTTCCCATATATCCAATTAGCTGGCCTTTTTCGACCTCGTCGCCTGCTTCAACAACGTTTTCAAGATTGTGGGCGTAGAGCGTTTCTATTCCGTCGCCGTGGTCAATAATAATGTAGTTTCCGTAGCCCTCTTGGCTCCATTCCGAAGTCGTAACAACGCCTTGTTCGGCGGCGTATATATCGCTTTCTTCTTGCGCAACTATATCTATTGCATGGTGAAAACTCGGTATCCACCCACGGCTAATTAATTCATATTCTTCTGTTGGCCAATGGACTTCGAAGCTTGTTTGCGCAGGTTCACTGTCTGTAGCAGTGTCGACAGGTTCGGCTTCGGGGGCGGGGGTTGCGACAGGCTGTTCGGTTTCGGTAGGCGTTTGTTCGCCGCCACAAGCTATGAACGAGAGAGATAGACACAATATAAACGCTAAAAAAATAATTCTTTTCATTTGATTTTGTTCCTTTCAGATAAACAACTAATACAAAAAAATACAAAGAAAAAAGTGTATTGAGAGAATTTTATTACAAAACGGTTACAAAGTCAAGCGAAAAATATTCACATTTTATTCACAAATTTGCGTGGAAAAGCAAGAATGGTCGATAGCTACTTTGATGGTTGTTTTGATAATTTAAACTTTTTTATAGCTCTTATCGTAAGAAAAATATTTATCATTAAAAGGATAAGGGCTATAGTTCCGGCTACAATATAAAGAGTTTCGGCATCACGAGTTAAAAATCCTATCAATATATTTGGAAACATTCCAAAACCGACAATCCAGCTTAGAATTAAAGCGTAATATTTTTTCAAACGAGTTATCCGCAAAGAAAAATACAAAAGAACAGCAAACAACAACCATATACCAAAAGCGATAGCGAGCTGTATTAAATACCTCTCAACATATAGATAGGGGCTAAATATAGCCAACGGATATACCCCTCCCGTAACATAGGGGGCAATAAATATAAATAAAGAAAACGTTATCCAAAGGATAATAAACTTAGCATATCTTCCGGCATAGAAGCTAATTAAACCGCAACTGATAAGATAAATTCCGAGATATAATAACATTACACCAAAAACTAAACCTAAAATTACCGAAAACACCCCCGCACCTAACAGCATAAAAGCAATGATACGGCGTGTTTTGCTTTCCGATTGTCGATCTGTTTTTAAAATAAAACGCTTTATCTCGTCGGGTAGGTCGATTTGCTGTTTGCTGGAACCCTCATCGCTGTTATTTCGTTTATAATCTTCACCCTTAACAAGATAGTCGAGCGATATGTTATATATTTCGCTTAACATAACGAGTTTATCTATATCGGGAACGCTTGTCCCTGTCTCCCATTTTGAAACCGATTGTCTCGAAACGCCGAGTTTTTCCGCAATGTCCCCTTGCGACATTGAGCTTTTAGTTCTAAGCTCTGTAATCGTCTCGCTTAACTTCATATTAACTTTTAACCTTTCCTGTTGTTAATAATAATATTATCAAATAAGTTTTTTTAAAGCAACCAACTACACTTTAAATATTAGCAACTGACAGTTGCATTTGTTGAAAGTTGGCGTTAAAAAGGACACAGTTTACGATTAGCAAAAACAAGAGTTGTTCTTGTCTTAAATAATCATATGCTGTGTCCTTTAAATTGTATTGTATATCTATTTGCTTTTTTTCGCTCTGACTTGGTTAGACAAAACGGCTTTTCTCAGACGTAGGTTTTTCGGGGTAACTTCGACTAGCTCGTCGTCGGTTATAAATTCAAGGCAAGCTTCAAGGCTTAGGATTTTGGGTGGGGTGAGCCTTAGAGCGTCGTCCGACCCTGAAGCACGCATATTAGTCATCTGTTTTTTCTTGCAAACGTTAACCGCAAGGTCTTCGGCTTTTGGGTTTTCTCCAACAATCATTCCCTCATAAACCGGAGTGCCGGCACCGATAAATAGAGAGCCTCTGTCTTGGGCATTAAACAAACCATAGCTTGTAGCTTCGCCGTTTTCAAACGCAATTAGCGAACCGGTTAAACGTTTTGCAATAGCTCCTTTTACAGGTGCATATTTATCAAAAACGGTGCTCATTATTCCTTCGCCCCTTGTCGAGGTTAGGAATTCGCTTCGATAACCAAAAAGCCCTCTCGAAGGAACAAGGAATTGGATCTTCATGCGGCTGCCTTGTTGGGTCATCTCGAGCAGTTCGCCTTTTCTTGAACCCAAAGCTTCCATAACGCTACCCATAGTTTCGCTTGGAACATCGCACACAACGTGTTCGATAGGTTCTGAAAGTTCGCCTTCGATTTCTTTATACAAAACTTTTGGAGCGCCAACCATGAATTCATATCCTTCACGGCGCATATTTTCGATGAGAATCGAAAGGTGCATCTCTCCACGTCCGGCAACGTTGAAGCTTTCGGTTGAATCGGTTTCGGAAACTCGAAGAGAAACGTCTTTAAGAAGCTCTTTATAGAGCCTGTCTCTAAGGTGACGTGAGGTTACATATTTACCCTCACGACCGGCAAACGGGCTGTTGTTAACCGAGAATGTCATCTCGACGGTAGGTTCGCTTATCTTGACAAACGGCAAAGCTTCGATGGCATCGACAGAACAGATGGTGTCGCCTATCGTTATATCTGATACCCCCGAAAGACAGATGATGTCGCCGGCTTTTGCTTGGTCTACCGCTACTCTTTCGAGGCCCTCAATTGTGTAGAGGTTAACCGCTTTTGCTTTATAAACAGGGTGTGCGTTGTGGTATTCGGTTATCGCTATCTCTTGGTTTTTGTTGATGACCCCACGTTCGATCTTGCCGATGCAGATTCTGCCGACATATTCGTTGTAGTCTATCGAACTGACAAGCATTTGAGCGGCGCCGTTTACGTCGACGGCAGGGGGAGTCATGTGTGATAGAATGGTGTCGAACAACGGATCGAGGTTTTCAAAAGGACCGGTTGGCGAAAGCGAGGCGGTTCCATCCCTTCCCGAACAAAAAACAACCGGGCTGTCGAGTTGGTCGTCGTCTGCGTTGAGGTCGAAAAGAAGCTCTAGAACTTCGTCGACAACTTCATATATGCGTTGGTCGGGTCGGTCTATCTTGTTGATAACAACCACAACACGGTGGCCTATTTCGAGAGCTTTTGAAAGCACAAAACGGGTTTGAGGCATGGGGCCTTCCGCCGCATCAACCAACAGCACAACACCGTTTACCATCTTTAGAACACGCTCAACTTCGCCTCCGAAATCGGCGTGTCCCGGGGTGTCGATAATGTTTATCTTTGTATCGTCTCGATAAACGCTTGTGTTTTTTGCAAGGATCGTTATTCCACGCTCACGTTCAAGGTCGTTGCTATCCATAACTCTTTCCGCAACAACTTGGTTTTGGCGAAATGTTCCGCTTTGTTTTAACATCTCGTCGACAAGCGTTGTCTTTCCGTGGTCAACGTGGGCAACTATCGCTATGTTTCTTAAATCTTCTCTTAACATTCGTTCTCCTATAATCTATTTTTTTGTTTAAATTGATGATTTTTTGAAAAAATATTTTTAATCTTTAAAAATAACCTATATGATTATACATGGTTTCATTCAGAAATACAAAGGATTTTTATTTAAAGATTTGAAACGATTGACGTTTGGCGATTTATTTATTATTATGTAATTAATTATCATGTGATATTTAAAGAATTTAAGGACAGAGGTTTTTATGTTTGTGTTAGCGGTTGTTCTCGTTTTGGCGGTGTTGGTTGTTGTTGCGTTGGCTGTGGTTGGTTATAAAATTAATAACATGACCGCAAAGCCCCCTGTTTCGTCGTATGAAAGGGCAAGGGAGCGAATAGCGAAGATGGATTTTTTTGACACTGATTTTGATTTATACAATCTTGAAGATGTCGAGATCGTTTCGGATTATGGCTATAATTTAACAGGGAAGTGGCATAACGCCGATTCAAAGAAATGTGTTATTATTGTTCATGGGTTCAACATTAATCTTGTGGCATCGATGAGATATTTCGAGCTGTTCAGAAACAGAGGGGTTAACGTTTTGATGTATAACCACAGGTTTCACGGAACGAGCGGAGGCGACAGTTGCAGCATGGGCTACTATGAAAAACATGACCTTAAAAAATGCATCGATTTTGTTTTTGACAGGCTGGGTGAGGGGTGTGTTGTTGGGCTACATGGCGAATCGATGGGTGGAGCTACATCGATTATGACGGCGGCTATCGACAAGCGGATTAGCTTTATCGTTTCGGATTGTGCGTTTGCTGATTTTTATAGCGAGGCCGGTTATCAACTCGAAAGAAGCCACAAAATGCCAAAGATACCGTTCTTGACGATAGCAGACATTATAAATAGAATAAGATTTAAACATAGCTATAAAGATGTTTCGCCGATAAAGGATCTTAAAAATGTTGATTGCCCTATCTTGTTTATCCATGGAGACAACGACACCATGACAAAATATACCGATTCGGTTTCGATGCACCAAGCGTATCAAGGGAAAAAACAAATCTTCATCTCGGAAGGCGCTCGACATGGGGAAACTATACATATGTTTAAACAACAATACTTTGATACAGTCTATAGCTTTTTAGATGAGGTTGGGTTTTAAATAATGTTGCGTTGCTGTTTTCAATCGGATAAAGCTTAAGAGGATAAAGCGTTTAACTTTAGGAAAAATTATACAACAAAGGCTTTTTGAAAGTTTTTTTAAAATACAATTTTTTACTTTAAAAAATTTTTAAAATTGTTGAAAAATAAGTCTTGATAGTTGACTTGAAATACTTTATAATACATGCGGTGACGATTGTGTTTTTTGAAGATTTGATAGAATATTGATGTCAAAATAACTAAAAAAACATAAAAAAAACTTTGTATATATAATTTTTGCCTAAAGTTGATTTTTCACATGAAATAAAAGGAAAAAACAAACGTAAACATTTTTGTTTTTTTGAAAAGACTTATGGCAAAATACAATATATATTCTAGCGAAAAGTTAATATTTTTCGCTGTATTTCAAAAAATATAGGAGATTTAAAAACTGTATGAACAAAAAAGTGATGCTCACTGAAACGGTTTTGCGTGACGCAAACCAATCGCTAATTGCAACTCGAATGACCCAAAAAGAATTCGATGGAATTCTTGAAACGATGGACAAAGCCGGATACTATTCCGCTGAATGTTGGGGCGGCGCAACGTTTGATAGTTGCCTTCGTTTCCTTGGTGAAGATCCATGGGAAAGACTCCGCAACTTCAAAGCTAAAATGCCCAACACAAAGCTACAAATGCTTTTGAGAGGACAAAACATTTTAGGATATAAACACTATCCCGACGAAACGGTTCGTATGTTTGTTAGAAAAGCTGTTGAAAACGGAATTGGAATTGTCCGTATCTTTGATGCGCTTAACGACCTTAGAAACATCAAAGTTGCTGTTGAAGAAACAAACAAATGCGGAGCTATTGCTTCGGGCGCTATTTCCTACACAACAAGCCCTGTACACACACTTGACAACTATGTTGCTCTCGTTAAAGAGATGAAACAGATGGGCGTTGGAACAATCTGTATTAAAGATATGGCGGGCGTTATGAGCCCTAAAGAAGCATATGACCTCATCAGCGCAATCAAAGATGCGGTTGATCTTCCCGTCGTTCTCCACACCCACTGCACAACCGGTCTTGCATACATGACCGCTATCAAAGCTGTTGATGCCGGCGTTGATGTTATCGACACCGCAACTTCCTGCTTCTCGGGCGGAACAAGCCAACCGGCAACCGAAGTTTTGGCATACGCTCTTGAGCAGTTCGGAATTGAAGTTGGCGTGAACTCTTCCGTTTTGAAAGATGTTAACGACCACTTTAAACCTATCCGTAACAAAGCCCTCGAAAGCGGACTTCTTGATCCTCTCATGATGGCAACCGACGCAGACGCTCTTAACTATAAAGTTCCGGGCGGAATGCTTTCAAACCTTCTTTCACAACTTAAAAAAGCAAACGCTATGGACAAATTCGACGAAGTTCTCGCCGAAACTCCGCGCGTTCGTGAAGATTTGGGATATCCCCCACTCGTTACTCCGATGAGCCAGATGGTTGGCGTTCAAGCTGCAACAAACGTTCTTATCGGCGAAAGATACAAAACTGTCGGTAAAGAAGTTCAAAGCTACCTTAAAGGCGAATATGGCCAGGCTCCCGGAAAGATAGACGCTGAACTTCAAAAGAAAGTTTTGGGCGACGAAAAACCAATCACAGGTCGTTTTGCTGATACCCTTGAGCCGGTATTCGAAGCAACCAAAAAAGAACTTGGCGACAAAGCAAGAAGCGACGAAGATGTTCTTTCATACATCGCTTTCCCAAGAGAAGCTGAAAAATTCTTCGAAGACAGAGAAGCAAAAGAAGTTAACATCAAAAAATACACAATTGAAGAAATGTAATAGAAAGACGGTAGTTTGAAAATAAATTTTCAAACGCAACTTTTGTGCTTTTCGGTCAATACGAAAACCGAAGTTCAACAAAATACACAAAACGTTGCATCTACAAAGAAAGGAACGGAATTTATATATGATATCATTACCAGAAGCCGGTATATATTCGGTCATCGGAATTGCTGTCGTCTTTTTAGTGCTCATTTTCCTTATGTGCTCGATTTTCATTATGTCGGCTATTTTGAGGGTTATAACAGGTTCTAAAAAGGTAAGCAACGAAGCAGCGGCACAACCTGCCCCCGCGGCACAAGCACCGAAAGTTTTGGCAAAAGGTTCTTGCGGCGAAGCAAAGTTGTTCGAAGTTCCCGACGCAACCGCCGCCATGCTTATGGCAATAGTTGCGGACAAACTCGACACACCGCTTAACGAACTTAGATTTAAATCTATAAAAGAAATTAAATAACTTCGGCTTTTAAAAGCAGTTGAAGTCTAACTTTAAACAAAAGTTTGAAAGCAATATTTCAAACATCGGTTTTGCGTTTTAGGCAAAAATATCGCCCGAAACAATGCTTGAAGTTTTAAGCGACAAAACCACAAGACATCAAGAAAGGATTAAATATTTTTTATGAAATACAAAATCACACTCAACGATAAAGTGTACGAAGTCGAAGTTGAAAAAGGCGAGGCTATACTCGCAGCAGAATATGAAGCACAAGCTCCGGCAGCAGCTCCCGTAGCAGCAGCAGCTCCAGTGGCGGCGGCTCCCGTAGCAGCAGCACCGGCAGCACCCGCAGCGGCAGCAGTAGGCCCCGGCGAGGTTGTTCCCTCTCCGCTTCCCGGCACAGTTATCGCCGTTAAAGTTGCACAAGGCGCAAGCGTTAAAAAAGGCGACATCGTCATGCTTATCGAAGCTATGAAGATGGAAAATGAAATTACAGCACCGAGAGACGGTGTTATCAACCAAATTGTTGCGGCTCAAGGTGCAGCGGTTGATAGCGGGGCTCCGTTGTTCGTAATGGGATAGGAGAACACTTGATGGATATAATAGGAATTTTAAGCAACGTCTGGACAACATCGGGATTTGCTAACATAACCGATTTTCGCCAGATAATCATGATTATTTTGGCTTGCGTTTTGCTTTATATGGGCATAGTTAAAAAATACGAGCCACTTCTTCTCGTTGGTATTGCGTTTGGTATGCTTCTTGCAAACCTTCCGCTTTCCGGAATATACCACCCCGAACTTTGGGCGGGCGCTTCGTCCGACATCGATTTTGGCCACATCCTCCACGAAGGCGGCCTTGTTGACCTTCTTTACATCGGAGTTAAGCTTGGAATTTATCCTTCGCTCATCTTCCTTGGAGTTGGCGCAATGACCGACTTTGGCCCGATGATCGCAAACCCAAAATCAATGATTCTTGGTGCTGCGGCACAGCTTGGCATCTACTGCGCGTTTTTCCTTGGGGCTCTTTTCTTCCCCGGAAACGTTGCGGCGGCAATCGGCATCATCGGTGGCGCAGACGGCCCGACAGCAATCTGGCTTACAACGCAAATAGCCCCCGACTATCTCGCGCCGATAGCAATCGCGGCATATTCATACATGGCGCTCATTCCGCTCATCCAACCACCCATCATGCGCGCGCTTACAACAAAAGCAGAACGCGAAATCAAGATGGAACAACTTCGCGAAGTTTCAAAAGCAGAAAAAATTATATTCCCAATCGCGGTTACTATAATAACCTGTTTGGTGCTTCCGTCGGTTGCTCCGCTTCTCGGAATGTTGATGCTCGGAAACCTTTTGAAAGAATGCGGCGTTACGGCTCGTCTTTCAGACACAGCACAAAACAACCTCATGAACATCGTCACAATCTTCCTTTCGATCTCGGTTGGCGCAACCGCTGTGTACGACAAGTTCTTGACCACTGATACAATTCTCATAATCGCTCTTGGCCTTGCAGCATTCTGTTTCTCGACAGTCGGAGGACTTCTTATCGGAAAACTCATGTGCAAACTCACGGGCGGAAAGATCAACCCCTTAATCGGTTCTGCAGGCGTTTCGGCCGTTCCAATGGCGGCACGTGTTTCACAGACCGAAGGACAAAGAGCAAACCCCAGCAACTTCCTACTCATGCACGCAATGGGTCCAAACGTTGCCGGCGTTATCGGTTCGGCAGTTGCCGCCGGTTTCCTTTTCGCAATCTTTGGATAGTATTCTTTAATTGTGGCAAAAGGGTTTGTCCGATATAACATGGGGCAAACCCCCTAAATAAATATTTTTTTAAGGAGATAAAAAACTTTATGGCATTAACAACAAACAAATCCATTCTTGAATTTGTAGAACAAAAATCGGCTCTTCTTCAACCGGACAACATCGTTTGGGTTGACGGAAGCGAAAGCCAACTTGCTGACCTTAGAAAACAATCTATCGAAATCGGCGAAATCTCGCCCCTTAACCAAGAAAAACTCCCGAACTGCTATTATCACAGAACGGCTATCAACGACGTTGCTCGTGTAGAACACAGAACATTCATCTGCACACCGACAAAAGAAGAAGCCGGCGCAACAAACAACTGGAAAGACCCCAAAGAAATGATGGAAATCATGAACGGTCTTTATGACGGCGCTATGAAAGGCCGCACAATGTACGTTATCCCCTACAGCATGGGAACAGTTGGCTCGCCTTTCGCAAAATACGGCGTTGAACTTACCGACAGCATCTATGTTGTTCTTAACATGGCTATCATGACAAGAATGACAAAAGAAGTTTACGCTGAACTCGGCGACAGCAACGACTGGATCCGTGGCGTTCATGCGAAAAAAGACATCGATGAAGAAAACCGCTACATCGTTCATTTCCCGCAAGACAACACAATCTGCTCGGTTAACTCGGGATACGGCGGAAACGTTCTTCTCGGCAAAAAATGCTTTGCTTTGAGAATCGCTTCTTACCTTGGCCAAAAAGAAGGCTGGCTTGCTGAGCACATGCTTATTCTTGGAATCGAAAATCCCAACGGCGAAATCCGCTATCTTGCGGCTGCATTCCCCTCGGCATGCGGAAAAACAAACCTCGCCATGCTTATTCCTCCCGAAGCTTACACAAACAAAGGCTACAAAGTTTGGTGTGTCGGCGACGACATCGCTTGGCTTCGTGTCGGCGAAGACGGACGTCTTTGGGCAGCAAACCCCGAAAACGGTTTCTTTGGTGTTGCACCCGGAACTAACGATAAATCTAACCCCAACGCTCTTGCAACAACGATGAAAGACACAATCTTCACAAACGTTGTTCTTAACGAAGACGACAACACAGTTTGGTGGGAAGGTCTTGATAAAAATCCACCCCAAAATGCTCTTAACTGGAAAGGCGAAAAATGGGATCACACCGACAAAGGCGCACATCCCAACAGCCGTTTCACATCGAAAGCTATCAACTGCCCGTGTATCAGCAGCGAGTTTAACAATCCTCAAGGTGTTCCAATCTCTGCTATCGTATTCGGCGGTCGTCGCGCAAAAACTGCTCCGCTCGTATACCAAAGCTTCGACTGGAACCATGGAACATTCGTTGGCTCGATAATGGCTTCCGAAGTAACCGCCGCTGCATCGGGTCTTAAAGCCGGCGTTCGCCGCGACCCAATGGCTATGATTCCGTTCTGCGGATATGATATGGGTAAATACTTCGCTCATTGGCTCGATATGGGCAAAAAGATCAAAAACCAACCCAAAATCTTCAACGTTAACTGGTTCCGCCTCGATGACAGCGGAAACTTCATCTGGCCGGGATTTGGCGACAACATGCGTGTTCTTGACTGGATCATGAAACGTGCATTCGACGAAGTTGAAGCAGTTGAAACCGCTATCGGCTACATGCCCAACGCAGAAGATATCAACATCGAAGGACTCGACGAGATCTCGCTTGACACGATGAAAGATCTTCTTTCGGTTGACAAAACAGCTTGGCTCGAAGATATCGAAAACATCACAGAGTTCTATGACAAAGTTGACACATACAAAACGTTGCCGGCAGAACTCAGAACTCAACTTGCTGATCTTGAAAAAAGACTTGGCTAAGAGTTTAGCAATCTAAAAAAAACAAACTGGAAATATTATTAAAAGGCATCTTTCAATCTGTGTAGATTAAGGATGTTTAGAGCAAACAAAGCTTTAGCGATTTTTCGCTAAAGCTTTGTTTTTTGGATTTAAATCCTTAGAGTTTGAAGCGGTTGGAACGCTATGGTGATGGTAGATAAAGTCGAAAAAAACTGCGAACGGAGTTTTTCCATTCGCAGTTTTAAATAGTTAGTCTTATTTCTTTTTAATAATCTGCCCAACAAACAGCTCTTCGCCGTTGTTGTCTAGAAGGCGTATTCTGCTTATTGTAACTTCACAATCGATAGGTTCGCCGTTGATCGAGCTGTGTGTCCAGTCGAACTTGACGATGCCGTTTTGCTTTGCTATGTCGATATATTCTAGCGCTTGAATCCTTGAATCAGCACCATCGGGTTGCGTCTTAGGGGATAACTCAAAAAACATCTTGTTCCATTGTTTTATGTTGGTTATCTCGAATAGATCAAGCGTGGCTTGGTTGCAGCTTAGCTGGCTGAAACTTTGATTAAACAAGGTAGAGGCTATGGAAATTTGATTTAGAATGTTAAGCGCTATATCAAAGTTTTGGTTGTTGCTTTTGGAGACCGCCGTCGTTATTGGGGTGTTGTCTTTTGCTGAAGATAAAGGCACCACGTCGGAATACTTGCTGTCGAACAAACTTAACGGAATTGGTTTTTCGAAATAGTATCCTTGAACAGCATCACAGCCAATCTCTTTTAGCAACTTGAACTGTTCGGCGGTTTCAACGCCCTCTGCAACAACAAACATCCTGAGGCTTTGAGCAAGTTTGATGACACCGTCAATGATGACGTTTCCTCGTATAATATCCTTATTGTTGTTGAAAAAAGCTTTGTCGATCTTAAGGGTGTCGGCTTTGAAATTTTTGAGCAAACTAAGGGAAGAAAACCCGGAACCGAAATCATCTATCGAAACGCTAAATCCGGATTTATGCAGTTGGGTGAACAGGTTTTCGAGAATCTCTTGATCCTCAACCATAATAGATTCCGTTAACTCAACTTCAATTAGCTCATGTGGGATATTATAGCTATCTACTATTTTTGAAATATCAGCAATAAAGTTTTTGTTGCTTAAGTTTATCCTTGAAAAGTTGACCGAAATCGGAAGATACCCTAACCCTCGCTTTTCTCTGCTCGATATAACTTCGCAAGCTCGATTAAGCATATATTTGTCTAGCTCGATTATAAAGCCGGTTTTTTCAAAAAGAGGGATGAATATATCTGGGTAGACTATGCTTCCGTTGGGTTTTATCCAACGCACCAAAGCTTCGGCGCCGATAATCTTTTTTGTTGAAGTTTGAAATTTTGGTTGAAGATATATCTTAAATTCTTTGTTTTCAAGAGCGCCGCGCATTTCGTTGACAATTTCAGCAGTTTTGATAAGCTTGTTTTTAAACACAGAATCGAAATCATGGATGGTGTTGCTCTTTTTGCCTTTGGACATTTTGTGCGCCATACTGACTTTGTTTATAATCGAATCGACATCGTTTTCTCCAAGCTCGATATGATAGCGCCCATATTTAAAGTTGATTCTAAAATCGCCAAGTTCCGGGATAATGTTGTTGTAGCAAGCTTCATAAATATGCGTTCTTTCTTGCATCGATTCGATAAAACCGTTGCCGGAAAACAACATAAACTCGTCGGCGCTAACCCTTGCAATAATAAGCGAAGGTTCGTCTACCGTTTCTCGAATAGTTTTGAATGCTTTTAAAACTCGGTTTCCAATTTCAACGCTGAACATTTCATTAATTGCGTTAAAATTTTCTATGTCAAATTTTATTATGGCGTATTTTTTGTCGGGGTTTTTTGTTAATATATACTCCATATCTTTTTTTAACTTAAGTAGATTGGGAAGACCGGTCAACGGATCTTCGTAGGCGTTTTTTTCCGCAACTTTCAGAAGGGAAGACCTTGTGTACCACGTGTATATCATCGAAAAAATTAAAACGACAACGACGCCCACGCTTATTTGAACGATCGAGTTGATAGCAACTTCAAGATCGTTGTTGATTTTACTTTCTTCAAAAGTCAAAATCATAGTCCAAGAGGTTTGCTCAATGGGGGAATAAAGCGCAATTTTCGCCGTGTTATCGATATAGTATCTAAAGTTTCCGCTTTCCTCTTTTGCGATGTTTTGTTTAAGAATAGCGACAGCTTCATCGTTGATTATCGTTTGATCCGATTCGATAAAATTGTCGAGACTGGCGTATTTGCCGTTTGTTGAGAGTAGCACCATTTGGTTTTCGTCTATTATATATGCGTCCCCAAGGTTGGATAGCGCCGAAATCATGTCATTTTTGAAATCTAAAGTTGAATTGCGGCTCAACAAAATTGCGGTTAACCTTCCGTTACTAATAACAGGAACCGCAAATTCTATAAATAATTCGTTTGCAGCCGGTGAATGCAACGGCCGAAAGACGGCTTCATGATTATTTAAGATGCTTTTAAATAATGGATTTTCTGAAAAATTATGGATTGCTCCGTCTGTGTTTGTCGCCGTTCCATCTAATGTTATGTAATAAAGATCATCGAATTCTTGAATTTGGGATTGATTGTTGAAAAATTCAGTTATGTTTTCCGAAGTTACATTCTGCTTTGCTATATAATCTGCGATTAAAGATAGGTCGTCTTGTTGTTCGTCGAGTTCTCCCGAAAAATTGTTTATAAGAGTAGCTTCGATTTTCCCCACATCTTCAAGGGCGGCTTGCTGAATTTCATGACGGACTATTGTGTTGTCCCAAATTAGAACAATGATGAAAATAATTACACAAAAAAACGTTACTATCAAAGGAAGTTTATCAAAAATAAACTGCTTTTTCAATACTGTCCCTTCTTTCTTTATTACAACTAAACGATTGAAACATAGTTGCAACAGATTGAATGCTTTTTTGTTGTTTGTGTAGTTGTTTCGATGTGTATAATTATATCACATATAAAAAAATATAATACAAAAAACACACAAAAGTTAAATAAAAATAAAAAAATGGAAAATAAATAGTATAAAAGGAAATAAATTCTGTGGCGGAAACGTTTCCGCCACAGAATTTATAGCTATTGGCTTTGCTCTGATAAAGTTTTTTTAAGAAAATGACCGGTGAAAGATTTTTCGTTTTGGGCTACTTGTTCCGGCGTTCCGACAGCAACGATGTTTCCTCCCTTATCGCCCCCTTCGGGACCGAGGTCGATGATGTGGTCGGCTGATTTTATAACATCAAGGTTGTGTTCGATTACGACGACGGTGTTTTTGGCATCGACAAGTTTTTGAAGAACCTTCAAAAGCTTTTTGACATCGGCAACATGAAGCCCTGTTGTCGGCTCATCAAGGATATAGATTGTTTTGCCGGTGCTTCTTTTGGAGAGTTCGAGCGCAAGTTTAACTCTTTGTGCTTCACCTCCGGAAAGGGTGGTTGCCGATTGCCCAAGCTTGATATACCCTAAACCAACGTCATATAGAGTTTTAATCTTGTTGTTAATTCTGGGGATGTTTTTGAAAAAATCTAGTGCTTCTTCGACCGTCATGTCAAGCACGTCGCTGATATTTTTGTCTTTAAACTTAACTTCAAGCGTTTCTCGATTGTATCGTTTGCCTTTGCAGACTTCGCACGGGATAAATATATCGGGCAAAAAATGCATTTCGATCTTTATAATCCCGTCGCCCTGACACGCTTCGCATCTTCCGCCTTTAACGTTGAAAGAAAATCGCCCCGGGCTGTAGCCACGCATTTTTGCTTCGTTTGTTTCGGCGAATATGTCTCGGATATGGGTGAACACCCCTGTGTAGGTGGCGGCGTTGGAACGTGGGGTTCTGCCTATCGGGGATTGGTCGATGCCGATAACTTTGTCGAGATGTTCAAGCCCTTCGATATCATCGTATCCTGTTGAATGTAGCCTTGCTCCGTTGAGTTCTGCGGCTAGTTTTTTATACAATATTTCGTTTATAAGCGAGGATTTTCCCGAACCGGAAACTCCGGTTATGCAGGAAAAAACACCGAGAGGAATCGAAACATCAAGGTTTTTAAGGTTGTTTCGAGTTGCATTTTTGATAACGATGTTGTTGCCGCTGCCCTCTCTTCTTTCTTTGGGAATGTCTATTGATTTTTTGCCCGAAAGATATTGGCCGGTTATTGATTTTTTGTTTTTAACGATATCTTTAAGGCTTCCGGCGGCAACGATTTCTCCGCCATGTATTCCGGCTTTTGGGCCGACATCTACGACAAAATCCGCCGCACGAATTGTGTCTTCGTCATGTTCAACTACAATTAAGGTGTTCCCGAGGTCACGAAGGCGCTCGAGAGTCGCTATGAGCTTTTGGTTGTCTCGTTGGTGTAGCCCGATGCTCGGTTCATCGAGGATATAAAGAACCCCGACAAGCGAGGAACCGATTTGGGTTGCGAGCCTTATTCTTTGGCTTTCACCTCCCGAAAGGGTGGTGGCGCTTCTTGAAAGCGAAAGATAGTCGAGACCGACGTTGTGGAGAAATCCTAGGCGCTCTTTGATCTCTTTTAGAATTCTGTCGCCAATAAGCGCTTCTCTTTCGGTAAGGTTTAGTTGTTCGATAAAATTCAAAAGATCGATAACCGACATATCGGTTATATCCATAATGTTTTTATCCGAAACGGTTACGCCAAGCGAGGTTAGTTTAAGGCGCTTTCCGTGGCAGACGGGGCAATCTATTGCGCTCATATATGCGGAAAGTTCGTCGCGCATCCAATCGCTCGTTGTTTCTTTGAATCGTCGTTCAAGGTTGTTGACTATTCCCTCAAACGAATTGTTATACATTCCAAACCCGAATTCGCTTGTTCGGCTCATCTCGAGTTTTTCGTTTTTTGTTCCGTAAAGAATTGCGTCGAGAGCTTGTTTTGAAAGTTTTTTTATCGGGTCGTTAACCGAGAATTTATATTTTTCCGCAAGTGCATCGAAATACATTTCGGCAATCGAACCGTCGCTATAGTTCCAACCGCTAGCCCTTATTGCGCCTTCACTTATCGAAAGATTTTTGTTTGGGATAACAAGGTCGGGATCTATCTTCATAAACGTTCCTAGCCCTGTGCATTTTTCGCAAGCCCCAAACGGGTTGTTAAACGAAAACATTCGAGGGGAAAGATCCTCAATGCTTATGCCGTGTTCCGGGCAAGCGTAGCTTTGCGAAAACATCATATCTTCGCCATCGATAACCGATATCATAATCGTTCCCCCCGATAGAGAAACGGCGGTTTCGATCGAGCCGGCAAGCCTTCCATCGATCTCCTCATTCATAACAAGCCGGTCGACAACTATTTCGATAGTGTGTTTAATGTTTTTATCAAGGGTGGGCTTTTCGGTTAGGTCATAGATGCTTCCGTCGATCCTAGCTCTTGCAAATCCGGATTTTTCCGCCGCTTCAAGGTCTTTTTGGAACGTTCCTTTTTTGCCTCTTGCTATTGGCGCTAGCACCATAAACTTTGTTGAATGGGGGAGTTGCTTAACGGTATCGACAATTTGATCGACCGTCTGTTGTTTAATCTCTCGTCCGCAGGTTGGGCAATGCGGAATTCCGATTCTTGCATACAGCAACCTTAAATAGTCGTAGATCTCGGTTACCGTTCCAACGGTCGAGCGAGGGTTTTTTGATGTTGTTTTTTGGTCGATGGAGATGGCGGGGGAAAGCCCTTCGATGTAGTCGACATCGGGCTTTTCCATCTGGCCGAGAAACATTCTTGCATAGGAAGAAAGGCTTTCGATGTATCTTCTTTGACCATCGGCATAGATAGTGTCGAAAGCTAGCGAGGATTTGCCCGAACCCGAAAGCCCCGTCATGACGATTAGCTTATCTCTCGGCAGCGTTATGTCGATATTTTTTAGATTGTGTTCTCGAGCACCTTTTATAACAATTTCGTTTTTAGACAATTTGAACCTCTTTTTTATAGTTAGTTAAATATAATGTAGCGCTAATTTTAACGCATTTTTTGGAGTTTTGCTATTTTATCCCTAAGCGTTGCGGCATATTCGAATTCCAACAGTTCGCTTGCGTGTTTCATCTCTTTTGTTAACCGTTTTATGAGGTCTTCTCGTTCGGCTTTGGTTAGCTTTTTGCCTTGCGATTTGTCCTCTTGATCTTTGGAAGATATCTCGAGAATTTGATGAACCTCTTTTTTGATAGTTTTCGGAACGATACCGTTTTTCTCGTTATGCTCGGTTTGGATCTTTCTTCTGCGCTCGGTTTCGGTTATCGCTCGCTCCATAGACCCCGTCACGCTGTCTGCATACATTATAACTTCGCCCGAAACGTTTCTTGCCGCTCGGCCTATCGTTTGGATAAGCGAGGTTTCGCTGCGAAGAAATCCTTCTTTATCAGCATCGAGTATCGCAACCAACGACACTTCGGGGATGTCGAGACCCTCTCGCAAAAGGTTTATTCCAACAAGAACATCGAATTCGCCAAGGCGAAGATCCCTTATTATCTCCATGCGCTCTATCGTGTCGATATCAAAATGCAAATAGCGAACCTTAACGTCGTGTTCCGACAAAAAGTCGGTCAGATGTTCCGCCATCTTTCTCGTTAACGTTGTTATTAGAACACGTTCTTTTTTATCAACACGGCGGTTTATTTCGGACAAAAGGTCGTCTATTTGACCTTCGGTTGGTTTAACCGTTATAACAGGGTCAACAAGCCCTGTCGGGCGAATTATCTGTTCAACGGTGCATTCGGAGTGTTCTTTTTCAAACGGCCCCGGCGTTGCGCTTGTATAGATAACTTGGTTGATCTTTTGATAGAATTCATCAAATCTTAACGGTCGGTTGTCGAATGCAGAGGGCAAACGGAACCCAAAATCAACAAGGTTTTTCTTTCTTGCATAGTCTCCGCCAAACATTCCTCGAACCTGGGGAAGCATTACATGGGATTCATCGACAAAGATTAGAAAATCTTCGGGGAAATAATCTAGCAACGTGAATGGTTGGCTTCCTTCGGGGCGGCCGCCCAAAACTCGAGAGTAGTTTTCGATTCCTTTGCACATCCCAACTTCGCCCAGCATCTCGATATCATACATAGTTCGTTGAGCAATTCTTTGGGCTTCGATTAATTTTTTATTTTGAGTGAAGTATTCAACCCGCTGTTCCATCTCTTCGCGCAAAACTTCGAGCTTGTCTACAAGCGTTTGGCGGGGGATGATGTAATGGGAGGCGGGGTAGAGAGCGACATGGTTTAACACGGTTGCGCCCTGTTCCGACAGAACATGAACTTCGCTTATCTTTTCGATGGTGTCGCCAAAGAATTCAACCCTTATCGCTTTGTCGCTGTTATAGGCGGGGAATATCTCGACAACATCGCCACGAACACGAAATTTGTTGCGCTCGAACCCTATGTCGTTGCGCTCATATTGGATTTCGACAAGCCTTTTAAGGAGATAATCTCGTTTCATCTCGATGCCGGGGCGAAGCGAGACTATCATGTTTCGATAGTCTATCGGGTTGCCAAGGGTGTAGATACAACTGACGCTCGCAACGATTATAACATCTCGGCGTTCCGAAAGCGAGGCGGTTGCGGAATGGCGCAGTTTGTCGATCTCGTCGTTGATTGCGCTGTCTTTTTCGATATAGGTGTCGGTGTTTGGTATATACGCTTCGGGTTGGTAATAGTCGTAGTAGGAGACGAAATATTCAACGGCGTTTTCCGGAAACAGCTGTTTAAATTCAGAGCAAAGCTGGGCGGCGAGCGTTTTGTTATGCGCCAAAACGAGGGTTGGGCGGTTGGTGTTGGCGATGATGTTCGCCATCGTGAACGTTTTTCCGGAACCCGTTATGCCCATAAGGGTCTGTTCCCGCTTTCCCTCTAAAATTCCCCGAGAAAGCTTTTCGATAGCCTGGGGTTGATCCCCCATCGGCTTGTATTCCGAAACTAATTTAAAATCCATCTATTTAATATGTTCCTTGTCTTTAATAAATAAAAATAACATAGAATTTTCTATGAAAACAGCAAAACAAATATATGTTTGTTTTATTATACCACATTTATTTTATAATACAATATAACAACCGGATTTTCCAAATATAACTTTTTTAAAGGGCTGTTTGATAAATATGTTAATTTAAAGCTTTTTAAAAGGTATTGCCTGTTGACATAACGATTAGTTGGGGATATATTTATATTAAAATACAGGAAAGATTGTTAAAGATTATGAAACAACCGAAATATATAACAGAGTTTTTAAGTTGGGTTTTGTTTTGGGTTGGGGTTTTGTTTTTCTCGTCTTCAATGGCGGTTAACGTTGCAATCTCAAATTCAAACGATATCTTGATGTTGACAAAGCTTGCGACGGCTTATGATGTTTTAATAATGGTGTTTTATGTTGCTATTTTTTCAAGCACGTTTTTGCGGTTTATCGTTAAAACAAAAGAGAGAACCTTTGCTTCAACCCTCGAAGAAGGAACAGAGGTCGAGGGGGAAGTTTTAGAAATTCTGAACTTAAAATGGTTGCGAAACAAACAGCCGTTTCCCATCAAGATAGTCTATAGCTATAGTTTGTTTGGGGAACAGCATCTAGCTAAAAGCCATATATTATGGGATATAACCGACATAGACGAGGGGGATATTATATATGTTTATGTTGGCAAAACCGGAGCGTCTGCCGTTGATTTATGATTATAAATTTAAAATATAAATTTTCTTTTTTTGTTGCTATATCTTTTAAAATTAAATATGATATTTTTTTTCAATTTTAAACTAAAAAAAGCTACACATTATGTTGAATTTGTGGTAAAATTAAGAGCAAACTAAAAAATGTATAAGCGGAGGTAAGAGATATGGAGAAGGGACATTTTACAGAAAAACTACGATACAAATTTGATAACCTAATGGCAAAGGGCGCAGTTGCGCTTGTTGGGATGTTGTTTCTTGCAACAGCGGCAGTTATTCTTTTAGCGGGGATAGTTGCAGTTGTTTTTGGCAACGGAACGCTTGGTGAAAACGTTTGGGCCAGCATTATGCACACAATCGATGCAGGAACAATTACGGGAACCGAAACAAGGAATTTGCCGTTTTTGATCATCATGTCGATCGTTACATTGTGTGGGCTTTTTGTAACGAGTATTTTAATCGGTATTATAACAACAGGGTTTGAGGAAAAACTCAACACTCTAAGAAAAGGTAACTCAAAAGTTATCGAAAAAAACCACGTTGTTATTTTGGGATTCAACGAAAGCATCTACACGATTATTTCGGAACTCGTTATTGCTAACGAAAACAAAAAAAGACCGTGTATTGTTGTTCTTTCGGAACAGGATAAAGAAACGGTTGAACTTGCTATTGCAGAACAAGTTGACCTTAAAAACACGAGGGTTATCTGTAGAACGGGAAGCATAACCGATAGCTTTATGCTTAAACAATGCTCAATTAGCCATAGCCGTTCGATCATAATCAACGAACAAAATGACTTTATGACAACCAAAGCTATTTTGGCTATCAATAGCTATTTGAAAGAAAACAGTTCTTCGAAATTCTATCCCCACATCGTTGCAACGCTTAACGAACAAGAAAACTTTGCGGCTGCCGAGATAGCGGGGGAAGGCAACGTTGAACTGATATTGATAACCGATGCGATTTCGAGGATTATCGCTCAAACTTGCAGACAACCCGGTATATCAAACGTTTTGATAGAGCTTTTCAACTATGACGGAAGTGAGCTTTATTTTGAAAATTTTGAGACCCTTGCGGGCAGAAGTTTTGCCGAAGTTTTGAATATGTTTGAACACGCAACGGTTCTAGGTTTTAAAAGAGAGAGCAAGATATTCTTGAACCCCGATAAAAATCAAAACCTTATATCGGGGGATAAAGTTCTTCTTCTTGTCGAAGATGATGGCATGGCAAAACCGCTATCACAAGCTAAAGTTGTTGAGGACATCGAAAGCAAACGTTCCGACCATAAAGTTGAGATAGGAAAACGAAACATTCTTGTTCTTGGAGCAAACGAAAAATCAAAAGCAATTTTAACCGAACTCGACAACTATCTTGCTAGCGGTTCGCTTGTAACGGTAGCGACCGAGCAAAAACTTGCGATACAGGACGAAATTCAAGATAACTTTAAAAATATCTCGATTAAATGGATCGAATGCGACATTAACTCTCGTTTGGTTTTGAACCAACTAACAGAACAGTCGTTTGACCATCTCTTGCTACTTAGCGATGACGAAATCGACCCCGAAACTTCCGACGCTATGACGCTTATGAAGCTTATACACCTTAGAGACATAGCGCAAAAACACGGGAAGAAATTTGACATAACCAGCGAAATCAAAAACGAAACAAACCAAAAACTAGCTCGTGTTGCAAAGGTTAACGACCTGGTTGTTGGAACAAGCATAGTTAATCTTATCCTTTCGCAGATTTCAGAAAACAGGGATCTTTCAACGGTGTTCAAAGAAATCCTTCATGTTGATGGTTCAGAGATACATATTAGAAAAGCCGAAAACTATGTTAAACTAAACACCGAGATGGATTTCTATGATGTAACGGAACTTGCGAAAGACCAAAATGAAATCGCTATTGGATATAAAAAACAACGTGGGGATAGCTTTGAGATCGTAACAAATCCGGCGAAGTCCCAAAAGATAACGTTTAGCGCTAGCGACTATATCATTGTTTTGGCAACAGATTAATTTTAATTTAGATAAAAGGTTGAAAGTTTGAAAAACAACTACAACTACAAACGAAGCGAGTGTGGACGAGACCATGCCACATTTCATAGATTTTTGCGCAAGAAAGGAGCATGGTCATAACGATGGCAAAAACCATATTAAAATCAATTGCCGTTGTTGTCGCTCTTTGTGTTTTGTATACGCTTTTGTTGACGATAGTTTTTATACCGTCTAACGAAAGCGTTGCAAAATATGCGGAGCTTGCGATGCAACGGTTTTCAGAGCAACCGGTATACCCCATAGGCTACACGATAAACGAAACCGATATCCTAGTCGATAATTTTAGCGAAAGCCTTATGATTATGGCAACGATAAAGGACGACGGGAAAAACCCCTTTGAAGCGGGGCTATCCCCCAGCGAAAGGCTTCATTATTGGGACGGATATTTAGTTCTGCTCCGACCGGCGCTTAGCGTTATGTCGTATTCGTCATTCAAGTATTTAAACGCAATTTTGATGCTTTGCCTTTTTGTTGTTTCGATGGCTTTGCTTAAGAAACATCTCAACGCTTTGGTGGCGTTTTCGTTTGCTGTTGCTGTCTCGATGTGTTATATGTCGGTCGTTGCGATGTCGATGCATTATTTCCAAGTGTTTGTCATCATGTTTCTTGCGGTTATATTTGTTTTGACCTATCATAACAAATTGAAGACGGGGAAAGTTTTATCGCCGTTTTTTTGTTATGTGTTTTTAATAATAGGGTCGCTGACAAGCTTTTTCGATATCCTTTCAACCCCGATTATAACGATAGGTTTTCCGCTAGCAGTAGCGGTTATGTTGCTTTGTCAAACAAAACAACATAGCTTTTCAAACATAGCTTTGTTTGTCGTTGTTATGTCGGCGTTTTGGGGATTTGGATATGCCGCAACGTGGGCGGTTAAATGGATAATCGCCGGAATAGCTTTTGGCGGAGATGTCTTTTCGTATGTTACCGACAAGTTTTTGTTCTATGGAGCGCAAAACGAAAAGTATCCAACTTCATACGAACAAAGCTATATCTATGATGTATTGAAAAACAATGCAGTTCTTTACTTTAACCAAACGGCGGTTGCATTTTACAGCATCGTTTCGGCGGTGTTTTTGGGGTTGTCGCTTGTTTTTCGCAAGACAAAAAAACAGTTGGTTTCCCAACTGCCGCTTATATTTATCGCCCTTTATCCATTTGTTTGGTATTTCATAGGGGATAACCATTCCAACATCCATTCGTTTTTTACATTTAGAACGATGTCGGTTTTCGGATTTGCTTTTTTGTCATTTCTGGCGTTTTGTGTAGATTATGAAAAACTAAAGCAATGTTTTTTTGATAACAAGATAATCCAATATTTAAAGAAAACCACAAAATAAATGAGAATTTTAATAAAATAGCGATAATTTAACAGATTTGTCATTGACTTTTATAACCGCTTAATTGTAGAATTATATATTACAATACATTAATAAAAATAAGAAATGTGGTGGGCTATCATGATTAACAGCATGACGGGTTTCGGGCGAAGTTCAAACACGTTAAACGGTCGAGACATAACGGTCGAGATTAAAAGCGTTAACCACAGATATTTTGAAACATCTGTCAGAACCGCAAGAAGCTATAGTTTTCTTGAAGACAAGATAAAAGCTTTTTTGCAATCTAAGCTTTCTCGAGGAAAGATAGATGTTGGGCTGATGATAGTTTCAAAACAAGACACGGGTTTTGTTGTTGAACCAAACATTCAAGCCGCAAAAGGGTATCTTGATGCGCTTAAAGCAATTGCTCAAGAGCTTAATTTGAAGATGGATGAAAACATCTCACAAATAGCGAGATATCCCGATATATTCACGGTGTCGCAAGCGTTGCCCGATGAAGATATGTTGTGGGGTGATGTTAAATCGGTTTTGGAAGCTGCGCTCGATAGATTTTTGGATATGCGCAAAAACGAGGGCGAACGGTTGGTCGAGGATATATTATCTCGGTTGGTGTTGCTTGAAAATCTTCTGTTGACCATCGAAGCCGACAACGAAGGACGCCACGAAAGATATCGAGAAAAGCTGTTTTTGAAGATGAAAAAAATTCTTGAAGAAAAAGATATCGATGAAAACAGGATATTGCTTGAAGCGGCGCTTTATGCTGATAGATACGCAGTTGAAGAGGAAACGGTTCGTTTAAGAAGCCATATAAAACAGTTTAGAGAGATAGTTAAAACCAATGGCTCGGTTGGAAGAAAGCTTGATTTTTTAATTCAAGAATTCAATCGAGAGGTTAACACGATTGGTTCTAAATCCTCCGAAGTTGAAAACACAGCTGCGGTGGTGGAGATGAAAAGCGAGATAGAAAAAATTAGGGAACAGATCCAAAACATTGAGTAGGAGAAGCTAATGAGGCTTATTAACATAGGCTATGGAAACATGATTTCCGCAGATCGAGTTGTTGCGATAGTAGCTCCCGACAGCGCCCCCGTTAAAAGGATGATAAGGGAAGCCGCCGAGGGTGGATTATTGATAGATGCATCGTGTGGGAGAAAAACAAGGTCGGTTTTGGTTACCGACAGTTCCCACGTTGTGCTTTCGGCAATCGGAACAGAATCGGTTGCTTCAAGAATTTCAGAACAATCAGAACAGGCCGCAGGAGGTAGCGATGAAGTTTGATCAACGACGTTTAGTGGTGGTTTCGGGGCCTTCCGGTTGCGGAAAAGACACCGTAGTTAAAGAGCTTATCCGCATGAGAGAGGATATAACGGTTTCGGTTTCTTGCACAACAAGAGCGGTTCGTGGCGAAGAAAAACACGGCGTTAACTACTACTATATTTCAAAACAAGAGTTTGAACAACGCTTGGCAAAAGGGCGTATGTTGGAATACACAGAATATGCCGAAAATTATTATGGAACACCGATGGATGAACTTGAGGAAAAGTTAACGGATGAACAAACCGTTATTTTGGTAATTGAAGTTAACGGAGCAAAACAGGTTAAAGCTATCTACCCGAATTCGCTTTTGGTTTTCATTATTCCACCGTCGCTTGAGGAGCTTGAACGAAGGCTTAAACTTCGGGCAACCGAGAACGACACACAGGTTGAAAAGCGCCTGAAAATTGCAGAAACCGAGCTTAAATCGCTTGCGGATTACGACATTGTTATCGAAAACGACGTGGTAGAATGTTGTGCGAAACGTCTTGCGGAAGCTATCGATGAATGGCAAAGTTAAAAAAGATTTTAAACTATATTTAAATAACAGGAGATAAACTAAATGCTGAAACCCGAAATTGCGAAACTATTGGATGAATGTGAAAGCTCATACAGCCTTGTTGTTGCTGTTGCTAAGCGTTCGAGAGATGTTGCGGCCAAAGCCGAAGAGACCAAGGAAGAACCATACGACAAACCTATTAACGTTGCTATTGATGAATTCGGTTCAAACAAGCTTAAGATTGTTGAAGGCGAATAATCAAGAGGCGATTTTCTAAGATGTCTTATTTCTACCAAGGGAGGTGGCGTGTTTGAGTTGCTATGTCAAAGTGGCGGTTGAAAACGCCACCTTTAGATTTGATAAGCTCTACACCTATAAAGTCCCAAGCGAGCTTTTGGAATTTGCGGTGAAGGGTGCTAGGGTTGCTATAAGTTTTGGAAAAGGAAAACCTAGAACCGGAATAATCCTTGAAACGTTTTCATCTGTTTCGGAAAGCGAGATAGGCGACATAACAAAGATAAAGAGCATTCTCGATATCGAAAGAGCCGCTCCGCTAATCGATGAGGAGTTTATCGAGATTATACAATATCTTAAACAAAACACCTTTTGCGGATATTTCGATGCAGTTAATGCGGTTGTTCCAAAAAGCAGCCGGCTTTTTGCTAAACAAAAAGAGGGCAAAACAACGCTTGCGATGTCGACATACTACACCGAGACTTGCTATAAAGTTTCGAAACAACAAACACAAGATAAGCTAACCCCGAAACAACAGATACTGTATGATTTTTTAAGAGGATCGAGCGGAAAGACGGCGAAACAGATTGAACAGGACGCCGGTGTTTCAAACGCTATTATAAAAGGGCTTGAAAAAAAAGGGTCTATCGAACGGTTTACAAGAGAAAAGAATTTTGATAACGATCAAAACAACACCGATATTTTGATAGATAGCCTTTCTTCGGCTCAACAAAAAGCATTTGATGAGATATTGTTAAACGTTAAGGAAAAAGATAAGCCCAACACAACGTTGCTTCACGGGGTAACGGGAAGCGGAAAAACGATAATATATGCAAACCTTATAAAAGAGATGCTGAAAAAGGGGAAATCTTCGATACTGCTTGTTCCCGAAATCGCCCTTGCAACCCAGACTATCGAGAGGTTTAAGCAGTATTTTGGCGAAAACGTTGCGGTTATACATAGCCGTCTATCAAACAGCGAACGGTTGGTTCAATGGAAAAAGATTAAAAGCAAAAGAGCAAACATAGTTGTTGGAACAAGATCAGCTATATTTGCGCCGGTTCAAAATCTTGGGCTTGTGGTCATAGACGAAGAACAAGAGATAACCTATTATTCCGAGCAAAACCCAAGGTATTCCGCAAAAGACATAGCTTCGTTTCGAGCAAAACGACATGGCGCACATCTGTTGTTGTCGTCGGCGACCCCTTCGGTTGAAACTTATTATTATGCGAAACAAAATCACATTAATCTTGTGGCATTGTCCGAAAGATTCGGAAATATGCCGTTGCCCGAGGTTGAAGTTGTCGATATGCAACGAGAGGTTTTGAGCGGAAACACAACAAAGGTTAGCTCTCTGTTGAAAAACGAGATAGACAAAAGGCTATTAAATAAAGAACAGGTTATTCTTCTTTTAAACCGCCGAGGATACCACACGATAACGCTTTGCAGCGAATGCAAAGAGACGGTTAAATGCAAAAGCTGCGATGTTCCGCTTGTTTTCCATAAAGTTAAAGACAGCCTTGTTTGTCACTATTGCGGCTACACAGTTCCGTTTGATATAAACTGCAAGCTGTGTGGCGGAACGGTTAGGCAGACCGGCGTTGGAACCCAGCGAATAGAAGAACAGCTAGAACTTATATTCCCGGGGGCGAAAATAGCAAGGCTAGACCTCGACAGCGTTTCGGGAAAACATTCCGCCGAAACTATCTTAAAAGATTTTGGAGCGGGAAGATATGATATAATAGTTGGAACACAGATGATAGCAAAGGGGCTGGACTTTAAAAACGTCACGTTGGTTGGGGTTTTGGGGGTCGACCAGCTTCTTATGTCTCCTAGTTTTTATGCAAACGAATCGACATTTTCGATGATAACGCAGGTTGTCGGAAGGAGCGGGCGAGGCGAAAAAGTTGGGCGAGCTATTATCCAAACGCTAGACCCGAACAACCCCGTTATACGTCTTGCAAGACAACAGGATTATGAAAGCTTTTATAACACCGAGATAGTGTCGAGAAAACTTAGGCTCTATCCGCCGTTTTGTAAGATATGCACAGTTGGGGTGACGGCGGGCAGCGAAAAAGATGCTCTCGCTATCGCACATATTTTTCTTGAAACGCTTGTGGCAGAGCTAAACCAACAGGAAAAAAGAGTTCCGATAAGAATTTTGGGGCCGTTGCCGATGAGAATATCGGTTATCCAAAACAAGTTTAGATACAAGTTGACTATCAAGACAAAGGGCGACAGAGCGATTAAACTAATACTGGGCGATGTTTTGACGAAAGTTTATCAACAGGTTAAAACAAACGATATAAATATATATATAGATTTTGGAAGATTTTCCGAAATGTAAAGGAGAAAAGTTTAAAAAGATGGCTATTAGAAATATTTTGAACAAACAAGAAGATCTGCTTCATAAAAAAAGCAAAGAGGTCACCGAGTTTAACGACAGGTTAAAAACGTTGCTAGATGATCTTCGAGACACCGTTACCGAAGCTAATGGCTTGGGGCTTGCCGCTCCACAGGTTGGAATTTTGCGCAAAGTTGCGGTTATAGTTGATGAAACGGGAAAGATAATAGAACTCGTTAACCCGAAGATAACCAAAAGCGAGGGGGAAGTTGAGCTTGCGGAGGGTTGCCTTTCTTGCCCGGGCGAAGTGGGTTTTGTAACCCGACCGCAAACAGTTGTGGTGGAAGCGTTTGACCGTAACGGAAAGCAGTTTGAAAAGACTCTTCAAGATATGACCGCTCGAGCGGCTTGCCACGAGATCGACCATCTTGAAGGGGTGCTTTTTATCGACATAGCCAAAGAGGTTATGACGGAGGAAGAGTTTGAAACATATTGCGAACAGCAGGGAATAGAGGAATAGAAATATTATGAGAGTTTTGTTTATGGGAACGCCGGAAATTTCGGTGGCTTCCCTCGAACGTTTGGCGCAACATCACGACGTTGTCGGGGTGTTTTGTCAACCCGATAAACCGGTTGGGAGAAAGATGGTGCCTACTGCGCCGCCGGTAAAACAAAAAGCGCTGGAACTTGATATACCCGTTTTCCAACCGACAACGTTGAAAGACGGTGAAGCGAAAAAAACTATACAACAGCTTAACCCCGATGTTGTTGCGGTTATAGCCTATGGAAAGATAGTTCCGAAAGATATCTTGGAACTGCCGAAGTTTGGCTGTATCAACGCCCACGCTTCTATTCTTCCAAAATACAGAGGAGCTTCCCCAATTCAGCATAGCTTGCTTAACGGCGACAGCGAAACGGGGGTTTCGATTATGAAGATGGATGAAGGCGTAGACACCGGCGATGTTATGCTTATCGAAAGAATAGCGATTGAACAGGACGACGATGCAAAAACATTGTTTGCAAAACTTTCGGTTGTAGCGGCAGATGCGTTTGTTAAGGCGTTTGATGCTATCAAACAAGGCGAGGCGGTTTTTTCAAAGCAACAAGGGGAAGCGACCAAAGCGCCCATTATAAAAAAACATGACGGTAGGTTTGGATTTGACGAAACGGCAAAAGATATCGTAGCGAAGGTTAAGGCATATTTTGGCTGGCCGTCGGCATTCTTCGAGACAGACGGAAATGTCATCAAGGTGAGCAGGGCAAAGGTTGTTGACAAAAGCGGAAAGCAAGGAGAAATTCTTTCGCTTAACCCGTTGGTTGTTGCGGCGGCAAACGGAGCTGTTGAGATCGAGGAGCTTTCTCCGCAAAACAAAGGGAAGATGAGCGGAACTGCTTTTGCGGCGGGAAGAAGGCTTAAGATTTCGGATATTCTTTAATATAAAAAAAGTATAATTAACAAAAAGAAAAGAGGTTTTAAACAGATGTATTTTTATGGTTTTGATATTTCATATTTTATTATCGTTTTACCGGCAGTTTTGCTTTCGGTTTGGGCGCAGTTCAAGGTGAAAAGCACATTCAACAAATACGCTAAAGTGAGAAGCTTTAAAGGTTTAACCGGAGCGCAAGCGGCGAGAGAAATTCTCGACAAAAACGATCTTACACATATAAGGGTTGAACACGTTTCGGGAAATCTTTCCGACCACTATGACCCAAAAGACGAAGTTATCCGTCTTTCGGATTCGACATTTGCAAGCAGTTCGGTAGCGGCAGTTGGCGTTGCGGCGCATGAAGCGGGCCACGCAGTTCAACACGCTGTTGGATATGGGCCAATAGCGCTACGCAATATGTTGGTTCCGGCGGTGAATTTTGGCTCTACCATCTCGATTCCGCTAATATTCCTAGGTTTCTTTTTAGGATTAGGACAACTTATATATATTGGAATTATCCTTTTTGCGTTGGTGGCGGTTTTCCAATTGGTGACTTTGCCTGTAGAATTTAACGCAAGCAGAAGAGCTATCGAGGTGTTGGAAACAGGAAATATGCTACAAGATGATGAACTCAAAGGTGCAAAAAAAGTTTTGTCGGCGGCGGCTATGACCTATGTTGCGGCATTGTTGACCTCGCTTGCAACGCTGTTATACTATCTAATGCGTGCAAACTCGAGACGGTAGGGGAAGATGAAAAATCCAAGAGAGCTTGCAGTTTTAGCCGTTTTGGAGATTCAAAACGGCGGTTATTCAAATTTAATCTTGAAAAAGATGTTGGCGCAAAATGATGTTTCTAAAGAAGAAAAAAATTTTTTAACTAGGATTTTTTATGGAACGATCGAGCGCAAGATAACGATAGATTTTGTGTTGAAATCGTTGACGTTAAATAAATTTAAAAAGCTGGACAAAGAGGTTTTGGCAATTCTCGAAACGGGATGTTATCAAATTCTTTATATGTCTTCAGTGCCGGATTTTGCGGCGGTTTCCGAAAGCGTTAAACTTTGCAAAAGGTTTAAAAAAAGTTCGGCGAGTTCGTTTGTCAACGCCATATTACGAAAAGTTGTGGCGTTTGACAGGTCGGTTTTAAACAAAACAACAACGCTTGAACAACGGGCGGTTAACTATTCGGTTAACGTTGAATTGCAAAAACTTTTGGAAACACAGTATCCCGAAAATTTTGGCAACATACTGGAGAGCTTTTTTAATCAAAAACCTATCTATCTTAGCGTTAACACGCTAAAGACCGATATAAAAAGCGTTATGACAGGGCTTTTAGAACAAAACATAAAAACCGAAAACACCGAAATCCCCCATTTCTTAAAAGTTGTTGAGGGGAATATTTTCGAGAGCGAATATATCTTGTCGGGCGAAATCAGAATTCAAAGCATTGCGGCGGGTTCTGCCGTTATAGCGCTTGACCCAAAACCGGGACAAATAATGTTGGATCTTTGCGCCGCGCCGGGAGGAAAGGCGCTCACCTCAGCTTATCGCATGGAGGGTAAAGGAAAGATTGTAGCGTTTGACCGATCTTTGACAAGGCTTAAACTCATTGAACAAGCGGCATTAACGAGCGGCGTTGATATCATCGAAACAAGACATTTTGATACCGGCGTTTTTATGCCGGAGTTTGAGGGCAAAGCCGACCGAGTTTTATGCGATGTTCCGTGTTCGGGGTTTGGCGAAATTGCAACAAAGCCCGAGCTTCGGTTAAAACAACCCGAGGAACAGCAAAGCGAGCTTTTCTTAATCCAAAACAATATTATCTCGAATGCTTTGAGATATGTTAAGGTTGGGGGAAGGGTTGTTTATTCTACCTGCACTATTGACAAGCGAGAAAACGAGGATATAATAGAATATGTTTTAAAGAATTTTAACGACTTTAAAATCGTTAATCCTTTAGAAAATATATTTAAAAAACAAGTCACCGAACAAAACTGTATAAAATTTTTGCCCGGGGATGGATTTTTCGAGGGTTTTTTTGTAGCAACTTTTGAGAGAATGTGTTAGAATGAATAGTAGCGTCGATATTTTATCGCTTGATATTTTGGAGCTTTCGGATTTTTGCGTTGGTTTAGGGCAACCGAAATTCAAAGCGAAACAAATTTTTAAATGGCTTCATGAAAAAAAAGTCTTCGACTTTGACAGCATGAGCGATCTTTCAAACGATTTTAAAGCAAAGCTTAAACAGACGGCTTATATCCAAAAGATATCGGTTAGAAACAAGCTTGTTTCGAAAGATGGAACGGTTAAGTTTTTGTTTGAGATGAACGACAACAGTTTCGTTGAAACGGTTGTCATGACATATAACCACGGGGTTTCTATCTGTGTTTCAACGCAGGTAGGTTGCCGAATGGGTTGCAGGTTTTGCGCTTCAACCAAAGCCGGATTTGAAAGAAATCTTTCGGCTTCCGAGATATTGCTTCAAGTTTATCAAGCAGAAAAAGCGCTAAACACGAGGGTTTCAAGCATCGTTATGATGGGAATCGGAGAACCTTTAGATAATTTTGATAATTCCGTTAAATTTTATGATATAATAACAAGTGAAATAGGACACAATATAAGCAACCGAAATGTTTCGCTTTCAACTTGCGGGCTTGCAGACGAGATAATAAAGCTTGCAGATCTTGAAAAACAGCTGACACTTTCGGTCTCGCTTCATGCCACATCCGACAAGCGAAGAAGCGAGCTTATGCCGATTAACAATAGGTTTAATATCGCAAAACTTCTAGAGGCATTGCGATATTATTACGATAAAACCAAAAGGCGAATTTCTTTTGAATATGCCGTTATACAGGATGTTAACGACACAAAGGAAGATGCGGCGCAACTTAGAAAATTGTTGAAAAATTTTAATGCGCATATAAACCTTATTCCGATAAACAAGATTGCGGGCGAAAGCTTTAGCTCGACAAGGGAGAACGCCGAAAGATTTCGAACACAGCTTGAACAACTGGGGCTTAATGCCACAGTCAGAAGGACACTGGGGTCCGATATTGAGGCTGCTTGTGGGCAGCTTCGCAAAGATACCATAAAACAATCTGGGGGATAAAACGTTGAAGCTAACCGGTAGAACCGACATTGGTTGCAGGTACAAACAAAATCAGGATAGATTTAAAGCCGGTCGCCTTTCGGACGACACGTATTTTGCTATTCTTTGCGACGGCATGGGGGGAACATCTAAGGGTGCTGAAGCTAGCGAGATTGCGGTGGACTACATCGAACAACAACTGGTTTCAAAACTTGCCGACATAACCGAGCCTGAGGATGTTGAAGAATTTCTTTTTACAACGCTAGAGGGCGGAAACAAAAAGATATATGAACTCGGACAAAGCGAAAACATAACGATGGGAACGACCGCTATTTTGTTGATAGTTCGAAACAACATGGCTCAGTTTGTTCATGCCGGCGACAGCCGGGTATATCTTGTTGCAAAAAATAAGATTAGGCAGTTGACAAAAGACCATTCGATGGTTCAAGATCTTATCGACACCGGACGAATAACAGAAGAGCAAGCGCAAAACCACCCAAACAAAAATATCATTACAAGTGCGCTCGGGGTTGATTTTAACCTTCGGGTTGATTATAACGAGATTAAGCTTAAAAACTCCGACATTTTGTTGCTATGTTCCGACGGGCTTTCAAACATGGTTTCGGACGAGGAACTCGGCGACATCATTATCGAAAACGAATTCTATTCGACGGCGGATCTTTTGATAGAAAAAGCGATTATCCGCGGTGGGCTTGATAACATAACAGCAGTTCTTGTATCTCTTTAAAATAACTAATTAAGAACAAAATATTAACTAATAATTATGGGAAACAGTGGTTCACACTTTAGATTTTGTTGAACAAACAGCGCAAAATCTAAAAAAGGAAGGAAAGGGCATAGACTATGGATAAATATATCGGCAAACGGTTAGACGGTAGATATGAAATTGTCGAGATGATCGGTATGGGGGGCATGGCTAACGTATACCGTGCTATCGACCGATTGGAAAACAAGGAAGTTGCGGTTAAGATTCTTCGAGAAGAATTTCTTAACAACGAAGATTTTGTCAGAAGATTTAAGAACGAATCAAAAGCTATCGGGCTTTTGTCTCACCAAAATATAGTTAAAGTTTTTGATGTTAACTTTTCTGATAGGGTTCAATATATTGTTATGGAACTAATCAAGGGTATGACCCTTAAGCAATATATAACCAAAAAAGGAAAGCTTTCTTGGAAAGACAGCGTGTTTTTCACAGAACAGGTTATGCGAGCGCTTCAACACGCCCACGACAGAGGGATTATCCACCGAGACATTAAACCGCAAAACATCATGATTTTGAGTGATGGTTCGATCAAGGTCATGGATTTTGGTATTGCCCGTTTTTCTCGCAGCGAGATGCGAACGATAACCGACAAAGCTATCGGCTCGGTTCATTACATTAGTCCCGAACAAGCAAAGGGCGACGCAACCGACGCTAAAGCAGATATATATAGCCTTGGAATAATGATGTATGAAATGTTGACGGGAACGTTGCCTTTCGATAGCGACAGCCCCGTTTCGGTTGCTATTAAACAGATTTCCGATGCACCAACTGCTCCTAGAATCGTTAACCCAAACATCCCCGAAGCTCTCGAAGAGATAACCCTTAAAGCTATGGCAAAAGACCCGGCGAAACGTTATCAATCGGCGGCTCAGATGCTTCGTGATATCGAAGATTTCAAGAAAAACCCCAGCGTTCGTTTTCATTATAATTCTCTTGCTAATACCGATAATTCCGCAACAAAATATGTCGATGTTCCGGAAAACTATCGAAACAGAGCGGTTCAAAACGGACCTGTCAGAAAAGGAAAAAAAGGCAAAAAGAAAAACCTGGGTTGGCTTTCGATAGCTATCATGTTGGGGATAACGTTTGCTTGCGTTGTGGCCTCCGGTATTATGATATTTATGATATTCAGCGTTGGAGATAATGCGATATTTGCGCAGTCGGTCGACGTTGAACTTCCGAACTTTGTTGGGCAAAACATCTCGCAAGTTGAAGATAACAATGATTATAGCTTTGAATTTATCGTTGAAGAAAACTATAACAATGAACACGCTATGGGGGTTATATTCGACCAAAGCCCGATACCTCCCAAAACCGTTAAAGATAACGGAAAGGTTACGTTGTTTGTAAGCAAAGGAACAGAGGTAGTAACGATTCCTGAGGTTATCGGTTTAACCAACGGCGAGGCGACAAGTATGCTTCAAAACCTTGGTATCGCTGTTAAGATTATGATACAACAAGACAACGAGTATGAGGATAATGAGGTTGTTAACGTTGAACCGGCTCAAGGTTCCGAAGTTAATTCGGGAGATATCGTAACACTTTACATCAATTCAAATATGTCGGTTCAAAAAACCGAAGTTCCCGATGTTGTTGGAATGAACTTCACGCTTGCTCGTTCTATGCTAACCTCAAGCGGACTTAAGCTTTCATACACCGAAGAAGCAAACGAAAAACCAAAAGGCGAGGTAGTTTCCCAGGATCTATCGCCCGGAACACAGGTTAACCAGGGCAGCATAATCTCGATAGTCGTTAGTTCCGGAGCAACTCCGAAAGAGGTTGTCATCAACTTGAGTATGCCGTATAGCGTTCACGGCGCAACAGGCTACCATGCATTTGCAGAGCTTGCCGGCGCAAACGTTGCGGCAACCGACCGAGACGGAAGCACCCAGACGGGATGGTCGTTCGTCACTTCCGGTTTGGCGGAATCAAGTATGGAGGTTTTTGCCGAGGTTAACGGAGCGAGAATCAAGATAATGACCGTTACCATCAACTTCCAAGGCAACACGTTTAACGTGATTCAAGAAACAAACAACATTGTTTGGGCATATCCGCCGGCCCCAACTCCCGAGCCGACTCCGGTTCCGACAGTTGCACCAACGGTTGCACCAACAGTTGCCCCAACGGTTGCTCCGACGACTGAACCAGACACATCGGTTACACCATAAATTTAATAATTTGTTTATCTTCCCTCACCACGTTTGTGGTGGGGGAAAAATAATAGGGTGGATATGAACGAAAACAAACAACACAACTTAATATTAAAAGGCATTGGCGGTTTTTATTATGTTAAAACGGAAAGCGGTGTTTTGGAATGCAAGGCTAAAGGGATATTCAGAAAACAAAACATCACTCCTCTCGCAGGGGATAGATGCCTAATCGAAAGGGACAAACAAAACGACATCAACGTTGTTTCGGATATTTTAGAGCGCAAAAATTTCTTTAAACGGCCTCCCGTTGCGAACGTTGACAACCTCGTAGTTGTTGTTTCGACGATAGATCCGCTACCCAACTATCTGCTTATTGATAAACTAATAGCGGTTGCGGAGAAAAAGGGGATTAAACCGATTATTGCGGTAACAAAAACCGATTTAAAACAGGATGATCAACTAATCGAAACCTACAAAAGCTCGGGGTTTAAAGTTGTTGATATAAAAGCCGAGGGCGTTTTTGGTTTAATAGAGGATATCAAACAGGGTGTGACGATGTTTGAAGGAAACAGCGGTGTTGGGAAATCGACATTAATAAACGAAATATGCCCAACCCTTTCGCTTGAAACGGGGGAGACTAGCAAAAAGCTGGGTCGAGGAAAACACACGACGAGAGCGGTTGAGCTGTTTGACTTTTTGGATGGTTATCTAGCCGACACCCCCGGGTTTTCTGCCATTGAGCTGCAAAAACTTGAACCGATGAAAAAATCTGAACTCGCTTTATATTTCAGCGATTTTGAAAACTATCGAGACAACTGCCAATTCACCGGTTGTTCACACACTATCGAAAAGGGTTGCGCCGTTTTAGAAGCGTTGAGTTTAAAAAAGATAGTCGCTTCTCGCCACGAGAGCTATAAAGCATTGTATCAAGATTTAAAAACGCTTAATGAATGGGAGCTGTAAAATAAACAGATAAAGGAGTTTCGGGGATGGAAGCTTATCAACTGCTTAAAAAATATTTTGGGTATGATAGTTTCAGAGGTGGACAACAGCAACTTGTCGAGAGCATTTTAAACAAAAAAGACAGCGTTGGTATAATGCCGACGGGGGCGGGGAAATCGATTTGCTATCAAATCCCGGGGATGATGTTAAGCGGGATGACCCTTGTTGTGTCTCCTCTTATCTCGCTCATGAAAGATCAAGTTGATGCTCTTAGGCAATCGGGAATACCGGCGGATTTTATCAACTCGACGTTGGATTACCAAGCTATCGACGACGTTTTGTTTCGCTGTTTAAACCAAAAAGTTAAGCTTTTATATATCGCTCCCGAACGGTTGCTAACGAGGGAGTTTTTGGCGTTTTCAAAAAAAGCCGATATCTCGATGGTGACTATCGATGAAGCCCACTGCATCTCGCAATGGGGACAGGATTTTCGGCCGAGCTATCTTGATATTCCGCAATATATTAAGATGCTTGAAACAACGCCGATTATTTCGGCGTTCACAGCGACAGCAACCCCAAACGTTAAGGATGATATTATAAAACACCTTTCGCTTAAAGATCCTTTTGTTTTGTTGTCGGGGTTTGACCGGCCTAATCTTTATTTTGAAGTTGAAAAAACCTCCGACAAGATGGCTAATCTGTTGAACTTTTTATACACTCAAAAAAACGATGTTTCGGGGATTGTTTATTGTTTAACACGAAAAACGGTTGAAGAGGTTACCGATAAGCTTAAAAAACAAGGTTTTTCGGTAGCGAGATATCATGCCGGGCTTTCTCCGGCCGAAAGATCAAAAAACCAAACAGATTTCGTTTTTGATAATGTTAAGATAATCGTTGCGACAAACGCTTTTGGTATGGGGATTGATAAATCCAACGTTTCGTTTGTTGTTCATTATAATATGCCAAAAGATCTCGAAAGCTATTATCAAGAAGCGGGGCGAGCGGGGCGAGATGGCAGCGATGCTCGGTGTTTGCTTTTATACAGCGGGTCGGATGTTGTGCTTTGCAAATGGATGATACGAAACAAGGATAAAAACAACAACATAGACGACGAAACAGAGATGCTTCTAGTTGAAAAAGAATATGAACGGCTTAAGATGATGACTATCTATTCGACAACTTCCGGTTGTTTAAGGCAGTTTATATTAAGATATTTTGGGGAAACGACCAAAAACAAATGTGAGTTTTGTTCCAACTGTAACGCTGATTTTAAGATGGTTGATATAACGGTGGATGCCCAAAAGATTATGTCCTGCATATATCGAACGGGGCAAAGTTTCGGGAAAGATTTAATATGCGATGTTTTGCTCGGGGTAGAGAGCGACATGATTAAACAACATCAGTTCGACAAACTTTCTACATTTGGTATAAGCAAAAAACCTTGTCAAACGTTGCAAAACGTAATAGATTTTCTTGAACGCTCACAGTTTATACATATTGTAGATGATGAAAACAAATCGATAAAACTAACCGCAAAGGCCGGCGATGTTTTGTTTAAAAACCAAACACTATTAATGCGTGCTGAAAAGCCGATTAAACGAACCTCACCACAAAACAAACGGGATATCGAGATAGCAAACAGCCATCCTTTGTTTACAAAGCTTCGGCAGCTTAGAACCGAACTTGCAAAGATCCAAGGCGTTCCGAGCTTTGTTATATTTTCCGACAAAACGCTCAAAGATATCTGCGCTGTTCTTCCGAAAAATCGCTTTGAATTTTTAAGAGTTAATGGTATTGGGGAACAAAAAGCCGACAGATATTATGAAAAGGTTGTTCCGCTTGTTTTGGAATATTGCGAAAAAAACGATGCCAAAGGTGGGTAGGTAACGCTAACTACAAAAGCCGGCAGAGCGATAGAAAAAATATCTAGCAAACGAGGCTTTGTCTAACAAGACGGTTGAGGGTTTGTTATATTAATTGTGGATAAAATCTGTGGCGTTATATAGCTTTAACGTTAATATGAAGTATGTTAATAAAAAATTGAAAAAATTTTAATAAATATAGAAAAAACAGTTGAAAAGGGCTTGAAATGTGATTTTCAATATGATATTATTATAGAAAATAAGCAAAATTAATGAAAAAGAGGAATATATTTATGATTAAAAATTTTCTGAAAATCGGAATGTTGACGGCGGCGATAGCAGTTGCGGTTTTGGCAATACCGTCGGTGTCTTTTGCGGCTTCACCAACCATAATTATAGGGGGAGTAAGCACATCCGCAAACGCTGATTTTCAAGCTAGTGGTAGTGGTGTTGGTGCGAATGCGGCTATTAAGCATGGTGATGTATCTTGGGATGCTACTAGAAAAACCTTGACTTTTAATAATGCGAGTATAGAGGGTATTGTTGAGTTTTATCTCGTAGATGTGAATATTAATTTAATTGGAAGCAACAATTCGGTCACGGCTACTTCGGCTGCCGCAGCAATTTCCGGAACAAATTCAATAACATTCACCGGCACAGGACATTTAACTGTAACTAATAATGATATTAGCGGTGGAGCGGGGGTTCAAGCTACAAGTGTAACGATAAACAATGGGAGTTTTTTCATTGTAGGTGAGGCATATGGAGTTGATGGCAATCTTGTCGTTAATGGCGGCTCGGGTAGAATTCAAGGAATGGGTAATGGAGTGAGTTTTGCAACCAGTAAGGATTCTGTTTCCGGAACTATTACACAAAAAGGAGTTGGTGTAACTAAAACTAATCCTTTTAACTTTGATTTGGGACAGCAACAGCAACAGCAACAAGAGCAACAACAAGTCGTTAGCCGCGAAGGCGTTGTTTTTGCAATGGATAGAGACCTTTCATATCCCAACGGTCTTGTGTTCGCTTTCCATAACGGATATTTCGCAAACTTTGAAGGGGTTTGGATACATGGATATGCAGTTCCCGAAGCGGCATATAGCGTCGATGTACATAACGGAATAGCGTATGTATTCCTAAACCGGGACTATCTGTATTATGTTCTTGGGCTTGCAACGAACGAGCAACATCTTTTGCACGTTGTTTTCAGCAATGGTTATGGTGTAACTAACTTTACTTTTAATTAGTGTTTTGCTTTCGATATCATAAAATATAACAATCTTCTACAAACCCCGTTGAGAAATATGCAGTTTAGGGGAGGCGGGTTATAAAGGCTTATAACTTTTGCACACCACAACTGCAAAACAAAGGGTTGTTTGATGTAAAGAGGATTTAATTAAAAAATGATTTAGTTCAACAACCGAGGTAGTATTGGAAAACCTCGGTTGTTTTTAGTATATCGTGACACCATTTGATTATGGAGATATTCCGACCACGCTGTTTTCAGAACAAAGGGATTAATCCTTTTTGCCGGAGGATTAAAAAAATTTATTTAACAACAGAATATTTTCCAAATAACATTGACTTAACCTTTGCAATATGGTATGATTTTAATACCTCTTTTGCAGGGTTATTTTTTTGTGTATGAAAAAATATCGATGTACGAGGGAGGCTATCTTAATACATGGAGGTGCCGAATGAGGGTCAAAATAACATTGGCTTGCCAGGATTGCAAGCAACGCAACTACGACACTATGAAAAACAAGAAAAACTCGCCTGACAGGCTTGAAATGAGCAAATACTGTCGTTTTTGCAGAAAACACACTCAGCATAAAGAAACAAAATAGGAGGCGGAAAACATGGCAGATAATTCAAAAGCATTAAAGGTTCCGCCAAAGGCTCCGGAAAAACAAAAAGGCCCAGGTTTTTTTGCAAGAACCGGAAAATATTTGAAGGACGTTAAAGCAGAGCTAAAAAAAGTTGTTTGGCCAACAAGAAAACAAGTTGTCAACAACACCATCGTCGTTTTTGTAACGGTGTTGGCTTTTGGTGTCGTCGTTTGGAGTTTGGATTTTGTCCTTTCTTTCCTTCGTGACCTGCTAATTAACAGTTTTTAAGGGGAATCGTAATGTCAGAAACCGCAAAATGGTATGTAGTTCATACCTATTCGGGTTACGAAAACAAAGTCGCTACCGATCTTGAGAAGATGGTTGATAACCGTCGGCTTCAAGAGCTTATTCAAGAGATAGTTATTCCTGTTGAAACGGTAGTCGAGGTGACAAAAGACGGCAAAAAGAAAGAGGTTGAACGCAAAATCTTTCCGGGCTATGTCTTAGTCAAGATGTTGATGACCGATGAATCATGGTATATCGTCCGCAACACTAGGGGCGTGACGGGGTTTGTTGGAACATCGCAAAAACCTATCCCATTAACCCAATCCGAGATAGACGCTTTGGGCGTTGATAAAAAAGAAGTTCTAGTAACTTATGTTATCGGCGACAGCGTTAAAGTCAACGAAGGTCCGCTTGCGGGCTTTATCGGCTTGGTTGAAGAGATAGACAAGAAAAATCAAAAAGTTAAGGTTAAAGTCTCGATGTTTGGAAGAGAAACATCAGCCGAGCTTGAACTTTCAGAGGTTTCGCCTCTCGATTAGTTTTGTTAAGCTAAAAGGATTTTTTGTTGGGGTTATGCCCAACAAGGTGGGAGGAACATAAATATTTCTATGTGTTCCGCTTTAAACCACGTATTCGGAGGTATATAAATGGCTCAGAAAATTGCAGGTTATATTAAACTTCAAATTCCTGCCGGCAAAGCAACTCCTGCACCGCCAGTAGGTCCCGCTCTTGGTCAACACGGCGTTAACATCATGTCGTTCACCAAAGAGTTTAACGAAAGAACTAAAAACGATATCGGAATGATTATTCCGGTTGTTATAACGGTCTTTGCTGATCACAGCTTTACATTTGTAACAAAAACTCCCCCTGCTGCGGTTCTTATCAAAAAAGAATGTAACATCGACAGCGGAAGCGGAGTTCCAAACAAAACAAAAGTTGCAAAAATTTCGAAAGAATCGCTTCGCAAAATTGCGGAGATTAAAAAACCCGATCTCAACGCCGCAACATTAGAAACGGCAATGAGCATGATTGCTGGAACGGCTCGCAGCATGGGTGTAACAGTTGAGGAGGGTGAATAATTATGAAACACGGAAAAAATTATCGTGAGAGCGCTAAGCTCGTTGAACATCTTAAACAATATGACACAGTTGAGGCTCTTGAGCTTTGTTGCAACACAGCAAAAGCTAAGTTTGATGAAACGGTTGAAATCCACCTTCGTTTAGGGGTTGATTCACGCCATGCAGACCAACAGGTTCGTGGTGCGGTTGTTCTTCCTAACGGAACAGGTAAAGACGTTAGAGTTGCTGTTTTCGCAAAAGGCCCTGCTGCTGATGCGGCTAGAGAAGCCGGCGCAGAGATAGTAGGCGACGCTGATCTTGCCGACAAAATCCAAAAAGAAGGCTTTATGGATTTCGACGTTGTTATCGCAACCCCCGACATGATGGGTGTTGTTGGGCGTCTTGGTAAAGTTCTAGGACCTCGTGGTCTTATGCCTAACCCAAAAGCCGGAACAGTTTCTCCCGACGCTGCAAAAGCAGTTACCGAAGCAAAAGCCGGTAAGATTGAATATCGTCTTGATAAAAGCAACATTATCCACTGCCCAATCGGAAAAGCTTCGTTCGGAAAAGAAAAACTTTCTGAAAACTTTGATGCAATTGTTGAAGCAGTTGTTGCCGCAAAACCTTCGGCAGCAAAAGGACAATACATTAAATCTTGCGTTGTTTCGGCAACGATGGGCCCCGGAATCAGGGTCAACACAAACAAATACATGGCAGCTTCTTTAAACGCAGCTCAATAAGCGGTTTAAACGGTTGACAAAATAAAGTTTGTTTGATAAAATAAAAAAGCTGTTTTAACCAAAGACAGCAGGTGTGGAAACATAATGAAGCGTTTTGCGCTTCGCCTGCCGAGGAAAAAACTTTTGAAGTTCCAATTAATTTTGTTGGATATTATTCGATAGGTTTCCTTCCCCGGTTTGTAAAAACGGGGAAGGTTTTTTGTTTTCACGGTATCGACATCTTGTTTAATTTGATGGTGATACGCAAAATAAATATGGAGGTGAAACAAATTGGCAAGTGAAAAAATTCTTATCCAGAAGAAACAGCTAGTAGAAGAAATTAGCGCAAAGCTTAAAGATGCCGCTTCGATCGTTTTGGTTGATTATATCGGAATTAATGTTGCGGACGACACTAATCTTCGCTCTGAACTTCGTGAAGCCGGCGTTGAATACATCGTTGTTAAAAACTCTATTCTTAAATATGCGTTTGAGAATGCGGGATTAAACGATTTTCTTCCCGAGCTTAAAGGAAGCACAGCTGTTGCTATCTCGAAAGAGGATGCAATTGCTCCGGCGAAAGTTTTGCAAAAATATTCCGACAAGCTTAAAAAGATCTTTAACATTAAGATCGGTACAGTTGAAGGAAAAATTTGCACAACCGAAGAGCTTAAAGCTATCGCTACATTGCCGTCGAGAGAAACCCTTATCGCACAAGTTGCAGGATCTTTCAACAGCATTATTGCTTCTTTCGCAAGAGCTATCTCGGAAGTTGCAAAACAAAAAGACGCAGCATAATCTATTCAATTACATTAATAAAAAATATAAAAACGGAGGTCATTTAAAATGGCAGCAGATATCAAAAAAATCATTGAAGATGTTAAAAGTATGACAGTTCTCGAGCTTTCGGAACTGGTTAAAGCAATCGAAGAAGAATTCGGTGTTTCGGCAGCAGCAACAGCAGTTGCAGTTGCAGGCCCCGCAGCAGGCGCAGCAGAAGAAGAAAAATCTTCGTTCGACGTTATCCTAGCTTCGGCCGGTGCTAACAAAATGGCAGTTATCAAAGCTGTTAAAGAAATCACAGGTCTTGGCCTTAAAGAATCGAAAGAACTCGTTGATGGCGCACCGAAGCCCATCAAAGAAGGCGTTTCTAAAGCTGATGCTGATAGCATCCAAGCTACACTTACAGAAGCAGGAGCTACTGTTGAACTTAAATAGTTTAATGCTAGTTTAAGAGAATAAAGAATAAAAGCTTGTTAGTTTGAGATTTTCATCAAATTAACAGGCTTTTTTGTTGTTTTTCAAAAATCTATAAAAAACTATTGACTTTAGCTGCATTTAAAGATATTATATACCTATACCCCCTATGGGTATATAACAAAGGAGAAAATTATGAAACAATGTATCGATATAGAGGCTGTGACAAAGCGCCTGAAAAAAATCGAGGGACAGGTTAGAGGAATACAAAAGATGGTCAACGAAGATAAGCCATGCGAGGATATTCTTATCCAAATTGGTGCTATTAAATCGGCGCTACACAAAACAGGTCAGGTGATATTAGAGGGGCATATGCACCACTGCGTTCTCGACGGGATCAACAGTGGCAAAGAGGACGAGACCATCGATAAGTTGATTTCGGCTCTTAACCAATTTTCTAAGACGATATAATATCTTGTTAGTAAACTATAAAAAATATAAAAGGGAATGCAGTATGTTTAAAAAAATTGATGCTTTTTTAAATTCTACCCCGATGCTTTGGGTTTCGGGGCTTGCTCTTGCGGTTAGTTTTTTGGGGGAATATATAATACCGCTAGCAACTGGGGGCGCTGAAAATGTCGTTATGGTTAGCTTTGCTTGGGTCTCGATAATTATCTCGGGGTTTCCGCTAGCTTATATCGCTATATTGCGGGTGGTTAAACAAAGGCTTATAAGTTCAGCGCTCCTTATAACGATTGCGATGATAGCCGCTGTTTATATAGGCGATGTATTTGCCGCCGGAGAGGTTGCTTTTATAATGGCTATTGGCGGAATGCTTGAAGAACGAACGGTTCAAAAAGCAAAAAAAGGGATTGAAAATCTTTTAGACCTTGTTCCGGCAAAGGGTAGAGTTATAACAACGCTGGAAGACGGAACTGTTATCGAAAAAACGGTTGATGCTGTCGACATCGTTGTTGGAGATATAATAAGAGTTTTGCCGGGAGAAGGATTTCCGGCAGACGGAGTTATATCGTTTGGCAACACGACGGTTGATCAAAGCATCATGACGGGGGAGAGCTTGCCGGTCGATAAATCAGTGGGGGACGAGGTTTTCACAGGAACGATTAACCGATATGGCTCTGTTGATATAAAGGCGACAAAATCATTTAGCAATTCATCGCTTCAAAAGATGATAAAACTAGTTGAAGACGCTGAAAACAACAAAGCTCCCACACAAAAAATAGTGGATAGATGGGCGTCGTGGCTTGTGCCGATAGCCTGTTTGATAGCGAGTGCAACATATTTAATCCTCGCTTTTGGTTTAGGCCAACCCGATGAAGCGTTGATTAGAGCGGTTACGGTTTTGGTTGTGTTTTGCCCTTGCGCCCTAGCTTTGGCAACGCCAACTTCGATTATGGCGGCGATTGGTCAAGCGACAAAAAAAGGGGTTCTAATTAAATCTGGCGAAGCGCTGGAACGCATGGGGCTAGTATCAACGGTGGCTTTTGACAAAACAGGAACTATCACAAAAGGTAATCTTGCTGTTAGCGATATTGAATGTTTCGATATTGATGAAAACGAGTTGTTGTCGCTTGTTGGTTCGATTGAAAGCCGTTCGGAACATCCGATAGGAAAAGCGGTTGTTTCATATGTTAAACAAAATTCTATTAAAATAAAAGAAGTTGAAGATTTCTTGTTGACGGTAGGAAAAGGCATAAGCGGAACGGTGGTTCAAAAAAAGATTTTTTGCGGAAACGAGAAGCTAATAGAGGACTTTGCAAAAATAATGATACCGCAATTAATACTAGACTTAGTTGACCGATTAAGGGAACAGGGAAAAGCGGTTCTTTTGGTTGCTGTTGACAAAAGAATTGTCGGGGTCATAGCGCTTGCGGATGAAATCAAAGAAACCTCGCTGGCCGCTGTTAACTCGCTTGTTGGAGCCGGAATTGACGAAACAGTTTTGTTAACGGGGGATAACGAAAAAAGCGCTAGGTTTATTGCAAACAAGGTGGGTATAACTAAGGTGTATAGCTCGCTTTTGCCGGAACAAAAGGTTGAGACGGTTAAACGGATGCTCAAACAATCGACCGGTGTTTGCATGGTTGGAGACGGGGTCAACGATGCGCCGGCGCTAAAGACCGCAACGGTTGGAATAGCGATGGGAACGATGGGGAGCGATATCGCAATTGACGCCGCTGATATAGCGATTATGGGTGACGATATCTCAAAGATTAGGTATATAAAAAACCTTTCTAAAGCGACAATATTCTCGATTAAATTCAACATAACCATGTCGATGATAATAAACTTTGGCGCAATTATTCTTTCGGTTTTGGGGCTTTTAAACCCGGCAACCGGTGCGCTAGTTCACAACGCCGGTTCGGTTTTGGTGGTGCTAAATGCGGCGAGGTTGTATGACAAAAAGATAGATTAGAGGGATAATTAATACAAAATAAAAAAGCTATCGGATAAAATATCTCGATAGCTTTTGTTGTTTGTTAGTAGTGCTATTATAAAAACGGATTCCAGTATCTGCCGCCGTTTTGAAGGTTTAGCAAAACCGACACAGCTAAAAGAACGGCGCAAAATGCTATTGCTACAAAATCTTTCGCTTTAAAAGCACGCCCTCGATACCAGGTTCTTTTTTTGTTTTTCCCAAAACCCCTAAGTTCCATGGCGTTTGATATAACCTCTATTCTGCTAATGCTTGAGATTATAAGCGGAAATATCAGAGTTGCTGCCATTTTAAGACGGGATATTAAACCTTGGCGTTTTGAACTCATTTCCAAACCCCTCGCTTGCATAGATAGCGATATGTCGGTGAATTCCCGTTGGATATCGGGGATATATCTAAGAGCTAGCGAAACGGAGTATGCAATTTTGTAGCTTACCCCTATCTTGTTTAACGAAGCCGCAAATTCGCTAGGCTCGGTTGTTGAAACAAATAATAGCACTATTGGAATTGTGCAAAGATATTTAAGGATTAAGTTTGCTTGATAAAGAAGTTGTTGCTGGGTTAGCGCCCAACGCCCGGGGAGGTTTAAAATAACGTCGTAGGATTCATAGATAGAAACTCCGTGTTGCGGAGAAAAAACAAACACAAGAATGTTGTTGATAACCATGAAAACGATGGTGAAGTTTAAAAGAAACTTTATATCCGAATATTTGATTTTAGAAACAGTGAATATAATTATCGAAATCAAAGGCATTACAAGCAAAAACCTTGTGTCAAACGTTAACATAGCCGCAAACGACAACAAAAACAAACATAAAAGTTTGGTCGCTCCGGTTAGCTCGTGGATTATAGATTTTCTGTCGATATAGTTAAATAGATTAACCATTGTTGTTTCGCCCCTTTCTCTCAAACTGAATGAAGCGCTCGACAAACTCAGTTGGGTTCTCTATGTTGCATTTCAAAGCAAGGTTAAAGAGTGATGTTTCTTTAAGACTTGCGGATTTAATTATGTCGGGGCTAGTTAAAACTGAGGCTGAAGAACGGTCGGCTATCATCTTTCCGTCGGAAAAAACAACCGCTCTCTCGCAGTATTCAAGCATAAGGTGCATATCATGGGTTATCATTATAACGGTTATTCCCCGTTGGTTGAGTTGCAACAAAAATTCCATTATCTCGGTGTAGTGTTTGTAGTCTTGACCTGCTGTTGGTTCGTCGAGGATTATTATATCGGGTTCAAGCACCATGATAGACGCTATTGTGACCCTCTTTTTTTGACCATACGAAAGCGCCGACACCGGCCAGTTGCGAAAATCATATAATCCGCAGATTTTAAGAGTTTCATAAACTTTTTGTTTAACGGTTTCTTGGTCGACACCACGAAGCAAAAGCCCTAGCGCCACTTCTTCGAATATCATAGGTTTTGAAAGCATCTGATTTGGGTTTTGCATGACATAGCCTATTTTATCGGCTCTTTCTTTAATGCTTAGATTTTGAAGATCTAAATCTTCAAAAACAAGCGAACCTGTTTGAGGGGTTAAAAAGCCACAGATTAATTTTGAAAACGTTGATTTTCCGGCACCGTTTTTGCCAACTATGCTTAGCATCTCGCCTTTTTCGACATCTACCGAGATATCGAAAAGAGCGTGTTTTCCGTTGTCATATGTGAAATCAATGTTTTTTGAAGATAGTATAATTGAACGTTGTTGATCCTTTTCGCCAACAGCAGATCCTTCAAACCAATCGGAAACTTTTTTTATATCGTTTGGTGAAAGGTTGATAGTTTCGATCGATTGTGGATTGTTTTGGGGCAAAAGCTCAACTCCGGCATACTTCAAAGCCGTGAGATAAAGCGGTTCTCGTATTCCGGTTGTTATCAAAAGATCGTTGCAAACGAGTTCAGCCGGGGTGGAATCCGAAACAATTCTTCCTTCGTTCATCAAAATAATTCTGTCACAGGGTCGGTGTAAAACATCCTCTAGTCGATGTTCGATTATTATAACGGTGGCATTTTTTTGTTGCTGGATTTCGTCGATAAGTTCGATAGCGGATTTTCCCGTTGCCGGATCAAGGTTTGCCAGCGGTTCATCAAAAAGAAGAATATCGACATCATCAACCATAACTCCGGCTAGCGATACTCTTTGTTTTTGTCCGCCGGAAATTTCATGCGGTGCGTGGTCTAGGTGTTCTAAGATAGAAACATCCCTCGCCGCCGCTTCAACTAATTTAAACAACTCGCTTTGTTTTACCATATCGTTTTCGGGAGCAAAAGCTATGTCTTCCGCAACCGTCAGCCCGATAAACTGCCCGTCGGAATCTTGCAAAACAGTTCCGACTTTTTTTGAAAGCGAGAAGATATCCTTGTCTTTCATATCTTCGCCATCGATATGAAACGAACCCGAAATTTCTCCAAAATATGAATTTGGAATAAGCCCGTTTATGCAGTGTGCAAGCGTAGATTTCCCACACCCCGAAGGACCGCAAATAACTATCTTTTCCCCTTCATAGATAGTTAGATTGATATCATAAAGCGTTGGATCTACTTGCGCATCATATTTAAAACCGAAATTCGAAAATTCGATTTTTGGAGTTTTTTTCATGTTTCCACCCGTTTAAAATAATATTTTAAATAATTATAGGGGTTGCGACGAAAAAAATCGCCACAGCCCCAATGTGAAAAAAATTCTATTTTCCTTTTTTAAGGCTTCCGCTTTTTGGTTTAATTTTAGCATAAGCTAGGCAAAGAAGAACGCCGATGATACACGCTGTTATTGCGTTTGAGATGCAAGCTACTGCGCCTTGAGCAAAAACTTTGTTTGCAGGTTCTGCATAGATTAGGATATCGAGAATGGGCGCAACTCCAATCCAAGCAATAACGTTTGCGATAATGGTGTAGATGATAAGACGAGCGATGCTTTTAGGTCCGAATTGTTCACGACCGATCGCTGTTTTCTTGCTTACAAGACCTAAAATTAGACCGCAAGCTCCCGAAGCGATAACCCAGCTCCACCAAATTCCCCAACCAAACGAGAAATCGATTAGAGCGTGTCCGATAAGACCGATAAAAAGACCGGCAATAGGTCCATACAAGCAAGCCATGAAAGCTAGCAAACCATATTGGATGTTGATGGTTGTGTTGGGTACTGGGCTTGGAACTGTTACAAAACGACCAAGCACAAAGAAAAGCGCTGCGCCGATGCCGATGGCAACAACAAGAACTACTGGTGACTTTTTCATAAGATGTTTACTCCCCTAAAATTTTTTATATTTCAGCGCAAAAGCGCACGAAAACAAACTTATATCTTGGATTTAGAGATAGTTATGTGCCATGAATTTCCCGTTCCTATGTTATAGGCTTTTGAGAACGAGCCTTGATTGATAGCGATAGCAACACAATCAAGCGAGTTTATATACATAAGCGGTTCTCCAACATAAACGCCGGCAAACGATTGGGAATATGTCATTACATTTCGGTAGACTGCACGTGTGTCGTTTTCAATTTTAATTTCAACTCGGTCGCCATATTTCAGACCAATCGAAACGACCATCTCTCTTGAAATGTTTGTCCAAAGACTTCCGAAACGAATATCAAGAACATCGATAGTTCCGCAAGCAAAATCGCTTGAAACAACGGGTTCGGTTATCGGAAGCATGACAACATCATCGAGGTTATACAAAGGGCCTACTTGGTCGAAAGAAATTTCGCCGCTAGCGAGCCTTGCGCCGGTGTAGGCATAGACATCACGTCCGTGGAAGGTGTAGCTTTCGCCGGAATTGGGGAGGCGGTTGACCTCTTCGTCGATTATGCGAACCTCTTTGATCCCTGCTATTCTTTTAACATGGGTTAAGGTTCCGTTGTTGGGGGTGACGATATAATGATCACCGTTTGTCTTGGCGACAACGCTTGTCCTGTCTGAGCCAACACCGGGGTCGACAACCGAAACAAAAACCGTTCCTTTTTGCCAATATGTAATGGTTTGGATTAAACGATAACTGCCCTCCCATATATCATAGGGGGTTATATCATGGGTGAGATTATATATTTTAAGTTGGTTGCTAACAGAGTTTGCAACTCCATACATTGCGGATACAGCACCATCCGAAAGTCCAAAGTCTGATTGTAATACAAGTGGTTTCATAAAACTTCCTTTTCTTTAATTTTAAAACTACATAGTATATAATACTTATTTTGAAAAACAATGTCAATCGATGTCGAAAAAAATATTTTGGGAACATGATTTTTTTAAATATTCAACAAAAAAACTTCAAAAACAATACAAGTTAATGTTGCTTTTGAAGTTTAATTATTATTAATTTTCCGACTTTTCTTCGTGGTATTCCTCTTCGCTGTTAACGTTCCAAAGCTCCGTTTTGTTTGTTGAACCTTTTTTGATAAGGTCGACGGCAACAAAGCTTGTTAACATTGAATGATCCATGTTGTTGTAGCGGTGTTGTCCGTTTCTTCCAAGGCAATAGAGGTTTTCGAAACCGTTTAGATAATCCTTAACGCTATCGAATTTTTCATACGTTCCGAAATATGCCGGATATGCTTTTTTAATATTGATTCTAACGCTGTCCAAAACATCTGCTTTGTCGATTATGTCTATCTTAGCGAGTTCGTCGATAGCAAAATCGATGAACTCTTTGTCGGGAGAGTTCCAAAAATCATCCCCTTCGTTGCAGAAATATTCCATTCCCACCCAAACGGTGTTTTCAAAATCCTTGACCATATAAGGTGACCAGTTGTTGAAAACTTGAAGGCGTCCAACCTTAACATCTCGTTCTTGAATATAAATCCAACAATCGGGAACTATGTTGTTAACGGTTTTTATTGGGGTTTTGTTTTTTAATAGAAGCTTTTTCATCAACAACCCAACCGTTATAAAATCACGATAGGGAAGGTTTTCGGCGATTTCTTTAACGTCGTTTGGAACATCGTTCATACCGACCACAAGGTCTTTTACCGGCATCGTTGAAAGATAGTAGTCGCCTTTAACGGTCGACAGTTTGCCGTCGGAGTTTTTTATAGCGATGGATGATATCTCGCCTTTAGTGGTGTTGATCTTTTCAACGGAACTGTTCATATGAATTGTTCCGCCCATTTCAACAATCTTTTCCGCCATTATTTCGTAGAGCTGACCCGGGCCTTTTTTCGGATAGGAAAATTCTTCAATAAGGGAGGTTTCTACTTTTTTTGAACGTATGTTAAAAAGCTTTTTAAACATCTCACCGATAATCTTTATAAGCGAGATACCTTTAACTCTTTGCGCACCCCATTCGGGCGAAATTTTAGAAGGATGAACCCCCCAAAGTTTTTCGGTGTAACCCTCGAAAAACATCGAGTAGAGAGGTTTTCCGAATCTATTAATATAAAAATCTTCGAGTGAATTTTCTTTTCTTTTAAATATAAGCGAGAAGAGATATCCGAAACCTGCTCTCACGGTGTCGACAAAGCCCATATTAATAAACGTTTGGGGTTTCATCGATATTGGGTAATCGAAAAATCTTCTATTATAAAAAATTCTCGAAACTCTGTTGCGCAAAAGCATAACTACATCTTGAGTTTCGGGGTCGGGGCCGGTTATGGGAAGCTGTTTTTCTCTACCTAGAATTATGTCGTCGATAGAGTTTTCCGCTTGTATTGGCATAAGCTCTTTCCACAAAGCGTTAACCTCGCCGTTTTTGGAAAAAAACCTGTGTCCTCCAATGTCTATGCGGTTGCCGTTGTATGGAACAGTTCTTGAAATTCCGCCTATCATGTCGCTTTGCTCATATATAACCGGCTTTATGTCGGTTTCTTTAAGAAGTTTATATGCCGCCGTAAGCCCCGCAGGACCCGCACCGATTATGACTGCTGTTTTTTCCATTAATTCAATATCCTTTTTTTCTTTATATCAATAATTATATGACATTTTATAAAAAAATACAATGTTTTTAACCGGTGTTTTTTTTGGATATCGCATTAAATATTTATATCGGTTGATTGTTTTTAAACAAAACTGTATAATTAACCAACAAGATTTGTTTAATTAGAGGCTTTTAAAATGAAGTTTAAACTTAAAAAAAATATTACAATTAAAACGATGTGGCTTTTAATTTTGGTGCTAGTCGCATTAAAACTGGCTCTTTTGTTTCCTCAACCGCTTATGCTTGAACCGCAAAGTTCACCGATAGACGATACCCTTATGTTTGAAGCGGCAAGGAGTTTAACACGGGGTGAATGGTTTGGAGAATATTCTTGGCTCGCTATTTCAAAAAATATGTTTTTTGCATTGTGGCTTGCGTTTTTGAATTTTTTTGGTATACCGTTTTTGTTGGGAGGCAACATCCTTTGGGCGATAGCGTCGATAGCGGTTGTTTCGGCGTTTTTTCCCGTTATAAAAAACAACATCGTAAACGTAGCTTTTTTTGCAGTGATGTGGTTTAATCCGGCGGCTACCGCTGCGTTTAACTCAAGGGTATACCGAGACAACATTTTCCCATCGCTTTGCACCATTGCGATTGCCGGAATTATAGGATATGCGCTAAGACACAAACGACCGATATCAAAGAGCATAGGATTTTTGCTATATTCAAGTTTTGCGTTTTCGGCGGCATACTTAACAAGAGAGGATGGCTTTTGGCTTGTTCCGTTTATTCTTGTTGCGCTGTTGGTTGCGCTTGTTTATATCGTTATAAACAAAACCCTAAATAAAAAGATTTTAAGAATAGTTTGTCTTTTTCTTCCGTTTGCGGTTTTGTTTTTATCAGTGTCAGTTTATAGTTTTGTTAATTTAAAAGTATACGGAAAATATGTTTCTAATGAGCTTATGAGCGAAGAATTTTCCGATGCTTATGGCGCTCTTTTAAGAACAAACCCCGAGCAAACAGGGTTTGTAGTGGTTCCAAAAGAAACAAGAGACAGGCTATATCAACTGTCGCCGGCGTTTTCAAAACTAGAACAATATCTTGAAACAGATTTTTATTATGAGCGATATGGGTTTAAAGATATAAAAGAATATAGCCCGCCGGGGCTTCTTTGGGCGATGCGAGAGGCGGCGAGTGAGGCCGGAATGTATCAAAACGCTACGATGTCGGCAAACTATTGGCGAGAGGTTGCCGACGAGATAAACGAAGTTTGCGACAACGGAACGATCAAATCCAAACCGTTTATCAGCACGGCTTCGATGCCGTTTCGAAGCGATTATGTCGTTCCGCTTATTATAGAATCTGCAAAAAGCTTTTTAGCTTGCGCCGTGTTTTATGATACCGATGCTCGAGTGGCGCTAACGTTTGCGCCGCCAGAACTCATAGAGGAATGGGAACAATATCTCGGCAACAAATCGGTTTCGATAGCCGAGAGGAACACCGCCGACCCATACTATAACCCGTTCCAAAAAGTGATGTATTTCGGGCTTGATGTAATAAGAATTATTTATATGGTTTTGTCGCCCGTTCTGTTAGTGTTGGCGTTTTGCTGGTTCGGTTTGGAAACGACAAAAATCAAACGATATTTTTCACAAAACAACCGAGATGGAATAATGTTGTTTTTGATTATGATCGGAATATTGTTATCGATAGTTTTAAGAGTAGCGATGGTTTCATACCACGAAGTTTCAAGCGCAAACCTTAGCTTGTTTATGATGTATCTTTCGTCGGTCCATCCGTTAATGTTGATGTTTGGATTTATGGGAACATATTTTTTTGTTGAGAAAAAGTTGTTGGTTTAAAATATCTGCGGCTTGGTAAAATTAATTAAAAAAGCGTTGTAAGTGTTAAAACAAACGAAAACTGGAGGATGGATTATATGACATTAAGAATGAGAGAAATCGAAAAACTCCAAGAGGGTCGCCTTGAGGGGATAGAAATCGGAACTCAAAAAGGTATTGTTAATGCTATTGCGATGCTTAAAGGCTTCTCGGTTTCCGACGGCGATATCGTTAAATCTTTGATGCAACAGTATTCTCTTTCAAGAGAGCAAGCCGAAAACTATATCGAAAAGTATAAAACAAGCGGTTGATATTAGAAATTTCGATTGAATTTTTATTTTAGAAACGAACAGGAGCTATGACGTTTTTTTCGTCATAGCTCCTGCTTTTGCAATGCTGTTTTGTTTTTATATCTCTCTCAAAGCATTCATAATTTCGGTTTTGCCCGCTGTTTTTTCGTCTTTTTGCTTTATAATCTTTGCGGGGCAACCGGCGACTACAACGTTTTTCGGAACATCCGAAACGACGATAGCGCCCGCCGCAACGACGGAACCTTCGCCGATTCTAACGCCTTCTAAAACAACGGCGTTTGCGCCTATCATAACGTTGTCTTCAACAACAACAGGATCAGCTGAGGGGGGTTCGATAACTCCGGCGAGAACAGCTCCTGCGCCGATGTGGCAGTTGTTGCCCACCGTCGCTCTGCCTCCCATTACAACACCCATATCGATCATCGTTCCGCTACCTATCGAAGCGCCGATGTTTATTATTGCGCCCATCATTATGATAGCGTTGTCGCCGATAGTCACTTGTTCTCGAATGACAGCGCCCGGTTCTATTCTTGCGTTGATGTTTTTAATATCAAGCATTGGAATGGCGGAATTTCTTCTGTCGTTCTCGATGACAATCTGTTCGATGTTGTCTTTGTTTTTTTCTAAAATTTCCGAAAGCGAGGACCATTCGCCAAAAACTATCTTGCTATCATTCCCGAAAACGATGTTATCATTTCCGAAATCTATTGGATTTTTTTCTTTGATATAAAGTTTAACAGGGGTTTTTTTGTTTGATTTGCTTATGTATTCTATAATTTCATATGCGTTCATCATTGTTTGTTATTTCTCCGATAAAATTTGTTGTAGTGTGTAGAACCCTTTGTTCATCTTAAAAAGCTTTTCAGCGGCAACCACTGCACCGTTGACAAAGATGATTCGGCTAGATGCTTTGTGGGTTATCTCCAAAACTTCGTCTTCGCCAAAGAAAGAAACGGTGTGTTCTCCGGCAACCGTTCCACCCCTTACTGCGTGGACACCGATTTCTTTGTCAGTTCGTGCGCCAACCATTCCTTCACGCCCAAAAACGGGGGTGTATTCCCCTAAAGGGTCGATAGCTTCAAGCAAGAGTTTCGCTGTTCCTGAGGGGCTATCAGCCTTTTTGTTGTGGTGGGTTTCGATTATCTCAACATCGTATAGTTGTTTTAATGTTGAAGAAAATTGCTCCAACATCTGTTTGAACAACGCAATTCCGAGCGAATAGTTAGAGCTATGGATTGCAGCGGTTTCGTTTCCAAGCTGTTTTATCGCTTCAAGATCGCCTTTTGAAAGGCCGGTTGTTCCCGAAAGGTATGGAGTTTTTGTTCTTTTGATGTAGTCGGAAACGGGGGAGAGCATAGAGGGATGAGAAAAATCGATGGTGACATCGGCTTTTTCGAGCGAACTTAAATCCGAGATGTTGTCGATATCGATTATAGCTTTTATGTTATGCCCTCTTTGAAGGGCGACCGATTCGATGAGTTGCCCCATTCTTCCATGGCCTATTAATACTATATCCATATTCTTATATCAACCCCAAATCTTTCATTGAGCTTTCGAGTTTTGCTTTTGTCGCCTCTTCCATTGCGTATAGCGGTTGGCGGAAAACTCCGTTGTCTTTGCCCATAAGCATCATAGCTGTTTTAACGGGAATTGGGTTAACCTCGATAAAGAGATTGTTTATGAAGGGGAGCATATCTCTTTGAGCTTTAAGGGATTTTTGGAGGTTGCCCGAAAGATAATCTTCAACCATCATGTGCGTTTCAAGGGGCATAGCGTTTGCAACAACCGAGATAACTCCGCTTCCGCCTATCGACATAATAGGAACGATTATATCGTCGTTTCCGCTCCACATTGCGAAGTCTTCATTCAATAGATATGCTAGTTTCATAGCATACGACATATTGCCGGAAGCTTCTTTAATTCCGCAGATATTTTTATGTTTAGAGAGTCTTGCAACAACCGATACCGGAATTTCGCAACTTGTTCTGCCCGGAACGTTGTATAGAATACAAGGGATATTAACTGCGTCGGCAACCGTTTTAAAATGGTGATACATTCCTTCTGTGTTGGTTTTGTTGTAGTATGGCGAGATAAGCAAAAGCCCGTCTGCTCCGGATTTTTCGGCACGAACGCTTTTTTCAAGCATCGTTTCGGTGCTGTTGCTTCCTGTTCCTGCAATGATTGGAACTCTGCCGGCCGCCACTTTAACAGCGCATTCGATAACCGCATCGTCCTCTTCATGCGACATTGTAGGGCTTTCGCCCGTCGTTCCAAGAACCAAAATAGCATCGGTTTTGTTCCCAATATGCCATTCGATAAGCTCTTCGATCTTTTTGAAATTAACAGTTCTGTCTTCGTTGAAAGGGGTTATTAACGCTACTATTGAACCTTTAACCATTGTGTTTTGTCCTCCGTTTAATTATTTATTATTTAAAATTATTGTTGTTTAAGATTAAAAGCGTCGGCAAGAACCGAAACGGCTTTTTCTGTGTTTTCAAGATCTATCGTCATCGATATTGATATCTCAGAGGTTGTAACTTGATAATACTTTATTTTGTTTGCAAAAAGCGTTGTAAAAGCTTTGCTGGCAATTCCGCTGTGGGTTATCATTCCAACCCCGACAAGAGAAATTTTTGTTAGCGGATAATGCGCAACTATATGGTATGGGAGATCGAAATCGGCAAACTTTTTGACAAGCTCCGTCGCTCTTGCATGGGAGCAGCTAAACGAGAGCATGACGGTGTCGTCGTCAGAAAGTTGTTGCGATATCATGTCTACATTGACATCGAGTTCCGCAATAGCTTTAAAGATATCGTCGACCGCTTTTCCGTCGGACGGCAATCCTTTAACGGTTAGCATCGAGCAATCTTTCGAGATACTAATGCCGGTTATCGGCATCTCTTCAAAAAAATTAGTTTGTTCCATTATATATGTCCCCTTTTGTTTATCTTTTTCAAGCGATTGGGCAAGCAGAAGTTTAACGCCGAATTTTTTAGCAAGTTCAACGCTGCGAGTTTCCAAAACTCCGGCACCTAGCGACGCCATCTCCATCATCTCGTCATACGTTATCTCGGAAAGCTTTTTTGAACCGGGGCAGATTCGAGGATCAACGGTATAGATGCCGTCGACATCGGTGTATATCTCGCAATCGAAACCGAGCTTTGCGGCGATAGCCACCGCCGTAGTATCAGAACCGCCACGACCCAAAGTTGTTATGTTTTTGTATTTATCAATTCCTTGAAATCCGGCAATGACCGGAATATAGCCTTCGTTAACATACTGTTGAAGCAGTTTATCATCGATATCAACTATCTTTGCATAATTGTGGTTGTTGTTGGTTAGAAAACCGCATTGAAAGCCGGTTAACGATATAGCCGGAACTCCTAGTTCATGGATAGCCATAGCAACAAGAGTTATAGTTTTTTGTTCGCCGATAGACATAAGGCTGTCTAGCTCTCTGGGGTTTGGGCTTGGCGAAATCTCTTTTGCCATCGCTATTAGCTCATTTGTTGTCTTTCCCATAGCGCTGACGACGACCGCAATGTCACAGCCGGATTTTTTAACCTCGACAACGTGTGCAGCAATAGCTTTAATTTTTTCGATAGTTGCAACGGAACTTCCTCCGTATTTGTGGACGACCCCCATAAATAAATACCTTTCGTTTTGATTTTGAGTAATAAAAAGAGCGGCAAGGAACTATTCCTGCCGCTCGAAACTTTAAGCGAAACAAGATAGCCCACCTGCAATGTTTGCAGACAGTGTAACGGATATTTTCCGCTACCCCATTATGCCTTTGCGCCCAAACGCATAATTCGGCGAAGGTGCCTCGAAATGCCGTCGTTGCCTGCCGGCTGTTGCATTTCTATTCGACTTCGCGCCTCTATCATTATCAATATACTATCATTAAACTAGAAAAAATGCAACAACTATTTTTATTCTTTTGCTTTACATGACAAACTTTCGACTTCAAGCTTGAAGATACAAACCCTTTTTATTTCGTTTTCGCCAAAAGAAAAACCTCTTTTTTTAGTTGTTTGATACATAAGTGCATCAAGCCCTTGTTCTTTTTCCGCTATATCTTCTACAAAAGAAACCTTGCCATAGCCTATGATGCTTTTGAAATTCGCTGTGTAGCCGCAAGCGGTTTCTTTTTCGATGAGTTTGTAACCGGTGTCGAATTCAAAACAAACACGGTTGTTCTTTTTGATTAAATCAATCTTTCGACCCTCGAAAGCGCTATGGAAATAAAGGGTGGTTTTGTTTTTGTCCTTGATATATCCAAAGTTTAGCGGAACTATATATGCTTCGCCGTCGTCGCAAAATCCGAGGCGACATATATCGCAACTGTCGATTATTTCATATATCTTTATCTGGTCGGTTATCTCGCGATCCTGTCTTCTCATGGTTTTTCACCTTTCCATCTACAAAAATCTTATAAAAATATTAGCATAATTTTTGAAAATTTACAACAATATGTTGAAGAATGGATGGCATAAATGGTATAATTAAAAAAATGTATTAAAGGAGATAGAGTATGGAACTTTCATTTTTCGGTGCAGCTCGAGAGGTTACAGGCAGTTGCTATCATATAAAAGTGGGCGATAAAAATGCCTTTGTGGATTGTGGTATGCATCAAGGCGGAGATGATAAATATATCCACGAGTTTCCGATACCTGCAAACCAACTCGACTATGTGTTTCTAACACACTCTCATATAGACCATTCGGGAAGAATTCCTCTTCTTATGAAAGAAGGTTTTTCGGGGAAAATATTTCTTACCGACGCTACGGGGGATCTTTGTTCGATAATGCTTCAAGATTCGGCGCATATCCAAGAGATGGAAGCTTCATATGACAAACGAAAAGCCGAAAGAGCGGGGAGAGAACCAAAACAACCGTTATACACAATGGATGATGCTTTGGCGGCTATCGGCTGTTTCACCGTTTGCCCATACGAAAGCATCGTTAAGATCGATGAAAATTTTTCGGTTAGATTTCGGGATATAGGGCATCTTTTGGGTTCGGCCTCTATCGAAGTTTTTGTTAATGAAAACGGCGTGTCAAAAACCCTTGTGTTTTCCGGCGACGTTGGCAACATCAACCAACCGCTTATAAAAGACCCAAAACCAACTAAAGAAGCCGACTATGTTGTTGTTGAATCTACCTACGGAAACAGATACCACAACGCACCGCCCGACTATGCGGTAGGGTTAGCTGAGATAATTCAAAAGACGTTTGACCGAGGCGGCAACGTTATTATCCCGTCGTTTGCAGTCGGTAGAGCGCAAGAGATATTATATTTTATTCGCCATATAAAAGAAAACAACATGGTTAAAGGACACGACAAGTTTCCCGTTTATCTCGACAGCCCTCTGGCAAACGAAGCTACGCAGATTTTTAAAGAAAACTATAAAGAATGTTATGATAAAGAAGCGATGGATCTTATCAATAGGGGGATTAACCCTATTGGATTTGAAGGGCTTAAACTTTCGATTTCGAGCGATGATTCAAAAGCTATAAACTTTGATTTAAGCCCGAAAGTTATAATCTCGGCCGCCGGAATGTGTGATGCCGGACGTATTCGCCACCATCTTAAACATAACCTTTGGAAGAGGGAATGTTCCGTTATATTCGTTGGATATCAAGCGGTAGGTTCAACCGGGCGATATATTCTCGACGGAGCGGAAGATGTCAAGCTGTTTGGCGAAAGAATTGAAGTTAGAGCCGAGATATTAAGGCTTGAAGGAATAAGCGCCCATGCCGACAAACAAGGGTTGACCGATTGGGTAAAAGCGTTTTCGCCAACACCTAAAAAGATCTTTGTTACCCACGGACAAAACGAAGTTTGCGCCGAGTTTGCCCAATATTTAAGGGGCGAGACAAACACCGAGGTTGTCGCTCCGCTTTATAGCTCAAGATATGATATCGCAACGGGGGAATGCATATATGAAGGCGCTGTTCTTCAAAGAGAACAAAAAGAGCAACATTTCGTTCCTTCAAAACAAAAAGCCCAAAAACCACAACAACAACAAAAACAACCTCAACAGTTCAACAACTTTACAAACGCTATTCAATATCTCGAAAAAGTCGCTCTTGAAGCGCTTAGAACAAACAGGTTAAAAGAATCGACCGCCGTTTCTTATATCGACAAGATAACAAGAAAGATTAAAGCGCATCGAGAAACATTTAAAGGCAGACGAAAATAGAATATATTAAACAACAAAAAAGAACTGCGGCAAAACGCTGCAGTTCTTTTTTTAGAAGGGGTAAACTTCTCTATATAAAAGGGGTGGGGAAAGTGAATTTAAACGGGTTATCTTACCATCTCTTTAAGGGTAACCGAAACGCTTAGCATCTTTTCATCTCGGATAATCTGCATCTCAACGGTATCTCCCGGTTGTTTGTCTGCAATATGTGAAGTTAAGTCGACGATAGTTTCGACTACGTTTCCATCGATACTGACAACATAGTCGCCGATTTCAAGCCCTGCATCTTCTGCTGCTGAACCGGGGTCGATCTCATAGAGATATACTCCGAATTTTGTAACGCCGTATTGCGCCGCCGATTGTTGGTCAAGAAGCTCGATAACTCGGACACCTAGAGCAGCTTTGCCTTCGGTGTAGCCGGTTTCGATTATATCTTCGATCATCGTCTTAGCGTGGTTAATCGGTATCGCAAAACCTATGCCTTCAACCGAGGTTCCGCCGGATTTGGCTGTTACAATAGCTACAAGTTCGCCTTGAAGATTGAACAAGCCTCCGCCCGAGTTGCCTTGGTTAACCGCTGCGGTTGTCTGCAAAAGAGTTAGTTGTTGGTTTTCGATTGTAACTTCCCTTGAAAGAGAGCTTACAATTCCTTCGGATACCGAACCACCGTATTGACCTAGCGGATTGCCTATTGCAATAACCTCTTGGCCAACGACCAGTTGGTCGGAATCGCCATACACAGCGGGGGTGAGACCTGTTGCGTCTATCTTGATGACCGCTATGTCTTCTGCTTCATCTCCGCCGATAAAAGTTGCGGTGTGTTGCGTTTGGTCGTGTAGCGTGACGATGATATCCCCTTGGTCGACTACGTGCATATTAGTTAGGATATATCCGTCTTCGCTTATAATAACTCCGCTTCCGGCGCCTATTGCTATGCTTTGGTTAAAGAAACCTTGGCTTAACACCTGTTCGGTTGAAATCTCAACGACACTAGGCGACGCTATCTCAGCTACTTGAGCTATTGAACCTTCCGCAGAAAGGGTTGTAGGTTGGCTGTTTTCGGTTGATTGGTAGACAACAACGTTGTTGGAAGAAAAGAGCAAAAGCCCGATATAAGATCCGCCAATTCCGCATAAAAGCGAAATGATAATACAACAGACGATTATCCAACCACCGCCTTTGCTTTTCTTTTTGCGGCGTTTATAGTCTTGGAACTCTTTTTCATAAGGGGTAGCCGGGGCGTTGTAATCGTTGGGAGCGGGTTCAAGTTGCTGTTGATCCAACGTTGGCCGAAAATTATGGCTTTCGATAGGGTTTTGAGAGTTAATGTTATTCAATTCATTCATAGTTTTTTACCTCCTTAAAGGATTATATTTTAATTTTATGAATTAGAAATAAAATTTTTTATGATAAAACATTATAAACCGATTGAATTTATATTGTATATACTTTATAATAACATCAAGTTAATAATTTTAAAATAACTTTTTGGGGGATTTTTATGAACATCTATGAAAAGGTTTCGAAATTTGCAAAAGATATTGAATTGCATTCGGACTTCACCGATATTGAAAGAGACAGCGAGATATTTAAACAAGAAATGATAAAGGGGCTTGAACAAAAAGATGGTTCTTCTTTAAAGATGCTCCCAACATATCTAACCGCTGACGGCGAAATACCGATTAACGAAAAAGTTATCGTTGTAGATGCCGGTGGAACAAACTTTAGGGTTGCGGTGGTTGAATTTGATCAAGATCTAAAAATGGTTGAACACTATTTCGAGCAATATAAAATGCCGGGTATTAATGAAAATATTGATATTGAAAAGTTCTATGAAATATCCGCCGACAGGCTTATGCCGGTTATCGACCAAAGCGATAAAATTGCGTTTTGCTTTTCTTATGCTGCCGAAATATTGGAAAACAAAGACGGCAGAATTATAAGCTTCACCAAAGAAGTTGTTATAGATAAATCGGAAGGAAAGTTGGTTTGCGAAGGGATTAAACAACAACTTGTTTCAAGAGGAAAAGAGGGCAAAAACTTTATTCTTATCAACGACACCGTTGCAACGATGATCGGTGGGAAGATTATGAACCCGAAAATGCAGTTTGAAACATATATCGGAATGATTTTGGGAACGGGCAGCAACACCTGCTACATCGAAAAAACCGAAAACATTAAAAAGATTGAAAATATTGAAGGGCTTCCAAAAAACATTGCGGTTAATATCGAAAACGGATATTATGACAACGTGCATCAAAGCGAGGTAGACAAAGAGTTTGATGCTATATCAAAAATCCCGGGAAGCACGAAATATGAAAAGATGATAGCGGGGGCATATCAAGGATTTAACATCTATAAGGAAGTTGAAAAAGGGATTGAAAAAGGCCTTTTCTCAAAACAGTTTGCCGAAAGATTTAAAGCTTTAGACCCGTTCAACTTAAAAGAAATTGATGATTTTTGCTTTGCTCCGCTCAAGGAGAACAAGCTAGCTTTGTTGGTCGAAGGAAACGATGATGACCGAAAGACGCTTTATTTCATAATCGATGCCGACTATGAAAGAGCGGCAAAACTTGCTACGTTTGTTATTGCGGGGATATTAAAACAAACAGGATATGGAACCGATCCTACGGTGCCGGTTTGTATCTGCGCCGACGGTACAACGTTTTATAAGTCTAAGCTTTTCAGAGGGAAATTTAATTATTATATTAAAGACTATATCGAAAACAAGATGCATCGATATGTCGAATTTGTTAAAGCAGAAAAAGCTACCCTCATTGGAACTGCGGTTGCAGGGCTATTAAACTGTTAAGCGATAGTCATCTATTGGTTATTATATAACTAAACTATTAAATGAATACCGCTTAATAAAACTTCTTTGCTATAGGGTTTAACTTTGTAGTGTTTGATGTGATGTTGTTATTTTAGTTTTGATAACTTAAATATACTTAAAAAACAAAAAACAATTAAAAAAAATCGAGGAACCGACCATTTTTGTATTGACATACATCGGTTTCCTCGATTTTTGATTTAGTTTAGTTTAATAAAAAATTGCGTTATATCGGTTTTTTAACGGCTTTTAGGTAGTTAATTTTAAGCCCTTGTTCCCTAAAGTTGCGTTCATGTTCCGACATGGGGTAGCTGTCATTTGGCAAACAGTTATAATCGACCTCGACAAGGTCGAACCCGGCTTGTTCAAAATAGACCAAGCTTTCTTCAAAAAGCGGGAGGTCGTCGGTTTTGAAATATATTGTTCCCTCGTCTTTTAAAAACTCACGGTATTTCATAAGTTGGCGATAATGTGTGAGGCGCCTTTTTTTATGGGTGGTTTTAGGCCATGGATTGCAGAAGTTGATATAGATGTTGTCGATCCTGTCTTGGTTTGAAAATATATCCTGTATGCAACATATTTCGCATGAAAAGATCAAAACGTTGTCGATGTTGCGGCCTGCTTGCTCGAAATATTTTTCGATGGTGAGTTTCGCAAGATACAACATTTCGCTTTTAATATCGATAGCGATATAGTTTGTGTCGCTGTTGTTTATGGCAAGAGGTGCTACAAGTTCACCTCTTCCGCAACCTAGTTCCAACACTGTTTTGCGGTTGTCGTTGTTAAAACATTTATGCCAACTGCCACGATTTTGTTTTGGATCTTTAACAAAAAAGGGGGTCTTATCAAGCTCTGGGCGGGCTAATGGGTTGTGGCGAATTCTCAATGTAGTTGTAATCTCCTTCAAACAGCTTAATATGTTTGTTTTTTTGTATCGGTTGTTTTCCTTTCGCTTTTGCAAACAAAACGGCGATTAAAAATATCAAGATAAAAGCAACGATGTTTTGTGTCCAAAAATCGGTTGCAACGTCGCCGCCCTGCAACAAAGCTTCGCTTATTTGGTCGACTATTCTAATAACGTCTACAGCAAATCCTTCTGATTGCCATTTTTCAGCGAGCAAAAAACCAAACGAAGCGAAGTTTGCGACGACAGCGAGAGCTGCCGGAAAAATTGTTACAGCGAAAAAACGCTCGATACTTGGTTTGCCGCCAAAAATGATGTAGCCGAGATGCGCTAAAACTGCGATCGTCACCGCCGAAAGTAAAACGGGATATTCGTTAAGCGAAAAATAGAACCAAAGATAACCGCCCACTATCGAGAACAACAATGCACCGACGAAACCTGAAAAAGAATTTTTAAGATATTTTTTTTCGGCTTTGGAATTTGGCATCGTTATTTTTTTTGCACAATCCTTGTCGCATACATGGGCGAAACCATCGATAGCTATAATAGCATAGTCGTTAAGGTCCAGCGCACAGTTGGTGCATTTTTCAAAGCTGTTGAATCCATAGTGGTAAAACTCTTTGGTGAAGTTGTCGAAGAAAACGAGAAGGTTGGTACAGGTTTTTTCATTTCGTTCAAACTCGAGTTTTAACCCTGTCGCGCTTATTTGGAGATTTAGGATATTAAATCTTTCGGAATGTTTATGGCAAAATTCCGCTATTAAATCGGCGCATCTTTCGGGATAATCCGCCATACAAATATCTACACAAAGCGTTATCGACATCTTGTCTTCATATAAAGATAAGAGAATGTTTTGGTGTTCGCCATATAAATGGTTTTCATAAACTTTAAGCTTTAATTCGTTTGCAATAAATTTTAAATCTTTTGATATCATATAGTTTTAACCTATTCATGTTATTATACGTGGGTTGCCTATTCTTTTGTTTCTTGTTGAACGTCTTCCGCTTTTACATCGCTTTGTGCTTGTGGCTCTAAAGCCTTTTCTTCAACTTTTGGTTTTTCGGTTTTTGGTTTAGCCGCTTTTTTAGCTGCAGGTTTTTTGGGTTTTGCTTTAGTTTCTTTAACGGGCTTTTCCGGTTGATCTTTCTTTGGTTCTTCAACTGCAACCGGTTGGCTAACTTCGGCTTCAGCTTTTGCGGCTTCAAAGATAGAGCTATCGGGAGCTTGCGAAACAGCTTGCTTTTTAACAAGCTTTTGTTTTGAAACAACCCTTGACGGAGTTTGTTGGAAATCGGGGTTTAAAACTTTGCTTTCATCTATTAAACGGTTGCATCTTCTTATAAATCCCGCAACGATCATAAACATTGAGAAAAATCCAAGACCGGGGATAGTTATTGGGATGATGGTGTTTGGAACAAGCTCCAAAAGAATTATGCGGACAACATCTTGATTAGTTATAGCGCCCATAGGTAGATATTCGATTAGCGTTTGGATAAACGGAACTAAAATCACAGTCATTTGGTATATATACATAGCCAAAATTAAAACCGCCATAAAATACAACATACCATAGGAAAATCTGCTTTTTTTCATAAATTTAATACCTCTTTAATTTAATGTAATAAAAAATATTGTTTTAGAAATATATTTATATATATCTAAAATTATATCGTAAATGCCTTTTTTTTTCAACCATACATTTGGCTGATTTTGTTGATTGAAGGGATTTTCTTTTTTTAACAGTTGCCGAACGCCGTTATATTGTTTATAATATACATAACAATATTTTGGAAGTTGAATTATTAATAACATGGATTACAGAAGAGAAAAAGCGTTAAGAGAGGTTCAAAAACCCGGGCGATATATTGGGCTTGAACCAAACTCGGTTTATAAAAACAAAGATGAAGTTGATATAAGATTTGCGTTTTGCTTTCCCGACACCTACGAAGTCGGGATGTCGCATCTTGGGACAAAGATCTTATACAGCCTTTTGAATTCAAGACCGAACATATGGTGCGAGAGAGTTTTTGCGCCCTGGTTCGACATGAAAGAGGCTATGGAAAAATACGACCTTCCCCTTTATGCTCTGGAAAGCAAGGATAGCCTTGATAAGTTTGATGTTATAGGGTTCACGTTGCAGTTCGAACTTTCCTATACAACTATTCTTTATATGCTTTCGCTTGCAAACATTCCGCTTAAAAGTTCCGCAAGAAAAGAAGCTTTTCCTTTGATTGTTGCGGGAGGTCCTTGCGCTTGCAACCCCGAACCGATAGCCGATTTTATCGATCTTTTCATGTTGGGCGAGGGAGAGGAACTCATGCTCGATTTGATGGAGGTTGTTGAAACAGCAAAGAAAAAAGGTTATTCAAAAAAGAAGCTATTAACCGAAGCGGCAAAGATCGAGGGGATATATGTCCCTAGTCTTTATAAAGTTGAATACAACGCCGACGGAACAATTAATGCCGTTGTTCCAAAAGGAAAAGCACCAAAGACGGTTAAAAAGAGAATAGTAAAAGATGTTAACACAGCGTTTTTTCCAACAGAATTTGTTGTACCTATGATTGAAGTTGTCCACGATAGGGTGACGACCGAAGTTTTAAGAGGATGCATTAGAGGTTGTCGCTTTTGCCAAGCGGGCTATATATACCGCCCATTCAGGCCGAAAGACTACAGCGTTATAAATAGCCAAGCAAAGACTATATATGAAAACACGGGATATGATGAAATTTCGCTAACCTCGCTTTCGACAAGCGACCATCCCGAAATTAACAGTATGCTGGATTGCCTGCTTGATTGGACCGTTCCCAAAAAAGTTAACCTATCGTTGCCGTCGCTTAGAATAGACACGTTGACCGACGAGCTTATAGAAAAAACCTCAAAGGTAAGAAAAAGCGGCTTAACAATAGCGCCCGAAGCCGGAACGGGGCGTCTTAGAGATGCTATTAACAAAAACATTTCGGAACAGGAGATTATCGAAGGTTGCAGAACAGCGTTTATGTCGGGACACGCTACAGTTAAACTATACTTTATGATAGGGCTACCGACCGAGACCGACGAGGATATTTTAGGGATAGCAAAACTTGCCGAGGATATAGTTGATGTCTATTATTCTGTTCCCAATAGACCCAAAGGGAAGGCAGTTTCGGTTAACATTAGTCTTGCTTGTTTTGTTCCAAAGCCGTTTACACCGTTTCAATTTTTTCCGCAAAACACAGCGGAGGAGTTTGAAAGAAAACAAAATCTTATTAAACAGGCGACAAAAAATCGAAAGATATCGGTTAGATGGCATGATGCAAAAACAAGCATAATAGAAGCAGTCTTGGCAAGAGGGGATAGAAGGCTTTCGAAAGTCTTGTTGTCGGTGTTTAAAGACGGCGGAATATTTGAGAGCTGGGACGAGGGGTTCAGCTATGAACGCTATGAAAAAGCGCTTAAAAAAGCGAAACTCGACAAAGATTTCTATGCTGCAAGACAGAGGGATTTTAACGAGGTTAACCCTTGGGATATGTTTGATTATGGCGTTGAAAAAAACTATTTGATTAAAGAATATAAAAAAGCATACGACACAATAACTACCGCAAGTTGTCAAAAAGGTTGCGAAGCTTGCGGAATTCAAAAGATTTCGGGGAGGAAATGTTTTGCAAACGATTAGACTTAAATTCAGCAAGATTTTCGACTCGAGGTATATCTCGCATCTTGATTTAGTTCGAGTGTTTACAAGGGCGATAACGAGAGCAAAACTTGAGGCTTGGTTCACCGAAGGATTCAACACCCATCTTTATTTGATGTTTCCTCTGCCGCTTTCGTTGGGGTTTGAAAGTATATGCGAAACTCTCGATATAAAGGTTGAAGACGATTGCGATATTGCGTATTTCCCCGAAAGAATAAACAGATATCTACCGTTTGGGATAGAGGTTTATGATTGCAGAAAAGCGATAATGAAGCCTACTGAAATAGCATTTGCAAGATACTTTATCGATGTTTATGATCAAGAACTGTCGCTCGATTCTATGCAAAAAGCGTTTGAACAAGTTTATGGTTTAGAGAAAATAGTCGTTACAAAAAAGAGCAAAGCGAAAAAATTCGTTGAAGTAGATATTAAACCGCAGATACAAGATCTTTCGTTTAAACAACATGGCGAAAGGCTTTTGATCGATTTAACTTGCGAAGCCGGCACGCAAAAAAACCTTAATCCCATGCTTTTGCTAAACAAAGTTTTTGAAATTTTGGGCAAACAACCGGATTTTTATCTTGTGAAAAGAACCAAGGTTTTAACACAACAGTTTAAAAATTTTGAATAAATTTTATTGAATTATAAAAAATAATAAAATTTATGACAATATCCGATGATTGATATTGACAATATCGATTAAAGGCTATATAATATATATGTTGTAAATACACGGCAGTTAAGAGCCTTAAGGAGGGTAGAAGTTGTCGGAAGTTAGAGTTAAAGAAAACGAGAGCCTTGATAGTGCTCTTAGACGTTTTAAGCGTCAATGCGCAAGATCCGGAGTCCTCGCTGAGGTTCGTAAACGTGAACACTATGAAAAACCTTCGGTTAAGCGCAAGAAAAAGTCCGAAGCGGCGAGAAAACGCAAATTTAAATAACTATTTAAAAACGATGAGGCTTTGGCTTTGTCGTTTTTTGTCTTTTGAAACATAAATAAGAATTGGGGATTTATGAGGATATTTATAGAGGGCGAAAAAGGAATCGGAAAAACGACGCTTTTAAAAACGATTGTTAAAAAATCCGGCAAAAAAGCAGGGGGGTTTTCGAGCTATAAACTAGTTGACGACGAACAGAAAAGCGTTGGCTTTTATATCGATACATTTAACTGCAACATCAAAAGCGATGTTGTTTTGCAAAAAGACTTTAAACAAGATGAAAAACTATTTATGCGAGGATACCCCGAAAATCGCTCGGTAGATCTTAGAGTGTTCGACAGGATAGACGAGATTGTTGGAGATTTTTCCGAGATAGAGTGCTTTGTTATGGACGAGATAGGGGGGCTTGAACTTTTGTCCAGACCGTTTTTGGAGTTTTTGGATAGGGTTTTTAAAAGCTCGATACCCTGTATCGGAACGTTTAAAAGTTTCAAAAATTTTGAATATATGAAGCAAAAAGTTGACGTTGAATTTATCGGAGACCCTTCAAATGATTTTCGAGAAAGATTAATAAATGACTATGGCGCAAAGATTTTAACGCTTACCGACCAAAACAAAGCCGAGATTGAAAACGAAATTTTAAACGCAATTAAATAAAAAATAGAGGTTTTTGCATTGAAGATATCATTAATTATTCTAGCTTCGGGCTATAGCAAACGTTTTGGAGAAAACAAACTTTTGCACATCGTCAACGATAGGCCGCTATATCGACATATAATTGAAGCGACCGAAAAGATAGCGTTTTTTGAAAAAATAATCGTTACACAGTATGACGAAATAATGGGCGACAAACAGCTTTTGGGGTATAAAAAAATTCTTAACAAAAACCCGGAACTTGGTATTTCAAACAGCATTCATCTTGGGATTAACAGTTGTGACAGCGAAACCGAAGGGTTTTGTTTTTCGGTTTCGGATCAACCATATATTAAAAGCGAAACTATCAAAGGGCTAGTTGAGGGGTTTGAAAAAAGCAAAAAGATTATCGGATGCATAAGGGATGGAAACAGCATCGGAAACCCCAATATTTTCAGCAGATGTTTTGAGAAGCAACTGCTAGAGCTTAAAGGGGATAAAGGAGCAAAAAAAATAATTTTAAACGAAAATCAAAATAATATCTACTATTATGATATAGAAGATAACAACGAGCTTTTTGATATCGATGTTAAAGCGGATGTTTAGAGATGGTTGAATTTTTTTCAATTGTTAAACGAAGGGGATGTTTTTTTGAATTATCGAAAAAAACCGAAAAAAGTTTAGAAAATTGAAAAAAGGTATTGACTTTTTTCAATACATATTATACAATATATAAGCATTCAAAAACTGAATACGAAATGGGAGTGTACCCAAGTGGCCAAAGGGGGCAGACTGTAAATCTGTTGTCAGTGACTTCGATGGTTCAAATCCATCCGCTCCCACCAAGAAAAACCAATCGATTTTGTCGGTTGGTTTTTAGCATTTGATTTTTTTTGATGATTATTGTATAATAAGTCAATTAAATTTCTAGAATTAAGGAGATAAGATGCAAGTTTTTTATTTTTCACGAACCGGAAATTGCGAAAAAATAGCAACGACTATTGCAAAAAGCAACGGAATTGATGCAAATAAAATTGACGATGGCGTAGATTGGAGCGGAAAAGCAAGCTTTTTTAAAGCTGGAGCTATGGCTGCAAAAAAAGAAATTCTCGAGGTTAAACACGCCGAAATAGATGCGACAGGCGATATAATTTTGGTGTTCCCAATATGGGCGGGGTCATTTCCTCCGGCAGTCAGAGGCTTTTTAAACGGAGTGGATACCGAAAAAGTAACGTTAGTTTCGGTTAGCGCAATTTCTCTATTGAAGGATGAAGAAAAGCAAAAATTCAAGGCTGTTTACGAGACCAAAGGAAAGGTGCTTCAAGCGCCAAGTGAACTGTTGAAACAACAAGGCTAAAGATGAATGGTGTTTTAATTTGGTTATAAACAGCATATAATAACAATATTATGTTGCTATAGGAGGTTAAACTTATGAAATTAACAAAAGGTCTACAGATAGCTTTTTTGATTGTGGGAACGCTTGTTGTGCTTGAATTTTTATTTATTCAAGGTATGTTCACATGGTTAATGGCGGTTGCCGCAATAATTGTCGTTGGGTTGCTTAACGTTATAATTAATGTAAAAAACAAAGAATGGCTTCAAACGCTTGTTTATATACTAGCTACCGTCGCACTTTGCATGGGATACACAGAACTCTTGTAATAAAATACTTATTATCAATTGAGGTTTGTAGAATGAGGAATAATAGACAAAAAAACAACAGCGGATTTACTCTGGTAGAACTAATTATAGTGGTTGCGATTATTGCGGTTCTTGCAGCGGTTCTTGCGCCGCAATATATAAGATATGTTGAAAGAGCAAGGCAATCAAACGATCTTCAAATAGCAACCCATCTTATGAAAGCGGCGACGATTGCGGTTGCGGATCCGCGGTCGAACGTTCCGCCAAACACCATTATTTATGTAGTTTGGGAAACCGACCAATTTGACCAAGAAGATATATCGGGAAACGTTTATGTAGACACCGAATATAATATGGCAACGGCGGGAGATCAAGATTTTGAACTGACGCTTTTAGAAGAGATAGGCGGCATCATGTCAACGGTGTCGGGGACGGGTGCCGGAACTTGGAAGCCGGAACGAAAGTTTTATGATTTGGGTCCTGCGAAATCCGAAGCGGCGATTGAAGATGATTTTAAGTTTTCGATAAACACTTCAACAGGGGATATTGAGCTTTGGAGAGCGAAAACCGGTGATGTCGCAAAACCTCAACAAGAGGGCGACGGCTATGTTTGGATCGATGTAATAGGGGTTCAACCGTAGGGTGAAAAATTTTCAATTAAATGTGGGTTGCCGAGATTTAATTTTCGGCAACTTTTTTTATGCAATTATTAGGGTGGAAAACAAAAAAAGAACTACTATTTTTTTGCCGGATATGGTAGTATTGTTCTATAGGTTTTTTGATTTGAGAAAACAACAACTAAAAATCAAAAATTACAAAGATATCTATTTTGGAAGATTAAAAAAATAATGACTAAAAAAATATGTTATGAGGTGTTTCGACATGAAAAGAACTGCAATATTCGATCTTTTTAAGGATGGTTCGCTTAAAAACGGCGACGTTGTAACGGTTGCCGGTTGGGTGAAAACGGCGAGGGAGCAAAAAACTCTTGGGTTCCTTGAACTCAACGACGGAAGTTGCTTTAAGAACATACAGATTGTAATAGAGGCGGACAAGGTTTCCAACTTCAAAACGGCGGCAAACCTTGCGGTTGGCAGCTCTGTTTATGTAACGGGGGCGGTGGTGTTGACACCAAACGCAAAACAACCGCTCGAGATTAACGCTCAAAATGTTGAGATAGAGGGGCTTTGCGATTCTGATTATCCTCTTCAAAAGAAAAAACATTCACTTGAGTTTTTGAGAACCATCCCACATTTAAGATGTCGTTCCAACACGTTTAACGCAGTGTTTAGGGTGCGCAGTGAAACGGCTTTTGCTATCCATAGCTTTTTCAACAAGAATGGGTTTTTGTATGTACACACCCCGATAGTTACAGGTAGCGATTGCGAGGGAGCGGGGGCTATGTTCCGTGTGTCTACTCTTGACGCAAAAAATCCGCCGTTAACCGACGACAACAAGGTTGATTATTCAAAAGACTTTTTTGGAAGAGAAACAAACCTTACGGTTTCGGGGCAACTCGAAGCAGAGGGGATGGCGCTGGGGCTTTCCAATGTCTACACATTTGGCCCAACATTTAGAGCGGAAAACTCCAACACACCGAGGCACGCTGCTGAATTTTGGATGGTTGAACCCGAGATGGCGTTTGCTGATATAAACGACAATATGGATGTTGGCGAAAGCATGGTTAAATATGTTATTTCGCATCTTTTGGAAAAATGTCCCGATGAACTTAACTTTTTCAATAGTTTCTACGACAAAGGGTTGATCGAGCGGTTATCAAAATTGAAGGACAGCGAGTTTGGAAGGATAACCTATACCGAAGCTGTTGAACAGCTTATGCAACATAACGAGGAGTTTGAATATAAAGTTAGTTGGGGGGTTGATCTTCAAACGGAACACGAAAGATACCTAACTGAAAAAATCTATAAAAAGCCGTTGTTTGTTATAAACTACCCGAAAGAGATTAAATCCTTTTATATGCGCCTTAACGAAGATGGAAAAACGGTGGCGGCTATGGATATGTTGGTGCCGGGGGTTGGCGAACTAATAGGCGGAAGCCAACGTGAGGAACGTTATCAAAACATTGTAGCAAGAATTGAAGAGATGGGGCTACATAAAGACGATTATGAATGGTATCTCGATTTAAGAAGATATGGAACGGTTCGCCATAGCGGTTTTGGTTTAGGATTTGAAAGGCTTCTCATGTATGTGACGGGGGTATCGAATATAAGGGATGTAACGCTTTATCCAAGAACAGCGGGCGGATTTTAGGTTATATTAATTAAGTTGCAACACTAAACATTTTATCATAAAAAGACCCCTAAATTCTGAAATTTAGGGGTCTTTAAATATGAGATGATATAAGGAAAAATCGAACTTAGTTTTACAAAGTTATTTTCTTAATATTTTTTCGATAGCTTTTCCTTTGGCCAGTTCATCAACCATTTTATCAAGATAACGAATTTCCTTCATTATTGGATTTTCAATTTCGCTTATCTTAACGCCACAGATCGAGCCGGTTATTAAAACCCTGTTGGGGTGGGGGAGTGGTGCGTTTTTGAAAAAACTCTCGATCTCAACCGCTTGTTCGATGCTGTTGTTGATTTGGTCAACGCTATATCCAGTCAGCCAACAGATTATCTCGTTGACCTCGTCGGCAGTTCTGCCTTTTTTTTCGGCTTTGGCAATATATAAAGGATATATATTGTCGAACGTCATTTTAAATATACTGTGTGACAAAGCTTTTTACCTCAATTAATGTTTATTGGTTTTCTTTAGGTTGCTTTGGCTGTTTCATAGTGAGCGAAATTCTGTTTTTAGCTTTTTCAACACTTATGACATAGACTTTGACAACGTCGCCCGTTTTGACAACCTCCGACGGATGCTTAATAAATCTATCGCATATCTGGGAGATGTGGACAAGCCCATCTTCATGCACGCCGATATCGACGAAAGCCCCGAAGTCTACAACGTTTCGAACCGTTCCCATAAGCTCCATGCCGGCGGAAAGGTCGTCCATCGTTAGAACATCGCTTCTTAAAAGTGGGGGTGGGAGTTCGTCACGAGGGTCTCTGCCCGGTTTTAAAAGCTCTTTAACGATATCTCGGAGTGTTTCAGTTCCAACGCCACACGTTTCGGCAACCGATTTTTCGCCCTTTTCGGATATTCTTTCTTGAAGCTTCGACAACTCGCCCTTTGCAACATCTTCGAGGGTATATCCGCAACAAAGCAAGAGTTTTTTCGCTGCATCATAACTTTCGGGGTGAACCCCTGTGTTGTCTAGAATGTTTTTGCTTTCGGAAACTCTTAGAAATCCGGCACACTGAACAAACGCTTTTGCGCCGAGTTTTGGAACCTTAAGCAGTTGTTTTCGCTCGGAAAACGCTCCGTTTTCCTCTCGGTAGATAACGATGTTTTTGGCGATTCCGGAATTTATGCCGGACACTCTTCCAAGGAGCGAGGCAGATGCCGTGTTTAGATCTACTCCAACTGCGTTAACGCAATCCTCAACAACCCCAATTAATGCGCCATCAAGCTGAGCTGCCGGCATATCATGTTGATATTGCCCTACGCCTATGCTTTTAGGGTCAATTTTAACCAGTTCTGCAAGAGGGTCTTGAAGTCGCCTTGCGATTGAAACAGCACTTCTAAGAGAAACATCAAATTCCGGGAACTCGGAGGCGGCAAGCTTTGACGCAGAATAGACCGAAGCTCCGGCTTCACTTACTATCATATAGCTTATATCGGTTCCTTTGATGAGGTCGGCTATAAACTGTTCCGATTCTCTCGAAGCGGTTCCGTTTCCGATAGAAACAATCTCGATATCATATTTTTTAATCAAAGAATTAACTTTTTTTGTTGCTTCCTCAATCTTGTTGTGGGGAGGTGTGGGATAGATAACGTTGGTTTCGAGAACCTTACCCGTTCCATCAACGACTGCTAGTTTACAACCGGTTCTGTATGCAGGGTCGAGACCTAGTGTTATTTTGTTTTTAACGGGAGGTTGAAGCAGGAGAGGTTTAAGGTTGATCGAAAACGTTTTAATCGCTTGTTCGTTTGCGCTTTCGGTTAGTTGGTTTCTTATCTCTCGTTCAACCGACGGGAATATCAAACGGTCGAAACTGTCTTGAGCAGCAAGGCGAACTTGTTCGGTTGCTTCGCCTTCGCCTTTAATGACAAAACCATTTATAATATCGATGGTCTCTGCTTTGTTTACATCGATAGAAACCTTTAGAAACTCTTCTTTTTCGCCACGGTTAATCGCAAGAATTCGGTGGCTTTGGATCTTGTTAACCGGTTCGCTATATTCATAATAGTTGCGGTATACGCTGTCGTCTTCTTTTGAAGCTAGCGAATTAACCGAACCTTTCATAAATATGTAGCGACGAAGCTGTTTTCTGATCTCGGCATCATCCGAAATGTCTTCCGCAATAATATCACGAGCGCCAGCTAATGCATCTTCAGCAGTCTCAACGCCTTTTTCGGGGTCGACAAAACTTTCGGCAAACGTGAGGGGGCTTTCGCCGCCTTTTTCTTGGAGCATAATAAATTCTGCGAGCGGTTCAAGGCCTTTTTCTCTAGCAATCGAGGCTCTTGTTCTTCTTTTGGGGCGATATGGGCGATAGAGATCTTCGATCTCGGAAAGAGTCTCGGCGGCGTCGAGTTTTTCTCGAAGTTCATCGGTTAACTTGTCGAGCGCTTCGATAGCGGTTTTAACCTCTTCTCGGCGAGATTCAAGGTTTTTAAGGTAGGTTAGCCTATCGGAAAAATCCCTCAACAGTTGGTCGTCCATCGAGCCGGTTTGTTCCTTTCGATATCTTGCGATAAACGGAATTGTGTTGCCTTCGTCGATGAGTTTAACAACGTTTTCCGCATGGGTTCTGACAACTTTAAATTCGCCGGTTAGTCTTGTAATGATTTTTTCCATTTGTAATCCCTTTTTTAAAATTTATTTTATTGCAATAATATATCGCAGATTTTTTAAAAATATAAACTATCTGCGATGTTGTTCTTTTGATTTTAGAATAACAAACCCTAATCTAACATCTTCTCTACCATTGCTTTTTTGCCGAATATCATAATTCTTTCGTGGTCGTTGAAAACATAATCGGCATCGGGGAGGGGAGAGGTTGTTTTGTCGCTCTTGATAGCAAGCACAGTTACGTTATAACGGCTTCTAACGTTAACTTCCATAATAGTTTTGCCAATCCAACTTTGTTTTGGTTCTATTTCAAATATTGAATAATCATCCGAAAAAGCCATGAAATCGAAATAGCTGTCCGAGCTATCCATTATTGCATATTTTTCGGCAACTATCTTTTCGGCATAGATAACTTCATCAGCGCCGTTTCTTAAAAGAAACTCTTCATGCAGTTTGCTGCCCGCTTTGCTCAAAACTTTTTTTGCGCCAAGGTCTTTAAGTAGTGCTGTTATGATAAGGCTGCTTCTGAAATCTTCTCCGATACAGACATAACAAAGATCGAAAGACGAAACGCCAATTGAACGAAGCACCTCGATTTTGGTGCAATCGCCTATGAGTATGTTGGTGCAAACCGAAACGAGCTCTTCAATTGCATCTTCGTTTTGGTCTACTATCATAACTTCGCAACCGAGTTCCGAGAACTTTTTTGAAAGTTCAATCCCGAAACGACCAAGACCTATAACTAAAACAGTTTTCATTTTTTAAATATCTCCTTTTCTAATGACCGGAAACTTTATATTTTTTCTTAAAATTGAAAAGCGAAGCTATTAATCAACTTGTTTTTCGCTTAGCCGGAAAATTTGAGTGGTTTTGGCTTTAGCCAAAATCGGGACTATAATGTCCCGAAACTCGAATTTTCTCAAGATTGAAAAGCGAAGCTTTTCAATTTACCATATAGATTTTGAGCGATTTGCCACACAGTTTTTCAAGGTGGCAAATTTGGGCGATACTCTTTGCCCGAAAGCCAAAATCTCAAGATTGAAAAGCAAAGCTTTTCAATTTTTATCCAATAGAAACCTTTTCTTTCGGCATAACCAGCCTTGTTGGGCTTTGGATTGCATCCCCAAACATCATAACAAACGTTAAACTTCCAACCCTTCCGCAAAACATCAACATCGCTAAAACGAGCTTTGCCGGAACGGTTAACACCGACGTTGTTCCAAGCGACAGCCCCACCGTTCCAAGCGCTGAGAAAACTTCAAAAACTATATTGTCTACCGATTCCGTCGGAATTGCCGCAGAAAGCGCAAGACAACCGAAAACGATAAGCGAGAAATAGATAACCGCAATTGAAACAGCTTTTCGCTCAGTTCCTTCCTCTATGCTGCGCCCGAAATAGCCCCCCTTTTGCGGATTGAAGCTAGTTCTAAGAGATAAAAACAAAACAGCGAGTGTTACAGTTTTGAGACCGCCGGCGGTTGAACCGGGGCTTCCTCCGATAACCATGAAAAACGTTGTCAAAACCTTTCCCCCGGGCGAAAGTTGAGATTGGTCAACCGAGTTGAACCCGGCTGTTCTCGGGGTGACAGAACCGAAAAGAGAGTTGAATATTTTATCAATTAAACTCATCCCTTCGAGCGAATGGTTGTATTCAACGATAAAGAAATAAACTGCACCAAGACCTATTAGAAACACCGTCATCGTTATAACTATCTTTGAATGGAGCGAATAGCTTCTAAAACGAAAACGATTTTTTATAAGATCCGACCACACGAAAAAACCTAAACCCCCAATAATTATGAGAACCATTAAAACAGAGAGTATATAAGGGTCGTTGTTATACGATGTGACGGAGGAAAATTGGCCTTTGAATCCTAACACATCAAACCCGGCGTTGCAAAACGCCGAGACAGATAAAAATATGCTTGTGTATACACCGTTTGCAAAACCCAGTTCTGGAATGAATTTAAACGAAAGGAGAAGCGCTCCGAGACCTTCAATTAGAAGTGTTCCGAAAATCATTAATCTTGCGAGCTTAACGATACCACTGAGCTGCATTCCGTTGATGCTTTCCATAACAAGACCACGAGTTAAAAGACCTATCTTTTTGTTGGTGAAAAAATAAAACAACAAGATAAGCGCTATAAACCCTAGCCCGCCCGTTTGAATCATCAAAAGAATAACAATCTGCCCGAAAATCGACCAATGGGTGAAGGTGTCGAACACGACTAGCCCTGTCACACAGGAAGCCGAAACAGCTGTGAAAAAGCTGTCGACAAATCCTGTTGCTTCTCCGGATTTCGAAGAGATAGGAAGACTTAAAAGGAGCGTTCCTATAATTATGACAATGAAAAAACCAAGAGCTATTCTTCTTGGATATCCCAGTTTAAACCTGCCTTTGCTTTTGGCGTTTTCCAAAATTATTTCCTCGCATTAATGTTAAAGATGTGGCGTTAACAGCAAAATATATTTCATAACGAAAACTGTTAACATTTAATGTTTTGTTTCGCCATAATATTATACATCATTTAACGGCGAGTATCAATTATTCTTTGAACAAAATTTCGCTACCTTCTGCTTTTTCGATGATAGCGAGCGATTCAACTAGAACCCCTTTATCTCGGATTAGTTTGCCGCCCGTTTGGAATCCTTTTTCAATCACGATGCCGCAACCAACGACATTTGCGCCGGCTTGCTCGGCAAGTTCTAGGAGACCCAAAAGCGCTTGACCGTTTGCTAAAAAGTCGTCGATGATTAAAATGTTATCCTCTTTGGTTATGTATTTCCCCGATACTTGAATGTCATAGGAATGATCCCTTGTGTATGAATAAACTTTGGAGGTTAAAAGGTCTTCCTTATTAAGGTTTTTTGATGCGGATTTTTTAGCAAAAACAACAGGAAGATTGTTGAAATGTTGAGCTACTATAACCGCTATTGCAATGCCGGAAGCTTCGAGGGTTAAGATTTTTGTGATGTCGTTGCCTTTAAATAATCTTGCGAATTCTTTTCCGATTTCGTTCATCAACCCAACGTCTATTTGATGATTTAAAAAACTGTCTACCTTGATAATGTTGCCTTCTCTAACCTGTCCATCCTTGATAATCCTTTGTTTTAATAACTCCATGTTTTTTCTGCTCACTTTCTTTTTTTTTAAAAAACTTCTCTGAAAAATAATCCATTAGTTAAATTTTCTTGTGTTTTATTTTTATTCTGAAATACATTGTAGCAAGTTTCGGCGGTTTCTGTTGTGAAATAAAGTGTTCTAAAATCTTGGTTATCGATGGTTTTGTTGGTAACGTCTAGACACGCATAGTTTAAAAGTATGCTATATTGTTGGTCGATACATAGGAGGGTGAAACTGTTGTTTAGCCTGTCGACAAGTTTTGGGGTTTTGTCGCAAACGGCGCAACCCTTTTTTGTCTTTGCAGGACAACTTCTAAAATACATAAGCGGCAAAAATCCATATGCAACGATGCCGACATCGATTGTTTTATCGAGTTGTTTAATTTTATTCGCCGACAGTTCAAACGACACCTCGGCATTTTTAAGACCCAGCAATTTATATTGTTCAAGAGCCAGGCTGTTTGTTATGTTGAGCGAAAAGCCCCCCAAAACTTCAAACCCCAGTTTTTTTGCCATATATAAACCGCCAATATTTTGAACTTTAACCGTTTTAAAACCTTGTTGTTTGAGCGTTTCAAGTTGTTTTGAAACTATTGGTTCTTCAAAAGGGAATATAAAGTTCAAAAGTTCTATAACAGGCTTCACACCTTTTTTATTTATATCATCTAAGTTGGAGACAATCTCGCTAAGCGGTAGAGAAAAATTAGAAAGCTCTTGATTTGAAAAAAGTGTCGTTTGCGAAAACTTTTCAAACCTTACATGATAGGGTGTCGCTGTGCTTTGTTGTGTAAATTTAATAGTTGATGTTTCGGCGCTATTTAGAATATTTAAAAATTCTTTTGGTTTTGGCTGTTCTCTAATCTCTAAAAGCTGTTCTAAAAGTTTTTTTCTTTCGGCGTTGATCAGCGCCTTGCTTAAAAATAATTGTTGTTCGTTTTTAAAATTCAACTCGGTTACTCGAAACGGAGTTCCTCCCGTTTTGGAAACGCTTTCGAGAGCGGAGTTATAACCTGTCGGTTGTGTTAGCGGTTGTTCACCACCGCTAAATATCGATGACAGTTGATTTTCACCGTCTGTTATAGAGATTATCGATTGATTAGAATTAATATCAAGCGAAACCGAAACATCAACGTTTTGTCGTTCTCGGCGAAAAAGTTCTTTTGGTTTTTTGCCAAGTTTTTCGGTTAACCGTTCGTCGTGTTCCGTTCTTGTTCCAAACATATCGGGGGAACGGTTGCCGGTTAGATATCCGCTTGAAAAGCCGCTTCTTGAAAAAACAGCTCTTAAATCTTCGGTGTCATACGGCAACGAGTCTCTTGATTTTGAAACCGCATCGACCGCAAGAGCAACGTATTCTGCGCCTTTAAGCCGACCCTCGATCTTGAAAGACGAAACACCGGCATCAACCAGTTGCGGCACTGCCGATATATGCGACATATCTTTTAAAGAGAGCGCATAGTCTCGTTCGCCGTTTTTAAAGTTTAGGCGACAAGGACCTTTACAGTTGCCCCTGTTTCCGCTCATCTGTCCTATCATCGATGAAAGATAACAGTTTCCCGACATCGAGACACAAAGAGCGCCATGCACAAAAACTTCCGTTTCGATATCGACGTTTTTTGTTATCTCTTTAACCTCTTCAAAAGAAAGCTCTCTTGCAAGCACCACTCGTTTAAAGCCCATCTCTAATAACGCCTTCGCTCCCGAAACGTTGTGTACCGCCATCTGGGTAGAGCCGTGGAGGGCGAGCGAACTGCAATGTTGCTGGGCGAGCTTTGCGACGGCGAGGTCTTGAACGATAACTGCGTCTGCTCCCGATAGAGCGATTGATCTGAGCGCATTAACGATATCTTGGATCTCGTTGTCAAACACAAGGGTGTTGAGGGTGACATAGACTTTAACGTTTCTTGCATGACAAAAGCTTACCGCTTGAACAAGTTGATCTTGATCGAAATTTTCAGCTTTAGACCGTGCGTTGTGTCCTTTAAGCCCGAGGTAGACGGCATCTGCGCCGGTTCTGACGGCGGCTATAAGTTGAGCCATTCCTCCGCAAGGAGCGAGAATTTCACCTTTTGTTTTCATATTTTAAGACTAGCTCCTTTTGTTGACTATAAATGTGGTTGCTTGAATATTTATTTATTTGAAAATTCCTCCTGCCTTGTTCTTAAGAAATCGCCTTTTTTAAGCGGTAGGTCGCAAGAAAGCGTAACCAGTTCTGTTGCTATGTTGGCTTTTTCTCGAACTTCGCCTTTTGCTCCTATTATTAAATCGCATACAAACTGTTCGCCCAACGAAAGAGGGGATACGACTTCAAGAATATCGCCTTTTTTAAAGTAGTTTCGTTGCATGACTTTAACTTTTCCATCTTTCATATCTTCAACGACAAGCCCGGCAACGGTGCAATCCCTTATATAGCCGTTGACGTTGTCTACGTATTTTCCTCTGTCGCCAAGATAAAAGCCGGTCGAATATGGGCGGTGGCTCAAGCTCGAAAGCTCTCGTTGCAGTTGGTCAACTTCGCCGATTCCGTCTAGGCGTTTGCGATATGCGTTGACGGTTGTTGCAACATAAAACCTAGACTTCATGCGCCCTTCTATCTTGAAAGATGAAACGCCGGCGTTCGCTATCTTGTCGATAAACGAAAGACAGTTAAGGTCTTCGGAGCTTAATATAGCCATGCCGTTTTCGCTTTCTTCAACGGTGAAACATTCCTCGGGGCGTTTTTGTTCAACAAGATTGTAGCTCCAACGGCAACTTTGCGCACAGTCGCCCCTGTTTCCGCTTCTTCCCGTAAGGTAGGAGCTAATAAGACATCGCCCGGAATATGCCATGCACATTGCGCCATGAACAAACGATTCGAGTTCAAGCTGTTTGCTTGTGTTTTGGCGAATTTCCGCTATATCCTCAAGCGTTAGTTCCCTTGCAAGAACAACCCTTTTTGCACCCATGTTGTAGTAGACGTTTGCGGAACTATAGTTCATGCAGTTGGCTTGCGTGCTAATATGTATCTCGAGGTTGGGACAACCTTTTTTAAGGCTATCCAACGCACCGATATCTGACACGATAGCGGCATCGACCCCCGCTTCATCCAGCCTTTTCGCATAGTCAGAAAGCTTTGATATTTCGCTGTTTGTTGCAAAACTATTGACCGTTACATAAAGTTTTTTGCCTTTATCATGGCAAAGTGTTGCTGCTTTTTTTATGTTTTCCATCGAAAACGACGCCGCTTTTGCTCGAAGTTGCATAAATTCACCGCCGATATAGACAGCATCCGCACCGAAATTGAGAGCGGCATCAAGACATTCAAAATCTCCCGCAGGGGCTAGAAGTTCACCTTTTATCACTTGTATCTCCTTGAAAAAATTATAATGTTTTTAAAATAAACCCTAATAAAAAATAATAAAAAGCGGCAAACAATTAATTGTTGCCGCAAATATTTTATTAAAGCTAGCTATTCAGCAAAAAATTCCGATTCAACCGCCGCACACAAAAAGTGGAATATCGAAAGATGATATTCTTGGATAATATGGGTGTCTTCGCTTGGTGCAAATATTGTGCAGTTGGAAACATATTTAAGCTTTCCGCCCGATTGACCAGTGAGGGAGGCGACACGAATTCCCATAACTTTAGCAAGCTTTGCAGCATAGCGAACGTTTCTCGCCATGCCCGAGGTGCTAATGCAAATCAATAGGTCTTCCGGTTTTGCGTAGCCATAAACCTGTTGAGCATAGCCCGTTATCGAAACAACATCGTTTGAATAAGCCGAGATTAAACTGCCATGGGCGTTAAGGTTGATAGCGGGCAAAGAACCTTGGAGGTTTTCTGCCAAAAACTCGCCGTCATAACCAAACATATCCGCCATCTTTTGCCTAAGGTCGTTCGGGAGTTTTCTTTTAAGCATAAAGCTTTTCATGAGTTCGGCAACGATATGTTCAGCATCCGAGTTGCTTCCTCCGTTTCCGCATACAAGAATTTTACCGCCATTGTTGTATGTGTCTATCATCATGTCTAGCATCTTTTTTATATTTTCGGTTTGCGGTTCAAGCTCGCTTCTTCTTGCCATCAAGTCTTGCAACAGGCTACCGGTTCTTTCGTTCATAATTTTTCTCCTTATTATTTGTATTTAACTATATTATATATTAACAGAATTTTGCACAGTCGGCAACATCTTTGTAGGTTTTTTAAGCAAATCTTTAAACATTTATAATATATTTATTTTTTTGAAACAAATTTTTAATATTTCAACAAATATTTAGACAATAAAAAAATAGTGATTGATTTTAAGAACAAAAATTATTATAATAGCTATATACTTATTTAATGTACGAAGTTTTGTGGGGTATTGTTTTCTAATAATTTTAAAGAGACAGTATCATGCGGGGCTTTGCAAAAAAAATGAATATGCCCTCTTAGTTAAATGGATATAATAAACCCCTCCTAAGGGC
>CAYJKJ010000006.1:0-121585 GCA_964370715.1 uncultured Faecalibacterium sp.
GCAGAACGCACGCACCATTTTAATGGTGTATAAGTGCGCCCTTGTAAACAAGGGAGTTACCCGTTGTCCGTACAATTCTGCTTATTTAACATAATCTTTGCGTACTCCTCTGGTCGCTCGTGCAAGAAAACTTGTCGTAAAAATTGCTTTAGAAACTCGCCCTCAAGCTGTGCCATATCGGGGTTGATACTTTCCAAAATTGCACCCTTTGCAACTAATCGTCTTGTCCTCGCTTTGCGTTCTTTTTCGCTCTCTCGGTTTTTGATACGGTTTAATTTATTGCGTTGTTGTCGTTCCTCTTTTTCTACTTGCTCAAGTTCCTTTTTGGTGTCCTCGATTTGCTCGATAATGCTTTTGTTTGACATATAAAATCCTCCTCATAGCCAATCTTTGTTGGCATAATATTTTTTCATTCCCTCAATACCTCTAACTACGGCTTGACGGATTGAATTTTCGTTTACATTTTCTTGCCTTGCAATTTCCACACCTTTCAGCTTCAAAATGTATCGCTTGTAAACTCGCCTTGCCTGTATAGGTGGAAGTGCGTTTAGTGCTTGATATAGCTGTTCTGTTGTGACTTGTTGCAACAACATTTCTTCGGGTGACGGCATACGGTGTAAGGCTTCATTTTCGATACCGTCATCACAATTCAGCGAATAATAAGCCTTGTGATAATAGGTGCGTGCGTTGTAGTTGTTCTCTTGTCTGATAGATAGCAAAATGACCTCATAGATTTCATCAGAAACATCAATAAATGTGTCCTCTCTGATATGGGGATAATGCGTTTTAAGATTGATAGTAGGCATTGTGAAATACCTCCTATCGCTCAAATTTGTGCTTGGCATAATACTTTTTCAGATTTGCAAGTCCACCAACAATGGAATGACGGATAGAACTTTCTGTAACATTTTCTTCTCTTGCCACTTCCACACCTTTTAATTGCAGTATGTATCGCTTGTAAATTCGCCTTGCCTGTGTTTCTGATAGTGCGTTAATTGCTTCATACAGCTGATTTAATATCACTTGTTGCATTAGGACTTCTTCGGGCGAGGGAACTCGGTGCAAAACTTCGTGTTCTATGCCGTCGTGACAATCAAGAGAGTATTGTGCTTTGTAGCGATATTTTCGCCTGTTGTAGGCATTTTCTTGACGAACTGAAACCAACATTGCTTCGTGCATCTCGTCTGTGATTTCAATAAAAATATCCTCTTTGTAATGTGGGTAGTGGGTGCGTAAATTGATAGTGACCATAAAATCAACCTCCTTTGAAATGCGAAAAGGACAAACACATTTTGTGCCTGTCCCTTTCGGTTTGTTATTGAGAAAAATACTTCTCACTTAATAAGCCCGAAAATCGCATTTCGTTAAGTCACTATTTTGAAAGTTCTTGATATTTTTTTCTAACTGCCTGTATGCTGTAATGTACAGCCACTTTTGAGCAACCTTGAAGCCTTGCTATATCTTTATAACTCATATCTTCTAAAGCATAGAGTAAAAAGCGTTTTTGCTGTGTTTCTGTACACGCTCTAAGTGCTGATAAAATTTGATTTAGCGTTTCTTGTCGGCATAAAATTTGTTCGGGTGTGAGCGTGTGAACTCGGCTACACTCATTTGCAATTATGTATTCGTCAAGTTCCCTCATATCCCAGTGTCTGCGTTTTTGGTGCATAAGGTTTTCCGCTTTGCGATCAAAACCTTGTATGCACTCATAAACCTCGATTGTTACATCAACCGAAACGGCTTGTCCGTTTATTTTTACGGTGATTTCCATTGGAAAATCCTCCTTTAAATTTTTGAAGTCTGATAGATTCCAAAAATCAAAGGAGGAGAACGACAGCGACAAAGACCTCCATTAAACGCAAAAATGCCCGAACACTTATAAAAGTGAACGGGCATAGATGATTTATTTAATGTATGAGTATGAGCTGTGTAATCATATTGTGGAGCGAAACTATCCGAAGGTGAAATTGTATTTCGTGCTATGTGTATTTCTATTTCAGGTTCATAGCCGAAACACCCCCTTGAAAGGTCATTGCTTTTTTTAATGGGTCACCGATAGGCAAGATAGTTCTGTGTTTTTGAGCAAAAGAAAACACGGCAGTACCTCCAGATACCGTCGTGTTTTAGACATGCTTATGCAGATTGCTACACGACGTTTTTTTTCTTTTGCCACTTTGGGTGGCAATTACGTCGTGCGGCAACCTTGCTATTTATTTATGATACAAAAGGAAAAATCCAAACAATAAGTAACTAACCTGTATTAGCTTTTCGATACCTCTAACATTTGACACGCTTTACGCAAAGCAATCTGATAGACGATATAAAACACAACGGACATAATCAAAGTTACGACAAAGTTGATAAGTAGCCCAAACAACTCATACAGTTCAAAACCGCCACTGTTCATAAACAAAATCATTGTATAGTAACCAATAATTACAACAGTTCCTATCAAAATCGGAAGAAAGAAAACTTTTCTTATCTGTCCTCGCAATGAATACAGTAAAAATCTGTTTGTTGCTCCTAATTGTCGTAAATCGCTATATACTCCCTTGTTAGCCAAAGCGATAGTGTATGAGCGTATTGACACAATTACGATTACGGCTACAAAGCAGATAATGGCAATCAAGAGAAACAACACTAAATATACGGCATAGGTTTTAACAAAATCGTTTTGCTCCATAATAGAGAAAGACGGCATATACTTCCAATTTGTACGAAAACTTGACGAGCTTGTTTTAGTTAAGTCAATGATGTTATCTTCGCTATCTAAAAAATATGTTTTGCCTTGTTCCTCTGTAAGCATTTTTATAACAGGGTCGTAAAAGTTGTCAATCGCAACGTCCTCGCTTGAATTGTCCGCTATCGCTTCTAAAAGTGTTTGTGCAAATTCGTAACTCTTGTCTACATTCTGCACGTTAAAAAGCACTTTCATTTCTGTCCATTCGCTCGATAGCCCTGTTGTAATTGCTTCATAGTCTTTATCATCTAAAATATAGTAACCAAACAAATCAGAGTTTTTCAAAACGACCTCATTCGGTGTAACTTTCAAAACTGCTCTCGTGACAGGGTTAGTAACTGTCTGTATATCTTTGGTAAATCGCCCTCTGTTGCTTCCGTCATTATCGTAAATTGCCATGACTTCGCCTTGCTTTACATCTACATTTTCACCTGTCAATAAATTATAGGCACTTTCAGATAAAAAAATTTCGCTTCGGCTTAGTTCAGAATATTCGACCGTAAAAGAAGTCCCTAAATCAGTTTCTTGCTCTACTTCGATATATCCGTCAACTCCGAGTATTGCAGTCGGCTGTTCTGTATAATCTGTTATGTCAACATTCATATCTTTTGCAAGGTTTTCAATGTCAGCTTGTGTAATCATATTTTGGTCTGCACGGTAGTGAAAAGCATAGTCTACTTTGCTTGTTCCAAAGCCCACCAACACAGCAGATACCATTGTTGGAACATAAAATGAAGCGAAATATGCTCCCGCAACAAGCAATGTTATAATCAACATATTTCTCGCAGTTTGGCGTCCTTGAAACTTCATCATATTGTCAGAGATTATATTCTTATATCGCTTTTTACCTTTTTTCGCACCTCCGACAATTCGCTCTAATAACAGCAGATACAATCCAAAAATTGCAGGTATATACCCAACAAGTGAAACCCAATCGGGAGGGAAAAGTTGAAATGTATCAACTATGAAACCGGGTATCGAATAGCCTATGAAAAGTCCGACAATTAGCAGAATTACGCCTATCAGAGTATATTTTTTCGGTACATCTTTAACTATTTCCATTTTGCGTGATTTATTGACAATATCAATTATGTCATCACTTTTCACATAACGATTTATCATTATGTGAAACGAGGTTATAACAAAAAGGATAAATGCCACTGAATAAAGGTAAGTTTGCATTTCAAATAAAAGTGTCATTTCCTTTGTATCAACAAGTATTAACTGAAACAACTGCCAAATTCCCCACGCAAGCGGAACAGCAAGCACCGTACCCAGAATAGAGGAAATAGCCGTGCAAAATGATAATTCCGTTTGTATTTGCCTTTTTACTTGTTTTGTTGTAGCACCCAAAACAAGTAAAATCCCCATTTCACGGGATTTATACCGAAAAAACAAACTAAGGGTATAAATCGTAAATATCGCACAGCCTAAAACTGCCAAAACGAAAATCATCATCATTTGCTGTCGTGAGTCACCACCCTCCGGCAACACGTCAAGCACAGTTGGGGAAGTAATCAAGCTGATATACAATGTGATGAACAGAGTGGAAAATAAACACGAACCGCTAAACAGCAAATATTGTTTTATGTTTTGCTTTCGCAAATCCGCAAACACTTGATTTAATGATTTCATTGTGCGTCTACCTCCCCCATAGAGCGAATGACATCTAACAATTCATCTTGAAATGCAAGATGTGTTTTGTCACCCTTTGTAAGTTCTCGCCACACAAGTCCGTCACGCATTACAATAACCTTGTCACAATACGACGCTGTAAACGAATCATGTGTCACCATTAAAATTGTGGCATTAAGTGAAGTTTTAGCCTTTTCAAATGTTTCTATAACGGCACGAGTTGATTTTGAATCGAGATTGCCTGTCGGCTCGTCCGCTAAAAGAAGCATTGGCTCATTGATAAGAGACCTTGCAACGGCAGTACGTTGTTTTTCGCCACCCGATATAACAGCGGGGTACTTGTCTTTTATCCCCGAAATACCGAAAACTTCACACAAATTATCAACGGATTTTTCAGTTTTTTCCGTTACTTCACCTCTGATAATTCTCGGTAATATGATATTATCCCGTACCGTAAGCCCGTCAAGCAACATAAAATCTTGGAACACAAAACCTAATTTTCTGTTTCTCAAAACGGCTAACTGTTCTTCCGTAAATCCTGTCAATTCATCATCACCAAGTTTAATACTTCCCGTATCTATCGGAATATAGCAAGAAATACAGTTTAAGAGTGTAGTTTTACCCGATCCCGATGCTCCCATAATTCCGACAAATTCACCTTTGGCAACTTCAAACGATATACCTTTCAGCACATCATATTTTTCTTTTCCTACCGTGTATGCTTTCTTAATATCTTTAACGGTCAACATAAAAAATACCCTCCTTATTTGGTTATAAGGAGAGTATAACAATCAATTATCAACTTTTTATCTACTGTTTTAAGGCTTTGGCAAAAAACTTGCCGTAATCACCGCACCGCTTTTTCCGTTGCGAGTAGTAACCGTTCCACCGTGTATTTCACATAGCACCTTACTTATATAAAGCCCTAAGCCAAAATGTTCGGCTCTGTCTGTTCCGTCCGTATAATACGGCTCTGTTGCTTTTTTCAAGCCCTCTGGTGTAAATCCTTTTCCGTCATCTGATACAATAACAGTAATTGCTCGGTCTTTATTTGCAACTTCAACTTTAACCGTGCTTTTTGCGTATCTAACGGCATTTGATACGAGATTTTCTACCACAGTGCAAATAACATCATCGTCAATCTGTACATCTGCGTTGCTTGTGAAATCTTCAAATGCAAGTTTTGTGTTTTTATCGAAGCAAATATGCATAGCACTTTGACGGAGCGTATTCACAAGTTCTTTTATATTCGTTCTTTGATAGAATAGTACAGTATCTTCAAGTTTTTGTAAGTTGCTCATGCTGTCAACGTATCTTTCCAGCCGCCCAATATGCTTTTCCATTGTAGCGGCTGTGTCTATCGTTTCGCTGTTTTCGGTATCAGTTTTTAGCATTTCAAGGTGTCCTTTCAATACCGTAAGCGGAGTTCTCAAATCGTGAGCAAAAGCCGCATTTATCTGTTTACGCTGTTCCGCTTGTCGCCACATCAGACGATTGTTTTCCTCTAAACAAGTACGCATTTTTTCAAAAGACTTTATCAAATCGCCCATTTCGTCCGTGCTATCATACCTTGCGGCAAAACTTAAATCGTTCTCTGATATTTTTTCGTATGCCGATTTAAGTATCTGCATAGGTGCTTTAATTTTTGCTTTGAAGAAAAGTGTAGCCGCCAAAATAAGGCAAATAACGGAGTAAATCGGAATACAGATAATCTCAACTAAATTAACCCACGACATTATACGGCTGTCACTTTCCGAAAACTTTGTTTCACTTGGAATGTATACAGATGTTTGTGAAGTTTCTGATTGAGTGTTGTTCGGCATTTCATAATACGAAGTATCAAGAGGGTAGTTATTGTAAATGTCATTTTTTATATTTTGACAGATTAACAAAGTCGTCATAATAAGTAGCACAGCAATTATTGTAAACGACAAAGTATATAGGACAAAACTTGCCTTTAATGACAAATTATGAAGTCGCTTTTTTATCTTTTCCATTTGTACCCACTTCCCCAAACCGTTTCAATATACGGCTCGCCGTTTACTGATTTTAGTTTTCCTCTGATACGCCTTATATGTTCCACTACAACACTGCTATCGCCCTCACTGTCATATCCCCATATACGCTCATAAATACGCTCTTTGTCAAAAACTTGTCCAGCATTCTGTGATAACAACTCAACAATATCAAACTCTTTTTTTGCAAGGGCAACAGTTTCACCCTCTAAGCTGACAATGCGTGAATGGTAGTCAATCGTAAGTCCTGTTTCAAACTTAATTTTCGAGTTAAAAGAATGTCGCAACTCTCGCCTTAAATGTGCTTTTACCCTTGCTTCAAGTTCTGTCATTGAAAACGGTTTTATAATATAATCATCACCGCCTACCGAAAAGCCTTTCACTTTATCCATATCATCTATTCGTGCAGTTAAAAACAGAATAGGGCAAGATACAAAATCTCTTATTCGTTCACATACTGAAATGCCGTCAATATCGGGCATATTTATGTCAAGCAATATAATGTCGGGTTGTCGCTCCGAAAGTTTAATTGCATTTGTTCCGTTTGCTGATGTAAGCACATTATAGTTCCGTTTTTCAAAAAACTTTTTGAGCATAGATAAAATATCAACTTCATCATCAACAATTAGTATTTTATTTTGCATAAAATCACCTCCATGAAAATATTTTAGTTGTTATCTATCAACTATTTATCTACTTTTGAAATTTTTAATCGTGCATCACCAGGCTTTTGTGCATCTTTTGGAATAAGCCACATATTACCCATACGCTCTACTCCGTTAATGCGATTTTCTTCGCATAATTTTTGCACTCTTCTTACCGATATGCCCCATTTTTCAGCAGTCTGTGGTGCTGTCATATAATCCATAATTTTATCCGTCCTTTACAAAGGTATACTATAATTATATGCGTTTACACGAATATAATCAAGGATACACTTGTAAATAATAAAGGACAATCAACTTTTCACATTGACTGCCCTTTGATATGCTATATATAAATTATTTCAGAATAGATAATTTCTTCAATCTGTGCCTTAATGTTATTCATTTTGCCCACCCACAGCATTTGCTCTTGTGATTTCAGTTCTTCTGTCACACCTTGCCTTGCTTTGTATTGAGTGATAAGCCTATCAAGCAAGTTTTGTGCTTCTTCGTTTACATCACGCAAGTGGGAATGTAGTTTGCCACTAAGTAGCAGATGATTATACAAAGGACTTCTACGCTCTTTCAAGTAGATTTCACGCAACATTCCGTATTTGCCTAAAGGTCTGTCATCGACAGGCTTGGTATCTTCATCAAACTGTCCGAAGTCAGGTACATAATAATCACCGACATTGATATATTTTCCACCCATTTTTTCAAAAATTGTTTGTTCTTTGTTTTCGCTCATAATTTTATTCTCGCTTTCAATAAGATTTTCACATCAGCAGTTAGGTTGCCTACTCTTATTGTTATTTCTGCCCTTGACATTGCCCTTATAACATTTGTGAAAACATATAAAACGCTATAAAAACTTATATCATTAGCAATTTCAAATTTTAAGAAAATCTTTGTAAAACCAAGCATTTTACGGTAGTTTATGAGATTATATGAGCATGTACAATTCCTTGCAAGAGGTGATTACTCTTATGCTCATAATGCAAATGTATCAAGATAGTTTTGTAGTTCATTTACAAATCGTGAAAGATGAAAACCATCACATACTGCATGATGTACTTGTATTGCTAATGGTAGCATAGTTTTGTCGCCATCGTAAAAATACTTTCCAATTGTAAAAATTGGCAGTAGGTAATCATAACCTTTTTGCAAGTTTAAATTAAAACCTGTAAAACTTGTCCATGGTATACAAGAAACATTAAAATAATTCTTACCTACAAGTGGTTTTGAATTGTTGAAATCACTTTTATATAGCGACATATCATCATTATAGTTTTTTATAAAAACTTCTAAATTTGTAGTGTGTTCTGTCCATACATTCGTGATTGTTTCCGTTTCGTTATGAAAAACTGTATAACAGGGGTTTGAATAATCGTAAAATCCGACATACTTGTTTTCGTCTATATCCATACGAAACTCTTTGTGTGAATTGACAATTTGCGAAAGTGCATAAAGCATCACTGGAAAAAACTTTTCATTATTCACTCTGATAGCCTTCAAGAAATTAGTTATATCTAAATTCACTGTCATACTATAGGTGCAAGGTACGCTATCAAAATAGTGATTATAGCTATTTTTTCTGTTCCAATTTTTCATATCAATTTTGTTAAACATTATTAAATGCCTCCTAAATCTTATTTGGAAATATTGCGGATTTAGAAGGCTGATTTGTTTGTATCGACCATATTATCTCCTATCATTGTTATATAAACAATCTCCACACTAACACAAAAATCAACCTATGAAGATTATCAAAAAATATCTTTATCTTATTATATCAAAAAATGTATCGTTGCTACAAGATATATCAAGATTTATTTCCGCTATCCTAATGCAAGTACCGTCTGGCTTTTTTAGAGGTTCTTTGTCTAGTGTCGAGGCCCTTTATTTAGCATATTGTAAAACAAGTCGTTTTATAATATAATAACTCTATTATACAATTAAAATGTTTTGAGGTTATTTAAGTGGAAAACTCTAAAAAATCAAACGGTAATTCTTCAATTGATAATGTGAATTATATTGAGGGGTTGAGTTTTGTTGTGAGAACATATGGTTGCCAACAAAACGTTAACGATAGCGAAAAGATAATCGGGTTACTTTCGAGCAACGGAGCTAGCAACATCGAGGACGAAAACAACGCCGATATCATTATATTTAACACCTGTGCGGTAAGAGAAAACGCAGAGGACAAAGTTTTCGGTCATGTCGGAAACCTTAAAAAACTTAAAGAGAAAAACGGAAAGTTGATAATTGCGCTTGGCGGATGTATGGTCCAACAACAGCATATCGCCGAAAGGATATCGAAAAGCTATCCTTATGTCGATGTTATCTTTAACACCAACGCATTAACCGAACTGCCAAAACTTATAAATAACCGCCTTGCGGGGAGCAAGCGACAGTTTAAAGGAGATGTCGAGAGCTTTGAGATAATCGAAAATATCCCAACCGTTCGAGACAGCGTTTGTCGGGCGTTTGTTCCGATAATGTATGGTTGTGATAATTTTTGCACCTATTGCGTTGTGCCGTTTGTTAGAGGGCGAGAGAGAAGCCGAAAAAGCGAGGACATCCTAGCCGAGGTTAAAAGCCTTGTTGAAAGCGGATATAAAGAGATTATGCTCCTGGGGCAAAACGTTAACAGCTATGGAAAAACGCTTGAAACGCCGATGGATTTTTCCGATCTTTTAAAGTTTATTGATCAAATCGATGGGGATTTTTTGGTTCGCTTTATGACATCACACCCAAAAGACGCTTCAAAAAAGCTTTTTGAAACGATACAAAACAGCAAACATATAAGCCACCATATACACCTTCCGGTTCAATCGGGGAGCGATGCAATTCTTGAGCGGATGAACCGAAGATATTCTTCGAAAGATTATATAAATTTAATAAATCTTGCGAAAGAAATTATAACCGACGTGTCGTTTTCAAGCGATATAATAGCAGGGTTTCCGGGCGAAAGCGAAGAGGATTTCAACCAAACGCTACAACTTGTCGAACAGGTTCGTTATCATTCGTTGTTCACGTTTATCTATTCAAAACGCAAAGGAACAAAAGCGTTTGATTATCAAGACGAAACGCCATATAGCGAAAAATCCAAACGGTTAACGAAGCTTATTAGGTTGCAAGAAGAGACATCGGCTCAGCTTGAACAACAGCTTGTCGGGCAAACTAAAAGATGCCTTATAACGGAACAGAGGGAAGAGGGCGTTTTTGAAGCAAGGCTCGACAACAACATGGTGGTCATAGCGACAGGGGATTTTGAAATCAACACATTTTGCGATATACATATCGAAAAAATATCCAACAACAAACTACACGGAGCTAAACAAATAAGCTTGAACTAGCTAATAGAAAGATGGTTAAAAACAATGCCGTATCCGAAAGATATCGAAAAGATTTCTCCCATGATGAAACAATATATAAAGATCAAAGAGCAACATAAAGATGAACTGGTGCTTTATCGTTTGGGGGATTTTTATGAACTGTTTTTTGACGATGCTCTGACGGCATCGAGAGAGCTTGAACTCACCCTTACTGGCAGGGAGTGTGGGCTTTCGGAGCGTGCGCCGATGTGTGGCGTTCCCCACCACAGCAGCGAGGGCTATATAGCAAAGCTCATTAAAAAGGGCTATCGAGTTGCTATCTGCGAACAGATGGAACTGCCGTCGCAAACAAAGGGCATCGTTAAACGTGGTGTTGTTCGTGTTGTCACCCCCGGAACGGTGACCGAAAACAGTATGCTTTTAGAGGAGCGGAACAACTATCTTTCGTGTGTGTTTATCGAAGAGGATGGTTTCGGATTTTGTTCGGCAGACATAACGTCGGGAAAGATATTTTTAACCGAAGAAAAAGGCGGCGCACAAGCCGTGATAAACGAATTATCAAGATTTAGCCCTCGAGAGGTTATCTGCAACCTTGCGGTGTCACGGGATAAAAACATATCAAAATACATCTCGAAAACGTTAAACTTTGAACCTAATGTGTTGTATGATGGAAACTTCGACGCCGGAATTGCTATGGCAAATATCGGAAAACTTTTTTCAAAACAAAAGCTTTCCGACATTGCAAAGTTTGATAAAGGATATGCTTTAAGGGCGCTGGGAGCGCTTGTTAAATATATAATCGACACCCAGTTCGAGGGGGCTTCAAGGCTCAGAGAGATTGAATGTTATTATAACAAACAATATCTAACCCTTTCTTCAAAGACAAGGCGAAACCTTGAACTTTGCGAAACGCTTTCGGGGGGCGAGAGAAAAGGCAGCCTTCTTTGGGTTATCGACAGAACCGGTTCGGCGATGGGCAAACGGCTGGTTCGCTCCTATTTTGAAAAACCGCTTGTCGATGTTGAGGATATCAATCGTCGCCTTGATGCGGTAGAAGAACTTTTTTCAAACAATGTACTGCTTTATAAAATCCATGAAGTCTTAAAAGATGTTCATGATATCGAAAGAATCATGACAAGGATTGTTTATAAAAGCGTTACGCCAAGGGATATGTTGTCGCTTTCTTCTACGGCTGATAAACTTTTGGAACTCAAAGCGTTGACCTCTTCACTTAAATCTTCGCTTTCAAAAGATTTAAGCGATAATTTGGATACGCTAGACGACATTAAAGACAGCATCAACCAAGCAATTTTTGAAAATTGCCCTGCGCTTATAAAAGACGGGGGATATATAAAATCCGGATTTAATAGCGATGTTGATGAGCTTCGGGAGATACTGCATAATTCCAAAACATATCTTTCAAGGATGGAGCAAAAGCTTAAAGATCAAACGGGAATTAAAACGTTGAAGGTTGGCTATAACAAAGTTTTTGGATATTATATCGAAGTATCAAGGCTAAATTCCAACAGCGTTCCCGATAGTTTTATCAGAAAACAAACGCTTGCAAACTGCGAGAGGTTTATAACGGAAGAGCTAAAACAACTCGAAGATAAAATTTTGGGAGCGAATGAAAAGCTTCAAAACCTTGAACGAGAGATATTTGAACAACTCAGAAAGTTTGTTGAAACAAATCTCGAAAGGGTTCAACAAGCGGTAGATTGCGTTTCGGCTATCGATGTTATTTGTTGTTTTGCGATAGTTTCGATAGAAAACAACTTCGTTAAACCAAACGTTGATAACAGCGATGTTATCGATATACAAAACGGACGCCACCCCGTTGTAGAACGGGTTATCGATGGCGAACTTTTTGTTCCAAACAACACATACCTAGACAACAAAAATAATCTTGTCAACATCATCACAGGCCCTAACATGGCGGGTAAATCAACTTATATGAGGGCTACGGCTATCATAGTCTTTTTGGCGCAGATAGGGTGTTTTGTTCCGGCTTCATTTGCACATATCGGGGTTGTAGACGCTATCTTCACAAGGGTTGGAGCATCCGACGACCTGTTTTCGGGGGACAGCACATTTATGGTCGAGATGAAAGAGGTTGCCGAAATATTAAAGGGTGCTACTAAAAAAAGCTTTGTTATTCTCGATGAGATAGGAAGAGGAACTTCGACCTACGACGGAATGAGCATGGCAAGGGCGGTTATCGAACATATCTGTAAACAAGGCGGCGTTGGAACAAAAACGATGTTTGCTACACATTATCATGAACTAACCGAAATCGAGAATGAATTTTCAAACATTAAAAACTATAACATTGCCGCAAAAAAAAGGGATGATGATATAGTGTTTCTACACAAGATTGTTGAGGGTCCTGCCGACGACAGCTATGGAATTGAAGTGGCAAAACTTGCGGGGGTTCCGGGTGAGGTTATCGAGACCGCAAAACAGTTTTTGGCAAAGCTTGAAAGCAAAGGCGTTCGACCAATGCCAAAACAAGAGTTGTTAACAGAAAAAACAAATTCAGATGATATAATACTCAAAGAACTTGAAAAAATATCAATCGATACGCTAACCCCAATCGAAGCGCTTAACATACTTTCCAAACTTAAAAGAATGAGGGAACAACAAGGTTTTTAAATAATGCCCAATATAAAAATACTAGACAAAAATATAAGAGAACTCATAGCCGCCGGAGAGGTCGTTGAACGACCGGCTTCGGTGGTTAAAGAGCTTGTTGAGAACGCTATCGATGCCAAAGCTTCCTGTATCGAAGTTGAGATAAAAGGGAGCGGGCTAACATCGATTAGAGTTTCTGACAACGGTTGCGGAATTGATAAAGATGAAATCAAGACGGCTTTTATTCGCCATGCAACAAGCAAGATATCTTCCAAAGACGATCTTTTCGAGATAAAGTCTTTGGGATTTCGTGGCGAGGCGCTAGCCGCAATTTCGGCAGTTTCTAAGATTAAACTAACGACAAAACCCCCTTCCCAACAGTTTGCATATAAGCTTGTAACCGAAGGGGGAGAGCATATCTCGCTAGAAGAGACGGGAGCGCCCGACGGAACAACGTTTATCGTTAACGATCTTTTCTACAACACGCCGGCTCGAATGAAGTTTTTAAAAACCGATAGCCATGAAGCGGGGATTATTGAAGATGTCGTTGAACAACAAGCGCTAGCCCATCCCGATATCTCGTTTTCGTTTATAAAGGAAGGAAAGCTGGTTTTTAAAACGCAAAACGATGGTTCGCTTTATTCTTCTATTTATATGATAATCCCAAAACAGATTTCGGAAAATCTTTTGGAGGTTAAAAAAAGAGAGGGCGAAAAGATTGTTGTTTTTGGCTACACAGCAAAACCCGAAGCCGCAAGAAAAAGCAGAGCGTTTCAGTTTTGCTTTATAAATGGTAGGTTTGTTAAATCGAAAACGGTTGTAGCGGCGGTTGAGCAAGCGTATAGCGAACTGCTTTTAAGCAAAAAATTTCCGGCATTTATAATTAATATCGAGATGCCGTTCGACGAGATAGATGTCAACGTCCACCCCTCCAAAACCGAGGTTAAATTTGCGAACGACAAAGAGATATTCCATGCGGTTTATTATGCCGTTAAGATGACGGTTAAAAACTTTGCTTCGAATGTGAACAGTTTTATATCTGCCACACCGACCAAAGAGATAAAAACAGAGGACAACGAAGAGGCGGAAGAATCGGTTTTTAGCCAAACAAAAATTGTTGAAACAATCGAGCCGATAATACAACCCGTTGAATCGAGCCAACCCGAAACGGGCGGTATGTCGAAACTTTTTTCGTTTAACGAGCAAAACAATAGAGGAGAAAGCCTTTTTAAATCGGATTTTGCCTCGTTTTCTCAACAGGATAAACAGCTTTCGATTGAACCATACGAATATTTTGAAACGAAACAACAAGCAAGCCCGATTGCGAAAGAGCTTGCAACTGCATTTATCGAAGATGCAACTGCCGACGACTGCCAAAGTTTTGAACAACCTAGCCAGGATATCGAAATTTTAGGGGAAGCGTTTTTAACCTACATAATATGCAAAACGAAAGACAGCATTGTTTTTGTCGATAAACACGCAGCACACGAAAGGTTTTTATATGACAAACTTCAAAAACAATCGGTAACAAACAACCGCCAAACGGTGTTGGAACCCGTTGTCGTGGCGCTTTCAAAAAACGAAAAACAAGCACTGTTAGATCGTTCTGATATCGTTGAACAAGCGGGTTTTTTAATAGTCGATTTTGGCGAAAGCGAAGTTTCGGTAAGGGAGATACCTCCTTTTTTGGATATAGCTTGCGTTAAGGAAACGGTCGAGGAACTAGCGGGAAAACTTTGTTCGCAAAAAGCAAAGCTTTCGCTTGAAAAAGAAAAATGGCTTTTAAGCTCGGTTGCTTGCAGAGCCGCCATTAAAGCCGGACACAAGACCTCGAAACAAGAGATGGAACATATAATCAATATTTTGGTTAACGAACAAAACATAAAATATTGCCCCCATGGACGTCCCGTTATTTTTAAACTATCAAAACAAGAGTTGGAGAAACGTTTTGGAAGAACACAGTAGAAACAAAATTCTCGTCATTGCGGGAGCGACCGCTACCGGGAAATCAAAGCTTGCTTGTCTTGTTGCAGAGGGGATAGGCGGCGAGATTATCTCGGCGGATTCGATGCAGATATATAAACATCTCGATATAGGAACAGCGAAGCCCACCAAAAGCGAAACCGAAACAATACCACACCATCTTGTTGATTTTCTTGAACCAAATGAACTGTTTAACGTGTCGAATTTTCATGATCTTTGTTGCGAGACGGTGAACGAGGTTTTGAAAAGGGGAAAGGTTCCGATAATATGCGGCGGAACAGGCCTTTATATCTCGACATTTATAAACGGAATAGTGTTTCAAAAAAACACTAGGGATTTAAAGATTAGAGAACAACTCGAAAAACAGCTTGAAACGATGCCGCTTCAAACGCTTTATGACGAACTTTTGGGGATAGATTCTCAGTATGCGACACGGATTGAAAAGACCGATAAAAAAAGAATTATAAGAGCGCTCGAGATGTATAAAACATCGGGCATCACCCCAACGGCGCATGAAACGTTGTCGAAACAGCAAAAATCCCCCTTCGACAGTATGCTGGTTGTGCTTGAATCAACCGACAGGCAGATGCTTTATGACCGAATTGAAACTAGGATAGACCAAATGGTTGATGAGGGTTTGATTAAAGAAGCAGAGTTTGTTTATAAAAACCAAGACGAATTCAAAACTGCGGCACAGGCGATAGGATATAAAGAATTTTTCAAATACCTAAAAGGTGAAGAGACGCTGGAACAAGCGGTTTTAATGCTTAAACAAAGCACTCGAAGATATGCAAAAAGACAGATAACCTGGTTTAAGCGACATAACGAGGCTTTTCGATATGATATTAACGAAAATTCCATCGAAAAGATAAATAGCGACATAATTAAACAATGGCGTGAATTTACAATATAAATGAAATAAATTATTATGAGGTGATGTTTGTGAAAAATAAAAATTTACAAGATGTATTTTTAAACCAAGCTCGAAAAGAAAAGATTTCGTTAATTGTGTATTTAACAAACGGCTTTCAGTTCAAAGGGTTTGTTAAAGGATTTGATAACTTCACCGTTATTTTAGAAAGCGAAGGGCGTCAAAACCTTGTTTATAAACACGCCATATCAACTATAATTCCTTCAAAACAAATCCCGTCGCTCGATAGCGTGTTAAACGATGCGGAGTAAGTTTTTAAGAAACCTTATAGTAGGTTTTCTTGCGATAACGGTTTTCTATATATTATATAATCTTATTTCGCTAGCCTCCCCCGATATAACGGTCGAAACGGCAACGCTTTTTTCAGTTTCCGACAGCGTTGATGCCACCGGAATTGCGGTTCGAGAGGAACATATTATTGCACAACAAGAGGACGGCATTCGGGAATATCTTGTTGAAAACGGCGAAAAGGTTGCGAGAGGTTCGGTAGTTGCAAATGTGTATGACAGCCCGCAAACCGTTGCAAACGCTCTTGATATCAAGTTGAAGACCCAACAACTTGAGAATCTTAGCCTTTTGCAAGGGGTTGGCGACAGCGGAATTATAAATGTTACGGCGTTAAGGCAAAATATCTATCGAACGCTAGCGGATTATTCCGGCGCAATATCGAACAAAAATATAGATTATAGCCTAGCCTATTCGTTGTCTAGCGATATTGAGCGCCACCTAAATGGATATGCGGCGGTTTCGGGGAACAATATATCATATGAAGATGAGATATTAATGATAAGCGATGATATCGAACGGCTTAAAACTTCGCCATATCAACCGAGCGATTATATCTATTCCGATGCGGATGGATTTTTTGTAGCATCATGTGATGGATATGAAACGGCTATCGACCCTGAGGGTCTTTTGGAGATGAACGTTTCGGATATCGAAACTCTTATAAATGACGACAAGTATTTTGAAACGTCTGACCAATGTAAGATAATGAACAGCTATATATGGTATTTTGCGGCGGTTGTTGAACAACAAGAGGCCGAAAGGCTGTTCGTTGGAGCCGATGTTAATATTGAATTCAACTATGATCTTGTTGGAACGATTAAAGGGGTTGTGTCGTCGATTTTGACGGATGACACAAGCAACAAAAGCATTGTTGTTTTCGAATGCGATAATCTTAGCCCCGATATAGTTCGGCTTAGAATAGAGGATGTCGAGATAAATTTCTACAACTATAACGGAATAAAAATAGATCGTTCGTATCTTAGAACCGAAGAGGGCGCTTTAGGGGTGTTTGTTCAATATGGAACCGAAGTTCAGTTTAAACCGATCGAAAACGAAACGGTATTATATGAAACAGATGAATTTTTGCTCATACAACCTTCAAATGGATATGATGGCGGTATCGAGCTATACGACAATATTGTTATAGCCGGAAGGGATCTTTATGACGGAAAACAAGTTAGATAGTATTATAAAGCAGAATATAACGAAAATTATTTCACAGGTGGAAGAATCGGCAAACAAAAGCGGAAGAGAGCTTCAAGATATAAAGATAATGGCGGTTACCAAAAACCGAACAATCGACGAGATTAAACCTTGTTTTGATATGGGACTTAAAGTTGTTGGAGAAAACAGAGTTCAAGAGCTTTTGACCAAGCTTGAATTCTTCAAACAAAACAGCGCCGAAATACACCTTATAGGGCATCTTCAAAAAAACAAAGTTAAATATGTTGTTGGAGAGGTTGATTTTATCGACAGTGTAGATAGCGTTGAACTATGCGAGGCTATCAACAAAAAAGCTGCCGAGAGAAACGTTGTTCAAAAAATCTTGGTAGAAGTTAACATTGGCGACGATCCAAACAAATGGGGGGTCGAAGCAAAAAATCTTGAAAAGATGCTTTTGGAGATTAAAAATATGAGTTCAATTAGCGTTTTTGGGCTGATGACGATACTTCCAATCGAAGAAATAGAGGTAACTCGACAATTATTTGAAAAAATGTCGAAACTGTTTATTGACATTAGGGGCAAAAAAATAGATAATATACATATGCATTTTTTGTCGATGGGTATGTCAGACGATTTTAACGAAGCTATTTTTGCCGGCTCAAACGTCGTGAGGATAGGTTCGGCATTATTTACATAATTTCTTTAGGAGAATGTAGTATGGGTTTTTTTGATACAGTTAAAGATCTTTTCGGGTATGGCCCCGAAGATGATATCCTAGATGAGGAACTAGAGGCGCTAGAAGATTTGGAAGATGGGGATTATCCCAAACCGACAAAGCCCGCCTCGCCTAAGATGAAACAAAGCAACAAGATTGTTAACATCAACGCAACAACACAACTGGAGGTTGTTCTTGTTAAACCTGATAGGTTTGAAGATGCGAGCAGTATTGCGGATCAGCTTAACAACAAGCGAACCGTTGTACTTAACCTTGAATCAACACAAAAAGATGTTGCAAGAAGGCTAATAGACTTTTTAAGCGGTGTTGCGTATGCAAACAATGGTCAGATAAAAAGAGTTGCTAACAGCACATTCATCATAACCCCTTTCAATGTAGGAATTGTTGGGGACTTGTTGGATGAACTTGAAAGCAGCGGAGTATATTTTTAATTTTAAAATTTAATTTATTTTTTTGGGGGTATTATTATGTTTAGTTCAAATGATATAAGAAACGTGGAGTTTGAAACCGATAAAAGAGGTTATATAATCGAAGACGTAAGAGCTTTTTTGGCGCAGATTGCTGACCAAATCGATGCTCTAATGGCAGAAAGAATGGACTATGAAAACAGAGTTAATTCGATCGCTATCAAGATGGAAGAATATCGCAACGATGAAGAGACTCTTAAAAATGCTTTGATTGCGGCTCAAAAGATGAGCGACACTCTTGTTCGTGAAGCAAAACAAAAAGCAGATGCTATTATCGAAGAAGCAAAAGCCGATGCTGAAAGAATTTCCGCTAAAGCAGTTCTTCAAGCGGAAGAAAGCAAAGAAACTATCAAGCTTATGAAAAAAGATATCAACGCATTCAGAAGCGAAATATTAAATCTTTATAACTCGCACCTAACTGCTATCGGTTTGGTTCCGAGTTTTGACGAAGCCGGAAAACTTGTTTCGGGAAGCTTGTCGAAAGATTATCTAGACGACGAACCGGAAAAACCGGCAGAAGCTCCGGAAGCTAGCGTTGTGGCAGAGGCGAAACCTGAACCCGAAGCCGCTCAACCTGAACCACAAGCTCAACAACTTGAAAGAGAAGCAAAACCCGAAGTTCCGGAAATTTCGGCGCAAGAACCCGACCTTGATTTTTCGGTCTTCAAACTTGAACCAAATAAACCCACTTCAAGATTTGGTCAACTTGATTTTGGCGGTCATTAATAGACCCTTTCAACTATTTTTGATGATTTTTAGCGGTGTTGCGAACACCGCTATATCCATGTGAGGTTATTTTGATTATTTCGATTATTTCTATTGCGGTGTTGGTCGCTATCGACCGAGCTTTAAAAGTTTTTTTGTTGCCGGTTTTAAACACGGGGGAGACCTACACATTAATCCCGAATATTTTGGGGCTAACTTATGTTGAAAACACCGGAGCGGGCTTTGGATTGTTCCAAGGCAGAACGACCGAGCTTAGCATAATGACGTTTATCGTTATTTTGGTTATGCTCTATTTCTTGTTTTTTCTTTCGAAAAAATTCCATATTCTTCTTAAAATAGCGTTGGTGCTAATAATTGCCGGTGGTCTTGGAAACCTATATGATAGGGTGTTTAACCAATTTGTTTTTGACTATCTTGAGTTTTTGTTCTTTAGGTTTCCGATCTTTAACTTTGCCGATTGTTTGGTAACGGTGGGGGCTGTTTTGTTCTGTGTTGCTATCTTGTTTTTTGATGACAAAAAACAAGATTTGCAAAAAGAAGCCGACGACAATACAACCGAAAAGATAGAACAACAAGACCAACCCCAATCGATTGAAACAGAAAAACATGACAACGCTTGATTTCGATAGCCTAGAAAAATTTGTTGTTTTGTCGCTTGAAGAGGATGTTGGAAAGCGAGCGGATATCTTTATTATGCAACGCCTTTCGGAGTTTTCGAGAACGATGGTTCAACAGATGTTTGAAACGGGCCTTGTTCAAAAGCAAAACAAAAGCATCTCAAAAGGCTATAAGATTAATAAAGGCGATGAAATTGTTGTCTTTAAACCGATGCTCAAAACGCTTGAGGTTGTACCGCAAGATATCGATATAGATATAGTGTATCAAGATAAAGATGTTGTTGTCATAAACAAACCAAAAGGAATGGTGGTGCATCCTGCCGCCGGAAATTTTGATAAAACGCTGGTTAATGCGCTTTTGTTTCATTGTGGCGATGAACTGTCGGGTATAAACGGAATACGCCGCCCCGGCATCGTTCACAGGATCGACAAAGACACAAGCGGACTTTTGGTAGTTGCAAAAAATGATATAGCCCATGTTGAATTATCAAAACAACTGGAAAATCATTCGATGACGAGGGAATATATAGCGGTAGTTGTCGGAACGTTTAAAGAGAGTTTTGGAACTATCAACAAACCGATAGGTCGAGACAAAAAAGATCGAAAGAAGTTTTGCGTGACCGAGCAAAACTCGAAAAAAGCAGTTACTCATTATAGAGTTATAGCACAAAACGAGAGGTTTTCTGTTGTTGCGCTAAAGCTTGAAACGGGGAGAACCCACCAGATAAGGGTGCATCTTTCTTCGATTATGCATCCGCTTGTAGGGGATGAAATCTATGGCGGAAAATCTGTCGGCGGTTTTTTTGGGCAATGCCTACACGCAAAGACGCTGGGGTTTATCCATCCGACAACAAAACAGTATATCGAGTTCAATAGTGAACTGCCGGAATACTTTAAAGAGTATTTAAAAACAATTAATATTGAGGTGAACAATGGCTAATAAACTTAGCGATGTGTTGATAGTTAGCGATGTCGACGGAACAATTTTGGAAGCAGGATATGGAATACCAAAGCTTAACTTAGAGGCTATCGATGCTTTTATTGCTAATGGAGGAAACTTTACAATAGCGACGGGTCGAGGGATAGATTCGGTTGGTTATTATACAAACATGATTAAACTAACGATGCCGGCAATCCTTTGCAACGGAGGTATTGTTTATGACTATAAAAGCGAGCAGCTTATATATGAACAAACGTTGCAACCCGAGGTTGTTGATATCGTGAGCGATATAGCAAAACATTTTAGCGATGTTGGAATAATCATCATGAAACAAAAAGAAAACTACGCTATAAAGATGAACAAATATGCGACGGATCTTTTTACCGTTGAACATCTAACATACACCGTCACCGATATAACCGCAGTTCCTAGCGGTTGGAACAAAGTTTTGTTTGCGGCGGACCAAAGCTATACCGATAAGGTTGAACAATATTTCAACGAAAAATATTTAAACAGCAAGTTTTCCGAAATATATAGTTTTTCAAGAACAAACGAGCTATACTATGAAATTATGCCAAAGAGTTCTACAAAGGAAAACGCACTTTTAAAACTTTGCGAGATGCAGGGGTTTGACATAAAAAACGTTGTCACGATAGGGAACTACTACAGCGATGTTTGTATGTTTGAAGCTTCGGGATTTTCGGTTGCGGTTGATAATGCGCCCGAAGAGGTTAAAAACAAAGCAAAACTTGTGGTTTCGTCTTGTCTTAAAGGTGGGGTTAGCGAAGCTATTAAATATATCGAAACAAATTATAAAGAACTTTTTAATTAAGCTGAGGAGATGAATGTATGGAAAGCAAAAAACTAGTAGACCTTAAACTATTTGCAAATGAACTTAGAATGAGCGTTATTGAACAAGTACACAGCGCAAAATCGGGACATCCGGGCGGCTCGCTTTCGATGTGCGATACATACGCATATATGTATAACTATGTTCTAAACGTTGATGCTAAAGATCCTAGCAACATCGACAGAGACAGAGTTGTTTTATCTAAAGGACACACCTGCCCCGGGCTTTATGCTGTTTTGGCTGAGAAAGGCTTTTTTGACAAAAAAGAGCTTAAATCATTCAGAAAAATCTCTTCGATTCTCCAAGGACACCCCGATATGAAAAACATCCCGGGAGTAGACATGAGTTCCGGTTCGCTAGGTCAAGGTATATCAGCAGCGGTTGGAATGGCTATCGCCGGCAAAATGTCGGGCAAAGACTACAACGTCTACACAATTTTGGGGGACGGAGAACTTCAAGAGGGTCAAGTTTGGGAAGCGGCTATGCTAGCGGCACACAGAAAACTCGACAACTTGGTCGTTATAGTTGACAACAACGGTTTGCAGATTGATGGAGAGATCGAAAAAGTTAACTCGCCATATCCGATAACCGATAAATTTGAATCGTTTGGCTTTAATGTTATAACGGCTGATGCTCATGATTTTGAATCGCTTGAGCAAGCGTTTGACAAAGCGAAACAAAAAAACAACAAACCAACAGTTATTATTCAAAAATCCATTAAAGGAAAAGATGTTTCTTTTATGGAAAACAAAGCTTCATGGCATGGCAGCGCTCCCAACGACGAGCAGTATGAACAAGCTATGAAAGATCTTAACGATATAAAAAAGAGTTTGGAGGTATAGGGAGCGATGGCTGAGATTAAAAGTATTGCAACTAGAGAAAGCTATGGAAATGAGCTTGCGAAATTGGGCGAACAAAACGAAAACATTGTTGTTCTCGACGCTGACCTTGCGGGGGCTACTAAAACGTCGGTATTTGCAAAACAGTTTCCCGAAAGATTTATAGATTGCGGAATTGCGGAAGCTAACATGATGTCGGTAGCGGCCGGCCTTTCGACTTGCGGAAAGATTCCGTTTGCAAGCAGCTTCGCTATGTTTGCGGCAGGACGTGCTTTTGAGCAGGTTAGAAACTCGATAGGTTATCCACACCTTAACGTTAAGATAGCCGCAACCCACGCCGGATTTTCGGTTGGAGAAGATGGCGCAACCCATCAATGCAACGAAGACATAGCTCTTATGAGAACCATCCCCGGAATGACGATTATTTCGCCGTCTGACGACGTTGAAGCAAGACAAGCGGTTAGAGCGGCTGCCGAGTTCGAAGGCCCTGTATACCTTCGTTTTGGGCGAATGGCGGTGCCGGTTATAAATGACGAGGATTATAAATTTGAGATTGGCAAAGGCGTTATGATGGCAGAGGGCAGCGATGTGACGATCGTTGCAAACGGTCTTATGGTTTCGAGAGCTCTCGAGGCGGCGAAAACGCTCGAAAGCGAAGGCATTAAAGCCGAGGTTATCAACATCCACACCATCAAACCTCTTGATACCGAGATTATCCTTCAATCGGCGAAAAAGACAAAAGCTATCGTAACGGCGGAGGAACACAGCGTTATCGGTGGTCTGGGGTCTGCGGTTGCTGAGGCTGTTTCGGAAAGCTTCCCTGTGCCGGTTCTTAAGGTGGGCGCTATGGATGTGTTTGGAAAATCGGGTCCTGCTAAAGAGGTTTTGGAATATTTCGGATTGACGGCTGAAAGCATCGTTGAAAAATGCCGTTTAGCGGTTTCGTTAAAAAAATAAATTAACTTTTAGCCGACAGGGAACTTTTTGTTCCTTGTCGGCTAATGACTATATATTCGAAATACTCGAAATATTCGAAAGAAACGGTCGAAGCTTATGGGGAAAATGAATATCATTTTGATTTTAACTTCGCTTTTTGTTGGAGCGGCTATCGTTATTATAAACTATTATATTTATGGATGAGTGATTATGATGGATAATAAAATTAATAAGAAAATATTTGTTAATAGGGAAATTAGTTGGCTACAGTTTAACAAACGTGTATTGGATGAATGTTCTAACCCACACAACCCATTGTTTGAACAACTTAAGTTTCTTGCCATTTATGGCTCTAATCTTGATGAATTTTTTATGGTTAGAATCGGAGCATTGACCGACCAGATGATCGTGTCGCCGGGGCTTATCGACAACAAAACCGGAATGAACCTTGAACAGCAAGCCAAGGCGTCAAAAGAGATGGTTCGGGAGCTTATCAAACAAAAGGACGAAACATATCGGCTTTTGATGAAAAGGCTTTCGGATAACGGGATAAAAAAAGTTAACCTTGAAAAACTTTCTTCTAAAGACCTCCAAGTATGGAAAGAGTATTTTGAAAGAGAGCTTATGCCTCTTCTTTCGCCACAGGTTATTGACAAAAGACACCCATATCCTTTTTTGCAAAACTGCGAACAGTATGTTTATATGCAGTTCAAACAAAAAAGCGGCGGCGCATCGTTTGGGGTTATTCCTGTGCCAACTATCGGGCGTGGGGTGGTTTGGAACCCTGAAGCTTCCTCCAAAGAATTCACAACTCTTGCGGAACTTATATTTAGATTTGCGGATAAAGTTTATTCAAAATATAAAATCGACGAAAAGATATTGTTCAGGGTGACGAGAAACGCCGATATCAACCCCGATGAAGGGGTATTTAAGCTCGACACAGACTACAGAGCGGAAATGTCGATGCTTATCAAAAAGCGCAAAAAGCTAGCGCCCGTGCGTCTTCAGGTTTCAAGCGAAATAGGGGAGGTTATGGCAAAGCATCTAACCGACCAACTAGGCATCGACAAAAACGATATTTTTGTTGAGCAAACACCGCTTGATTTAAAACATCTAATGTCGATAGAAAATGCTTTTGATTTTAGGAACTATCCGGATTTCTATTATAAGAAAAACCGAGCGCAAAAACCCGATGTTTCGTTTTATCATAGCAAGATATATGAGAAAAACGATCAGTTGATATTTTCGCCGTTTCAAAGTTTCGACAGCACAATCGATTTAATAGATAAAGCCGCAGATGATCCCGATGTTGTTTCGATAAAGATAACGCTATACCGAGTGTCTAACGACAGCAAGATTATAAGTGCGCTGTTGAAAGCGGCGGAGAAGGGAAAACAGGTTCTTGCGATTATCGAGCTTAGAGCGAGGTTTGATGAGGAAAACAACATCGTTCATGCAAAGCTTTTAGAGGAAGCCGGTTGCACCGTTATATATGGGTTGGGGGACTATAAAGTCCATGCAAAGATTATTCTAATAACCAAAAAAGCGGGAAGCAAGTTAAGTTATATAGGATATGTTGGAACGGGCAACTTCAACGAAAAAACAGCGACGTTATATACCGATATCGGATTTATAACGTCGAAACAAAACATCTGTCTTGGGCTTTTAAATGTTTTTAATTCAATTTCTTGTGGGGAACTTCCCGACATTGATGAAAATATATTTGTTGCGCCTATTGGGTTTAAATCACAGTTTATCAAGCTTATCGAACGAGAAATCGAAAAAGCAAAAAGCGGATTGCCGGCGGAAATTAATATTAAATGCAACTCGATTAGCGATTATGATATTATATTAAAACTTGTCGAAGCCTCGATGGCCGGGGTTAAAGTCACGATGTATATTAGGGGTGTTTGCTGTATTCAAAGCGGCATCAAAGATTTGACCGACAACATAAGAATAGTTAGCATCGTTGGAAGATATCTTGAACATTCAAGGATATATTCGTTTGGAATTCAAGGGGATGCGGATTATTTTATAAGTTCGGGGGACTTTTTAACAAGAAATACCGAACGGAGAATCGAAGTTGCGGTTAGGGTTAGCGATCAAAACCTTAAAGATAAGTTGAGATTGGTTTTTGAATATTCCGCAAAAGACAACATGAACGCCAACTTGCAGACAAAAGACGGAACATATCGAAAACTCGTTCCTTCGTATGCCGTTAATCAGTTTGATTCTCAGCAAGAGTTGTTTGATTATTTTAATCGATATGATAAAGAACTACAAAACAAAGGCAGAGGGTTTTTAAATAAGTTTTTTAAAAGTTTGTTTTTTGAATAGAAACATATAAAAACAAAAGACATCGAAGAACGAATTTTTCGTAGCTTCGGTGTCTTTTAATATCGTTTATTTTGATATAATGTTCCTGCATTTTGGATAGCTTGAACAACCATAGAACTCTTCGCCGATGTTGTTTCCTCTTTTAGCGGTTCTTAAAACCATAGTTCCGCCACATCTGGTGCATATTACAGGGGTGTTTTGCGAACTTGATTGAGTTTCAGTTGGCGAGGTTGGGCTGGTTTGTTGGGCAGAGGTTTTGTATGAACGATATTTTTCCATATAGTTTTGGGGGTTTTGCTTATGTGCATTAAGGAAAAATTGGGCTAAATCGATAGCATCCTTTTCAAAACCTTCTTCTTTTGGGTCATGATTTTTTCTTATAGTTCTAACCAATTGATCTATTCCTATAATATGGTTTCGTACATCTTTGGGAGCATACCTTGTGTTGATTTTCCCGGTAGGGTTTGCCATAACTACTAGAGGTACATACCCATGTGAGCCGAATTTATTAAATAGAGCTTTTGTTAGAATATTCTTTTTTTCGTTATATCTAATCTGCCTTACAAGTTGAACATGGCGTTCGCATTGCGTGACAGGTGAATATATTTTATGGGATACACCGTTAATTTTTCTCATAAATTCGCCTGTGTCTGTAACTAATATATCACCATACATATTTTTGCATTCAATAATGTAGTTTAAATATCTTGTTATAACCAAAAAATCAATTTGTCCACTTAGCCCTTCAAATTCGAGATATAGATCTTGAAGGACAAGCATTGGAAACCCACTGTTTTTGAGTTCGAATAATATAGCTTGCTCACCTTTTATACCATATTCAAGATTACGAATAGTTTGTTCCAAATCTTTTTTATGTTCCGGCGAACAGGTAGATAATATGGCTTTTAATTCTTCTATTTCTTTAAAAGATATTGAATCATCTTTTAAAATTTCGCACCCTTTAATTTTGTCGAATACTCCCATTTTAACCTCCAAAACCAACAATAATAAACTATTATATAATTGTAGTTTATTTCCTTTGAATCGTCAAGATTAAAAGGCTTTGTTTTGCATACACGAATAGCCAGAATAGAACCAAATTAAAGGGTTTGCAACAATTTGTCGCAAACCCTTTTAAATTTAGCCTTTAAACGTCCTGTCCGCAATGGTCGCAAACGTCGTCTTTGTGGATGACGTTAAGGAGCTTTTTGCAGTTTTTGCAACGATAGAAAACCAACGTTTGAAAAAGACTGGCAAGAAGGATGACAGAACCAATGTATGACAATGGGTTAAATGAAATATAGTTTCCGAAAACTCCGAGAACTATTCCGACCCAAGGTCCTGCTATAAAGATGATATAACTTTTATTGTTATCCATTATACAACTTTAACAACCCAACCATATGTGTCTTCAACAGAACCCCATTGAATGCCGGTTAGTTGGTCATATAGCCTTTGCGAAACTTCCCCTATCTTTCCGCCGTTTAAAACCATTTCACGTCCGTTTGCTCTTAAAACGCCAACGGGAGAGATAACAGCGGCTGTTCCGGTTCCAAACATTTCTTTAAGGCTTCCGTCGTCGTATGCTTTTTCGATTTCTTCGAGGGAAATCTTGCGTTCGACAACGTTTAATCCCCAACTCTTAAGGATTTCTATCGAACTTTTTCTCGTTATACCGGGGAGAATACTTCCGCCAAGAGCCGGAGTTATAATCTCATCGCCAATCGAGAAAAACACGTTCATAGTGCCTACTTCTTCGATATATTTTCTTTCGATACCGTCTAGCCATAGAACTTGAGCGAAACCTTCTTTTTTGGCTATGTTTTGAGCTTTGATAGCCGAAGCATAGTTTCCGCCGGTTTTAGCAGCACCCGTTCCGCCTTTGACAGCACGAACAAAGTTTTCTTCAACATAGATTTTAACAGGATCAAGTCCGCTTGCGTAATAAGAGCCAACAGGCGACATTATGACAACATAAAGATAGCTGTTTCCGGCACGAACGCCAAGGTTTGCGTCTGATGCAAATATAAACGGACGGATATAAAGCGAGCAACCATCGCTTTTAGGAACCCAACGCTCGTCAACTTTAACAAGTTCTTTAAGCGAATCTACGCAAAACTGCACATCGATTTCGGGAATACAAAGGCGCTCATTACTCATGTTGAGGCGTTTGAAATTCTCGTCGGGACGGAAAAGCTGAACAGAACCGTCTTTCGTGCGGTATGCTTTCATTCCTTCAAAAACCTCTTGCGCATAGTGGAGAACCATGGCGGCAGGGTCTAGTGGGAGCGGAGCATATGGAACAATTCTAGCGCTATGCCAACCTTTGCCCTCGTCATAGTTCATGATGAGCATATGGTCGGTGAAGATGTTGCCAAAACCGAGTTTGCTTTCATCTGTGAAAAGCGGTTTAAGATTTTGAGATTTTTCAATTTTTAGGTCCATCATCTGCGTCTCCTTTTTTTATGGTAATACTTTTTTTAGATTTGATTTTTTGCTGTTATTATATTATACTAGTTTATATAATAAAAATCAAATATATTTAACAAAAAAAAGAGGTAACTATGGCTGTTTTTCGTCCGTTTTGTGGAACAAGGTATACAAAATCAAAAGATATATCAAATTTTGTCTGTCCTCCTTATGATATTGTTGGGGAAAAAGAAAGAAACGAACTTTTATTAATTGAAAAAAATAACGTTATTTCGATAGAACTCCCCGAAGGAAACGACCAACAAAAATATATAAATGCAAAGACAAAGCTTGACGAGATGTTTTCGCAACAAGTTTTAAACCGTGATGCTAAAGAGGGCTATTATATCTATCAAATGGAGTTTGAACTAGAGGGGGAAAATTTAAGCGTTGAGGGTATAGTGGGTGCGCAACGGTTAACTCCGTTTGAACAAAAGGAAGTTTTGCCGCATGAATTTACGTTGTCTAAAGCTAAAGACGACAGATTGAACCTTATTAAAAGTTGCAAAACCAACATAAGCTCGGTTTATTCGATGTTTGATGATAGCGATAAATTTATAACCAATATAATCGAAAACACAATTAAAACAAGCGAACCGCTAAGCTTTTGTGTTCAAGACGGCGTTTCGCATAGGCTATATGTTATAGACGACCAACAACAAGTTGATATGATAGAGCAAGGATTTAAAGATAAAAAGATGTATATAGCGGATGGCCACCATCGATACGAAACGGGGATTAATTTTAAAAACTATCTTTTAAGCTGTGGGGAAAATGTTGATGAAAACCACCCTGCATCGTATATCATGATGACGGCAGTAGCCTCTAACAACAAAGGGCTCATTGTTCTTCCGACCCATAGGATAGTTAGAAACGTTGAAAACTATTCTTCAAAAGATATGCTTGAAAAATTAAAACTGTGCTTTGATGTCTTGGAGTTGAACGATATTGAACAAGCTAACATATCACTGAAAAAAGCTTATGACAACGCCGAAAAAGCGTTTGTTCTTTATGACAAAACGTTTTATCTTTTAAAACTAAAAGATATCGAATTTGCAAGAAAAGCAATTAAGGATCGCTCGGAACAATATAAAAACCTTGATGTTTCGGTGCTTCATTCTATGATCCTTGAGGGGATTATGGGGATAACCCCCGAAAACATGGCAGCCGGAAAAAGCCTCTCATACACAAGATCAGAAATAGAAGCGGTCGAATGCGTTGACAATGGCGAGGCGGTTTGCGCTTTGTTGATTAACCCAACTAGGGTAGGGGAAATTATAGCGGTTGCGGATGCTTTTGATAAGATGCCTCAAAAGAGCACATATTTTTATCCTAAACTGATAACCGGCCTTGTTATGAATGTTTTGGATTGAACAGACATATTATATTAGGGAACTGTAATTTGTTTTCAAAACTTGAATTTTTGCGGTGGATATTGTATAATACAATGAGAATAACTTTAATAGGTTTCGTTTCACATTTAAAGGAATGTTTATGTATAATATAATCGCAAGAATTTTAAATAGAAATACAAATCCCGCAAAACATAGGCGGCAGAAGATATCTCTCGGTCGCCTTTTTCGTTATGTCCTATACTATATAGATTCGTTGATGTACTATGTAGGGGCAACAGCGGAACGTGGATTTAAGAACATATTTCGAAAGATAAGAAAGTTTCTTTCAAGAATAGCAACGTTTGTTGGCATGATACTTGATATAACGCTTGGAACTTTAATTCGCGGAATAGCAGCATTTTTAAAAGATATTATAGCTCCGTTTGTCAAACTGTTTACAAGCATCAGAAGCTATGTTATCGTAATGTCGGATCCAAGGTTTCGAGATCCAAGGCTCAGAGCAATGCGCAGAAAACAGTTTTTCAGATATGGTTGGCTTTGGAACAAAGGGCTTTTTAACAAGATGTTGAATTCTATCTTGCCGTTTGTTTCGCTCGCTGTATGTGTGTATGTTGTTTACACAGCGGCAAACCTCAACTATGTTCTTTCGGTTTCGCATAACGGTCAGATAATCGGATATGTTGAAAACGAAAATATATACGACTCGGCGCAAAGAATTTTGCAACGAAAAGTTTTATATGCCGAGGATAACACAGCATGGTCAGCCGAAGCGACGCTGGGGCTTGCGGTAGTTGATCAATCTCAACTGGCAACCCAGGATATGATGGCGGACACTCTTTTGGATGTTTCGGGAACCGAGATTACCGATGCATCGGGATTATATATCGGCGGCGAGTTCTATGGAGCAACAACGGCAAAAGACCTTATGCTAGACGCTATAGACGCATATCTTCAACCGCATAAAGATGCCGTTGCAACATATCCCGGAACAACGGTTAGGTTTATTCGTGACGTCGAGATGGTCGACGGAATATATCCCGAAAGCAGCGTTGTGACGTTTGAGGAACTTGTGCAAGTTTTGAACACGTCGACCGAACGAGATATCTATTACACCGCAATCGAAGGCGAGGTAGTTGAACAGATAGCTACCAAAAACGGCATGACAGTTGAGACGTTGCGCCTTTTAAATCCAACATTAACAACCGATGTTATCGAAACCGGAACCCAACTTTTAGTTGCGGAAAACGAACCACTGCTAGGGGTTAAAACGGTTTTATTGGAAACTTCAAACGAAAGCATACCATTCACTACAAACGTTATTAAAGACCCGAGATACTATGTTGGCTACACCCAAACTATCATCCCCGGAAAAACAGGAGTTCGACAGGTTACAACCGAGGTTGAATACCAAAACGGTGTTGTTATCGGAAGAAATATTATCGAAGAAGTTGTTATATCCGAACCCGTTGCCCAAGAGGTTGTCGAGGGGGTTAAACAGTTTGTCGGAGAAGGTCAAAGCGAAAAACTTCAATGGCCAACCGGAACATATCAACGCGTCAGCCGTGGTTGGATACCGGGATACCATCTTGGAATCGATATTGCGGCGGTTCAAGGAACTCCTATTTATGCCGCAGAAAGCGGAATAGTAACCGTTTCGAGCTGGTCGTTTGTTGGATATGGAAACTATGTTCAAATAGACCATGGCGAAGGATTTGAAACGCTTTATGCCCATAACGTTTCAAACGTCGTAAGCGCCGGAGATGTTGTTTCGAGAGGTCAACTTATCGCATACGTTGGAACAACAGGAAACTCAACGGGGCCGCATCTTCACTTCGAAGTTAGGGTTGATGGCGAAAGAGTTCCGACAGAGCCTTATCTATATGATTAACGCTTGTAAACAATAAATTGCAAATAAATCAAGTTGAGAGAACAAGAGGAAAGTTTTTTGGGAAAATATATTATTAACGGCAGAAATGCTCTTGAGGGAAAAATCCCTATCTTTGGCGCAAAAAATTCTGCAGTGGCTATCATTCCGGCGGTTATACTTTCGGATGAACCATGTATTATAGATAACGTTCCGATGATTAACGATGTCTTGGTTATTTTGGATATCCTTAAACAGATGGGTGCAAAGGTCGAGATGCTAGCGCCACATAAATACCGAATCGATGCAACAAAGATTTCGTCATACGATGCCCCAAGAGATCTTTCAAGAAGCATGAGAGCTTCATATTATTTTCTCGGAGCGCTGCTTGGGAAATACCAAAAAGCAAGCATTTCGATGCCGGGTGGTTGTGATTTGGGTCCTCGACCCATCGACCAACACCTTAAAGCTTTTGAATATCTTGGAGCGACATGGGATTCGGAACATGGCTCGGTTATCGTTCAGTCGAACGACCGATTGAAAGGGGAACACATATTTTTTGACACGGTGTCGGTTGGGGCGACTATCAACGCAATAATCGCCGCAGTCAGAGCCGAGGGGCTAACGGTTCTCGAAAACGTTGCGAAAGAACCCCACGTTGTTGATGTTGCAAACTTTTTAAACTCGATGGGCGCTGATGTTAGAGGAGCGGGTACCGACGTTATCAAGATAAGAGGGGTAGACCGCCTTAAAGGTTCGGAATATTCCGTTGTTCCCGATCAGATAGAAGCCGGAACATATCTTGTTGCGGCAGCGGCAACGGGCGGCGATGTTATAATCGATAATATTATACCGAAACATCTTGAATCGATAGTTGCAAAGCTTATCAAAGCCGGCGCAAATATTGAGGAATTTGATGATTATTTAAGGGTTACAAGATATGGAGCTCTTTATTCAACAAACATAAGAACGATGCCACACCCCGGTTTTCCAACCGATATGCAACCCCAGTTTGCGGCTATATTGTCGCTAGCCAGAGGAACATCGATAGTTTCAGAAGGTATATGGGATTCTCGTTTTAGATATGCTGATGAGCTTCGCCGAATGGGGGCGAGAATACAGGTTGATGAAAAGACGGCGGTTATCGAAGGGGTTGAAGCCCTTGAGGGCGCAAACGTTAGAGCGCTTGATCTCAGAGCAGGCGCAGCGCTCGTAATAGCAGGTCTCGTAGCCCATGGAACAACCGAAATCGATGATATATACCATGTTGAGCGTGGATATGAGGATATTGTTGGAAAGCTTAGAAATGTTGGAGCTGATATTAAACTGCTAGACGACGAGATTTCCCAAAAAAGAGCATAAAAAAATATAACAACAGCGAAGAACCTTGGTTGGTTCTTCGCTGATTTTAAGGTGATTATTATGGCATATCTACAATCAATGTATAGCGGAAGTTCCGGAAACTGCACCGTTATAAGAGATAAACAAAAAGTTATCCTAACCGATATCGGCAAGAGTTGCAGAGCAACGATAACGGCGCTTAACCAAAACGGTGTGGCGGCTAGCGATGTTGGGGCGATAGTTATAACGCACGAACACACCGATCATATTTCGGGGCTTGAAGTGTTTTTAAAACATTATCCGGTTCCGGTGTTTACGTCTGAAAAATGCATATATTCTCTTTTGAAAAAGGGGAGTCTTAAAGAAAAAGATGATTTCACGATGATGAAAAGCTCGCAGACACTCGAGATTGAGGGTATAGCAGTTACAGCGTTTCAAACCCACCACGACAGTGTAGATAGCTTTGGTTATCGGTTTGAAACGACAACCGGAAACAAAGTCGCTATAGTTACCGACACAGGGAAGATATGCGAAAATATCTATAGTTATCTAGAAGGTTGCGATATTGTTGGGATAGAATCAAACTATGATGAGGGTATGCTTTTAATGGGGGGCTATCCGCTTTCGCTTAAACGCAGAATAAAATCAGAGTATGGGCATCTATCAAATGTTGATGCGGCTCAAACTATCGTGAAACTTGCGAAAAACTATAGTTCAAGATTTTTGCTTATGCATTTAAGCAAAGACAACAACACACCTGAAGCTGCCGAGATGACCTGTTGCGGTATGCTTGAAAACTATGATCTTTATCCCGAAATTTCGGTCGCAAAACGAGACCTAGCCGGGGAAAGGTTGGAGTTTTGATATGTTGACGATAACGGTGGTTGCAGTTGGAAAGCTAAACGCCAGCTACTTTAAAGAGGGTTGCGAGGAGTATTTAAAAAGGCTTTCGGCTTTTTGTAAGGTTAATATTATAGAGCTAAAAGAGGACAAATCCTCTGATATAAATAAAGTTATCCAAAACGAAAGCGAAAACATTTTAAAACATCTAACCAACAAAAGGGCAAAAACCGTTGCTCTTTGCGTTGAAGGAAAAAAAATATCATCGGAACAACTAGCAGATTTTATTAAAAACACCGAGCTTCAACACTCTGAAATTGTGTTTATAATAGGCGGTTCATATGGTTTGTCGCAACAACTTAAAAACAGCGTCGATTGCCGCATATCGCTTTCGGACATGACGTTTGTTCACCAGATGTCACGCATGATACTGCTAGAACAGGTATACCGAGCGTTCACAATAAATAAAAACATAAAATATCACAAGTAGGCATATTAATATAACATCAATCCAAATAGAGGTGTTATATAATGATTGCAGCATCGGTTAACAAAAAACAAATAAAAAAAACAGCGTTGATAGTCTTGGCGGTCGTAATTCTTCTTGCTATTATTATCTATTCGGCAGGGCTTGTTTTAGGAGAACAGCAAGGAGGGAACAACACGATACCGGGCGAAACCACCGAACAACGAGAAGCATATCTTAGTTCGCTAGGATATGAACTTTCAAACAACAGCACGGTAGCTCAAGTTGAGGTTCCAAAAGAGTTCGACGAAAGGTTTACGGCATACAACGAGATGCTTAAAACCATAGGATTTGATCTTAGCGAATACAAAGGCGAGACAGCCAGCAAGTGTACATACCTTGTGACGAATTTCGAGGTAGAACAACACGAAAAAATCTCGGCTATTTTGTTGGTTTTTGAAGGAAATATAATAGCCGGTCATATTCTAAAAGAGGGGGAAACAACCGAAGTTTTGCCGCTTTCGACTACCCCAATAGCAACATATAACGAACTTCAACCAGACGCTCAAGTTTCTAACATTTTGCCTGATATTCTACAACAATCTGTAGAATCTTCTGCAGAACAACTGTCGGTTGAAGAACAAGACTATCCAACGGAATAAATTTTGATAAAAATAGAACAAAGTGTCGCCAAAATTGGCGACACTTTGTTCTATTCAAAACGCTCTCCGTTTTCATAGTAGCTTTGTTTTTCAAGATTTATAAAAAACAGCTCCGAATCAGAATATCCCTTCTCCTTTAGCGTTTGGAATATAACCTCGGCTATCTTGTCTTTTACTTCAAGCCCTCTGTCAAACCAGTTGATCTGGACTATTGGGTAACCGTTGGAACATTGTCCGTTTTCAAAAAGCGAGATATCAAGATGTTCAACAGTGAACCAATCTTTTGGAATTTCGCTTACTTGTTCAAGCTTTAAAGGTAGCTTAACGCTTATCTCTTGAACGTGTTGTTTTTGAACATTTTTAAAAATAACCTGTGGCATAACAGAACTCCTTTTTCAAATTTAGTTGTAACAGTTACAAACAGAATTTATCTCTATAGTATCAAAGCTTCCCGAAAGGCCGTCATACTGGAGCAGTTTTCCGGTCAAAAGGCTTCCGCTTCCCGTTATAATCTTTATGGCTTCGTTCGCCATAATGTTTCCGATAATCCCCGCCGTAGTAGCTAAAGCTGAGATGTTTTTTTGTTCCGGTGTGTTTTGAAAGCCAATACAGCTAAGGCAGGGAGATTTTTTAAAGATAGTAATAGCAAATCCATAAAACCCATTGATGCCGCCCTCGATATAGGGGATATCGTTTGAAACAGCATAATCGTTTACTATCATTCGGGTTTTAATGTTATCGACACAGTCTATAATTATTGTGTCTTTTTTTATTAATTCCGAGATGTTTTTTGTAGTTAGCGCTGTTGTTATGGGTTCAAAAGATAGGTTTTTATACTGTAGCGAAAGTTTTTGAGCCGCAAGCGAGGCTTTTGGCTTTCCGATATCGTCGACACCATACAAAACTTGGCGGTTAAGGTTGCTTAAACTGACAACGTCAAAGTCTATCACGGTGAACGATTTTATCCCAGCCGCCGCAAGAGCTATCAGAACAGGGCAACCAAGCCCACCGGCACCTATCACAGTAACGTGGGATAGGGCGATTTTTTGTTGACCGCTTTGCCCGATGCTCGATATAGAAACTTGCCTTTCAAACCGCATTAGCCACCTCCAACGGGAGGGAACAGAGCAATTATATCGCTATCTTTAATCGGTGCATCAAATTTACTATGGAATCCGTTTATCAAACAGATAGCCACATCCTCTTTTGGTATACAAAGTTTTTCAAGCAATACTTCAACATCGGTTATTTCGCTAGCTTCAAAAAAAACTTTTTTCTCTCGTCCTTCACGAAATGTTGCAAAAAGCCGAACTTCAACCATAATAACCTCGTTTTGATTTAATTGTCGTCGTTTCTGTGGTCTTTTTCATGGAGCGATATATACTGCGCAAGTCGTTTAACTTCATAGTCGAGCCTTGAGATTTTAAGCGACATGAAAAATTGTTTAACAAGTAAAAGAAATATAATAAGAAGGAAAACAAAGTTGACAGGGCTTTCGATGTTAATCAGCTCGCTAAAAACAATAGCAATCTCCGGGAAGATGCTTAATAATATAAACACAAAAGAAAGCATTATCCAAAAAATTGTGTCGGCGAGTTGAACCTTTGATTTTGTTATCTTTGTAAATGTAAGATATAAAAAGAACAGGGTTCCGGCAATTAGAATTAATCGTAATGCAATACTCATTATTTATGTTTTTCCTTTCTTCTTTTTGTCCAATCGCTTCTAAACCATTGGAGCAACACTATTGATATGCTAACGTTAATCATATAAACTGCGGAGTTTATGAGCGAAAGATAGCTTTCCCCGGCGTGTCGTTCCCTCATCTCTACTTGAACCTCAGAAAGCTTTGCGCCGGTTCTTAAAAGATATGCTATCGTGTCGGGTTCGGGGCCATAGTTTAAGTTTTTCGAAAACTCTGAAATCATAAATTTATTGAACATTCTCATACCGCTTGTCGGGTCGCATATAGGTTTAACGCTTGGAGGGGTTGTGAAACGAATTGCAAAGCTTATTAGAAAGCTTCCAAACATTCTAAGAGTAATTGGTTTTTTCTTTGTTAGAAATCTGCTTCCAATAACTATATCATAGCCCTCTTCAATCCTTTCGAGCATAGCCTCAAGATACGCCGGATCATGTTGTCCATCGGCGTCAAGCTGTACGGCGTATTGATATTTTTTGCGTTTCGCATAGCGAAGCCCTGCTTGAAACGCTCCGGTTAACCCCAAGTTTATCGGTAGATTAATTAGGTTGTATTGTCTTTTGACACAGATATCATAGGTTTTGTCGGTGCTTCCGTCATTCACTATCACATAATCATATTGTGGAAAGTTTTCTATTAGATTGTCGATAACCGTTTCGATACTGTCCTGCTCGTTAAAAGCCGGTATAACAATTAAAAGCTTGTTCATCTTTTCCCCCAGTCCCTTTCATATACAAAGCAAAATGAAAATCGACATTGTTGTCGATTTGGTTTATTTTGCTCGTTATTGATTTGTTTTTTTATTGTTATTAATAACTTCAATTAGCGCATCCGCTGTTTTTTCAAACGTAAAGTTTTCGCAAAGTCTTTTGAAACAGTTTTCGGAGGCTTTTTTTGTTTTGGGTTTGTTTAAAAGGGCATAAACGGTTTTTTCTACCGTCTGCTCGATCGACATATCGGCTAGTATTTCGCCATAGTCGCTATTGATTATAAGTTCGGGGCTACCGCCCGTTGCCGTTGTTATGATAAACGTTTTAAGCGCCGCCGCTTCCAAAACGGTGCAGGAAAACCCTTCGGATCTTGTTGGCATGAGAAAGATATCGGATTGCTCTATCAGCGCTAGGCTATCGGGGTATCGAAGCTCCCCAACAAGATACAACCCCTCGGCTTCAAGACCGCTCAACTGTTGCCGACATTCGCCGTCGCCCGCTAAAACCATCACTGCGTTTGGAACAGTTTGGCGAATTTTCTTAAGAGCCTGTTTCATGACTAGAACCCCTTTGTCGGGAATCAACCTTCCGGCATACGAAATAACAGGGGTGTCGTCCGAAAGGTTTAGCTGTTGCTTGAAATTAATCTCGCTTTGTTTCGCAGTCGCCAGTATTTCGCTTGGATTAACGGCATTATAAAGCTCTCCTTTAGCTGTTATGCCAAAATGCGAAAGCCAACCGGCACAAGCTTTTGAAACACCATAGAAGTCTTTGCAGTTGATCTTTAAAAGGGCGCAAAACGTGTGTTCAACAGCGTTAAACAGCTTTTCGATTAGCCCTTTGTTGCTGACAAGATGGGCCGTTCCGTGTTCTATCTCTATTTGAAAGATGCCATGTTGTTTTGCTTTGAAGGAGGCATATATCGAAAGAGGATAGAGCTTAGTATTTATAACCGCAATGTCAAATTTTTGCTCTAGAACTTTTTTGGTTAAACGAAAAAAGTCTTTGTTAGGCTTTATAACCGGAAAGCGCCCGTTCATTAGAGAAAAGCTCGGAAGCCGAACTATGTTTATGCCTTCGATTGTCGTTTCAGAGTGCTTCAATCCCGCAAGGCTTGAGGTCACAACGGTTACGCTATGCCCTCTTTTACAAAGTTCTTTTGCAAGGTTGTTTGTATAGCGCTCAACCCCTCCGACCGTTGGGATATATTGTGCTGCAAAAAACAGTATATTCATAGGCTATCTCCCAAGCGCAACGGTGAAAGCGTTTATTATAACAAACAAGTTTAGAATTATAGAACTAATAAGAATGATATAAGATATATCGGTTTTAATACTAAATCTTTTAAACGATATCCCGACAAACAAAAGCGGAATAACGGGCAGAATATACCTGTCCAAAACGCCGAATATCGTCGTGTAGTAGGTTGGGGTCCAAAGAATGTTTGAAGCTAGCGTTAAAAGCCAAATAAACGCTACAATCGAAATGCAAATAGTTCTGCTCTTTAAATCAAGAGAAGGCATACCCTCTTTTTTTATTAGCGCCAACACCATCAAAAACATAAACGAGAACACAAACAAAAGGTTTATTTCAACATTATAGTTCCCAAGGTTATGCCCAAATATATTCAAGATATAGTCATCGGTTTTTTCAAAAAATGTAGTGACAACAAGCATTATCGTTGAAAAAAGATTATCGAGGATATATTGAGGGGTATACATAATCATATCTGCAACTAAAACGCTGTGGGCGTCTCCTAGCTGTGTTGAGACCTGTTCCACCGCTATAACAACGTCGGAGGAGATTGGCGCTACTGCAGAGGACAAGGTGTCGCCGGTTGTAGTAACAGCGGATGTTTGAACAACGCCTACTGTAGAATTTGCGGCAGTTTGAGAGGCTGTTTCGGGGACATCGTGGCTCGTTAGAGGGCTAAACCCCAGAACCCTTGTGAAATACGAAACTATAACAGCAAAATTATAGGAGATAAACGAAACTACTGAAAACGCTATTACCGAAAGCTTTGCGATAACAGCATTTTTTTTAGAGCTAAACTTAGTTTTTGGAACTACAAAAACTAAAGCAACAAGAGGGAAATAGATTATTTTTAGCGGAGCTAGCAAAAACCCGACTGTTATTATCGGGATAAGCTGCTTAAAAGATATCGTTTTGATGCCATCATTATAGGCAACATTAAACACTAGCGCCATAAACACAAGAGACAAACAGATTAAAAGGTTGTCTCGATTAAAGCTGGTCGTAATATTAAAAAGCATAGGAAGAGAACAAAAAACCATAAAGATGTTTTTCATAAAATCCGGCACTTTTTTAACCGCAAAACTTGCGGCAAAACTATACGCCAAAAGGTTTAATACTCTTCCGAGATATAGCGCACCGACAAACCCTATTCTTAAAGCCCGTGCGATTAAAACCGCAATTGTTCCAAACACCGTCATCTCTGCAAAATCGGCAGAAGGTTCTAAAATCGATTTTCTATCAAGAAATTTATCGGGGCTTATATCAAAGAAGTTTTCGACAGTTTCTTTATAGGTGTGAGGAGTGCTAATATCGGTATTTAATACCTCATTGCCATCGTTTGGTCGCATATAGACCGCCGATACAAAATGGATAAAGTTTGCGGGAGCAAAGTGTTCGGTTATTCTGAAACTTTGCGTGAACGCTGTGTTTATGTTTGCCCTTGAATCGGGGGAGTTATAGGGAGAAAACACCAACATGAACACAAGACCGATAACAAAAACCGCAATTCCGAATGTTTTATGAATGGCGAATTTCTTGCTTAAACAAAGGTAAACGAGACCACCGGCGACCAGCGATATTATCGACATGACCGCAAGATAATATTTCAAGATAAATGTGCCAACGGGTCCTGTTCGAACTATCATACCAAGGGTTCCTTGTTGTGCTTCATTATCTAAAAAGAATTCATGTTTATAATTTATATTAAAATAGCTTAAAACGACAGAATAGGTTGCATTTGGAGTATACCCCAAAACAACGGGATAGTCGTATTCACCGGTGTCGAGAGAGGCTTCAACTCGATACACTGCGTTGCTGTTTTCAGCAACAACATTATCAAGAGCCGCAACGTTATATGCATTTATAATAACTTCTGAGGATTTTATAGTGCCACTTGCCAGATGTTCGTCTGTGTCGTGATTAAATAGCTCAACGCTGATGTTTCCTTTGTAGAAATCCTTTATAAAAAAGCCGACAAAGCCAATTTCGCTATCAGTCGTAAATGTTTGAGAAAAAGTTTGGCCGTTTTGCAACGAGAGATCGTGTGAGGTGTAGTCTAACACATTTGATGAAACAATGCTGTTTGTCGCGGGATAGGCATAGATAACATATCCAAAAACCATAATAACCAAAAAACAAAACGTCACCGCTAGCGAGATAACGATATTTTTATATTTTTTTATAAAATCAATTAACTTTTTCAATATATTGTCCTTTTTTAAAGCTTGAAGTTATTATGTCCCAAATAAAAATAATTCCGTCGAGCGAGATTAGCAACAAAATCCCTGAAAATCCGAATTTGTAAAAGCCTCTCGATTCGCTCAACATCAAAAGAAGCATAAGCCCAAACACCGCTATTTTCCCACAAAGCAAAGGGGAGAGGTTTTTTGATTTAAGATCCTTAATGACGCTAAACGGCATCAGCATAAACAGCAAGCAGTTGACAGCTTCGTTATAAAATCCCGGCACACCAACGGGAGCAAGGTATAGAGGAGCAGACCAAACCGAGATGTGTTTTGTGAAAAAAAGTTCCAAAACCCCAAAAAGCCCAAGCTCCCTTAATCGTTCCGCAATAAGTGTATTCATTATTTCGGAACGTTCCGAAAGAGAGGAAGCATTTTTAACAAGTTGGAAAGCCTGTTCACTGAACACGCCGATTCCGCCGCCATCCCCCGAAATTAACCCGGTGTATATCCAATATGTGAAGGGGAATCCTTCTTGCTCCGCTAGAGTAAAGTCGATTATACCGCTAATAGAAACAAGCCATTGAAACGACAGCACAATAAAAATGAACGAAGCAATATATAACATTAGATGGAATATAGATTGTTTTATGTTTGAATTAAGCAGCAGGAATATAGAGAACCCAACCATTAAAACATATCCTGTGCTATAAAGGATAGCCGCAACAGCGGAAAACACGCCGCAAAGCATGAGAAACAACATTTTTTGTTTTGGTTTGTTTGAATAAAAGAAGTACACAAACAAAAAAAGAGCTATCGAGATAAAAGGAAAGCAGTAGGTGTGGGAATAGAAATATGGAATCATTGCATAGTAGGGTAAAAACAAAAACAACATTAACGAGGCTACAAGCGATATATAGTTTCCGTATATCTTTTTGGCCGTTAAAAAAATGAAAATTATACCGGTATTTATGCAGATTATATTAACTATGTTGTTTGAAACAACATCTCCCGGCAAAATTCCAAATATCTTATAAATTACATAATCGGTGAAGATTTGAAAAAACAATGCACCTCGGTTAAAGGGATACCAAAGAAAATATTGGTTGCTGTCGGTTAGTTTAAACCCGTTTCCGATAGCTTCTTTTGCGCCGGTGAAGATAGCTTCAAAGTCGGCTGTTGGGTAGACGTTGTTATTAAATGCATATCTCACCCCTATAATGACACTCAATATTAGAAACAAGCTAAATATTGCGAATGTTTTTTTTGAAGATAACTCTTTTAAGTATTTAACGTTGTTTAAAGCAACGAGAAAAATTAAACCAAAAACACAAACCAAGCAAAACAAAACAAGCGATATACCAAAAGTTTCGGAAAACATAAAGCTTGTAAATGTTAATGGTATTAAAAACAACAAAAATACTATCGAGAAAATATTTTTCAACAAGATACTAATTCTCATCTTTGAAGATCCTTTTTGTCTTCGATAGATTTTTCCTCGATATAAACCGGTCGGTTTCGGGTTGCATCAAACGTTCGATACAGATATTCCGAAAGCACACCGAGCGTTAACATAATAATTCCAAGCGACAAAAGGCTCACGATGATGAGCGTTGTGTATCCGTCGACAGGTATGTTGTTGGTTAGACGCCCTATGATGGAATATATCCCAAGCACTGCTGAAAAAATACAAGACAATATACCAACCGTCCAAACGGCGGTTATAGGTAGCGTTGAAAAACTAAACATTGTGTCTTTAACGAGCTTAACCTTTTTCTTTAATGTCCAACGGCTTTTGCCAATCTCTCTTGCTTGTCTCATATATTCAACCGTTGTCGTTTTAAAGCCCGACCAAAGAACCTGCCCCGTTATCGCCGTGTTTTTCTCGTCCATAAGTTCCAATACTTTTATAACCTTTCGGTCGATTAAAAAGATATCAAAACCGTTTTTCGGCATATCTTGCAAAGCGTAGTTTCTAACGAGCTTATAGTAGAAATTTGCAAAAAACGTCGTGCTTTTGGCTTCGTCTCTGCCGGCTCTAACCGCCAAAACAACGTTATAGCCCTTTTGCCATTCTCTAAACATATCAACCAAAAGTGAGGTTGGTTCTTGAAGATCAGCGGCTTTAATAACAGCACAATCCCCCGTGCAGTTGTTAAGCCCACAAAGAATTGCTGCATGGCTGCCAAAGTTCTTTGAAAGCTTTATAGTTTTTATGTTGCTGTCTAGCATTGCAAGTTTTGTCATAACTTCAAAACTATTATCTTTTGAACCGTCATCGACCATGACTATTTCATATTCAAAATCCGCTTTATCGATAAGCTCTTTTTTTATGCTTTCATACAAAGGCTCAAGATTATCTTGGTTGTAATAGACCGGTATAATTATCGAAAGTTTACTCACTCTTTATTCACTTCCTTTTTAAATTCCTCGTAATCTCGCATATATTCTTCACCGTCATATAGTTCGCTTGCAACGCAAAGAAGAACCGAGTCGTTGCTGAAATCATACATCTCTTTCCATATCATCGTAGGCAGATATACGCCTATATGAGGTTCGTTAAGCTCAAAAACCTGAATATTTCCGTTTCCGTCATCGGTTCGAACTTTGCTTTTGCCTGCAAGGTTGATCAAAACAAACTGGGTTTTCCTGTTTGAATGTTGACCTCTTATAACAGCGCTGTCGCTTCCGTATATGTAGAATATTCTTTTAATTTCAAACGGCACATCCTTAAGTTGTTCTATTACAACCAGTTGGCCTCTTTCGTCTCCGCGTTGTTTAAAGTTAAGCATAAAAGGTTTAGCGTTCATTCTTTTAAATATGCTCCTTTCAAGCAATAATTTTTGTAAAAACAAAAAGGTTTGCCGTTTTGTTTTACTGAGTTAACAGATGGTTTGTGTAAATTCTTCTTTTAATATCTCGTATAAAAAAAGGTCTTTAAACTCATTGTTTAAACAAACGTGTTGTTTAAGAAAACCGGTTTTTCGAAATCCGCACTTTTCATAAAGTTTTGCCGCTCTTATGTTGTCGGAATAAACGTTAAGATAAACTTTGTTAAGCGAAAGTTCGATAAAAGCTTTTTTCAATAGTTCTGTTGTTGCTGTTCTTGCGATGCCTTTTCCAATTGCTTTTTTGCGAAAAGCAACAGCGTATTCTGCGTGTTTATCCTTTTCGTTTATCTCTTTAAGGCTAATGGTTCCGAGATATTCGTCGTCTTGTTCCAATACTACAGCATAGTTTTTAGAGGTGGTTGAAAAAGAATTTTTGACAAAATCTTCTACCGTTTGTTCCGTTATACTTTCGGGATTAAAGCGGAAATATTGGTTCAATTGATCGTCTTTCATCCATTCAAGAATAAACGGTATATCTTTTTTTTCAAGGGGGCGAAGTTTTATCATTATAAATTAACCGCCAAACTCATTTATTTTTTGTATGACAAAATCGATTTCCTGTTCAGTCATTCCGTTATACATCGGAATAGATAAAATCGTGTCGGCGCATCTTTCGGTTAGCGGAAGAGAGCCTTTTTTTATGCCAAGATAATCATAAGCTGTCGAGAGGTGTGGGGGAACGGGGTAATGGATAATCGTTCCTATTCCATGTGATGAAAGATGCTCGATTAAACTATCTCTATTGTTAGAATGCAGAGTGAACTGGTGCCAGGTGTTGGTTGAACCCGGTCTTGTTTTGGGAAGCGTAACAAGCGGGTTTTTAATGTTTTCAAGATATCTTGAAGCTATCTCGACACGTTCGGCGTTAAGCTCGTCCATATGCGAAAGTTTAACCCTTAGTAGCCCGGCTTGAAGTTCGTCAAGACGGCTGTTTGCCCCGACAAAATCATTGTAGTAGCGCTTGCTACTTCCGTAGTTGCGAAAAGCCTTGAATTTATTTGCAATATCTATATCGTCTGTTACAATTGCGCCGGCATCGCCAAACGCTCCGCAACCTTTAGAGGGATAAAAACTAAAGCAACCGATATCCCCAATAGATCCCAGCATCTTTTGGTTCCAAAATGTTCCGTGGCTTTGGGCGCAGTCTTCGATAACTTTAAGGTTGTGTTTTTTTGCTATCTCGCATATCTTATCCATATCGCAACTTTGACCGAAAAGATGAACCGGCAGTATAGCTTTAGTGCTAGGGGTTATAGCGGCTTCGATTTTATCGGCGTCGATGTTGTCATATTCGTCCGGTTCGACAAAAACAGGGGTAGCGCCGTTCATAGTAATCCCCATTACACACGCTATGTATGCGTTGCCGGCAACTATGACTTGGTCGCCCTCTTCAATGCCTAGAATTTTAAAAGATATCCAAAGAGCATCAAGGCCGCTAGCGAGACCCACACAGTAGCGACTACCGGTGTAGCTTGCGAATTCTTGTTCAAACTGCTCGACTTGTTTGCCTAGAATATACCAACCACTCCTTAAAACCGAAAGGGCGGCGGCTTCATATTCCGAGGCGTGAAGATCGTATTGTCTTTTTAAATTGTTAGGCATTATATTCATAATAAAAAATCTCCTAAGTTTCTTTTGTTTTAGCTTAACCAAACTATTGCATATTTAATGTTTGAGAGAAGATTGCTTATTATCGTTAGGTTAAACATAAGGGTTAAAATAAATAAAAATGTATAGGTTACATAATGTTTTTTGAAATCGGAAAATAGCGCTTTAAAGTCTACCAAATAGAAGAAATAGGCGAAAACCAATAGATAAAGGGGCATTGCATATCTTGTTTCAACGACGCCCGGAATAGAAAACAAAACAGGAAGCAAAAGGGAATAGACTATCAAAAGCCGATCGCTAAATATTCCTTTTAAGCTAAATTTTTTGTTGCGAAGTTTATAAAGAATATCCGAAGTCACGGTGAAATATATTATAAAGTTAATTATAAGTGGATATGTTTTAACCCTTAAATCGGTTAGATAAACCTTGTTGTAAGTTGGGTTAATTAAATTGATAAAGTGTTTGAAAACTAAAACAACATATTCAATTGGGTATTTTAAAACTACCGAAAGATACTCTCTGTAGTTGTTAATCTCCCATATCTGTTCTCTTTCCTCGAGAAGTTGTTGCATGACAGGATCGAAAAACATCACTGCAGCAGAACCGTAAAGGTCGGGAGAACCGATAAACGTTTCATATTTTTGGCCATATAGCCCGGCATTTAGTTGGAAAATAACAAGACCGTTTTCCATTCCGGGTATAGTTGTGTTTAAAAAGGGGGTGTAACCTAAACCGCCGGAACCATATATCCACATCTGGGGAAAAGCAGAAACAAAAAGACCCAACAAAAACGGCAACAGAAGTATCGCAAATTTTTTGTTTTTATAAATGTTTTTTGCGAAAAAATAGATAAGTATTACGAAAGAAAATATATAGACCGAACGAGTATTGTATGCGCCATAATAAAGAATTCCCGCAACAAAAGCCGAAATGCCCGACAATAACATTTTATCTGTGTTAAGTTCGCACACCAAAATTGCAGAAACCAGCATAAAACAAAAGGAATAGATATCCGAAAGGGGATAGACAAAAAGGTCTCCTAAAAAGTATAAAAACACTGCGGAAATAAAAAGCGTTTTTATAACGCTGAACTTACAGTTTAAGAGTTTATTTAAAAAATATACTATTGTTGCTGAAAACACTATCGAAGAAAGCAGAGCGGTTATAACTTTAGGGTCGTGGAACGGAACTAGCTGTGTGAAAAGATATATCAAGAATGGGAAAAAATATCCTCTGAAACCACCGTTATAGTTTAAAAAAGAAAACCCATTTCCTCTATCGAACGATTGTGAAGCGTTGTAGTAGTGGGCGGCGTCCATCGTTGATATTGAGGATATGTTTTTTCCAAGATATAATACCACGATTAAGACAAAACCAAAGACTAATAGCAAACTCATGGTTTTATAATAGTTTCTTTTTTGTAGTTGCATATTATTTTCCCTCATTAGTTTTGAATTAAAACAAAGTTTTGTCCGTTCATAAGCATCGTTCCGCCGTTTTGGAGCGCTCTTTGTTCCGAAACGCTTCCCGTTCTCGCTATTATATACTGCGATTGAATTTGGCTGAAATCCTCATCATCTTGATAGGATGTATAATCGATATAGTTGATACCATAGCCCGACGGCACAGAGTAGAGCGGTTTCCAAGGCGTTTCAAAATAGCTGCCGTTTTGGGCGTTGTAGTCGGCAGCAATAAAAGCTACCGTGTTATCCCATTTGTTTTCGCTAACAGGCTTTTTCATAGCGGTTTGCATATGTGCTGAAGTTGCGTTATATTGCGAAACTTCTTCGCTATTTCCAAAAGGAATGTCGAAGTTGTAATCATACATATTCCCAAAAGGAGCAACTATAACAAAAAGCACAAAAGACATCATGGTGCTTATAATGCTTAATTTTTTGTTGTATCTTGTTATGATAAAAACCGAAACAAAAATAACAGGAGCTAAATGCCTGGCACCATTATAGATGAGATAGAAACAAAAGATAGCAACTATCATAATGAATATCGAAACGGCAACCAAAGCAACAGAAACTTTGGTTTTGGGATTGTCGGTTTTGATTGATTTAGCAGTTATAAGCAACATTACAATCTGGAAAAAAGCAGAGAAATACATAATCGAGGCGATGCCGCCAACATCACGGCTAACGAAAAGATCAAACATATCCTTAAAACCTGTAGCAACCAAAGAAAACAGACCAACAATAAAACCGAAAATGCCTTGTTCCGCTATCGTTTCGGAAAACGAAACGTTTAACACTGTGGCATAGTAGGGTGCGCAAAGGTTTTGCTCTATCCAAAAATAGGTGGCAAGGGTTGTTGTGCTTAGGATAATCGTTAAGAAACAGAGTAGATATCGCTTTTTTAAGAGATTACAAACGAAAACCGGAAGCAAAAATATAATAAAGTAAGGTCTAGATAGGCTGAAGAAAAATGTTATTGCAAAATAAAAATAAACAGGAATAGAACTTTTGCTGTAGTCTAAAATATAGATAAATAGCGAAACCAACAGAATGAATGCAGCAAAACTCGAAGCTTCCATCATGCTGGAAACAATAAACCGACTTAAAAAGGTGTAGCTTATTACAAAAAGCGAAAGACATATTTTTTGAAATGAGTTTGGAAGAGTTAGAACGATAAACGCAAAAAGCGATGCCATAACCATAATGAGGTTAAAAAGTATCGGTGAATATATTGTCCAACCAAACACATAACCCAAAACTACATATGGCAAAAACAAAACAGGACTCCAAGCGCCAAAAGTTAGAAGGTTTGGGGGAACTTCGTTATATCCAAAATAACCTTGGGGCGTTCCATAGTCTATAATCGATTCAATCTGTTTAAAATAGAAAACTTCATCGTTCCAAATTGTGTTTGGAAGAAAAACGTTGAAAAGAGAGTCTCCTTGAAAAGCGCAAAGCAACATAACCCCGATTAAAGGGGAAAAAATAAGCATCGCAGAAAAAAGGTGGGTTATATGTTTTCTTTTTTTGTTGGTGATAACGTTGTCCATAAATATGACCATGCTCCATTCTTGCACAAAATTCTATGAAATGTGGCATGGTCTCGTCCATACTCACTTCGTTTGTTACTGTGTTTAGCTTTTTTCAAACAGTCCTTGGAGAGTTTTATAGTACGATAAAATCATTTCCACCGAGAATTCCAAAAAAGTATTGCAGTCCATAGAAAAGTTGAATAAGATATAATGCAAAGGCTGAAAAAACAACTGGTTTTCGTTTTTCATATTTAAGCAAAATGCCAAGCGAGACAACGATTGCGAGGTGTGTCGAAAGCCCATATCCCCAAAAATAGTCGCCAAACGCTTCGCCGGTTTGATAGAGAAAATAATATTGAATCCATCCAACTATAACGGTTAACAACGAGAGTAGATATGCTGCTTCGGTTTTCAGGTGTTTATGACCTGTTGTCACAAATATTAAGATTGGAATAATTAATAAAGATATTGTTGAACGAACAGAAAGCCAAAACGACATATCAAACTGAGAGCCGAATTTAATAATGGTATAGACATTTCCATTGGCAAATGTTCCGGTGACATAGATGAATTGAAAAATAAGAATAATCCCTGCCGGCAACACAGATAAAAGAAGCGGAATTCCAATTGTTTTTATTTTGTGCCGAAAATCATCTTTAATCTCAATAAGAGTGATTACTCCCATTGCCGGAAGAAGGACAAAAGCATAGTTTGGTTTAGCAATACAACTTATGCATAAAACTAGAGAAAACAAAACAAGTTTTTGTTTAAACTTTTGATTGTTTTTAAGAGTAGAAAAAACTCCTGTAAACAAAAAGAACACAATTATTCCGAAAGGTCGGGAAAAAATAAAAGTTGGATTATGCCAAACATTAGGGCCACCTTGTGGTAGATAAAATTTATAATCGGTAAGCGGACCGCATATACCCATAATAAAAACTGATGTTATACTTATAAAATCAATTATATAACGATTTGTGGTTGATTTTAAAGAGAATAAACCGGTTAAAATAAAACGAACGATAAATATTGTTATAACGTTAAAGATAGTTGCAACTACCACTGAGGCTATGTCTATCGAAAAAGAAAGAGACAGAGTTCCAAAAGAGAAAAATGAAACAATTAACCCGACTAGCTTTAAAACGGTGTGCATTAACGGATAGGACATAACTAACGGAAATGACATCTCGGATATTGGGGTGGTGTATATCTCTTGTGCTGAAAGGTTATGCGCCGGAAAGTCTTCTTGTTCATGGAACACACCGACTTGAGTAAACATAACGACCATTATAATTGTAGCGATAATACAAAAAAGAAAAAAAGGAATCCTATTATATTTTTTTTTGTTCATTGAACTATCCTTTCAATCTATAGTTTAAATAAAATATTCTGCTTGCTCGAATATAATCTTTTGCGCATACCAAAGCCCGAAAAACAGTTGGACGCCAAAGATCGAAAAAGCGGTGTAGACTATCGGTTTTCTTGTCTCATATTTCATCACAAGGCAAAGCGAAACTATCGTTGCAAGGTGTGCTGAAAGGCTGTAGCCCCAAAAGAAATCCCCGGCGGCAGGCCCTGTTTGGTAGATGAAATAATATTGAAACCAACCGACAAGCGAACTTATAACCGCTATAGAATATTCGGGTTTTGCTTTAACAAACCTATATCCCAAAACAACAAAGATAAAAATGATAGGCAACATGAGCGATATCGTTGAAAAAATAGATGTAATAAACGTCATCTCGAACTGGGAGCCAAACTTTAAATAGGTTTTAACATCGTAGTCTACCCAAGCGCTTGCAACTATGAGATATTGATATAATAAAATACCGGCACTTGGCAGAGCCGCACACAAAAGCGGAACGCCGAACTTGATAAAATTCGTTTTGAAGTTATCAAATATAACAACAAGCGTCATTATAGCGGCGGCGGGGAGAAGAACAAAAGCGTAGCTCGGTTTTGCAAAACAACTTATAGCGGAAGCTATGCAAAATAAAATTAATGCTTTTATATTCGGCTTGTTTGCTTTATAATTGTTAAATATAATAATCAGAGCATAAAACGCAAGCAGACCAAACGGACGAACAAAGATGGTTGTTGGGTTATGCCAAACGTTGGGGGAACCTTGCGGAAGATAGAATGCCCAGTTTGTCAACGGTCCGCATATGCCGATAAAGAATATCGAACAAACGCTTAAAAGATCGATGAAATATTTTTTGTTGGTAGTCTCGGGTTCGACAAGTTTTTGGAAAATCTTTCGAACAACAAAAACCGTAAACAGATTAAAAGCAACACCCATAATAAGGGATGCTGTTTTATAGCTTACGGTGGTAGAAAGCATAACGACGGATTTTAAAAACTCCGCTATGCCTTTAAGTATTATGTGGTATGTTGGATATGCTAGAATTATTGGGAACGAAAAATCTTCGGGGTTAACCGAAAAAAGCTCCATCGCTGAAACATAGTGGGGAGGAAAATCCGATTCTCTCATAAGAAAGTTTCCGGCATAGAATATAGGTATCATTAAAGCGACCGCAACTATTAGCAGCAACACAAAAAATAAAACGTTATACTTCTTTGTCGAAATCTTCATAAAAATACATTTCTCCGAAAAATTTTACTAGGTATATTGTACCACACTATTTATATAAAATAAATATATAAATACAACTTTAACTAATTATGAACAACTTGACAAAACATAGGAAAGAATTATTTACAAAATAGACAAATTATACAACCTAAATTAGCTATTTTAAAGCAAATTTTAAAATTTTTTCGAAAATTTACATATGGAAGGAACAATTAAAAATTATGTCTAAACAAGTTTGGAAAGGGAGCACAATTCTTTCACCGGTGCCGGCGGTTATAGTGACGAGCGGAACGGCTTTAAATCCTTGCAGTTTAACGATAGGGTGGACCGGAATAATCAACTCACGACCGCCCAAAACATACATCTCGATTAGACCCGAAAGATATTCCCATGGGGTTATAAGCGAAAGCCGGGAATTCACCATTAATTTAACGACCGCCGACATGGCGTTTGCTACCGATTATATCGGAGTCAGGTCAACCAAAAACGAGAACAAACTAGAAAAAATGAACCTCGAACTTGAAGAGGGCGTGAACGTTTCGTCCCCACAGATTAAAAAATCTCCGCTAGCGCTTGAATGTCAAGTGTTCGAGGTCGTAAGCCTTGGTTCGCATGATATGTTTATGGCGGATATCGTTTCGGTTTTGGTGGATGAAAAGCTTCTTGACCAAAACGGAAAGCTTGATATGAAAAAAGCCGGTTTGCTAGCTTATGCGCATGGGGAATATTTTAAGCTGGGTTCAAGCCTTGGAACGTTTGGTTTTTCGGTTAAAAAAAATAAACGCAAAAAATAGCTTTGCAGTTTTTTGCGGTATCAAAATTTCTTTGTTGAGATTTTTTAAAAAGTAGTGATAATAAAAAACACCCTGCTTAAAACAGCAGGATATTTTTTATTATCGTTTTTTATTTTTACGAGCGGTCGGGGATATCGATTTCTTTTAAATCTGAAAGTTGTTCTGCCGGGCGCCAGCCCATAGCTTCGGTTGATTTTGAACTTATTTTATCGAGAGGCATCTTGAAATAGGTTGCAGTAGCAATAGCGCAGATTTCGCCGTTTGCAAGATATATCTCACCCTCGCCTTTAAATAAGCGAGATTTGTCTTCAACCGTTCTTCCGTGTATTATAAGCTGTTGATCATAAGGACAGGGCTTTTTGAATTTAACGTTGATTTCGGCGGTTACTCCCCATCCGTTTGGATCGAGAGCGAGAAGAACTCTGCCGATCGTTTCATCGAGTAGTGCAGTTTCGATTCCGCCATGAACCCTTTCGGGGTAACTTTGGTGGTATTTTGTAGGCTGGACAACTCCGGCTACCGTTCCGTCCTCTAGTTCATAAAATCTGCATTGCAAACCAAGCGGGTTTTTGTCTCCACAGACTATGCAATCTTCCGATATGTTTTGTTCTTTAACGACTTTTAGCTTTGCCATTTTTCTTGTTACGTCCTTTGATATTATTGTTATTTTGGAATTTTGTTTTTCCGTTGTTTGCGTTGGTTTGAATCTTTGGTTTGCTGTTCCCCGAAACCAAACAATCTTTCCCGTTTCCGATTAAATCTTTGCGGTTACAAAGCGCTAAAGCTTTCAAAACAAGTGGTTTGTTTTTTGGGTTTCTAAACTGGATAAGCGCACGTTGCATCGCTTTTTGTTCAGCGGTTTTGGGAACAAAAATTTCGGTCATGGTTCGGGGATCTATCCCGGTGTAGAACATCGTTGTCGAAAGGGAAGAGGGGGTGGGGTAAAAATCTTGAACCTGTTCCGGGTTTATGTTGTTGGCTTTGAGATAGACCGCAAGTTCAACCGCATCTTTAAGGTCGCTTCCGGGATGGGAGGACATAAGATAGGGAACAAGATATTGTTCGAGACCTGCTTTTTTTGTGAGTTTCGAAAACTTTTCGCAAAACTTGTTGTAGACGGAATTTTCGGGTTTTCCCATCGCTTTTAAAACTCTGTCTGAGATATGTTCAGGCGCTACTTTTAGCTGGCCGCTTACATGGTGGGAAACGAGTTGTTCAAAAAATTCGTCGCTTTTGTCCGCCAAAAGATAATCGAATCGAATGCCCGAACGGACAAACACTTTTTTAACTTTAGGCAACGCTCGAATTTTCTGTAACAGCTCGAGATAGTCTTGGTGGGAAGCTTTAATGTTGCTACAAGGAGAGGGGAAAAGGCATTGTTTTTGTTCACACGTTCCGACCTCCATCTGTTTGTCGCAAGCCGGAAATCTGAAGTTTGCGGTAGGCCCTCCAACATCATGGATATACCCTTTGAAATCCGAAAGTTCGGTTATCTTGATAGCCTCCTCGACAAGCGATTGGTGGCTTCGGGATTGAACAATTCTTCCTTGATGGTATCCTAGCGCACAAAAGTTGCAAGCGCCAAAACACCCTCTCCCGCTTATAAGGCTAAAGCGAACCTCTTCGATAGCCGGAACTCCCCCCAATGCCTCATATGAGGGGTGATAGGTTCTTTGGTAGTTAAGCGAATAGATATGGTCGAGCTGTTCGGTCGAAAGCGGAAACTGCGGTGGGTTTTGAACAACAAACCCTTCATTTAAATATGGCTCAACAAGCGTTTTCCCTCTAAAGGGATCACAGTTGTTGTATTGGCGCATATAACTTTTGGCGTATTTCTTCTTGTCTTTTTGGACGTCTTGGAAAAACGGAAGTCTTATGAAATCCGAAATACAGTCGAGGTCGTTTGCTTTATAACAAGTTCCTCTAATCGACGTTATCTCGTTAACAGGAACGCCGGAATTAAGAAGATTTGCTATCTCGACTATCGCTTTTTCTCCCATTCCATAGATTAAAATATCGGCGAGAGAATCGATGAGAATCGATTTTTTAACGCTGTCGCTCCAATAATCATAATGCCCAAAACGCCGAAGGCTAGCTTCGGTTCCTCCTATGATTATAGGGGAATTTGGGAAATGTTTTCGAACTAAATTCGAATAGACCGTCGTTGCATAGTCGGGGCGTTTCCCCATAACTCCGCCGGGGGTGTAGCTGTCGGTTTTTCTTTTGTTTTTTGTAACCGAGTAGTGGTTAACCATCGAATCCATGTTTCCGCCACTTATGAGAAACCCGAGGCGAGGTTCGCCAAACATCGATATATCTTTGTCGCTTTTAAAATCGGGTTGGGGCAAAACAGCAACAACAAACCCCGCATCCTCAAGCACTCTTGGGATAACGGCGTTTGCAAAAGACGGATGATCGACATAAGCGTCACCCGAAATAAATATGAAATCGGCTCGTTCATGACCCGATTGGGTAAGTTCTTTTTTGTTAATAGGTAAAAACATAATTAAATTATAGCATATAAAACTTGTTTTTAAAACATTAAACGTTTAAAATAGAAAATAAATACAAAATTAAAAGACGGGAAAACTAACCGACTTTATATAGCGTTATCTCGGGTTCGCCCTGTATCGTGTGTTCCGAAAAAACAGCGACTTCCGAAAGAGTTTTTGGATATCCCTCAAGCGTTGGAACAACGCCATGTGGTTGGAACAGGATATAGACGTTGTCGTATTCCGAAAGATGAAGATCTATTTTTTGAGAAAGTTCCGTCGGCGTTAAGCGGACGTTAAGCGAGCTGTCCCACGTGAGATAGGTGAAAAACTTTTCGCTCGAAGGGCTCCAAAGTTTTTGTGTCGTAAGATACGGGGCTATCGCCGTTCCGTCGCCCACCGTTGGGCAAACGATAACGCTGTCTTGCGGAAGCGTTTGGACGACAAAACTTGCGATGTCATCCGAACGAGCGTATTTATGCGATATCTCTTGCTCGATATCTTCCGAAAGCGAAGAGAGAGAAAGAAGCGACAGAGCAACCACTATAAGCTCTAAAACTCTATGCTTATATTTTGCGTTTATCTTTGGCAAAACTTTATAGCGAATGGCGGTTTCATGCCAAGCCGAAACAAGACAAAACAGCAACACGATTACCGCAATTATTATCTTTTGCATCATAAAACTTTGATAGATTAATATATGAACCGCAAAGACAAAGCCTATCCCAAACGTTAGCATTAGAGCTTGTTTCGGATAAAAAACAGCTATTAAAACAACCGCACCAACAACCGCCGACAACAGCATGACCGAAAAGAAAAGATCAAGTTCCAACCCGAAGTATCGTAGTAAAATATGTTTAAAATACGTTATAGCTGAAAGATATATTTCGTTTATACTAATATTGCCAAAAGCCGAAAACTGCGCTACCGTAACGTTTGTTTGGTTGCTTCCGAACAGTTGAAGAACAACCGAAACAAGGCTTAGTATGGGAGCAAAAAGCGAAATCAAGAATATTGATTTTTTGTGGTTAATGGTTTTGTTTTTTAAAAGTTCAATTATAAAAATAAGAGACAACGCAACGCAAAAACCAAATATTAAAACATGGGTTTGGGCGAGAAGGGATATTGCTATGGCATATCTCAACGGTTTTTTTGCTCGGTCTTTATAGAAAATCGCCGCCACAACGGCAAAAAGTAAAACAACGCTGTAGTTTCTTGCGATAACGGGGTAGTAGTATATAAATATTGCGGAAAAAACAACGATTGAATTAACCGCTTTTCCAAACGGAAAATATCTAACCACCAAAAAAACAGCGATCGAAACGACCGAAAGGCTAATCAACCCTATATATTCATAGGGGAACGAAAGTTTTGCAAACGGCATCAAAAACAAAAACCAAAGCATGGGGTGACCCTCGAAGCGTATCTGGCGAAACATCTCGGGAATGTTTGCATCACGAGCTATCAACCATGCTTGAGCTTCATCGAGCCAACTTTCATGTTTTGATAAAAGATATAGGTTAAATATGAAAAACAAAAGCGTTACCACGCTAGCGAACAAAGCGGGCGAATTTTGTTTAAACCAATCGCTTTGTATCAGTTTGTTGTATCTTGTCTTTAAACCATTCAATTTTTTTCTACCTCGTTTTTTAAAAAACGATTTGATTTTGCAAAACGTTTTAGTTGTTGATATAATATTATAATAAATGTGAAAAACTTTCAACATAAATTGGAGTAGTCATGACAAAAACATCTAAACAAAACCAAAAGAATAGATTTTTTATGATGATAGCAAGCTTTTCGATAGCTTTTTTGCTTTCGTATTTTGCTTTTTATTACAATAAAATTTCGATTTTTGGGGAACTGTCGATTATATTTTCCGATATGCAAACGCAGTATATACCGTTTTTGGCTGCATTTAAAAACGGGGATTTGTTTTTCAATCAAAACATTGGACTTGGGATGAACTTTTATCCAACGTTTGCATACTATCTTGCAAGCCCCGTTAACCTTTTGGTATTTTTGTTTGACGACCAAAACATCGATAAAGCTGTTGTTTTGATAGTGTTGACCAAGCTTTCGCTTGCGGGGGCTTCGATGAGTTTGTATCTTGAAAAACGAGTTTTTAAAAATAGATTAAAGGCGATTATTTTTTCCCTTCCCTACGCTTTAATGTCGTTTGGCTTTTTCTTTTATATCAACTTTTTTTGGTTCGATGCGATAGTTTTGTTGCCGATAGTTGCTCTCGCTGTCGAGGAAATTCTAGAGGGCAAAGACCGTTTGGCTTTGCTTGTCATTTCGACGTCGGCAACTATAATAACAAACTTTTACATGGCATATATCGTCGGGCTTTTTGTTGCGCTATACACTCTCTATCTTGTTATATTGTCGGGGAAAATTTCGAAAAAAACAGTCTTAACTCTTGTTGTGTCGCTTGTGTTGGCGGTTGGGATTTCCGCTGTTCTAACGTTGCCAAACGGCTTGTTTATAGCTTCGAACACGACCGAAAGCATTAACTATTATTCCGCTTTCAATTTTACGCCGCAACAGTTTTTGTTGAAACTGTTTGTTGGTTTTTTCGACGGAGCGGGCAATTTTTCAGCACCCACTATTTTTTGCTCCTATCTTGTTTTTTCTTTAACGGCTTTATATTTTTTAAATAAAAAAATCAATTTAAAACAAAAGATAGCGTCGGCTGTTTTTGTTTTGTTTATGTTGGTTTGCTTTTTAATTCCGGCTGTTGATATCGTGTGGCATGGGTTTTCCTACCCCAACTCTTTCCCCTATAGATATGCTTTTTGTTTTTGCTTTTTGATTATATCGCTTGCGGCGAGATGCTTTGAAAAAATCGACGGAGTTAATCAAAAGTTTATTATAGCGTTGTCGGTAGTTTTTTTGATGCTTAACGGTTTTATGATTTTCTTTAAAGGTGATATCGAGCTTTATAAAATTGCGCTGTCATCAGGTTTTGGGATAACCTATTGTGCGGTGTTTTTCCTTTTAAACAAACAAAAAAACAAAACGATTTTGCTTGTTTTGTTGCTTGCTGTTATAGCGTTTGAAATGGGGTTTAACGGAACGGCTATTTTAAACTCGCAATCAAAAAAGAGCGAGTTTCCTTTGAAACAAAGCTACACGACAATTCAAAACGATAAACAAAATCTGCTTGAACAAGCCGGATATTTCGATTTTAATGATAAGCTATTAAGGGTTGGTGAAACCGATATTTCAGCGATTAACGATGGCTCGGTTTTGGGATATTACGGTCTGTCGTTTTTTACCTCGACTTATGATGTCAAGTTTCAACAACTCATGGGTCAGCTGGGCTACGACGACAATTTTAAAGCGGTTGCCTATCGCCAAACCTCGCTTGTCGGCGACAGTGTTTTGGGGGTGAAATATGCTTTTTCCGATCAAGATATCTATTACCTAAAACAGGTCGCAGAAAACGAAACGACAAAACTTTTTGAAAATGAATATGCAATATCCTTTGGGTTTGAAGCAAACAAAGCCGTTTTGGATGCAGTTGCAAACAGCCCGATAGCGGAACAAAACCAGCAAACACTAATAGAAGCCTTGGCGCTTGAACCATTTGATTCTATCGAAAGTTCTCTTGAAAAGCTTTCGCAAAACACCCTTAGTATAACCTCGGTTAGCGGCGCTAAAATAAAAGGAACAATCGATATGTCGGGCGACAATATCTTGTTCCTTTCGATGCCTTTTTCTAGCGGTCTTTCCTGCAAAGTCGATGGAAAAACGGCCGAAGTTGTGCCGGCTTTTGAAGCGTTTTCCGCCGTGTTGTTGGCTGAGGGACATCATGAAATCGAGATAAGTTTTACACCGGTTGGTTTCGAAGCTGGCGCTGTTATTTCGGCGTTGTCGGTAACCGCTTTAATCGTAATAGCGATAACCAAAAGAAAAAATTTCAAAAAACATTAATATTTTGCCGAGTTGTTGGGATAATAACATCATTCAACCAAGTTATCGAAACATTTTAATCGGTCATTTTAGCAAGAATTTTTGCAACTTCGTCAAGGCAATCGCTTTCAAAAAGCTCGATAGCTCCGGCGTCGCAAGCGGCGGCAAATTTAGGGTTGATCGGAATTTTTGCGACAACATCGATATTATAGTTTTTTTGGATATCAGACAGTCGGCTTTCCCCGAAAAGTTCAATATGTTTTTTACAATCGCTACATTCGAGATAAGACATATTTTCAACCGCTGCTATTATCGGAATGTTTGAAATTTCGATCATCTTAACCGCTTTTCCGACGATCATCGAAACGAGCTGTTGCGGAGAGGTGACGACGACAGCGCCGTCGACAGGGATCGATTGGAACACCGTTAGCGGAACATCGCCCGTTCCGGGGGGCATATCGATAAACATATAATCGACCTCATGCCAGATAACATCGGTCCAAAACTTTTGAACCATTCCGCCAATAACGGGTCCTCGCCATATAACAGGATCGGTTTCGTTTGGCAAAAGCATATTAACCGACATAACCTTTATTCCGGTTTTGGTTATCCTCGGAAGCATTCCAAGCTCGGTCGATTCGGCTTTTTCCCCTATTCCAAAAATTCTAGCTTGTGAAGGCCCCGTGATATCGGCATCAAGCACGGCGACTTTATAGCCCAAACGGTTCATCAAAACCGCAAGCATTGCGCAGGTCAAAGACTTTCCAACCCCGCCTTTTCCGCTCGTTATCGCAATAACTTTTTTAATGCGGCTTAATTGATTTGGAAGTTCATGCGAAACCCCGCTTGAAGGGCAACCGCTAGAGCATGAAGAACAATCACTAGAACAACTACTCATTTAAAAACACTCCTTTTTATTTTGTTGTCGGATACACGTTGTTTTTAACAAACCAATCGATCTTGTCGATGCAGTGTTCAACATTTTCGATATCAACAATTAGCTTTTCCATCGGGCAAAGATCCGTTCCGTTTCGGTTTTCGATGTATTCGCAAAGCTTTGCATATTCAAAACAAATGCCATGCGCTTCAAGAAGCTTAGCGGCAGATTTGCTCATCAAAAAGGTGTAGACACTTTTAACTTTAGCATCGACCAAAAGGCAAGCAGCCGCTTTTCCGATTATTCTATCCGCAACGATTGCGCCGTTCATATCGGCTTTGTTTTCGAGATAGATTTGATATAACGGGCGAACACTCTTGCCGATTTTTTTGATAATCTGACCGTTTGTTAATTGAACAGCAACCGAACAATCGTCTTGTTGTATCAATTCTTTAAGTTCCATATGTTTTCTATCCTTTAAATTTTTAAGATTAATGCACAAAAAACTTGATTTTTGCTTTACAATATGTATAATTAAACTACACCATTATATCTTAAAAGGAGAAAGGAAGCAACAGATGAATTCTGAAAAAAAGGCAGCGCCCTCTGTTGGAACTCCCACACAGAAGACACCGCAACCACCGGTTTCAAACAAAGAAGAAGCGACAACCGGCGGAATGATAAAGCAACAATCCCAATCTTTAAGCGTTGTATTTGCTATTTTAAAGATGGCGGTGGTGGTTTTATTTTGCGGAATGGTTGCAGTTATCGCAAGCGCTATTAACTCACGAGTTGTAGACAATATATTTGAAATATTTAATTAATTTAATCTACTTAGTTTGTGATATAAATTTTACACAAACAGGAATTTGAGTTTCGGGGAAAACAAAACAACCCCGATTGTTGGCTAAAACGCTCAAAGTTTCCGGCTAACAGAAAGGAACATGGTCAAAAATATGCAAAACTTTTATCCTAATCAACAAGGGAATCCAAACGATCCTAATAGTTTTGGGCAAGCTCAACAGCCCCAATACGGACAACAGCCGGAACAATATCCCCCCGTTAACATGGGAGGGGAGATTAATCAAACGATGCAACAAAACGCCCAACCGATGCCGGCGTTTGACCCATATCAACAACCACAACAACAGTTCCAAACTCCATCTCCATACGCTCCGATGCCTATGGATAATTTCGGTATGCAAAATGCCCAGCCGATGCCAACCGGCGTTGAACAGCCTTTGAACGCGCAACAGTTCGGCTATCAAGACCCTATGCAAAACCCGCCGTCTTTTGGAGCGCCTCCCCAAGGGCAGATGAACTTTATGCAACAACCAGAGCCTTCGTTTAATGCGGCGGCTCCAAATATGCCGGCTATGCCTGATTTTAATCAACAGTTGCCGGGGTTTGAACAACCTATGCAACAGATGCAACAACAAAACCCAGCGATGCCAAATGCTCCGTTGGGCGGCGATATCTACGGAAACCCTTCTTTTGGGATACCCCCTGTCGGCGCACCTTCAAGCCCGATGCTTAATATGGGTATGCAAAATATGGGGCAGGATTTTGGTTTGAATTCAAACAATATGCCCTCTATGCCGATGCAACAAAACCCGATGTCAAACAACCAGTTCGACGGAATGCAAAACAACAATTTTGATCCGCTTAAACAGCTCCAACAAGGGAACAATTTTGGCGGTCAAGATTTTGGCAAAGATAGCTCATTTATGGGCGGCATGAATGATTATGGCAACTCGGGGTCGATGTTTGACGGAAACCGGGGTTTTGGCGCAAACCAAAGTAATCAAGATTTGATGGGAACGCAGTTCCCCCCCATTCAACCAAACAACGATTTTTCTCAAAAACCAAAAGATGTTTTTGATGGATATAACAACAATTCGGAAAAACCGAAACAGGAAAACTCTCGAAATAATCCTTTTGATCCTAATAGATTTGACCAAGATTTTAGCGGAGGAAAACGAGGAAATTTTAGAGAGGCTGTGTCGGAAAACGGCGAAAGACCGGTGCAGCCCAAGCGACCGACAAACAACCCTAACGACCGAAGAGGTCCGGCTATGGGCGCTCAAGGACAAAAAAACCGACCACCCCAAAGACCGGGTATGCCGCCACAAGGTGGTATGCCGTCAAGAGAAGGGTTGACCCCTTCCGATAGAAGACCGCCCAATCGAAACCCGGGACAACCGGGAAGACCTCCTATGCCGGGATCGAGACCTTCGGGGAATGACCCATCAAGATCTCCTCAAAGAGGTTCCGCTCAGCCAAGACCGGGAGTTTCAAACCAAGCGGTTTCACCAAAACAAAAACCGGCAGGAGCGCCTCCGATAGCGGCGAACCCCAAAACTCCACCACAGATGCCAACGCCGGTTCAACCGGAACCCAAAGTTGACATTGCGGAAATTCAAAGCAAACTTGAACAGGCGGTAGTTATTGCGGATTTCGACAAGATTTTCACACAAAACAACCTGTTTAAGTTTCCCGATAGAAGCTACATAAACATACGTGAATCGACCTCGAAATATCTTCTGTCTTCGGCAGACGACGAGGGCATTCCCGTTTTCTCCAACGTAACCGCAAACTTCCCCGTTTCGAGCTGCACCGTCGTAACAAGTGAGGACGAGGCGACGAAGTATGCGGTAGCAAGGCTTGTCGGAACCGGAATGGGGTTGGCGAGCGGAGATATTCTCATCAACGGAAACGAAGTTAGAAGCAGGAGCATCATGTCGGAGGTTTTGTATATCGACGATGATTCGATGGTTCCCGATAGAATGACGGTTTTTGATTTCCTCATGCAATGTATCGCAAAGGTTCAGTTGGACGACGAAGAAAAGATAAAAAACCTCACCGAAATTCTCGAGAAACTCGGGCTTGATAAAGTTGCAGACGACACGATGAAGCTGTTTTCAACCGCAAGAAAAGTTATGGTGTTGCTCATTGCAGCAACCCAAAATCCGCTTATTAAATGCGTTGTCATAAACTTTAGAAAACTTTTGCTTGAACCGGAAGATGAAGTTCGTATGATGAAAGTTTTCGAGATGTTGAGGCTTCGTGACATAACGGTTATCATGAACGATTGCAACGATATCCTTTCGAGCAACCTGCCAAACAGAGTTTTGGCGTTAAAGGAAGGCGAGGTTGCGTTTAACGGAGGTTACCGAGAATTTATCGAAAACTACTGTGAAGAGATAATGACATTTGAAGCGGAAAACGCTGAGATGATCGAAAATATTGCCAAAGGCTTTGACAAAGTTACATTCACGACAGAGGAAAAAAAGGTGATGGTCAAAGGCAAGGGCGCCGATGCTTCGACGGTAGAAAACATCATTGTAGAGCTAAGTAAAAACGAGATAGATCTTAAAACCGTAAGGCTTGGGGTCAGGTCGTTTGTACTCGGTCGGAAAGAACTGGTGAAACAATGAGCGCTATATCGGGATTCATAAAGATCGAAAAAAGAGAACAACTGCTAGGCGGACGTTTTGATTTTCCAAGGCAGATGCTTTGGAGCGCCGGTTTTGTTTTGTTTACGATTGCTACACACTATCTATTGATAATATTTCAAACAAGGCTAGGGGAAGACGTTATTCCAACATATGTTCCAAATTCATTTTTTGGAATGCTTTATAGCTATGTAACGATAGCGCTAGTTGGGCTGACGATACATTTTAGCATCCATCCAAAGTTGTTTTCGTTTGCTGAAATAAACAACAACAGATGTAATCTGCTTATAAAGATGGGGCTTGCAACTGCCGGAATAACGGCCTCTCGGCTTAATGCAACGCTTGTTGCTGCAGGGGTTACCTATTCTGTTGGATATGTCCTAACGTTTGTTTTTTGCTTCATAATTAGACTGAATTTTGTGTTGAACTACCTTTTGTCGGTTTATTTTGTAGGTCTATATGCAGTTATTATGTTTACAATGCTTGCGATGATGTTGGGGATAATCCTCAATCGCCAACAGCTAAGCTCTATAACAACGGTGTTTTCGCTTGTTATAACGCTAGTGGTTCTAGCGGCGTTCGGCTATTATTCATATCTTGAACCCGAAAGCCTAGCTACCAACATTGCTTCGATGCTAGAGCTAAAGGCTGTTGGGTTTTTAAGCCTTGCAACTCTTCTTTTAATTATTTTCTATTCGCTATGCGTTATAATTGGTTCTGGGAAATCGGAAAATTTTCGGCCAAAGCAGTTTATTCCGGACCAACTCGCCGGAGACTATGTTTCGGATGATGTTATTGCGACAAGAACTGCGGTTTTGGTTGCGGCACAAAAAAAGATTGCGACTCCAAACCAACCAATCAAACCGGGCAACGTTGCGCCGATGACGGTTCCAAGACCGCAAAAACAAGCGCATAAACTCAAAGACCCCGTTTCGCAACCGCCACAACAGCAACCGCCCCAACAACCGCCGATGAATTCGGTTAATGCGGCTCATTCGACCAATCGACCGATAAGCAACACACCGCCTCAACCGAAACGACCGGAAAATCCGCAACAGCCGATGCAACCTCCTTTAATGCAACAACAGCAAAGGCAAGCGCCACCACAACAACAAAACAGGCCGCAACAGCAACCACCACAGCAACAAAATCGGCCACCACAAGCGCCACCACAACAACAAAGCCGACCGCAACCTCCACCACCACAAAGGCCGGCTGTGCCACCGCAACAGCAACCCGGCGGTTTAGGGGGAAGAAGCATCAACACACCGCCACCGTCGATGCAAAGAAACGATTTCCAGCCGCCCAGAGGAAATATGTCGCAGATGGCGACACCGATGGGATTTGGAGGATTTGACGACGAAGTTGAACCGGTTGTTAAGATGAGCATAGCAAAATTAATCTTTGCTATCTTGTTTGGTATCGTTGGGCTAGTTGTGTTGGTTATGACGATGATGTCGTTTGGCGTTCCCGATGCTTCGTTGAGCGAAGCAGGGCTAATAACCGCCGATGGTTCACAGCTGTTAAGGCTTATTAAAGGCTCAACCTCAAATCCGTTAAACTCGGCGGCGATATTCGGAACTGCCGGATTATTTATTCTAGTTGCTGTTTTGCTCGGCATCATGTCTACCGGAAAGGTCGTCAACTATCGAGACGATGATGACTATGATTATGATGACGATGACTACGACGATGACGATGATTATTAAAGAAAAATGAACTAGAAAAAAGCTTGTGACAAACGCTATGTTGTCGCAAGCTTTTTAATATGTTAATCTTTTTTTATTTATGTCTCATCATCAAACTTCTTTGAAACCGGAAGCCCGATTTCAAACGACAACGAGACCATTCTGATAAGTACGATTAAGATCACCGAAACGAGCATCGATACCGAAACGGAGCTACCAAGCCACGTTATGACGATATAACATCCTCCGCCCAGAAGAGCGGCGGTTGCATAAAGATAGCTGTCGTTTAAAACTTGTGGGATTTTTTTTGCAAGCACATCTCGCAAAATTCCTCCGCCAATTGCGGTTAGAACACCGGAACAAAGCACAAGAAACATATTTTCCGACAAAACTTCTCGAACCGCCACCTGCATTCCGCTTATCATGAAAAGCCCTAGACCTGCGGCATCAATAAAGGCATAGGTGCTGTGGCTACTAAGATTTTGAATAATAGTTTTACCGACTACGCTTTGATAGACGAAAAACAAAACCAAGGAAACGAACAAAGCAACAAGAGCATTCGTCGGGTTATACAAAACGGTTACGGGGGTTATGCCCAAAACGAGGTCTCGAATAGCTCCGCCACCCGTTGCGGTTATCATAGCGAGAACCGCAACACCGAAAAGATCAAGCCGTCTGTCGATGCCAACAAGGGTTCCCGAAACCGCAAAAGCTATCGTCCCCAAGATATCGATGGTGTCAAAGATTAAAATATCCAACTGGTTGTCCTCAAACAAAAAGATTTAGATCAACTATAACAAGAATTCCGATGGATCGTGTATCTTGAGTTTGTCGTTGCGTTTTGGCGTTCTTTTGGAAGCGTCGTATTCGAATTTTTTGCAACGAGAATATGGCGACACCACCCCTTTGTATCTGCAAAGAAGCGGTGAGGATGGATTGCTTTTTTTAACGCTTAAGCAGTATTCGCAAGCGGGGGTTATGTCGCTGTTAAACATCGTCACCTCTACCGGTTTCTTAAGGCTTTTGATGTCTTTGATATTTTTTATATTTTTAATGTCGTTTATTTTCAAGACGGTTCTCCAAAATTTGAGCTTAATGGTTAATTAGTTTTTAGGTCTATATATAAGTATAAAAAAAAATAGAAAAATGTCAATTAAACGAGAAACCTTTTTTTCCAAAAAGCAGAACAAACGCTATGATAAACAGCAAAAAGGAGCTTATCGGGGAATATTCAAACGGCAAATTTACCGCTTCGCTTGAAATAGCTGAGGTGTTTAAAACAATAGGGAAAAGAGTGGTTAAGAGTTTCACAAAAACTGCCGATACAAAAAAATGTATTATTCTAGAAAGAAAAAAGTATTTAAGGGTTATATTATACCCAAAAACTATAGCTTTTATCTGCATAGCTACCGATATCCCACACATCGAAATCGCAAACACAACGAAGTATAGCGGAAAAGCTGTGACGTTAACAGCGATATATTCGACAGCGTTTGTAACTTCTACGATGCTAAAGGCGAATGCTTTAAATGTTTCGCCAAAAAATTTAGAAAGAAACAGGTCAAGAAACGCAACAACACAGGAAAAAATCACGACATATCCCGAAATTAACGCCATAGAGGTTATAGCAGTTTTTATGCTGCCGATAATCGAGACGGCGTTATTTTTTTGAGGTATAACAGTTTGCCTTAAATTTTGCTTTAAATGGCCTTTAAATACCAAAAAACAAAACAAAGAAGCTAACGAAGAACTTGCAAAGAAAACAACGCCGAGAGCAGTGCTTTTAAAAAGCCCATACCCAATAACCCCGATAAGGAAGCCGGGGCCTGCGTTGACAAATCCCGAAAGGGATTTTGAGGCGTAATTTTCGGTTATAGTGTTGCTCGAAACTAAATTTTTAAGCATGATTGCTCCGCTTGGAAATCCGCCAATTAAACTTAACAGAAACACCGTTAATATATTGGGCTTTGTGTATTTTTCGCATATTAATTTTGAGATGTAGTCGGCTAAAATTATCGACGGAAAAAGCGATGGTACAACGGAATTTAAAACAAGCTCAATTCCGTTTGATATGCCGAGTTTTGTTGTGTTTTGAAAATAAAGCGATGCAATAAAAAGTAATACAGCGAGCGAAAGCTTAATAAAGATTATAATATTCTTCCTTTTGGCTACAACAAACAAGATTTGTTTTCCTCCTATGAATGAATTGTTTTTCTGTTGAATATATATTAAACGGATGGTGAGAAAATGAACGATATGAATTTAAATTTAAAAAAAGAAATTAAAGATGATCTTGCTTTTGAACTTTATTCTTCTATCAGAATTATAGAGGACAACGCTTTAACAATCGAAGGTTGCGGCGGAATAATAGCATATACAGATAGTAGGCTTGTTGTTAGAATGAATCGTTTTAATCTCTCGATTAAGGGGGATAATCTTCTGATAACAAAGATGAGCAAAAAGGAATTTAACGTAGTTGGCAAAATAATCGGTTTGGAGTTTTTCCCAAATGATTGTTAATTTCTTCAACATTCCAAAGGCGTTTGGATATATAACGGTCGAATCACGTGGCGGTTTTTTTGAAAACGTTTTAGAAATTGCCGCAAAAAAAGGACACCCTGTTTGGAACATAAGAAAATCAAAAAACAAAATCCTTTTCAACGCCGAAATAAAGAGCTATCGTTTTCTTCGAACTGCCGCTAGAAAAAATCAATGTAGAATAAGAATAGCTCGTAAAAATGGCTTGTTGTTTAAGATTAAACAGATCCGTCATATAAAATGCTTGCCGTTTGGGATTGTTTCTTTCTTTGTAACGTTATATACCCTTGGGGGCTTTTTGTTTGTTATTAATATAAACGGAGAACTACCGATTGAACGGTCGAAGTTTTTTGAAATTCTAGGGCAAGCAGACGTCACTTATTTCAACAGGATAACAGATATAGATGCAAAGATGGCAAAGCAAACGATACTTTTGAATGCAAACCAACTTTCGTTTGTGGCGGTCAATCTGTCGTATGGCAAAGCCGATATCGAGATTAGAACCCAAAAACAAAAACAAGAGGTTGAACAGGGGACGTTTGGAAATATCGTTGCAAAGCGGGATGCTATCGTTGAAAGCATCGATGCAAACAGCGGAAAACCGGTTGTTGCTCCCAAAGATATCGTTAAAAAAGGTCAGCTGTTGATAGAACAATCCGACGTTAACAACCAAAACTCTTGGGTAGTTGGAACGATAGCGGACGTTGTTGGAATAACCGAGCATAGATTTGAGGTCACCGTTAACAAAACCGAAACTGTTTCGACAAAAAATGACAGACAAAGCGTTTCATATATAATAAACTTTAACGGGGAAAAATTAATCGTTAAACCACACGACCAAACCATCACACTATTTGAAACAAATACCAAACAAACACAGTTGTCTATTTTTGGATGTGAACTGCCGATATATTTTATTAAAGAGCAAATTTTTGAGGTTGAACACACTCAAATCGAACGAACCAGTAGGCAACTAGAGCAAAATTTAGACAATATTATCCAACAATATATTGAGGGAAATACTGTCAATGGAGAAATAATCGACAGAACAATTGAACAAAACGAGCAAAATAGTTCGTATATTTTTCACGTAACGTTGAAAATGCGGGAGTCGATAGCAACAAGCATTTGGCAAATTGAATAAAATATTTTAATAATTTGTAAAATGTGAAAATCATGTATACTTTTTCATAGTTTTTTGTTAAAATAACTGTGAAAAAGTATGTCGTGGAATAGAGGTAGACGGAAGGAAACATTGATGGAACAAAACGAGATTAAATTTAGTGATCCTTATCTAGCGGCATCGATTTTTGGCAATCTCGACCAAAATCTTTTGACTATCGAAAAGGAATTTCAAGTAAGCTGTGTTGGTAGAGGAGATTCAGTTTCGTTCACGGGGGACAAAGAGGCGGTTGAAAAAGCTTTAAAAACAGTTGAAGCTATGAAGAAGTTTATCGAAACAAACGGTTCGATAGATGACCAAACATTGAGGTATTGCATTAATCTTGCAAAGAGCGATATGGAAGGGGAGCTAAAACAGCTTGATGGTTCCCATATCCTTATAACCGCAAAAGGAAAGCCGATAAAACCCAAGACGCTAGGCCAAAAAAAATATGTCGAGGCGATATCAAATAATTTTATAGTTTTTGGAATAGGTCCTGCGGGAACGGGGAAGACGTATCTTGCGGTAACGATGGCGGTTAAAGCTCTTAAAAACCACGAAGTTTCGAGAATAATCCTAACCCGTCCTGCGGTGGAAGCGGGGGAGAAGCTTGGATTTTTGCCGGGAGATCTGCAAAACAAAGTAGACCCATATCTGCGCCCGCTTTATGACGCTCTTTTCGACACGATGGGTCCTGAGGCGTTCCAAAAGCAACTTGAAAAAGGGATTATCGAGGTAGCACCGCTTGCATATATGAGGGGAAGAACGCTTGATAACGCATTTGTAATTCTAGATGAAGCGCAAAACACAACTCCGGAACAGATGAAGATGTTCCTAACAAGGCTAGGCGCCGGTTCAAAGATGGTTGTTAATGGAGATGTAACCCAGATTGATCTTTCGGAAAATCAACGTTCAGGGCTTCTCGAAGCCACAAGGATTCTGAAAAACATTGAGGGTATCGACCAAATAAGGTTCACCGACAAGGATGTCGTTCGATTTAGGCTGGTTGGCGATATAGTTAAAGCGTATGAAAAAGCAGATAAAGCAACTACAAGGAGAAGATGAAATATGGCGAATAAAGTTATAATTACAAACAAACAAGAGGATTTTAAAATTCCGTCGGGAACAAGGCTTCTTATAAGAAGGTGTTGCAATGCGGTTCTTTTAAATGAAGATTTTGAGTTCCCAACCGAAATAGGGGTGACGTTTGTTGATAATAACGAGATCAAAGAGATGAATGCGAAGTTTCGAAACAAAGACAGCGTTACCGATGTTTTGTCGTTTCCACAGTTTGAGGACAAACAATCAATAGTCCCCGATTCCCAAAAAGGGGTTGTAGTGTTGGGGGATATAGTTTTGTCGGTTGAAAAAGCGGCGGAACAAGCTGAGGAATATAACCACACATTCCAACGAGAGATTGCATACCTAACGGTTCATTCTATGCTTCATCTTTTGGGTTATCATCATGAACAAGGCGGGCTACAAGAAGTTCATATGAGGGAAAAGGAAGAGGAAGTTTTGAAAAAGCTAGGGCTTCAAAGAGGGTTCAGCTATACCGACTAGATTTAACTAACAAATAATTTAATGCTCCGCTATGTCGGAGCATTAAATTTGGTTTATGAAACATTTTATTAAAAGATTGAGGTTAATTATATTGGAACAAAAAAGCGTATTTGTGGCGATTGCCGGCAAGCCAAACGTTGGGAAATCGACCCTTTTAAACTGTCTTATTAAAGCGAAGATAGCGATAGCAACCCCAAAACCGCAAACGACAAGAAACAAGATTTTAGGAGTTTTGACCGAAGAGGAAACCCAGTTTGTTTTTATCGACACACCGGGGTTCCATGTTCCCAAAACAAAGCTTGGGGAGTCGATGATAAAAGGGGTTAGAGAATCGGTGTCGGAGGTCGATGTCGTTCTTTTTGTTGTCGAGCCTAAGATGCCGTCACACAACGACAGATTGTTGCTTGAAGAACTCAAGAAAAACAAAATTCCAATAGTTCTTGTTATAAACAAAATCGACACTTTGGAAAGCGAAAAACGAATAGCTGAAGTTACCGATATGCTGCTATCGGAATATGATATTAAAACCGCCGTTGCGGTATCGGCTCTTGAACAAAAACAAACCGAAAAGCTTATGGAGATATTGAAAGAAAAAGCGGTCATAGGCCCTCATCTATACGAGAGCGATGCATTAACCGACATTCCCGAAAAGGTTATAGCCGCCGAAATTTTAAGGGAAAAGTTGCTTTTGTTTTTAAACGACGAACTGCCACACGGTTGCGCCGTTGTAATCGAGTTGTTTAAAGAACGCCAAGACAAGCCTATTCTTGATATAAATTCGATAATTATCTGCGAAAAAAATTCTCATAAATCGATGATTATCGGAAAAGGCGGAAATATGCTTAAAAAGATAAGCAGTTCCGCAAGGGTTGAGCTTGAAACGTTTTTTGATGTAAAAGTTAATCTTAAATGTTTTGTCAAGGTTCGCGAGGGTTGGCGAAACAACGATATGTTCCTTAAAGAATATGGTTTTAATTAAATGAACAATTAAAAATACCACACATTTCCTTTAATATTTTTTTGTGATATGAATATAATAATTCTACAGATTAAAATATTAAAGGGGAAAAAGTTATGGATGCAAATGGTTTATGGAAGAGATTTTTATCAACGGGAAGTGTGTCGGATTATGTTAGTTTTAAAAATGCCGAACAACGAGAAAACGAGGTAGATTTAGAGGAACAATATGAAAAGTTCGATCAACGGTTTGGTTATATTCGAGACACGGACCAAAGAGGCGGATAGGGTTATAACGGTTCTTTCGGAAACCGGAATAATAACGGCATATGCCGCCGGATCTTTAAGACCAAAAAACAAATTAACGTCGTCGACCGCTCTGCTTGCATATTCAAATTTTGAATTGTATTCGGGAAAAAGTATGTATAAAGTTGATGATGCGGTGTGCATCAATCGCTTTGTTAAGCTATATACCGATAGCAAAAGCTTTGCGGTTGCGGCTTATTTTTGCGAACTTTTAAAAAACATCCTGCAACAAGGAGAGGTTGAAAGAGAGTATCTGCCGCTTGCATTAAATGCTCTGTTTATGTTGAACAAGCAGGAAAAACCGCTACTGCTAATAAAATCTGCTTTTGAATTAAGGGTTATATCGATGGCGGGGTTTATGCCAAACGTCATGGAATGTGCGCTTTGCAAAACCGAACAACCAACCGATTGTCATTTTGATTTGGTTAATTCAAGCTATCTTTGCAAAACGTGTGCAGAACAAAACGAACAAGTTCTCAACTGTTCGAGTTCGGTGCTGAAAGCTATTCGATATGTTTTAAGCTGTGATATCTCAAAAATATATGCGTTTGACCTGCCGGAAAGTTCCCTCAAAAACCTTTCATCGATAGCATCAAACTATCTTTTAAGCCATATTGGATTAAAACTTAACACCCTTGACTTTTTAAACATGATGATGGATGATTAAAAAAAGCGATAAAATAAAAAATGTTTGAAAAAATTTTCATAATTAGTTAAAGGAAGAAACGGTCGTAAAAAAATGGACAAAAACACCAATCGATTACTGCGATATAAAAACAGATTAGAGTTTGATAAAATTCTTTTCGCTATAAATGAATTTGCTGTGTCGACAAAAGCAAAGGACGATATAATAAACATATCCCCGACAAGCAATATCCAAACGGTTTCGCTTGAACTTTCAAAGAGCGATGCTTTTCAAATTATGATTATAAAGCATAAACCTCCAAGCCTTTCCGACGTTGTTTCGCTCAACGAAACGTTGTTGCGTTCCGACAAGGGCGGTCTTTTATCGATGGCAGAGGTTTTGAAAATTCGTTTGTTGCTTAAAAATGCGAGACAATTAATAGCCTGGTATCATCCGCTTGAGACGCATTATGATGTTACCGACCCTGTTTTCTTTCCGCTGTTTTCAGAGGAAAGCCTAGAACGGGATATCGAGCGGGCGATATTAAGCGACACCGAAATGAGCGACAACGCAAGCTCAGAGCTAGCGTCGATTAGAAAGAAGATCGTTTCGATGCAAGCTTCGATTAGAGAAAAGCTTGAAAAGATAATTCGTTCCGACACCACACAAAAATACCTTCAAGACCAAGTTGTGACGATGCGTGGAGGTCGGTTTGTCGTGCCGGTTAAAAGCGAACACAAAGGAAATATAACCGGAATGGTTCATGATGTTTCGTCGAGCGGTTCAACGTTTTTTGTCGAGCCGACCGAGGTTCTCGAAGCGAACAACGCCATTCAAAAGCTTAAAGGGGAAGAAGCGGCGGAAATAGAGAGAATTTTATACGCATTTTCCGCTAGAATTTCGGATATCTCGGAACAGTTAAGGCATAGCTACAGCGCATTTGTTGAGATCGATAAACTAATAGCGATTGCAAGATATGCAAACAACATAGACGCTCAAGCGCCAAAAATAAATAACAACGGAAACATTAATCTTTTAAGAGCAAGACACCCTTTGATTGACAAAAAAGCGGTCGTTGCAACCGATGTGTCGTTGGGGGAAAACTATTCTACCCTCGTTATAACTGGACCTAACACCGGCGGCAAAACCGTTACGCTTAAAACTATCGGGCTTTTCTCGTTGATGGCGATGTCGGGCATTCCGATACCGGCTAAAAAAGAAAGCGAGATTTCGGTTTTCGAGGATATTTTGGTTGATATCGGGGACGAACAAAGCATAGAACAAAACCTTTCGACCTTTTCGGCACATATTAAAAACATCTCGGAAATTCTGTTGAAAGCAAACGAACAGTCGCTTGTTCTTCTTGATGAACTCGGGGCGGGAACCGATCCTGCGGAGGGGGCGGCGCTTGCCAAAGCAATTCTCGAACGCCTTCGCCAAAACGGCGCAAAGGTTGTCGCTACTACCCATTACGGCGAGATTAAGATATACGCAATGCAGACCAAAGGGGTTCAAAACGCAAGTTGCGAATTTAATGTCGAAACGCTTAGCCCTACATATCGAGTGACGATAGGTCTTCCGGGAAGTTCAAACGCTCTTTTAATCGGAAAACGGCTGGGGCTTGATGATGATCTGCTTGAAAGCGCAAAACAAAATCTTTCGAGCGAGCAAAAAAAGATGGAACAACTTTTGTCCGAAATAGAACATCTTAAGAGCGAGGCGGCGGCAAAGCTTGACATAGCGGAGCAAAAAGAAAATATGGCAGAGCTTGCGAGAAAAGAGGCTGAGGACATTAAGCAACAAGCCGAAAAAACAGCCCAAAACCATATTAACCTAGCCCAGACTAAAGCTCGGCAACTGTCGGCGGATGTTAGCGGCCAAGCATATAAACTTCTTGATGAAATAAAAGCGCTTAAAGCTTCAAAAGATGTTATGGCGGAACAGATTTCCAAAAGAGCAAAAGAGATAGCAAACAAAGAAAGCGGAAGAATTTTGGATATGGCTCCGCAAAGCGAGCAAAAAAATCTTAACCTTGAACCGGTTGGAACGGTTAAAAAGGGGATGACAGTTTATGTTCCGGCGCTTTCGGGAACGGCAACGGTTATCAAAGAACCCGATAAAAAGGGTGTTGTTGAGGTTGCGGCCGGAATAATTAAAACTAGGGTTAATGTAAGTGAACTTAAAAAACCGCCAAAATCCCAGCTTAAAACCGCCAACAACAAAAAGGGCGGAAAATCTATCTTTAGCGTTTCGGATAAAAAAAGCGGAAAAAGCGAGATTAATCTTTTGGGCCTTACGGTTGAAGAGGCTATTATGGAGGTTGAAACATTTATCGATGCCGCCGTTTTGTCGCACCTAATAAGCGTTAGAATTGTGCATGGAAAGGGAACGGGCGCATTAAGAAAAGCGGTTCATGCTAAGCTTAAACAAAACAAACACGTCAAAGAATTCCGCCTTGGAAGGTTTGGCGAGGGTGAAGATGGGGTGACGATTGCCGAGCTTAAATAAAAGCGGTTTTCGGCAAGAAACTCTAAAATATACACCAATTAAATGACAAAAAAATTAAAACGTTTCGTTTAGTATAATGCTAAGGGAGCGTTTTTTTATTTTGAATATTATCTATATTGATGTGTTGTTAATCGTTAATGTTATAATCGATTATTTCCTAATCAAAGCGACGGAGTTTTTTGTGGGAAAAAACAGCTCAAAACTGCGTGTGTTTTTTGGCAGTGTTTTTGGAGCGTTAAGCTCGCTGTTGATACTGTTGCCCGATCTTTCATATCTTTCGATAGCGATTAACGTTGCTGTAGCGGCGGTTATAACGTTTATCGTGTTTGGGTTTAACGATTTCAGAACGTTTATCAAAAACACGGTGTATTATTTTTTGGTGTCATTTTTGTTTGCGGGGTTGATTGTTTTTATCAATTTTTCGTTTTCTCCCGAAAATCTTGCAACAAACAACCTATCGTTTTATTTTGACATATCCCCGATATTTCTGCTTTTGTCGGTTCTGGGTTTTTATTTGCTTCTTTCGGTTATCGAGATACTATTTAAAAAGCCGTCAGAAAAGCCGCAACTTGTCGAGGTTGAACTGTCTATTTTGAAAAATGTCAAAAAGATGAATGCGTTTGTCGACACCGGAAACAAACTGTGTGACCCGTGTTTTGGAAACCCCGTTATGCTGGTTAAAAAAGAACTCGCCGAAACTTTTTTGCCAAAACAAGTTGCAGAGGATATACTGTCGCAAACGCTAGCTGTTGTTGAACAACAGAGCGATTTGAAGATACGAATGATACCATATAAAGCGTTGGGACATAGCGGAATGCTAGTTGGTGTCGTTGCGGATTATTGCAAGGTTCTCGAGAAAAAGAAAAACAAAGTCTATAAGCCGATTGTTGCGTTTTCCGATATCCCCGAAAGCGATTTCAACAATTCGGCGGTTATAGGTGCGGAGTTTTTGACATGAAAAAACCGATACAAAAACGAGGGCGTTTTTGTATCGGGGGTGTGTCGATATGTTGGGAAAATTGGGGGAGGGGGTTGTTGTAGCTATATAATTAAATCTTCCGATTTATAAACACTGTAGCCTTCATAATGGTAGCTTGCATCGATGCCTTTCATATAAATCTCTCTGTTATCAATATCATCGGTTAGAGCATTTTTTAAAAGATGCTTTATCTCGATGTCTTTAATCGGGCTTCGTTCCATTGCAAGAAGATAGTCGTTTTTATTAACCTTGCTCCAATCCACCACCATTTTTATATTTTCTTTTAATATTAAGTCTAGCCAAATTCTCGTGCTACGTCCGTTGCCTTCTCTAAAAGGGTGGGCAATATTCATCTCAACATATTTTTCAACAATCTCATCAAAGGTTGATTGCGGCATCTTGTCGATGTTTTGAAGCGATATTTCAAGATACATAAGAGGGGCAAAGCGAAAACTGCTTTTCGATAGATTAACTGTTCGGATTTTTCCGGCGAAATCATAGATTTCGTCAAACAAATATCTATGAATATATGATAACGCTGAAAATTTTCCTGTTTCTAATGTGTTTAATAGTTTTTTTTCGAATAGTTCATATGCTTTGATTTTGCTTATTCTCTCTTCCGCTAAAGCAAGCTCTGCTTCTGTCTTTAACCCTAATTTGTTTTCTAACAATTTAAATCAACCTCCAAAAAATAGCCTGTCAATAAAACTATTATATAGCCCATAGGGCTATTATATAACCCATAGGGATTATTTGCAAATAAATTATCAACAAAATTTAAGCCAATAAAGGAATTAATCGAAATGACAAAACTTATAAATCAAATGCGTTTTTTTATACTTAAAATTATAGTGGTGGTTGCTCCAAAGAGGGGTTTCCATTATATCAACGGACCCGAAACTCTTCCGGCGCCGCTTAATGCTGAGGAGGAAAAAGCGGTGTTCGAGATGCTTGCAACCGACCCCGAAGCCGCTAAACAAAAACTCATAACCCACAATCTTCGCTTGGTGGTCTATATTGCAAAAAAATTTGAAAATAGCGGACACAGCGTTGAAGACCTAGTTTCGATAGGTTCAATCGGTTTGATAAAAGCCGTCAATACCTTTTGTCCCGACAAGAATATAAAGCTTGCCACCTATGCTTCACGGTGTATTGAAAACGAAATATTGATGTTTATGCGCAAAGTTTCGAACAAGAAAAACGAAACCTCGATAGATGAACCGCTAAACACCGATTGGGACGGAAACGAGCTTCTTTTTTCCGACGTTCTCGGAACCGAAAGTGACGTTGTTTCAAAAGGGGTTGAAAAAGAGGCGGAACAAAACATGATAAGAAGCGTTGTTGCAAAACTTTCGTCGAGGGAGAGAACGATAATAGAGATGCGGTTTGGGCTTCAAGGAAAAGACGAGATGACCCAAAAAGAAGTTGCAGATGAGATAGGAATTTCACAATCATATATTTCTCGTTTGGAAAAAAGAATTATAAAGAGGCTTAAAAAAGATATCGAAAAAATATCATAAACATGAATAAAAATAGAATTTATTACCAACACTCTCGTTAACAACAAAAACGGGAGAATAAATTTTATGCAAAACTGCAAGGTAGAGATTTGCGGAGTTAACACGGCAAAGCTAACGCTGTTAACAGAAAAACAAAAGATATCCCTCATAAACGAGATGAGGGCTGGCGATAAAACGGCAAGAGACAAGCTTATTCAAGGCAATTTAAGGCTGGTTTTGAGCGTTGTTCAAAAGTTTTCGGGGCGAGGAGAGCCGGCAGACGATCTTTTCCAGGTTGGATGCATTGGGCTTATGAAGTCTATCGACAACTTCGACACCTCACATGGAGTTAGGTTTTCGACCTACGCTGTTCCGATGATAATCGGGGAGATAAAGCGGTTTCTTCGGGATAACAGCAGCATAAGAGTTAGCCGTTCGATACGGGATCTTGCGTATAAAGCTATGCAAGCTAAAGAATTTTTGCAAAACAAAAACAACCTTGAGCCGACAGTTTCGGAAATAGCGAAACATCTAGAGGTCGACACGATGGATGTTATCATGTCGCTTGAATCGATTTCGCTTCCGATATCCCTTAATGAACCGCTTTTCTCCGACGGAAACGACGCTGTTTATATAATGGATCAAATAAGCGACAACGAGGGGGAAAACGATTGGCTTTGCGAAATCTCGATTAAGCAAGCGATAAAGGGGTTAACAGATCGAGAAAAAACGATTTTAGACCTTAGATTTATGAAGGGAAAAACCCAAACCGAAGTTGCGAAACTTGTTGCTATTAGCCAAGCACAGGTTAGCCGCCTTGAAAAAAACGCTCTTAAAACCATTAAAGAGATGATTTGATTTTTTTATGGATGTTTTGTAGACTTTTTGTAATTCTCGCATAGTATTATAAAAAGGAGGTTGTTTTATGACATTTTTAAATCTATGCGAAAAAGAGATCATCTCGATAGAAACGGGAAAGAAACTAGGGTATGCCGACGACGTGGTGTTCGACAGGGCGACGGCGACGATAACAAAGCTTGTAGTTTTCTCAAAAGGAAAGTTTTTGGGGCTTAAGGGAAAAGACAACATCATGATTGATTGGTGCGATGTCGTGACGTTTGGTGATGACACTATCTTGATAAAAGGAAGTTATGGCGAAATGAAACCGGAGATTGCTCCTTAAAGGTATTAATTTAGTTGATTATAATTTAAAACTCATATACTCTAAAAGTATTACCCTTTTAGAGTATATGAGTTTTAATCTCTATTCTCGGTTGAAAAGCTCTTGTAAAGTTGCGCCTAAAGCTTTGCAAAAACCATCGACCTCGATGTCCGTAACGGTTCTTTCGCCGTTTTCTATTCTCGATATCGACCCTCTGCAAACATATATTGCTAACAACTCTAATTTCTCGGCGAGTTGTTTCTGCGTCATGTTTTGTTGTGTTCGGAGTTTCTTGACGTTTTCACCGACGATATTTTGTTTAGCTTTGTCAATAATTCTTGGCATACTACCTCCTTGATGTCTTGAAATAAGACATTAATTAGTGTATAGTATTTGCAAGAATACTATGTCCTGTAACAAGACATAAAGCCACACAAGTTATTAGAAATTCAGCATAAAATAATTGAAGTGAGCAAAGATGATATCGAAAGCGATTTAAACCTATAGACATATTAGGTAGATAATTTTTTGTTAAATCAATATTTTTTGTTTTAACACTTGACAACTGGATGATAACGGAGTATACTGGTGTCAAATCAAAAAATATTGATATTGATCTAAACGAAGGAGAGCTGATATGGATAACAAGAAACTTGCGTTAATTTTTAAAGCTCTTTGTGATGAAAACAGAGTTGCGATAGTCAAAATTCTTCAAAGCGGCGAAAAATGCGCCTGTCATATTGGCGATGCATTGGGCCTTGCGCAATCCAAACTTTCGTATCACATGAAGATTTTATGCGCTAGCGGAATAATCGAATGTTGGTATGTTGGAAAATGGACCCACTACAGGATTAATAAACAGGGCGCAGAGTTTGCGGTTTTGGCTATGCAACAGCTGACGACGACCGATTGTGGTGTGGCGGACACAGCTGAAAAGATAGCTGGCGATTGCGGTTGTCAACAACGTTCGGCTATAATAAATTGATTAATAAATATATTAAACGTTAACAGCCATTTGAATATGGCTATTAAAATGAAGAAAACATCAAAAAAAATTGATTTAACAAACGAAAGGCAGAAACAACGATGGAGACTTTATCAGCAATTTCGGATTTTATCCAAAATCAACTGCTTGGCATGAAATGGCTAAACGATTTAACAGGAAACATTCTTTCAACGTTGGGTGTTGATATAACCTCTCGTGTTGGGGCGAGCGTTCATTTTTTTATCTATGACGTTATCAAGATAACGGTTTTGCTCTGCACATTAATCTTTATAATTTCATACATCCAAAGCTATTTCCCCCCCGAACGAAGCAAAAAAATATTAAGCCGTTTTAAAGGTATTTGGGCAAACGTCGTGTCGGCGCTTCTCGGAACGGTGACCCCGTTTTGCTCTTGTTCATCAATTCCGCTTTTCATGGGCTTTACTAGCGCCGGTCTTCCGGTTGGGGTGACGTTTAGTTTCTTGATCAGTTCTCCGATGGTTGACCTTGGAAGCCTTGTTCTTTTGATGAGCATCTTCGGCGCAAAGGTTGCGGTGGTCTATGTTATAGTGGGGCTTGTCGTTGCGGTTGTCGGAGGAACGATATTAGACAAACTCGGTATGCAAAAACACGTTGAAGATTTTATATTAAACGCTTCGAGCGTCGATATCGAAAGCGATGCTTTAACCAAAAAACAACGTGTTGTCTATTCATATGAACAGGTCGTTTCGACGTTTAAAAAAGTTTTCCCCTATATACTGGTTGGGGTTGGTATAGGCGCAGTTATCCACAACTGGATACCGCAAGAAGTTGTTGAAACGGTTCTTGGAAGCGACAATCCGTTTGGCGTTATCCTAGCAACGCTGGTCGGCGTTCCGATGTATGCCGATATCTTCGGAACAATCCCAATAGCGGAGGCGCTTTTGGCAAAGGGCGCACAGCTAGGAACTATACTTTCGTTTATGATGGCGGTAACAGCTTTAAGTTTACCCTCTTTAATCATGCTTAAAAAAGCAGTTAAACCAAAACTTTTGGCAGCGTTCATCGCTATTGTATCGGGTGGAATTGTGTTGGTTGGATATTTCTTTAATGCATTTCAACATTATTTAATATAGAGGAGATTGATATGGCTAAACAATGGTATCCGATAGTTGATTACACAACGTGTGTGCAGTGTGGAGGTTGTATAAAAAAATGCAAAAACAACGTTTATGATAACAGCAAAGCCCCAAGCCCTGTAGTTGAAAATCCCGAAAACTGCAGCGATCATTGCCACGGTTGCGGAAACATCTGTCCTATGGGTTCGATAACCTATCTAGGGGAAGACACCGATTGGAAACCGCCAAAACAAAAATCAAAAAAGAAAAAGTTGTTGAAACTGCTGGTTCCGGTTGCTATGATATTGATAGTCGTTGGTATATGGGCTTTTAGCATGGACTCTGGAAGCGACATAGTTTTGCAGCAAGATATACCGGAGGAATGGGCGTTAAATGCTACGAGCATAGACATTGAACAATTAAGCGAACATTCGCTTCCGATGATAATAGATTTCGGAGCGGACGAATGCGCACCGTGTATCGCTATGGCTCCTGTTTTGGTCGAGCTAAACAGCGAAATGCAGGGGAAAGCGATAATAAAATTTGTTGATGTTTGGAAAAATCCCGAAGCGGCGGAAGGTTTCCCGATTCAAGTTATCCCATCTCAAGTTTTATACAACGCCGATGGAACGCCCTATGTTCCTAGCGAGATAATAGCGACGGCGATAAATTTTAATATGTATGCTCACCGAGAGACAGGGGAACATATCTTCACGGTTCATCAAGGCGGATTATCAAAAGAACAGATGCAGCTGATTTTGGCGGATATGGGGGTTTAGACCTATGGATATAATGCTTGAAAACATCTCTCAAGTAATAGCAAACAACAGCTTTGTTGCTCCGTTGCTTGCGTTTGTCGCCGGCGTGTTAACATCGTTTACCCCTTGTTCGTTGTCTAGCGTTCCGGTTATAGTGGGCTATGTTGGGGGAACGGGGGAACGCACCACCAAACGAGCATTTTTGCTATCACTAACGTTTGCTATAGGTTCTGCGATAACGTTTACCGCTCTAGGGGTTATAGCTACAATCGCCGGAACGCTTATCGGAAACTCGGCTTCGTGGTGGTATATACTGCTAGGGGTGCTAATGCTTTTGATGGCGCTCCAAACGTGGGAGATATTTGAATTTATACCCTCGGCAACGTTTGTGACGAAAAACACAAAAAAAGGATTTATCGGCGCACTCATAGCCGGAATATTGGGCGGAATATTTTCGTCGCCCTGTTCAACACCCGTGTTGATAGCGCTGTTAGCAATTGTTGCAGGGCAGGGAAGCTTTGCTTTTGGAATATTGCTTTTGCTTTTGTATTCGATAGGGCATGGAATTTTGGCGGTCGTTTGCGGAACATCAATTGGGTTTGTTCAAAAACTTTCGGCAAGCGAAAAATACGGAAAAGCCAGTGGGATTTTAAAAATTATTATGGGCAGTCTAATTGCTCTTATTGGTTTTTATATGTTCTATCTTGGTTTTTAAATAAAAAAATAATATATTATTAGGAGATTTTAAATTATGGCTATTTTTGGTTTTGGAAAGAAAAAACAAGTTGAAGAGAAACAAACATCCTGCGATTGCGGCGGAGCTTGCGACACGGCGGCGTTAGAAATCAAAGAGAAAACCTGCGACTGCGGCGGAGCGTGCGACACGGCAGAACAAAAACAACCTAGCGGTTGTTGCGGAGAAATAAGCGCAAAAAGCGTTGAGGAAGCAAAACAACAACTTGAAAACGGAGCATCCGTTAAGGTTTTGGGTTCGGGTTGCAAAAAATGCAACCAACTTGAAGAGGCGACAAAAAAAGCTCTTTCAAACCTTTCGATGGACACATCTATCGACCATGTAACGGATTTCTCGGCGATTGCAAGCTATGGCGTTATGACAACTCCGGCGCTTGTCGTTGATGGAAAGGTTGTTTCATACGGAAAAGTTTTAAAGGTTGAGGAAGTTGAAACGATACTAAAAAAAGTTCGCAGCTAAATTTTTGAAATAAATTTTTTTTAAGCTTGTGGCTAAATGGAAGGAACAAGAAAATGAGTAAACAAAAATCAAGTGGTATTGGTTTTTTTGAAAGATATCTAACCGTTTGGGTTATAATCTGCATGGTTGTCGGCGTTTTGATAGGAAGGTTTTTGCCGGCTATTCCCGATTTTTTAAGCAGCCTTGAATTTGCTAATGTATCGATTCCGATTGCGATTTTGATATGGTTGATGATATATCCGATGATGCTAAAGGTTGATTTTCAAAGCATTAAAAATGTTGGCAAAAATCCAAAAGGATTGTTTGTCACATGGATAACAAACTGGCTTATAAAACCGTTCACGATGTTTGGCATTGCGTGGCTGTTTTTCTTCGTTGTGTTTAAAGGATTTATAACGCCGGAGCTTGCAACCGATTATCTAGCCGGCGCAGTTCTTTTGGGCGCCGCCCCCTGCACAGCGATGGTTTTTGTGTGGAGCCACTTAACAAAGGGAAACCCCGCATACACCGTCGTTCAAGTTGCGACAAACGATCTTATAATACTGGTGGCGTTCACCCCAATTGTTGCGTTTTTATTGGGCGTCGGCGGAGTATCTGTTCCTTGGGATACCCTTGTTTTGTCGGTGGTATTGTTTGTTGTTATTCCACTTGCCGGAGGGGTTATAACAAGAACGGTTATAACAAAACGTAAAGGCATAGAATACCTGGAAAAACAGTTTATTCCGAAATTTTCCGGCGTCACAACGGGAGGGCTTCTTTTAACGCTTGTTATTATCTTCTCGGTTCAAGGTGACGTTATCGTTGAAAACCCGATTCACATCGTTTTAATAGCAGTTCCCCTTATTATTCAAACGGTATTAATATTTGGTATAGCATACTTTGCTTCGAAAGCAATTAAACTTCCACACAACATAGCCGCCCCTGCCGGAATGATCGGAGCTTCAAACTTTTTTGAACTTTCTGTAGCGGTCGCTATCTCGCTTTTCGGAGCGCAAAGCCCTGTTGCGCTTGCAACGATAGTCGGGGTTCTTGTTGAAGTTCCTGTTATGCTTATGCTTGTTAAATTTGCAAACAACACCAAATATTGGTTTAAGAATGAGGGGGTAGAAAATGAGTAGTACATGGTATCCGGTTATAGATTATGATAAATGTATCGGTTGCATGGTGTGTAACGATATGTGCAAACATGGAGTCTATAAACCCGACGAAACGTCGGCTCAACCCGACGAAACAACCGGAAAACCGAAGGTGGTCTATGGCAACGGTTGTGTTCATGGTTGCCATGGTTGCGAAAGACAATGCCCAACCCAAGCGATACATTATTTTGGAGACGATGGAACGGTTGACGTTGATTATGATTTCGAAAGTTTCAGACCCGAAATAAAATGTAGCGGAAAGCCAAAGGTTGCATTTGTTTGCAACCACAATTCCTGTCGAAGCCAGATGGCAGAGGCGCTGGGAAAGATGTTGGCAAGCGATGTTTTTGAAAGCTTTTCGGCGGGGACAATAATAAAAAACCAAATCAATCAAGATGCCGTTCGTCTTATAAAAGAGCTGTATGATGTTGATATGGAAGCGACACAGTTTAACAAGACGGTTGAACAGATTCCAGATCCCGATGTTGTTATATTTATGGGCTGCAACGTTAGTTGCCCAAACGTCCCGTCGCAGTATGCCGAAAACTGGGGTCTCGATGACCCAACAGGGAAAAACGACGATGAGTTTAAACTCATCATCAAAGAGATACATAAAAAGGTTCTAGAGCTTAAAGATAAGCTTTTGATTGTAAATACATAGTTGCAAGGCGAGATGTTAGAAAACGAAAGGTTTTAAACATTTCGCCTTAATTTTTCTTACCCTTAATATAGTTGTTATTTCAAGCGTTTTATACTATAATTTTGGATATATAGTTGCAATAGGGAGATTAGAGGAAAAAATGAACATTCTTGAAAAATACGGGTTATCCGACCGCTTTAAAAGCGAAGCTTCACAATATGCTGGATTAAATATAGCTAGAATTGTTTCGCAACAAAGAGGTCTTTATAAAATTATTTCGGAACAAGGGGAAGGCTTTGCCGAGATTTCGGGAAAGATGCGGTTTGAAACAAAACAGCTTGTTTCGTTCCCAACGATTGGGGATTTTGTTATGGTGTCGCAACAAGACGAAAACAGCAACGTTATCATACATCATGTTTTAACAAGAAAAAGCGTGTTTATGCGAAAAGCTGTTGGGGTTTCGGGGCAAACTCAACCCGTTGCGGCGAACATCGATACCGTGTTTATCTGTATGTCGCTGAACCAAAACTTTAATCTGAATAGGTTAGAGAGATATCTTTCGGTGGCTTGGGATAGCGGCGCAGTTCCCGTTATTGTGTTGACCAAATCGGACCTTTGCGAGGATATAGGGCAAAAGCTTAAAGAGGTTGAAAACGTTTCGCTTTATTCCGATATAATATCATTATCGATGTTTGACGAGGATATAAAAACAAAGTTTGAAAGATATCTAAAAGGCGGAACGACCTCGGCTTTTATAGGGTCGTCGGGGGTTGGCAAATCGACCCTTATCAATTCGCTTTTGGGGGAAACTGTTACCGAGACAAAAGAGATAGGAAAGGCCGATAAAGGGCGACACACCACAACGTCTAAAGAGATGTTTTTGTCGTCGAGCGGGGGCGTTTTAATCGACACTCCCGGAATGCGTGAACTGGGCGCAGATGGCGCTGATGTTTCAAAAACATTCGATGATATCGAAGTTTTGGCTGTTGAATGTAGATTTCGAGATTGCACACATTCAAATGAAAAGGGTTGTGCGGTTGTCGAAGCTATCAACAACGGAACGTTAGACAGCAGAAGGTTTGAGAGTTTTGTTAAGCTTAAAACCGAAGCCGGATATGAGGGGTTAAATTCAAAGCAGATCGAAGCGAAGAAGTTTGAGCGGTTTGGCGGGGTTAAAAATTTGCGGAAGATTGGGGATACGCATCGGAAGATTAAACATGGCGGGGGTTAAGGGGGATTGGTTTGGGTTTAGGCTTTTATCAAACGCCATGAATCTGTCGATGTTAGGGGGCGTGAGGGGGTCAATGCTGTCAACTTAAAAAATCGGTTTTATTCTTTCTGTTAGAAATACTCCCTCCGACAGGCTTTGCCTGCCACCTCCCTCATGGAGGGAGGCTAACTTTGCCCTCCTCTTTGAGGAGGGTGCCAACCGCAGTTGGCGGGAGGAGTTGTTACGAGGATAATCCTATAAAGTATCTCCCCGTGGTTTTATCAAACGCCGAGGGGTTGAACTTCTTGCAAAAAAATATAATATCAACCGAGAGTTTTTGAACGGTGTGTTTGAAAACTATCGGTTGTTTTTTTTGCGTTAAGCGGTATTAATGTTTTTTTGTTTTCATAAAATTTAATGGTGCATTGGTTTTAAAAGCCACACTAAACTGCGGAGAAATAAAAAAATATTCTTTAAAATTAACATAAAAAAAGCTATTACATATCATGAGATAAGAAAACATTTTTTTAGAAAATGAGGTGAATTATATTTTGAATATAGAGCTTGCTATGATTTTTGTTGGTTTGATATTAACCAGCTTTGCATATCATATTCTGTCGTCGCTTAAGTTTTGGCTTGACAGTTCCAAAGAATTTTGTTGGAAATGCACCTTTAAAGGGGTTTTGCAAGGGGCAGTTGTCGGGGTGTCTATTGCGATAACCTATGCAGCGGCGCAGTTTGTTCCGGACATTTCGGTTGCTAACATTGGGGGCGACCAAGTCGATTTGATGATGGCGCTAAAGCTTGTTATAACGATGGCGTATGTAGCGTATGCGTATAAAGCAATTAAAGCGATAGCGGCTGTGTTTGGGCTGTCGGTTAAAAAGGTTAAACCTATAGAATATGAAGAACAGGATGAACAGGAAGTTCGCCCAAACGACAACGCTAAAGGATAGAGAGGTGTTTTAATGTTTCAATTTCCAATAGATAAAATCAACATTACTTCAAGGTTTATTATTTATGCGCCGTTTGGAACAAAACTCATGCATTATGGGCTTGATTTTGGTTGCAACGTTGGAACAGCGCTTTATAGCGCAAACAACGGAACGGTTATAGCCTCTTTCTACGACACAAGAGGCGGAAATATGCTTATTATCCATAACAAAAACACAGGGGAACTCGCTCGTTATGCTCATCTGAAAAGCCGTGGTGTAAAGGTTGGTCAGAGCGTTTCAAGGGGCCAATTGATTGGTTACACCGGCAACACCGGAACGGCGACGACGGGGGCGCACCTCCATTTTGAAACGTGGCTTTGCCCAAAAAACTATCGCTACTCCTATACCGATAGAACGAAATACGCAGTCGACCCAATGGCGGTCTGTAGGCTTCTTGAAACGCAAAGTTTCTATACCTCGCTTGCCGTTAAAAAACCCATTCCATACCCCGAGCCAAAGTTTGAAACGGTCGCAATTTCGGGAACTATCGATATGAAAAGGGGGGATGTTAGGATAAGGGCGTTGCCCGAAACAAAAGATTTTCAGCATCTTGTTGGCGGATATAATCGATCGTTTGATGTTGGTTCAAATTTTTTTGCTGCCGGCGTTTATCCTATAAGTGATGTTTGCCAAAATGAGGGTTATTTATGGGGGCTTGTTAAAACACCAAGAGGGAAGTTTTGGATAGCGGAGATAAAAGACAGAACCGAGTTTCAGCCAAAAGCCGAAATAATGAAAAAGTTGTTGCCATCAGATCCACGACCCGAACCAACACCACAGCCCGAGCCTACACCCACGCCGAAGCCCGAGCCAACGCCGAAGCCCGAGCCACCGCCACAGCCTGAACCAACGCCGAAGCCCGAACTTGTGCAAAAACCCAATCCAAAAGTTATTGCGGAAAACTTTCCGCTAACTGATTATGTGCAACTGTCGGAATATTATTTGTCGCCAAGAAAAAGCTTGATAGACAAAATCAACGTAAGCTATATGAACGGGGATATAAACGTTAAAACGTTTGGCGAGATTATGCGCAAAAACAAGATAAGCGCAAACTATGCTATCGATAGCGGAGGAAGAGTTGGGATATATGTCGAAGAGAAAAACTGCGCTGTTAGCGGACTTGACGACAAACAGCTTAGCAACACGGTTTTGGTTCAAGTTGCCGCCATAAATCGAAAGGCGAAACAGGTTATGAGCGGAGCGACGTTCGCAAAGCTTGTTGAACTTTGCGTTAATATATGCAAACGAAACGGTATCGAACGGCTTAACTTCACGGGGGATAAATCCGGAAATTTAACAACAAACAGTTATTATGACGATTTCGAAACGAATAATATCTATCTTGTAGAAAAACTGCCGTTTATAACTATCGAGGTTAACCGAAGGCTTGCTATAAGCGAGGTTTGCTTAAGAAGCCTTGACGACCTTGTTAAAGAAGTTCTCGAAGGAAAATGGGGGACAGGGGATGAGCGTTTTGAGCGGTTGACAAAAGCCGGGTATGATTACGACAAAATTCAAACAAGAATCAATGATCTTATACAGTTAATAAGAAAATAAAGGGGATTTTTTGCAGTTATTATACATTGATTAAAGAGGTTTTTATATGATATAATACAAAAAGATTAAATGAATTTTAGCAATAAAGGAGAAAAGATTATGAAAAAATATAATGTAGCGATAGTCGGAGCTACCGGCGCAGTTGGTCAACAGTTGTTGACGGTTTTGGAGGAAAGAGATTTTCCGATCAACAACCTATTGCTTCTTGCTTCCGCAAGATCGGAAGGAAAGATTATCAACTATAGGGGCGTTGACTACACCGTGTCGGAGGCGACCCCCGAAAAATTCGACGGTGTCGACATCGTGCTTTTTGCCGGCGGTTCAATTAGCAAAACGCTAGCACCCGAGGCGGTGAAAAGAGGGGCTGTTTGTATCGACAACAGCAGTACATTTAGATATGATCCCGAAATTCCTCTTGTTGTACCCGAAGTTAACCCCGAGGATCTCGATTGGAACAAAGGAATTATAGCTAACCCAAACTGCTCGACAATACAGATGGTTGTAGCGTTGAAACCGCTTCACGATGCCGCAAAGATTAAACGCATCGTTGTTTCGACATATCAAGCAGTTTCGGGTGCCGGAAATCCCGGGCTTGAAGAGCTTGAACTTCAACTAAAACAGTTGGTCAACAAAGAAAAGCCAACAATCGAAGCTTTCCCATATCAAATAGCTTGCAACCTTATCCCGCAAATAGATGTTTTCAAAGAAAACGACTATACAAAAGAAGAGATGAAGATGACATGGGAAACGCAGAAGATGTTCCATGACGACACCATCAAGATAAGCGCAACCGCTGTTCGTGTTCCTATATATAGAAGCCATTCGGAAGCGATTAACATCGAAACCGAAACAAAACTTACAGCAAAACAAGCCCGAGAGATTTTAGAAAAATCCGAAGGTATTATTATTGTAGACGATGTTGAAAACAAAAAATACCCAATGCCACTAGACACAAGCGACACCGACGAAGTGTATGTTGGAAGAATAAGGGAAGATATCTCCTGTGACAATGGGCTTTGCCTTTTTGTTGTGGCCGACCAAATAAGAAAAGGCGCAGCAACAAATGCGGTTCAGATAGCTCAAGAGCTTGTTAAAAGAGGTCTTGTTTAAAGAACTAGTGAACTGTTTTTTGAATTTTGCCGGTACCTTTGTTTCCTTTTGTTAATGTTATTTAGTATATAATCCGCAAAAATGCGAATACTAAAAACATAACGAATTAAGGAGGTAAAGGCAGATGATGAACTCAGGAGTAACCTGTAACGTTACAGAATGCACACACCATGCTTCGGGTGACCGATGTCAGCTGGATAAAATCCAGGTGACCAACCAAACATCAGGACAGAATTTGATGGACACTCCGCATTTTTGTAGCAACTTTAGAGAAAAAAGCGGACAGTAGATTTTAAAGTTTACAAAAAACAATATAATGATATTTAAGGGTGAAGAATAGAAAAAAACTATTCTTTGCCTTTAAATTTTTGCTTAAAAAAAGAGAGGTGTCATAATTTGACACCTCTAAAGATTTTATATGTTGACTAATAGATTATATCGTTTGTGCTACTAAGGGAAAGTTTTTCAAAAACAAAACCTTTTGCTTTGACCGATTTTATAAATTCGTCCAAAATAATGGAATTTGTTTCGGAAACGGTGTGGAGAAGATAGATAGCTCCGCTGTGTGCTGCTGAAATCAGTTTATCAAGGCTTTGTTTTGGGTCGGGTTGGTTGTCGACCTCCCAATCAAGATAAGCGAAACTCCAAAACATACTTTTATACCCTAGGTTTTGAAGATGCATAAGGGTTTTTTCGGAAAACTCTCCTTTTGGAAATCTGAAAAGCGACATATCATATCCGAACTGTTGCAAAACGCTGTCGTGGAGGTTCATAACATCGTCGGTTGCCTCTTCGATAGATATATCGGGAATCGTTAGATGTTCGACGGTGTGGTTGGCTAGGATATGTCCGTCGGCAATAATTCTTTCAACAAGTTCAGGTTCTTTTTCAAGATAGTCGCCTGTAATGAAAAAAATCCCCTTAACGTTGTTTTGCTTTAACACATCGAGAATGGTCGATGTGTAGCCGTTTTCATATCCTAGATCAAACGTTAAATGCATCGTGTTTGCGGTTTCGGGGTAGATGAAAATTCCGCCAAGGTCGCTATATTTTGCTTGAGCATTAACTGCATCTAGCGGTTGACCGCTTTCGTTTCTCGCCTTGCCAAGCCCCCAACCAATCTTTTCGCCCGAAAGATTGTCGGTTGGGATTCCGGTTTGGTTTTTGGAAACTTCGGTGTCGCCGATGCCGTTTTGTTCGTTTAGTTGTTCTACCGCAATCTCTGCGGGGGTCTTGTCGTTGACGGTCGAAAATATAACCGCAACCATCAAAAGAAAAGCAGAACTGCAAAGAACGATAGCTTTAAAAGTATTCATAAAATAATCCTTCAAAAAAATAATAGTATTGGATATCGCCAATACTATTATCTGTAGAATTTCGAAAAATATTTAGTTTGCAGTTTGTTTTTTTGTCGCATCAACAACATTTCTTATCATAATGGCGGTTGTAACTGCGCCTATGCCGCCCGGAACAGGGGTTATAGCGGCGGTTTTTTCCGATACTTTGTCAAAATCAACGTCGCCACACATTCCGCTTTCGTCGAAGTTTATGCCAACATCAACGACAACTGCGCTAGGTTTAACAAAGTTTTCTTTAACCATCCTTGCCCTGCCGGCACACGCGAAAAGAATGTCGGCTTTTGCGGTTTCGCTTGCAACATCCTTTGTTTTGGTGTGGCAGATAGTAACGGTGGAATTTTCTTTTAACAAAAGCATCGAAAGGGGTTTTCCAACTACAAGGCTTCTCCCCAAAACAACGGCGTGTTTCCCCGAAAGCTCTATATTATAGTGCTTTAATATCTCGACCGAGGCTAGCGCCGTGCAAGGACAGTAGCCGACACTGCTATCGGTGAAAACTCCGGCAAGCGAAAGATCGCTTATTCCGTCGACATCTTTTTTGGCGCAAAGAGAGTTTCTAACCTTTGTTTCATCTATATGCGACGGCAACGGTCGAAACAAGAGGCAACCATGAATACCGCCGTCGTTGTTGATCTTTTCAAGCGTTTCAACAAGCGTTTCGGTGGTGGCAGTTTGTTCTAACGCAATCGTTTTTACCGCAACGGAATTGCTTTCGCAACGTTTGATAAGGCTGTTTTCATACGCTATATCGTCGGGTCTTTCTCCAACACGAACGATAGCAAGCGTTGGAGCGGTTCCGCTTTGTATAAGCTTTTCGGCGTCGGCTTTTGCAAGCGCTAGAATATCTTTTGCAACCGGAGCGCCTTTTAAAATTCTATCCATTTATCTTGTAGTTCCTTTCTTAAAACAATCCACTTATCGTTCCGTTGATGTCGACATCGATCTTTTCGGCAGACGGAACTTTCGGAAGCCCCGGCATCGTCATGATATCTCCGGTTAGAACGACTATAAATCCGGCGCCGGCAGAAACCTTTAGGTTTTTAACGGTAACGATGAAATCGTTTGGAGCGCCGATTAAAGCGGGATTGTCGGAAAAACTGTATTGTGTTTTGGCGATACAAACTGGAAGATTTGAATATCCCATCTCGTCGAGTTTTTGCGCCTGCTTTTTAGCTTGCGGCGAAAGCTCGGCTTTTTTTGCGCCATAGATTTTTTTGGCTACTTCGTTTATCTTCTCTTCGATAGATAAACTATCGTCATAGCTAAGCGAAAGGTTTGAGGGAGTTTCGCAAAGCTCGATAACCTTTTTCGCAAGCTCGGTTCCACCCTCGCCGCCTTTTGCCCAAACCTCCGACAATTTAACGTTTATCCCAAGCTTTTCACATGAGGTTGCTATTAGTTCAAGCTCGGCTTCGCTGTCGGTTGGGAAACGGTTGATAGCGACAACACAGGGAAGAGAATAGACTTTTGATATATTGTTGATGTGTCTTTCAAGGTTGGGCAACCCTTTTTCGAGATAATCGATGTTTTCGGTCGAAAGCATATCTTTTGGGCAACCGCCATGATGTTTAAGAGCCCTAACCGTTGCAACAACTACAACGGCAGAGGGGGAAAGCCCCGAAACTCTACATTTGATATCGAGGAACTTTTGCGCACCAAGATCAGCGCCAAATCCGGCTTCGGTTATCGTGTAGTCGGAAAGTTTTAACGCAAGCTTTGTCGCTATTATCGAGTTGCAACCATGCGCAATGTTTGCGAACGGTCCGCCATGGATAAGAGCCGGCGTTCCTTCGAGCGTTTGAACGAGGTTTGGTTTGATAGCATCTTTGAGCAGCGCCGCCATAGCGCCCTCCGCTTTTAATTGACCTGCTGTAACGGGCGTGTCGTCGAAACTATAGCCTACAATTATGTTGGCTAACCTTTTTTTAAGGTCACTTATATCCTTTGAAAGACAGACAACCGCCATGATTTCGCTAGCTACCGTTATATCATAACCGTCCTCTCTCGGCACTCCGTTTACCCTTCCGCCAAGTCCGTTGGTTATGTTTCGAAGCTGGCGGTCGTTCATATCGACACAGCGTTTGAATGTTATCTTTCTAACGTCTATGTTAAGGCTGTTCCCTTGATAGATATGGTTGTCGAGCATGGCGCAAAGAAGATTGTTTGCGGCGCCTATTGCGTGGAAATCCCCTGTGAAATGAAGATTGATATCCTCCATTGGGATAACCTGAGCATATCCGCCGCCGGCAGCTCCGCCTTTTATTCCAAAAACAGGTCCTAGCGAGGGCTCGCGAAGAGCCACCATAACGTTTTTGCCAAGCTTTTGAAAGCCATCCGCAAGGCCTACCGTCGTTGTTGTTTTGCCCTCTCCGGCAGGAGTTGGATTGATAGCGGTCACAAGTATGAGTTTTCCGTTTGGCTTTTTTTCAAGCTCTTTAAATATGTTAAGATCGACCTTTGCTTTGTTGTTTCCGTATTGTTCGAGATAGTTTTCCGAAATTCCCGCTTTTTCCGAGATCTCTTTAATATGTTTCGGAGATATGCTTTGCGCTATTTCGATGTCGCTTTTCATAGTAAAAATAACCACCCTTTTTTTATTTATAGAAAAAAGTATACTGTAATTAGATATATTAATCAATATTAAATTAAATTTTTCGAAAAATGAATGATAATTTGTGAACTTTTTTTTGAGCAAAAAACGTGTAAATATTTCAAAATTATGTTATAATTTTACTAAAAATAATAAGGAGATATCTCAATGAGCAAGCTAAAAGCATATGATATTTTGGACTATTTAAATGAAATGGCTCCATTTGAAACGGCATTTGAATGGGACAATGTTGGTTTTCAAGTTGGTAACGGCAAAAACGAAATTAAAAAAGTTTTGATATCGCTCGATGTTTCGTTTGAAGCGATAGAGGAGGCTGTTGAAAATAACTGTGATCTCATTATTTCACACCACCCATTAATCTTTAAACCGTTAAAAACAGTTACAAACGAAACCCCTGTCGGGGAAGCGGTTAGGCGACTTATAAAAAACGATATCTCGGTTATATCGGTGCACACAAATCTTGACAAAGCCGAAAGCGGCGTTGCATATTGTTTGGCAAAAGCTTTGGGTCTTAGCGAAGTCTACAAACTTACCCAAGACGAGATGTCGATAATACATTGCGGAGAGGTTGAATCCGACATATCGCTAGAAGAGTTTGCAAAACAGATCGGCAAAAACCTCGACACAAAGGGTATAAGATTTTCAAAAAGTACCGAAAAGGTGAAAAAAATTGCGGTAGGTTGTGGAGCGGGATATGGGATTCCGTCTTGCATAATAAAAGAAGGTGTCGACACTTTTGTTGTTGGCGAAGCTAAATACAACGACTATCTCGATTCATCGTTTTATGGAATAAACATCGTTGATGTTGGGCATTTCGCAAGCGAAAACGTTGTTGTTCCTGTTTTGCAAAAAGCACTTTCGAAAAAATTCGCCAACACCGAATTTTTGATTTCAAAATCTCATACCGACAAAATGTGTTCAATGCTTTAATTATCGTATGGGAGTGGGCAAATAGAGTTGAGCAAAAAGCAGTTTGTATATAATGTTTGACAAAACACGTATTTTTTTGTATTATTAACGTGGTAAAGCATTTATTAACAAAAAATTCAAAAAGAGGAAATTATTATGGAAAATTTTGGCTGGTTTTCATTACTCCCTCCGATTATAGCTATAGTGCTAGCCTTGTTGACAAAACAAGTTTATGCCTCGCTTTTTATCGGTATCTTTGCAGGTTCTTTGATCTACACAGGGTTTAATCCCATAACTGCAACAACAAACGTTTTTGAGATTATGACAGAAAAAATAGGCGGAAACGCTTATATCCTCATATTCCTAGTTGCGCTTGGAATGGTTGTAGCTCTTATGACAAAAGCCGGCGGTTCAAGAGCCTATGGCAAATGGGCAGGTTCTAAAATCAAATCTCGTTCGGCTTCGCTTCTTGCAACAAGCGGGCTTGGCGCTTTGATTTTTGTAGACGACTATTTTAACTGTCTGACAGTTGGTAGCGTTATGCGCCCGATAACCGATGGACACAAAGTTTCGAGAGCAAAACTTGCTTACATAATCGATGCGACAGCAGCTCCTATCTGTATCATCGCTCCAATTTCAAGTTGGGCGGCAGCGGTCGCTTCTTCGCTCCCTGAAGGAAGCGAGATCGATGGATTTAATCTTTTCATCCGCACTATTCCTTATAACCTCTATGCAATATTAACCCTCATCATGCTAGTTATACTTGCTGTTTGGAAGTTCGACTACGGCCCGATGAAAAAACATGAACAAAACGCTCTTGAAAATGGAGATCTTTTCAGCTCGACTGATAGCTCATACAGCGAACAAGCTGAAGAAAAAGAAAACGGATCTATTTGGGATCTTGTTGTTCCAATCGTTGGATTGATTGCTTTTTGCGTTTTGGGTATGCTATACACAGGCGGATTCTTTGAAGGAACCGACTTTATCAATGCTTTTGCAAACACAAACGCTTCGCTAGGTTTGGTTCTCGGAAGCACAGCAACGTTGTTCCTTATGTTCTTGCTCTACATCCCAAGAAAAGTTATCTCGTTCTCGGATTTCTCGGATAGCGTTATAACCGGTTTCCGTGCTATGGTTCCGGCGGTTGCTATTCTTGTTATGGCGTGGACATTAAGCGGAGTTACAAGCGGAAGTCTAGGAGCCGGAAGCTTTGTTGAAAGCATAGTAGGAAACAGCGCTTCAACAGGTATTGGTGGTGTGGTTCTACCCGCTATCATGTTCATAATCGCTTTGGGTCTTGCTTTTGCAACAGGAACATCTTGGGGAACCTTCGCAATTCTAGTGCCGATAGTTGTTGGCCTTTTCCCAACGATGCAAGAAATCCTTGTTATCGCTGTTGCGGCAATTCTTGCCGGCGCAGTTTGCGGCGACCATTGCTCGCCCATCTCGGACACAACGATCATGGCTTCGGCAGGCGCACAATGTAACCACATCAACCACGTTTCAACCCAGTTGCCGTATGCATTGACGGTTGCCGGTTGTAGCATTGTTGGTTATATCATCGCCGGTATAACACAAAACGTTTATATAACGCTTGGTTCTTCGATTGTTCTTTTGGTTGTGGTTCTCGTTATTTTGAGAAAGATATTTGATAAAGACGAAAAAGTTCCTACCAAATCATAAAACAATCTGTTTCGGAAAAAGATAGTTAAAACAAAAAATCCGCCTTGATCGTTTTGATCGTGGCGGATTTTTTAAACGCTAATTTTAACGGTTTTTGTTGTAAAAGCCGTTGATATAATAGTATAATAAATAGGAATTAATGAAAAGGAAATAGCTTATTATGGATAACGGATTAGAGGCTTGGGAAACAAACGCAGAGTTTTGGGATCAACAAATGGGGGATAAATCAAATTTTTTTCACAGAGATATCGTTCGCCCAAACGTTGAGAAGCTGCTTTTGATAAACGACAAAGATGTTGTTCTTGATATCGCTTGCGGAAACGGGAATTTTTCCGAAACTATGGCGCTGCTGGGGGCTTCGGTCGTGGCGTTTGACTACAGCGAAAAGATGATAGAGCTTGCAAAAAAGCGCCGACACAACGTTTCCGACAGCGTTTGCTTTTATGTATGTGATGCCACAAACTATGACGAACTTTTAAAACTTAAACAGAAAACACCGTTCACAAAGGCGGTAGCAAACATGGCGATTATGGATATATCCGATATAAAGCCGCTGTTTAAAGCGGTGCATGAGATGCTCGAAACAAACGGGATATTTGTTTTTGCGACACACCACCCCTGTTTCACGTTTGAAAACGGCGATTATTTCACGGCGTGTTGCAATAAAGGGGTTGCTATCGAAGGGCAACCGATGTTGCAAAACTATTACCACCGCTCGATATCGGATATTTTATACACAGCGTTTGAACAAGGTTTTTGTTTAGATGGTTTTTTTGAGACGCCGTTTGAAAACGAAACAGTTCCGATAATAATGACGTTGCGGTTGAGGAAATAAACCGTAGTGTCTGGGGTTTTGAAAACTTTGATTTTTGTTAGGAGTTAAAAAAGATGATACAACCACTCGCTAGTCTATTAAGGCCTAAAACGCTTGATGATGTTTTTGGGCAACAACACCTTTTGGAAAAAGGCAAAGTTTTCAGAAAGATGGTCGACAACAAAAAGCTCCCCAACATGATATTCTATGGACCTTCGGGGGTTGGCAAAACAACGGTTGCCGGAATTATTGCGCAAAACTGCGGTATGCAACTTTTTAAGCTCAACGGAACGTCGGCAGGGACGGCGGATATCAAAGAGGTTATAGCGAGCAGTTCAACGCTAGCCGGGGTTAGCGGAACGCTGTTATATCTCGACGAAATACAGTATCTTAACAAAAAACAGCAACAATCGTTGCTTGAATGTCTTGAAGAAGGAACGATTACCCTTATTGCATCGACAACCGAGAACCCATATTTCTATGTTTACAATGCGTTGCTTTCTCGTTCAACGGTATTTGAATTTAAACCGCTTGAATTTAAAGATATCGAAAAAGCGATTGTTAGGGCTATCGAAATTCTTGAAACAAAAGAAAACAAAAAATATCTTGTTGATAAGTTGGCGATAGAATACATATCGAAATCATGCGGCGGAGATGTTCGAAAAGCTTTGAACATAGTTGATATTTTGGCGGCGACGGCGACAGAGGAGCAAAACCAAAAGATTATATCGCTAGACAGCGCAAAACAGGTTACCGCCAAAAGCGGAACTCGATATGACCGACAGGATGATGTTCACCACGATTTGTTGTCGGGGCTTCAAAAATCGATTAGAGGAAGTGACCCAAACGCCGCTTTGCATTATCTAGCAAGGCTGATAGAATCGGGAGATATAATTTCCCCCTGCAGAAGGCTGTTGGTTATGGCGAGCGAGGATATCGGCCTTGCATATCCTCAAGCCGTTGCGATAACAAAAGCTTGTGTCGATTCGGCTATGCAACTGGGTTTGCCGGAGGGCAGAATACCGCTGGCGCAAGCTGCGATCTTGCTTGCGACATCCCCCAAAAGCAACTCGGCATACCTAGGGCTTGAAGCGGCTCTCGATGATGTTAGAAACGGAAACTATTCCGATGTTCCAAACCATCTAAAAGGAACGGGGTATAGCGGAGCTTATAAGCTAGACAGGGGAACGGAATATCGCTATCCCCACGATTTTAAAAACCACTATGTTGAACAACAGTATCTACCCGATGTTTTAAAGGATAGGGTATACTATAACTATGCGCAAAACAAGACGGAACAACTCGCAAAAGCATATTGGGACGAGATAAAAAAATCATAGATTTTACAACTTTTTAAGAAAAAAACAAAAGAATAGCAACAAAATTGTGTGTTTATTAAACTTTTTTTCATATTCGACAACGTTCGACATTTTCTGCAGTTAGATTGTGTTAGTATACAAAAAAATAGATATAGGACAATTTAACTTATGAAATATAGTATAATAGCTACAGAAGTTCAAAGTGAACAAGGCGAAATTTTCAAAACCTATGGATTAACAAGCGAGAGCATTTCGGTTGAAGATATATCGATTAATCTATGTGAAGTTGAAGCGATCGTTAAACAATTTAATCTGTTGGAAGTCGAGGCTTGTCATGTTTATGATATTCTTGATTTTTTAATCTCTTAATTGAACAAAATAGTTTTTTAAATATTAAAAAACTCAAAAATATTTTGTAATCTTTTATAATCTTTGTTTTTTATATTGACAAACCTAATAAAAAGATGGTATAATATCACTCGCAGTTGAAATGCGAGTGTGCTGGAATCGGCAGACAGGCACGTTTGAGGGGCGTGTGTCTTATGGCGTATGGGTTCAAGTCCCATCACTCGCACCAACCGAAACGCCACAAACTCGGATTGAGTTTGTGGCGTTTTTATTCATACTATCAACTATCCGCTAAGCCAAAATAAAAATGTGTAACATTTGGCGTTTTGTTTAGGTGTGATAGGCTATTACAGGTTATCATCAATTTGTTTGAAAGAGGATTTTAATATAAATGAAAAAATCAATTATACTCGTTATAAAAGGTTTTATTATGGGAATAGCGAACATAATTCCCGGAGTGAGCGGAGGAACGCTTGCGCTAACGCTTGGAATCTACGAAGATTTTATTAATGCGATTGGGCATTTTACAAAAGACTTTAAAAAGAACATTAAATTTTTAATACCGCTTGGAATTGGTATTTTGCTTTCGCTTTTAAGCATGAGTAGCGTTATTAAATATTCTTTTCTACACTATCCGTTATACACAGCGCTCTTTTTCACAGGGCTAGTAGCGGGCGGAATTCCGTCGATATTTAAAAGCGCAAAACCTTTCGACAAACAAAATCGAAAGTTTTTAAATCTTCTAATCTTTGTTCTTGCGTTTTCGCTCGTTATAGGGATGGCGTTTTTAGACACCATGCGCCCCGACACGGCGGGTATTAAGCAACAGCTTAATCTTGGAACGTCGATAGAGTTTATATTAATCGGAATCGTAGTTGCGGCAACGATGGTTTTGCCGGGGGTTAGCGGTTCGCTTTTGCTCATGCTTTTGGGGCATTATGACAATATAATCTTTGCTATTTCATCATTAACTAAATTCGAAAATCTTTTTTATAACGTTGTAATGCTTTCGCTATATGGAGTTGGTATTTTGGTGGGGCTTATCGGTATGGCTCGTTTGGTTGAATATCTGTTTGCAAAGTTCAGGCAAAAAACGTTGTTTGGTGTTTTGGGGTTCATGTTTGCTTCGGTTTTGTCGGTTCCTATTGTTTCGCTCCACAACGCCGATTTTGAACTAGGCGTTTTGCCGATAGTTATAAGCTTTGTTCTTTTTGCGGCAGGTTTTGTAATCGCCGGAAAACTGGGGGATGAAAGCGCAGAGTAGAGAACCAATTAAATAGACGTTTTTGAGGGTTGCGACACGATGTTGTTGCAACCTGTTTTGTTTTAAAAAAAACGAAAGATTTTTCTATTAATTAATATAAAATTATCTATTTTATAAATTTAAGCGGTGATAACATTAATCAATAAGTCGGTTTGTTTTTTCAGCAAAACTACACATATAATTTCGATTGGTTATTAAAACTTTTAGTGTTTTGGTTATTAAACGAAAAAAGATGTTTGCTGTTAAAATCTAAAGTATTAAAAAAATTATAGGGGAATTTATTTATGAAACTATATTGCGATAGACTAATGATAGAGGGAACACCGATGGAAGGGGTAGACCCCCAGCCGTATTTCCGAAACAAAAACGATGTTGCGGCGTTGGTGCATGATGAAACCTTTCTTGAAAGCGATCTCGAAAACTTTGGAGTAGGGAACACCGAGCGCAACCTCCCATACTGTAAACAAGACAGGTTTAATCGCGAGCTAAAACCCATCGAGTTAAAAACGATAGTGCTTGAAAACGAGCATCTTATAGCGACGTTTTTGCCGGAATACGGGGCTAGGCTGTGGTCGCTATACAGCAAAGACGAACAACGAGAACTGCTGTTTAAAAACCCTGTTTTTCGCTTGTCTAACGTTGCAAACAGGATTGCTTGGTTTTCGGGCGGTATCGAATGGAACTTGGGACACACGGGGCATTTTGCGTTCACTAGCGACAACGTCTACTGCGCAAAGCTAAAGGACGACGGCGGAAACGATGTTCTAAGGGTGTATGAATACGAGGCGACCCACGCCCAACTGTTCCAGATAGATTTCCATCTAGCAAGCGGCGCAAAACAGCTGACCGCCCATGTTAACCTTCATAACCTAAGGAATAAAAGGCAACTTATGTATTGGTGGACAAACACGGCGGTGGTTCTTTCGGAACACACGAGGGTTTTTTCAAACACCGATGAGATTATCTATCAATTGACCCCCGACAAAAAAACTAACATACCGGGTTTTGCAAGATGCAAGATGCCATATCAACCAAACCTTTTGGGGGTTGATATAAGCTATCCCAGCAGGTTGCCCCTCTCGGTAGAATATTTTTTCCAAAACGATAAACAGCTTCAATCTCCTTGGGAGGTTAGTATAGAAAAAAACTGCAGGGGCTTTTTCGAGCGTTCGACCCAACCTCTTTTTGCGAGAAAGATGTTTGCTTGGGGCAACACGACGGGCGGAAATAACTGGTGCGACTACCTTGCAAAGCCGGGTGAAGGGGATTATATCGAGGTTCAAGCAGGTCTTGCGCCGACACAAAACCATAGCAAGACGGTAGAACCTTATGAAGTTGTTTCATTTACCCAGATGTTTGGCGCTATCGAGGTTCAAAGCGAAGCGCAAACGAAGGAATGGAACGAGGCGAAGGAGATAGTTTCAAAAGCTGTTGAGCAAACGCTTGAAACCAAAGCGGTGTTGAAGGAGCATCAAAGATGCCTTGCTTTTGCTAATAAAAAAGCGGATGAAATGTTGCATTACGGAAGCATCTATGGGTTGATTGAAAGGGCAAGGCTCGACAAAACAGGGGAAAAACAATTTCTAGAACATCTTGAATTTAGCGAGGAACTTGACAGGAACTCCTATTTGCAATATAAAAACGCTCTTTTAGGGGAACAACTTTTTGGCGAAACCCCGATAGCATATAACACCGATCCTTTGTGGCTTGATGTGTTGAAGAAACTTTGTGAAACCAGCGAAGCTTCAGCGCAAAGCTTGATGCAATACGGAATAAGCTTGATTGAAAACGGAGAAGTTTCAAAAGGTGAAGAGGTTTTGCAAAACGAAAAACTTAAACAAAATCCCTATGCTCAATATGCTTTGGGGCTTTCAAAAGCAAGATTTGGCGAAAACAAACAAGCACTAGATTATTTTGTTTGTGCGCTTAAACTTTGCGGACAACAGCCCGATGCAAGCTTTGTTCAAGCGGTTATCGATATCTATGTCAAGAATGGGGAATATCAAAAAGCTTGGGATACATTCGAAAGCGTTCCGACAGAAAAGCAAACCGATAAGATGTGGCTTTTGGCGGCAGAACCTGCGGTTAAACTTTCAAAAGATGAATTTTTGCAAAAAGCGTTTGAAAAGGAATATGCAACGATTCGAGAGGGTGAACTAGGGGTTAGCGATGTTTGGCTTGAATATATGTCGAGAAAGGAATGCGAACAAAAAGGCGTTGAATTTTCCAGCGATATGATAGACAAAACAAGGGAACTTCCAAAAAAGATGAACTTTAGAATGTTTGGAAACAGGGGCTACGAACAATAGAAACGATTTAAAAACTACAATAAAACAGACTATGGTGAAATGTTTCACCATAGTCTGTTTGTTAGTTTAGGCTTTTTAGTTTTTGTTGTTTTCAATAATGAATTTCTCGAAATCGTCTATATCAAGGGCTTTCGAAAAGACATAGCCTTGAACATAATCGCAATCACACTGCGTTATAAAATCGAGTTCATCAAATTGTTCGACACCCTCGGCGATTATAATTTTATCTACCGATTTAATGCCTTTAACAAAGTTTTTGAAAAACAGCTTATTTTTTGCGGTTCTAAATACCGACGTTAAAAGGCTTTTATCTATCTTGATAATGTTAACAGGAAGGTCTAAGAATACGCTCATGTTGGAATAATCTACGCCGAAATCATCAATCTCAAATTCAAAACCTAGTTCGCTCAGTTTTGAAATCGTTTGGCTTGACAAAGCGGTATCCTCGATTAAAGACCTTTCGGTTATCTCGATTTTTATCATCGATGTTGGGATCTTGTGGATAGCTAGAATTTTGGAAACGAGTTCAACTAGGTTTGGTTGAGAGAACTGGAGAAACGGAAAGTTTACCGAAACAGAACTAAGCGGCATTTTGTCGCCATGTTTTATCATAAGCCTTTTTAAATCTCGGCAGACTATATCCAACACGATATATGTCAGGTTGACTATAAGACCGGTTTTTTCCGCAATCTCGATAAATTCTCCGGGGAAGATTAGCTTTCCGCAAGGACCTTTCATGCGGACAAGCGCTTCGGCTTGGGTGAACGATTTGTCTTTAATTGAATATATGGGCTGATAATAAACCTCGAATAATCTAAGGTCTAAAGCTTGCTTTATACGTTGAACCATTGAATGATAGTTGTTCATCTTTTTGGTTATCGTTGTGTCGAACAAGAAGTTCTTTTTTGAGTCTCCCTCCTTTAAAACACGAACGGAATAATCGGCGGAAGAGATAAGTTCTTTTGCATTTAACCCAAAATCGGGGAAATCAACTCGAGTATAAACAACGTCAACAGAGATTTCATAGCCATCAATAAAAAACGGGCGAGAAAAATCTGAAACAAAGTCTTCAATTCTTTTGATTAACCTTCCATCAACCGATTTAACGACTAGGCCGAATTCATCGCCACCATAACGAAAGATAGAATTATAAGAGAACAGATCGGAAAATCTTCCGGCAACGAGCTTTAAAACTGTGTCACCAATCTCTAGGCCATAGCGTTCGTTTAAATTTTTGAAGTTACGAAGACTAAAGACATAAAAAGAAAACCGCTCATTTTTTTTGCAATTTTCGTTCAACTTATGCATCAGCGCCATTCGGTTATGAAGGTTTGTTAGATGGTCGGTAGATTTGTTAACGTTTTGGATGTAGAGATGAACAACCAAAATTCCGGAAACGCTTGCGATACCCGACATATAAATTGAGGGAATAAAGAACTGGACAGCGGAAAGCGCCGCAACCAAAAAAAGATTTAACGTTAAAACCAGCATTATTCCTTTAAATCTAGTGCGCATCGTTATTATCGCAACAACAAGGGTAGCTATTAGGTTGAACGCCGCTACAATATAGGTTATTTGATACCAGTCGCCCCTTATATATGTGCCGAGCGGAGAGATCGTGAAGATCTTGTGGTGAAAATAGTTTGAGAATATTATTATCACATACGCCAAAAACGGAACAGAAACCAGAAACAACCTTTTGCTTATTCGTTGTTTTGAATATAAAAGATCCGAAACCGCAAGTGCGTATAAAAAGCAGAAAAAAGAAGCTATCGGAGACAACACGAAATATAGCGTGTTGATAAGCTCGATGAACCATATCGGATATATATTTGGGGTTGTAAGAACAGAATAGTGTGAAGCGATAGTCACGACTATATTACCCAGCGTTCCATAATACATAAGCTTTAACAGTCGATACTTAAGTGAGTTTGGCTCATAATCCCTGAGAAAGCTAATTAATATTATAGTTGTAACAATTAAAGCGCAGTATTCTGCTAAGAGGGTATAGTTGATTGGCATAATTTCTCCATTTTGAGTTTTTCGCAACATATGTGTAAGTTGCAGCAAGATATATTAGTATATCTGTTATGATAACTTAGATATTATAACACATTAATTCTATATTATATATAGACAAATCGGGTTTCTTTATCTGATTTTGATATTATATAGAAAAAAATATAAAGTAAAAATGAACTTTTTTAATTAATTAGACAAAAATAATCCATATTAAGTTAAAAAATTTATTGTACACTTTACTCAAACTAAATGGAGGTTTGTTTTATGATTACTAATTTTTTTATAAAAGCAACGATAGTCGGCATAATATTAATGTTGAGCGGTTGCACATTCTCGGTCGCTCAGGCAGAACCCGAGACAATTCAAAACGAAGAGGTGAAAGTTGAGATGGCAGCTCCAAAAGAACTAACAGAACAAGAAATTCAAACGCTAATAGAGCAAAAAAATCTAGACACTGTCTATTTTGCCGGCGGTTGTTTTTGGGGAGTAGAAGAATATTTTTCAAGAATAGAGGGGGTGTATGATGCCGCTTCCGGATATGCAAACGGAAACACCGAAAACCCGAGCTATGAAGATGTTATATATAACGGCACAGGACACGCTGAAACCGTTCGCATTATATATGACCCAAAACAAGTTGAACTTGATTTTTTGCTTTCGCATTACTTTAAAGTTGTTGACCCAACGAGTTTGAACCGTCAAGGAAACGATGTTGGAACGCAGTATCGTTCGGGGCTTTATTATACGACTGAGGAACAAAAAGCTGTGATCGAAAGCCATATCGAGATGGTAGCGAGCCAGTATAGCAACCCGATAGTAGTTGAGGTTTTGCCGCTTTCAAACTTTTATTTCGCCGAGGAATACCACCAAGATTATCTAAAGAAAAACCCAAATGGATATTGCCATATCGACCTTAGCACAGCTTCCGAGGGCATAACGACGGTAGATCCATCTCTATACCAAGTTCCGAGCGACGACCAACTGAAACAGGAGCTTTCTTCGCTTGAATATGATGTTGTTCGAAACGGCGGAACCGAGAGGGCGTTCACCCATGAATACAACGACAACAAGCTAGCAGGAATATATGTCGATATAGTGACGGGGGAGCCGCTTTTCAGCTCGACCGATAAATATGATTCGGGTTCGGGTTGGCCTAGCTTCACAAGGCCGATTGTCGACGAGGTTGTTGTTGAACATGACGACAGCAGTTTTGGAATGAAACGAACCGAGGTCAAGAGTCGAGTTGGGGATTCTCATCTGGGCCATGTTTTTACCGACGGGCCTTCCGATGATGGCGGATTGCGCTATTGCATCAACGGCGCAGCGCTAGAATTTGTTCCCTATGGCGAGATGACAGAGCGAGGCTACGGGCATCTTAAACATCTTGTCGAAATCGAAGGATAGCCGAAAAATCAATTAATATCAAAATCACCGTTTGGGGGATATTCTCCCCAAACGGTGATTTTATATGCGACAAACTAAAGAATTTTTTATTAAAACTTAATGCATTTTGGAAAAGGTTGGTTGCGCATTATCGACCACATTTTATCGATATAAGAAAGGGTGTAGAAATTTTCGTAGTGATGATAATAGAAAGCGCCTTTTAATGTCATCGAAAGAATTCCGTTTGTTTCGGTTATATACCTTAGCTTTTTTGCAAGGAATATTTCGAAGCCATACATCTTTTTAAGGGGAACCGAGAAAAAATCTTCAAAACTTTTTGCATCAACGTGGGTGCTGTATGCGCTCCAAAACAAAAAATAGACCATTCGTTGGCGTGTTGTGAAACGAATTGTAAGTGAGGTTGGAAGCTTTTTGTTTTTAATTCTCTCGATATAATGTTCAACAGAAAAGGTGTTGATTTTAAAACTATCTTTTAAAAGGGTGGTTGCCGAGCAACCAAAGCCTAGAAAGTTGTCTCTTGTCATGGAGGAATATTTTGCGCTGTCTTTGTTTGAAAAGGTCCAAATGCTATCCCTTTTATATCCCTTCTCTTGGCAATAAAGCGTTATTTCGTCGAGGAGTTTTCGTTTTTTTGATTTACTCATAGCCGGAACGGAACTTTTTGTGAACGAAAAATCGATGAAAGGATAGATAGCTATATGGTTTGCCCCGCCCGAAAAAGCTTTTTCAATATCGCTTTTTAGATCTTCAATATTTTGTTCTGGTAGCGCAAATATAAAATCCATCGAAACCGTTTCAAACGAAACGGTTGAAAGGTTTTTTGATAGTTCATTTACGTCAACAGGTTTTCTGCCCAACACACTGCAAAATTTTTCGTTAAACGATTGAATACCGATGCTGATTTTTGTAACGCCTGCTTCTTTAAGCGTTGCTAACGTTTCGGGATTAACGTTTTCGGGATGTAGCTCCAACCCGATTCCCTCGGTTATAATAAAATGTTTGTTTAGTTCGCTGATTATTTCGGAAATTCTGTTAGCGACTAGCGCCGGAGTTCCTCCGCCAAAATAAAGGCTGGTAACAACTTTTTTTTGGGTTAAATCTTTTGTAACCAGTTTTATCTCTTGGATTAAACTATCGATATATCGGTCGGCGGTTTTGCTATCGAAAACCTGTTTACAGTATGGGCAAAAATCGCAAAGAGTTTTGCAAAAAGGCAGATGAACATAAAGCCCTAGGTTTTCAAGGTTTTGAAACGAAAGTTTGTTGTCATAGACGTTGTCAAATGTGAACGGCTTGGTTGTTCTTGTTAGCCACATTCTTGAAACGGTTGTTAATAAACTCATAAGCCTCCTAGATATATTTAAGATATGTAAAAAGCATCTCAAACATTATTTTTAAATTTCCTTTAAAAAGCAACGTGTATTCCGCAACAAAGAAATATCCGCATTTTTCACACAAGCCTTTAACCTCGACACAGCGTCCACAGGTAGAAATTTTGCCGTCTTCGATAACAACACATTGGTGACAGGGGGTGGGGAATTTGTTTTGGACGAGATAAGGGAACGCAGCTTTCAAGTTGAACACGGGAGCGCCCTCATCGATCATTTGGGATATAGTGTCGACGCATCGTTGTTTTTCCTGCTTTGTAAGCGAGAGATGCTCTGTGCCTTCATACGGTGTGTGAAAATTAAACGACACCGCTCTAACATTTTTCATCGCCTTAGCGGTTAAACAAACATCCTTGATATAATCTTTATTCAGTTTGTTTATCGCCATATAAAAACATATATTATCGTTTTTGGAATTTTCGATGTTGTGCATAATTAAATCATAGGTTTCGCCTCTGATATCGTTGTGGCGCTTTTTGTCGCCATCTAGGCTTAAAAGGATGAGGTCGGCGTTTTCAAGCGAAAGCTCAAACGTTCCGTTGGTGACGACGTTGACTATTAGAAAACCCATCTGTTTCGCTTCATTGACCAAACAGTTAAGGTTTTTTTCAGCATCGTTCCACATAAACGTTTCGCCACCACAAAAAAACAATATGCGAACCCCCATATCATAAAGGCGGTGCATTTCGCTTTTTATCTTTTGATAGCTATGAACAACGGAGGTTATGTTGTTTACCGAGCAATGTTTGCAAGAAAGATTGCATTTGTCGGTTAATATAATAGTTCCGAGAATCGGTTTTTTTTGTTTGAACAATATTGTTTTAACACCAAACGTTGCGAACTGCAAAAAATGATTAAATTTCAAAACACTTACCCCTTCAACTAAAAAATAAGCAAATAAAAAGAGCTATAACGAAACTTAAATGACGTTGCGTTGTAACCCTTAGTTTTTTGTTTTAGAAATACTATAGTTTTCCGGCATTAGCCTTTTCAAGCCAGATATGGGCGAAATCCAAAGCGCTATATAGCCCAACTTTATCGCTTTCTTTTAATATTCTATCTCGGCCGTTTAGCGATTGGTCGTTTGATATGAGTTGCATATGAATTTTGCTTGCAACTTGCTCCCCCGCAACGTCATCAAACGATAGTATCTGCATGAAAACGATATATTTATCGGTAGGGTTACCATAGTATATATCATTTTTGCTACGAACCAAAGCTCGCCCTTTGTATGATAGGTTTTCTGTTTTTTTATCCGACATTATTTTGTTCCTTTCGGGTTTGGTTTAGTGGTTAAGGAAATAGTTAACCAACGCTTGAAGAATGTCATCACGGTCATAGCGACGCATTAAAGCCCTTGCGTTTCGGTGGGTAGTTATATATGTTGGATCTTCCGAAAGGATATATCCAACTATCTGGTTGGTTGGGTTATAACCTTTTTCGGAAAGAGCAACATAGACTTCTCTTAATATATCCTTAATATCCTGTTCTTTGTTTTGAGCAATCGAAAAAGCAATTGTAGGTTCGTTCATATTATATCTCCTCTAACAGTTTCTCTCAACCATAACAATTCATTATTTATACATATAATAATACACTAAATGTTTTGAAACTTCAAGCTTTATGTTTTATATGTTAAAAAAACAATTGAATTATAGTCAATAAAGATTTCTCTTAGAAATACGCTTTGGTGTGTTTTGTTAGCTGTTTTGAATAGATAGTATAAAATCTTTAAACCTAAAGCTTTGAAGGTGAAGATTGATATTTTTTATAAATATGTTATTATGGGATTTAGTTAAACAAGAGAAGAGATAAAAGGAGCTTTATTGTGACAGAACGAGAAAAGATGCTAGCTGGTTTGCTTTATGATTGCGGCGACAGCGAGCTGTTAGAGAGATGGCACATAGCAAAAGATCTTGCAAGAGAATACAACAACACCGCTTCAAAAGATGCCGAAACTAAGAATATAATACTCAAAAAACTTTTGGGGGGGATGGGAAAAAATCTTTGGATAACCCCTCCGTTTTGCGTTGATTATGGCAACAATATATACTTTGGCAACAACTGCGAGGTCAACATGAACTGCACATTTTTGGACGACAACAACATAACGATAGGGGACAACGCATTGATAGCCCCAAACGTTCAGATATACACAGCGTATCACCCGAACAACGCAAAAGAACGGTTTGGAGAACCAAAAGAGGACGGCTCTTTTGAGTTTTGCAAAACTATCACCGCCCCCGTAACGATAGGTAACAATGTGTGGCTGGGTGGAGGATGCATAATAATGCCGGGCGTAACGATTGGGGACAACGTGGTTGTGGGCGCCGGCAGCGTTGTTACAAAAGATATAGAAAGCAACAAGATAGCCTTTGGAAATCCATGTAGGGTGTATCGAGATAACCTGTAAAGTCTTCTGAAAAGTAATCCTTTAAAAACCTAGCGTTTTGGTTTTTGGGGATTATTTTTTGCGCAGATATTTTTAAAGCTTTTATTTTTCGGCGTTTTTCAACAACGCTATTCCAGTAGAATAACAAGGAAAAATTAAGCCTTTAGCAAAAATATCGAGCAGTTAAATGTTGAGCAAAAATACAAAGTTTTGCTAGATATTACACAGAATTAACATGGCATAGAAGACAATTAATGGTTTATACTGGTTTTTTCATAGTTATTTTCAACAATTAAACCGTATTGTTGTTGTTTATTTGTATGAATTTAATAAAAAGTGTTGCAAAAATCTTTTTTTAAGAGTATGATACAAATATGTTCTCGGAAACGTTTCCGGTAACGTTTCGGGAAACTGATAAAATTAGAACTGCGGTGTGTCCGCCGTTAGCTGTTTTTAAAGCCCTGTTTTGAAATGTGGCTAAAAAAAGAAGGGTGGGCGCTTTATGACAATTAAAGATATAGCGAAAAAATCGGGCTATGCAATTTCGACCGTTTCGAGAGCGCTTAACGATCATCCCGATGTTTCGAGCGAGACCAAACAAAGGATAAACGAAATAATCGAGCAAACGGGTTTTGTTCCGAACAGCAACGCAAGGCACCTTAAAGTTCGGCAAAGTCAAAATATATTAATACTGGTTAAGGGTGCATCCAACCTGTTTTTTGCGGACATACTCGAACGTATGCAATCGGGGTTTGCGGAGGCCGGTTTTTCAACACAGGTGCATTACCTTGACGAGGACGACGATGAGGTCATGGCTTGTGCGAGGCTTCAACGAGAAAACAAACCGCTGGGCTTTTTGTTTTTGGGCGGAAACATAGATATCTTTCGAGAAAAGTTTTCATCAATTAATGCCCCAAGCGTTTTGGCGACAACCCTTTGCGACGACTTTATGTTCGACAACCTTTCGAGCGTTGGCATCGACGATATGGCGGAAGGCGAAACAGCTTGCAACTACCTTGCGAAAAAAGGTCATCAAAACATAGCAGTTATTGGCGGAAAGCTAGAGCTTTCATATATCAGCGCTCAAAGATATCAAGGTTTTTGCAAAGCGTATCAACAAAATTTTTCAAAACAACACGATAAAAATCTTTATAAAAAATGCAACTTTAGCATGGAGGATGGATATCGTTCGATGAAAAATCTTTTGGAACAAAACAGCGGTTTCACATCGGTTTTTTGTATGTCAGACGTTATAGCAATCGGCGCTATTCGAGCGATTAAAGATAGCGGTCTTTCGGTTCCAAACGATATATCGGTCATCGGGTTTGATGGAATCGAGCTTGCGAGCTACTGCGAACCGAGGCTCACAACTATTAGACAACCCGGAAAACAAATAGCGGAATATAGCGTTAAATATCTTATCAAGGCTATCGAAAAACAACAAGGTTCAAAAGCTAAGACGGTTCTTAAATGTGAACTCGTCGAAGGGGAAAGCGTTGTTGAGATAAAGGGATAAACTCGATTAGCGAGAAAAAATAACAAAAGCAAAGTTTCAACATGGTATCAATCCGCAAAGACGGTTGATATAAATTATCAAAAATTTTTTTGGAGGAAATAAGGAAAATGAAAAAACTATTAGCATTATTATTAGCTCTAACTTTGGTTTTCAGCTTTGTAGCTTGCAGCACACCGGCTGAAACTCCAGACGACGGCGCAGACAGCGCAACAACAGAACCTATGGCAGACGGAAGCGTATACTTCCTCAACTTCAAACCGGAACAAGATGAACAATGGCAAACAGTAGCGGCCGCATACACAGAAGAAACCGGCGTTCCTGTAACTGTTGTTACAGCGGCTTCGGGCGAATACGAAACAACACTTATGTCGGAAATGGGCAAAAGCGAAGCTCCAACATTGTTCCAAGTAAACGGGCCGGTTGGAATGGCTAGCTGGGCAGATTATGCATATGATCTTTCGGGTTCGGAAGTTTATGCACAACTAACTTCAGACGACTTCACCCTTAAAGATGGCGATGCAGTTTTGGGTATTGCTTATCTTATCGAAACATACGGAATCATCTACAACAAAGCTTTGCTTGAACAAGCCGGATACACAGCAGACGATATAACAGATTTTGATAGTTTCAAAGCTGTTGTTGAAGATATCCAAGCAAGAGCGGGCGAACTCGGAATTAACGGCGCTTTCACCTCGGCAGGTATGGATCCTAGCTCTGACTGGAGATTTAAAACCCACCTTGCAAACCTTCCTATCTACTATGAATATGAAGCAGACGGAATCGGAAGCACCGACGCAATCAAAGGTACATACCTTGACAACTACAAAGCAATTTGGGATCTATACATAAACAACTCGACAGCAGATCCTGCTGAACTCAGCACAAAAACAGGTAACGACGCAGTTGCAGAATTTGCAAACAGCGAAGCAGTTTTCTATCAAAACGGAACATGGGCATACAACGATGTTAGCTCTTTGGGCGACGAAAACCTTGGAATGCTTCCAATCTACATCGGCGCTGAAGGCGAAGAAAACCAAGGCCTTTGCACAGGCACAGAAAACTTCTGGGTTGTAAACAACTCGGCAGCTGAAGAAGACATTCAAGCAACCCTTGATTTCATGGCTTGGATGGTTACAAGCGAAACAGGTAAAAACGCAATGGCTAACGAAATGGGATTTGTTTGCCCGTTCGAAGGTTTTGCTCCTGATTACCTACCCTCTAACCCACTTGTTACAGCAGCTGATGATTACATCGCAGCCGGAAAAACAAGCGTTAGCTGGTGCTTCCCTTCTATGCCTAGCGAAGAATGGAAAAACGGCGTAGGAACAGCACTCACAGCATATGCAGGCGGCACAGGCGACTGGGATGGCGTTGTATCGGCATTCGTAGATGGTTGGGCAACTGAATACGCTTTAGCAAACGGATAATTAATGTTTTAAGCAAAAAGGGGTGCGCCTCAAATGGCGCACCCCTTTTTAAAAGCAAACCCGCAAAACTACACAAAATTAATGCATCTTTTATATAATATTTATTAATAACTAAAAAACAGGAGAATAAAGTCTTATGGAAAAATCATTAAAAAAATGGTTTCCACTGTTTGTCTTACCTACTCTGCTCGCTTTTATTATCGGTTTCGTCGCTCCGTTTGTACATGGGCTTTATTTATCTTTCCACCAGTTTATAACGATAAACAGAACAACGTTTGTTGGCTTCGAAAACTATATTAAAGCATTAAGCGATCCCGAATTCTTATATTCATTTTGGTTCACGGCGGCGGTAGCGGTTGTTTCAACGCTAACGATCAACATATTAGCTTTTGCGGTTGCAATTGCTTTAACCAGAGGAATTAAAGGAACAAATACATACAGAACGATATTTTTCATGCCAAACCTAATTGGCGGAATTATCTTGGGTTATATTTGGCAGATAATCATTAACGGCGCTTTGGCTATTTTCGAGCAACCCCTTTTGGCGCTTAATACTTCAGCAGGCTATTGGGGAATTATAATTCTCATGCTTTGGCAACAAGTTGGCTATATGATGATAATCTATGTTGCCGGGCTTCAAAACGTCTCGAAAGATCTTTTAGAGGCTTCTCAAATAGATGGCGCAGGGGTTTGGAAAACACTCATTAACATAAAAATACCGATGGTTATGCCGTCGATTACTATATGCACATTCCTAACATTATCAAATTCATTTAAACTGTTCGACCAAAACCTTTCGTTGACGTCGGGAGAGCCGGGAAGCACAACCGAAATGTTGGCGCTCAATATATATAACACCTTCTACGCAAGAAGCGGGCCGCAATGGAAAGGAATAGGTCAAGCAAAAGCCGTTATATTCTTTATATTGGTTGTTGTCATTGCTCTTATTCAATTGAAAGCTACAAGATCTAAGGAGGTTCAACAATAATGACAAAGACAAAAGCAAATGCAAATCTTAATATGCTGTTAACCGTAGTTTTTGGCATCTTTTCGGTTATACATATCTATCCTATAGTAATGATCTTGGCAAACTCGTTTAAAATGGAACGTTCGATAACAACAAGCACGGCGTTTTTTCTTCCAACCGCCGAGACGTTCGCAGGGTTTGACAACTATGTTGTAGCTTTAACGTCGCAAGGTTTTTTACAAAGCTTTTTCTACAGCTTGTTTATAACCGTTTCAAGCGTTGCGCTTATAATTGTATGTTGCTCGATGTGCGCTTGGTTTATAACCCGTGTTAAATCAAAATTTTCAACCGCCATGTATATGGTTTGCGTTTTCAGCATGGTTGTTCCATTTCAAATGGTCATGTTTTCGCTTTCGCAGATAGCGGATAGATTGAAACTTAACACACCGTTTAACATCGCCGTTATCTATCTCGGATTTGGCGCAGGGCTTGCTGTTTTCATGTTTTGTGGTTTTGTTAAAGGAATACCGCTTGAAATCGAAGAAGCCGCAACTATCGATGGTTGCAACGCTTTTCAAACATTTTTCAAAGTCGTGTTTCCTATCTTGAAGCCTACAACGATCTCGGTAGCAATTCTTCAAGCTATGTGGGTTTGGAACGATTATCTTCTTCCAACGCTAGTTCTTGATATCAAAGAATATCGAACAATCCCCATGCTAATCCAGTATTTCAGAGGTAGCTATGGACGTGTTGAGATGGGTCCTATGATGGCGTCTATAACCCTTACAATAATACCTATAGTTATATTCTATCTATTTAGCCAAAAATATATTATCGAGGGCGTTGTCGCAGGGGCGGTGAAGGGATAATGCGAGCTAGCGGAATATTATTACCTGTCTCTAGCTTGCCGTCGCCATATGGCATTGGAAGCCTTGGAAAACAAAGCTTTGAATTTGTCGATTTTCTTAAAAGCTCAAAGCAATCCTTTTGGCAGATACTCCCGATAGGACCTACCGGATATGGCGATAGCCCATACCAAAGCTTTTCGGCATTCGCTTGCAATCCATATTTCATCGATCTAGACTTATTAAAACAACAAAATCTTTTGTTGCAACAAGAGATTGATATGTTTGATTTCGGGAACGATAACCAAAAAATAGACTACTACAGCCTTTATAAAAACCGAAACATTCTTTTGAAAAAAGCAGCAGTTCGGTTTGATGTTAACGACAAAGATTACATTTCGTTTTGCGAACAAAATAAACATTGGTTGGAAGACTATGCGCTGTTTATGGCGTTAAAGGCTGAAAACAAGATGGTTTCGTTTATGGAATGGGAAGACAATTTGTTGAAACGAGACCCAAACACTATAGACCAAGCAAAACAACGGCTCGAACAAGAGATTTCGTTTTATAAAATAGTTCAGTTCTTTTTCTTTGAGCAATGGTCAAAACTTAAACAATATGCAAACGACAACGGCATAAAGATAATAGGGGATATCCCGATATATGTTTCGCCCGATAGCTCAGAACTTTGGGTCAACAAAGATCTTTTCAAGGTGGATAGAGGTGGGAAGCTAGAGGGGGTTGCGGGGTGTCCGCCCGATGCGTTCACGAGCGATGGGCAACTTTGGGGAAATCCTTTATACGATTGGGAACATCATGCCTCGACGGGATATAGTTGGTGGATCGAAAGAATTCGCTATGCATTAACGGTGTATGATGCGGTTAGGATAGACCATTTTCGGGGGTTCGAGGGATACTACTCAATCCCGGCAGAGGATGTTAACGCTAAAAACGGAGTTTGGAAAAAGGGCCCCGGAATCGAGTTTATCGACACGATAAAACAAGCGCTTCCAAACGTTGCGATAATAGCGGAGGATCTTGGGTTTTTAACCGAAGAGGTGCATGAACTTTTAGCCCATAGCGGATTTCCCGGGATGAAGGTTTTGCAGTTTGCGTTTGATTCAAGGGAACAAAGCGATTACTTGCCGTTTAACTACACCAAAAACAGCGTTGTTTATACCGGAACCCACGACAATACAACGACAAAAGATTGGGAACAAAGCGCACCCAAAGCCGACGTTGATTTTTGCAAAAGATACCTAAACTTTAGCGAAAACGACACATTCACTATCGAATGTATAAGAGCGGCGATGTCGAGCGTGTCGGACACCTGTATTGTTCCGATGGCAGATTGGCTAGACCTTGGCGAAAAGGCGAGAATAAACACGCCGTCGACGGTTGGAGGCAACTGGGTTTGGCGAGTTGAAGCAAAAGATCTAACCGAACAACTTGCAAACAAAATTGCAGAGATGACCGAATTATACGGCAGAGCTTAAAACAATATATTAAAACAGGGGGCGAACAAAAAAAGTTCGTCCCCTTAAGTGTTTTGTTTATCGTTTTCGTAGTTTTTATAGCCCGATAATAATTGTTAGCCTAATGTTTATAAGGTTAAAAAAATATCTAAACAACGTCGCTAGATAATCTTAACATAAAACGTTCTGTTTCGTGGGCCATCAAATTCGCAAAAATAAATCGATTGCCATGTTCCGAGAATGAGTTTTCCGTTTTGGATTATAACCGAAACGCTCGAACCAACACACGAAGCTTTAAGATGTGCCGAAGAGTTTCCCTCGAAATGCAAAAAATCGGCGCTATCGGGAAACGCTGTGTCGAGACCTTGCAGGATATCGACAACAACATCGGGGTCTGCATTCTCGTTTATCGTTATACCGGCTGTTGTATGCGGACAAAAAACTACACAAAGCCCCTCTTTAATTCCGCTTTGAACAACCGCTTGATTAACAAAGCTTGTTATGTTGTGGAGATTTTGTTTCGATGTAGATAATTTAAATGATTGAACCAAAGCTTTATCATCCTTTAAGTTTGAATTATTACATATCGTTTTTTATTAGCCTTATATCTTTTCCGACAAACGGAATAGTTGTGTAGCAACCGACTAACCTTGAACTAATCTTTTCGCCATAGCGAACCGCAAACATACTCTCGTCTAAAATGTTGGTCGTGATAATCGTTGAAAGGCGTTTTATTAGTCTTGTGTTTATGATGTCATACAGCGTTCCGGTTATAAATGCGTTGTTAAACTCGGTTCCGAGATCATCGAGGATTAGAAGATCAACCGAACAAACGGCGCTTAGCGTTTCGGTGGTGTGTGACATATCAAAATATTCCTTTTCAATCTGCTTTAGAATATTTGAAACGCTACTATAAAGACAGCTGTGTCCCTTTTCGATAACGGTGTTGGCGATGCTTAAAGCAAGATGAGTTTTTCCAAGACCGGCGTTTCCTATCATAAGAAAATTTTCGTCGCTGTTTGGCAAAAAACTGTCTGCAAAATCTTTACAGGTTTTAAGGTTCGAATCCATCAATTCTTTGGGGGAGATATCGAGGCTTTGGTCAATTTGGTCGCTATAATATGAAAGCGAAAAGTCGTCAAAACTGCAAAGCGAAAGGTTGGAACTTTCGGAAACCTTTTTTCGGTTTTGATCCGACATAAGTTTTTTAAAACATTCGCAATACTGCCCATTAACTTTTCCGGTGTCTTTGCAAACTTTGCAATGGAAATGTGGATTTTTAATACTAGCATCAACGTTTGCAGCAGCAATTAGCTGTTGTTTTCGTTCCCTTAGTTGTTGAAGTTTTTGTTCAACAGATTGTTTGTTTTTTTCGTCGCCTCCTGCAAGAGAACATTTTATAAGCTCAAGCCCAAACGAGGCTATTTCGCTGTTTATATTTGAAAGTTCGGGGATGCTTTGAATTAATATAGCCTTGTTTTGCTCGTCTATCTCAAAGTTTAATAACCTTCGTTTGTTTAGTTCGCTTTTTGCATACTGTGTGTCGCCGGAAAAACCATTCATAATCTATAACCAATACCTTTAAATTTGTTTTTTAACCGCTCGCTTAAGTAGCGAGTCGGTCGTTGCTTTCGCTTTAGGAACGGCGACAGGGGCGTTTGATGATTGTTTTTTTCGAGTGTCGTCTACCGTTTTAACGTTGTTTTTGTGCCAATCTTTTAGGATAGAGTTGATATATGCTACCGAGCTTTTTTGCTCGGCGTTGCAATATTTTTGAGCCTCTTCGATTAGGGTATAGGAAAACCCAAACTGTTCAAACCAGATAGATATTCGCTCTTTATCTTTATATTTGAAGCTGTCAGTTTCGATATCTAGAAGCTTTGCAACTTTAATCTCTCGTCGTTCTCGTTTTTCCAAAAGTTTAAGATGTTTTTCGGCTTTCTCAATCGTGTCTACCCCTTCGGTTTTCCAACTGCGACAAACTTTTTCGATATAGTTGAAAAGGCTTCGTTTTGCTCTTTTCTTGCTGTAGGCAACTATCATTAAAAGAACATCGGGAGGCATATCGAGAAGGGTGTATAGCGAAAACAATCGCTCGGTTTCGCTGTCGGAAATTGTTCTGCCGAGATATCGTTGAGCTTCTTGGAAAAGGTGGGCAATTTCGGGGTTTCGAAGCATATTTTGTTCGACTTCAAACATCGAAAAAGGAGGTCTATCTTGGTCGAGAGGGAAAACGGGGGTGTCCTCTGTTTGGGGTTTCGAAACGGTTTTTGAATTTTGTTCAAGCTCGGTAGTTAAAAGCCCACACGACACCCAATAATCGAGACATTTAAGCGCTTTTTCAGGGGGCATATTAAGCTCTTCGGCTATTCTTTTTTCGTCGCATTGTTTGTTGAGCATCATCCAGATAGCAACTTTTAGAGATGCCCCATCCGCTAGGCGATAGCGCTCGACAAAACAAAGAGGGAAGAGAGAGGTTTCTATATTAACTGATAAAAAATACAAATTTTTTGCTCCTAAAATTTATGTCAAATAAAAGCTGTTTATAATAACGGCTAAAAAAAGCTTCCACAGTTTTTTGTCGTGGAAGCTTTTGTTTGTTTATTAATCGTTTTCCAAAAGATATGTAGCTTGAAGATCCGCAACATGGAGTTTAACCGCAAGGGGATACTTCGCAAATGCATTGCTGACGCTGTAGCCGCCAACCTTAGCATCGCTATCAAAACCGCCCATATGCCAACGAATTGCAATAGCTTCTTCGTTTTTAAGCTTGAAAAATCTTTCGATTAGATAAACGGATTTTTCGCCATGACCAAACGGGAACTTATCATCGATGGTGTAGAAGGGAACTTTTTCCCAAGCTCCGGTTTGTTCGTTTTTAACGTTTCTTGTTGATTCTTTATAGAACTCAACTTTACAAAGGTCATGGAGCAAAGAGCAGATAGCTATGCTTTCTGCCTTGTCTTTGTTTTCGCTTAACTCTTCGTTTTTCATCATCACATCAAATACATTGAGGGAATGAGAAACGAGCCCATATTTACAAGCACTATGAAACTTTGTGCTTGCGGGAGCGACAAAAAAATCTGTTTTTTCTAGCCAATCGAGAAGCTTTATACTTCCTTCTCGAGTAATATGTTTTTGGAATAAACCAACAAAACGTTCTCTATAATCAGACAAAAAACACCTCTTAAAGCTCTAGCTCGTTTAAAAGCTCTTTTAAAGCTTTAAGCTCTTCGATAGAAAGCGAGATACCTTTGCCCATCTTTTCGTTGCCGGGCGCCCAATCTCTTATATCATATTTAGGATCTCTTCCGTTCCAACTTATAAGGTTGACCGAACGACTCCAACCATTTGCATTTTCGGAAAGTGTTCCGACATTTTCAACTATATCATAACTAAATTCAGCCATAGCGAAAACTCCTTTTATAATTAATTTTATTTTGCATTTTACATTAAAATATAAAAATATAAATATATAAATAATATACTGTATTTTAATGAAAAAAACAATAGCATTTTTAACGAAATTCAACTATTTTTTTTATTTAATAATAAGTATACAGCAAATGGAAAAATAAAAGCATGATATAATGACGATATATAAGGTATTTAGGCGATAGGAAGCTATTATAGGATAGCTTGAGGATGAGGGAAGAGGTTAGATTTTGTATATCACAGATGGAAACTTTCTGCGAAACGGTGTATAATTGTAATCACAAATTTAAATTCCAAAGGATGAAGTTTGAAAAATAAGATTTTTCAAACACCGTTTTGTGCTTTTTGCCAGATACGATAGGCAAAACTTTTTCACTATAAAAACTTGTGTGAAAAAGCCGCTCAAAACTCAAGGAATGAAATGGTCATAATTATGCAAAAAACACTAATAATAGCATTTTTTAATATTATCTTTTTTACATCTTGCTCCGCCGACAGCAACATACAACCAGATACAGAGATATCGCATAACGGTAATTTGCTGATATTTGAATCTGTCAAGGGACGAATATTAGAGATATCACCAAGTGGCGAAGTTGTGTGGGAATATATTTCCCCTGTTGCAGATGATGGGGTAATGACACAAGGCCAAGAAATCCCCCAAAATAGATTTAGTGGCGACTTATATAATGAATTCTTTTTAGCATATAGATATACCTCTAATTACGGCGGACTAAATGATATTGATTTAACGTCCAAGGGAGTTATTGAAAATTAATTTTAAATTCAAATACACAAAACAAAAGCAATAGAAGACAACCGACCAAATTATCAACGATTAAGATGTACAAAACTTAAAATCTGGTGCATTATTTTGAGTATATAATAATTTGTTTTAATTTTCTGAAAATTTAGCTTGACATTTAGTTTATTTTTTGGTATTATATTATTCGCACCAAAAATATAAAATATCGCGGGGTAGAGCAGTTGGTAGCTCGTCGGGCTCATAACCCGGAGGTCGCAGGTTCAAGTCCTGTCCCCGCAACCATAAAACCCTTGCATTTAAGCCGTTTTTCGGCGAATGCAAGGTTTTTTTCTTTTGCAAAAATTTCGCCGAATTAAAATTTTCATCATGTTCCCATCATGTTTTTTGTTTCATTTTCGTCATGTTCCGAAAATTAATGATGTCATTTTATTCGCCGCCTCAAGCTTTGCTCCGGTAACGATGTGTGCATAACGTTGATGCACCGTAGCCGGAACGTCCCCAATGTATGCCGCTGTGGTGACTACGTCTGCGCCGTTGCAGATTAGCATTGATGCCACGGTATGACGAAAAGCGTGTGGATTGATGTGCGGAAAATCAGGGTCGTCTCGTCTCATACGGTCGGATAGCCGTTTAAAGTAACGTGTTATACCATCAGGGCTTATCATGCCGCCGCCTTCAGCTGTAAAAATAAAATCCGACGAAACCCAATACTTGCCGAATTTTGCTTTTTCGCTGTCATGCCACGCTAAGTATTCCCTTAATAAATCGACAATTTCATCAGTCATCGGTAGCACACGTATTTTATCGCCCTTTGGATACTGTTTTTCGTAGATGCCATTTTTACTATCATATAAAACGCACGTTGCAATTGTTAATTCTTTTTTATCGAAGTCAATTGCCTGTCGTTTTATGCCGGCATATTCACCACGTCTGCCACCATACGCCATCATCAAATATGCAATTGTGCGCCACATTATAGGCGAATCCACAAGTGCATTTTTTATTTTTTCCAAATCTTCGGGTTGAAAATAGTTTGGCGTTTTAGGTGTGATTTTTGGCGGACTTGCTCGCTCTGCCGGATTGTTTATAATAAATCCGAGTTTTTTTGCTTGATTAAAGATCGATGACATTAAACGGTGATACTCTAAAATTGTTTTTGCTGATAATGATTTTCCGTTTAATTTATTTTGACCTGGTTTCCCAAGTTGCATATAAAAACTGTTGAGCATACCGGGCGTTATTGCGCTAATTTTTAAATGTCCAAAATTCGGCAGAATACGTAACCTTAACATATCTTCATAGTTAGAAATAGTGCTACGCTCGACTCCGGCGGCTCGTTTTATATCGATAATTTCCCCTGCAAAATCACGAAAAAACACCTGTCTATTACAAAAACTCTCACGGATTTCCTGTTCAAACAGAACGTTTTCCTTTGCGATTAATTTTTCAAAGTCACTTTTTTTGCTGTGATATCCACTCACCTCTAACCACTTTTCGTATAAAGCAGAACGAGATATATTTTCGCAAATAATAGTGACTTCACCTACCATTTTAAACTCATAAAGCTTTTTGTCAAGTTTTTTCTTCAGCGGAAATTCGTTTGATCTCGACAACGAATTTTCATTGTCAGCACGTTGTGAACAAGGCTTGCCATCTATGAATGTATGGCTGCAATATTTGGTTTTTGCGTTATGTGTTATAAAATATTTTCCACATTTGCTACAACATTTAAGTTTAATATGTTTCAATTTTTCAAAATCTCGATAGGTTTCGTTGGCTATAAAATGCAACAATGCAAGAGCCAATCCAAAGATATTATCTACCGAATATGTTGTTGCTAAAAATTCTCGGTCATTTGAGCTTTTGTATAGTTGCAAAACTAAACACGGCGCTCGACGGTTCAACCATTTCGCTTTTTGAATACGGTTATGATGCAAACGGCTATATGTTGACCGAAAACATAACCAACGCCGACGGCTACACCGCAAAAGCCTATCACTACGGAAGCGGCGGCGAACTTCTTTCTTCCTATACCTCCGCCGGAGAGGACGAGGGAAGCAAACAATATTCCTATGACCTATTCGGAAACAAAACCGCCGAAACAAAAGACGGCGAAATAACGTATTATTTCTATGACAAAAACAATCGCCTAACCTCTAAATCAAACGGTTTTAAAACCACCGCAAAATATACCTACGACCAAGACGGAAACATGGTAAACAAGATAGAGGACGGCGACACAACAAAGTATACCTACACGACCGATAACTTTTTACAGGACACCTATATAAACGGCGAACTTCAAAGCAGCTACTATTACGACGCTATGGGGCTTAAAGCCTACGAAGTTTTGCAAAAAGGCGAACAGACCGAAACAACAAAAGAAACGAAAAATTTCGAGGGCGAGCTTCTAGGGTGGCACGCTTATTTCGAGACGGTTGAAAACAAGGTTGTTGAAACAACGATAGACGACCAAGCGGTTAAAAACGGTTGGATAGCTTCCAACACAGGGTTAATGTCTCTAACCGCATTTTCTCCGGCGTTTACCGCAAGTTTTGCCGAGCTTTCAAAGGATATTTGGAACGACCTAAAAGAATTATTTACAAAAAATACCGAGACATGGTATACTGACGTTGTTCCCGAGATATCGACCGAAAGCGACAAACAAACGGCAACTTTCGGGCTTGAAGTAACGGAGGATTTCGAGCCGACAAGATATGTCTATGACCTAACATTCGAACACGCACAGGTTCTTTCCGAGCAAAGCGCCCCCGACGAAACAAGGGCTTCATATAGCTATGGCGCATCGGGCAGAGCGGCAAACCAACAAACGCTCGAGATATATTCCTATGACGGGCGAGGTTCGGTCTCCGAGATAACGGAAAACGGAAAAACCGTTACAACGCTTTCATACGATACGTTTGGAAATATAGTTTCGGGCGAGCCGGAAGACGACCGAATTTTCGGCTATAACGGCGAACAGTATACGCCGCAAAACGGACTTCAATATCTAAGAGCAAGACACTATGACCCGAGCATAGGTTCGTTTACAACGCAAGACACGTTCCTCGGAACGTCGGAAAATCCGATAACCCAAAACAGGTATGCTTACGGAAACAACAACCCTGTTATGACGGTTGACCCGAGCGGAAATTTTGGGTTGTTCTTCTGGGCGGCTGTGGCGGTTGTTGCGGTAGCGGTTTATGTCTTTAGACCCTCGCCTCCAGCACCTGCCCCTGCACCATACGTTCCATACATCCCGACATATACCCCTGCCCCCGCTCCGGTAAGCTCCGCTCCAGCAACTTCTTCCGGCGGAGGAGGCTACAGCTATTCCGGAACAAGCAGTTGGTCGGGCGGCG
>CAYJKJ010000007.1:0-118902 GCA_964370715.1 uncultured Faecalibacterium sp.
CCATGTTTTTGTGAATGATCCTACCCGTGGGTATGCGATTTTTATTGAAAATATGCTCGAGAGTGCTGAGAGTATAGGCGAATAGGCGAAAACGCTGATAGATAAAGGGTTTTGCTTGTTATAGGTTGTTAGGAAATCTTATAACTTCTTATATAACTGGTGTAAAAATGGTGTAAAACAGGGTAGCAAAATGGTGTAAAAATGACTTGGTTTAAAAAAACGATATTGTAAGCAACCGATAGAATCTTCAGCGGTATGAGCTGAGGGTTCTTTTTAATTAGCGACGAATAGGCATAGCAAAACCCCCGGTTGATGTACCGACCACCTTTTGTTAGATTATAATTCTAACTTTTAGGTGGTCGGCATAGTTTGAGTGGGGGATTAACTACAACTATTATTCTTTTTCGATAATCTTTTGTTCTCTTATAAAAGTTGTGCTGTTTTCGCTAGCATTAATTGAATTGTTAACGATATAGGTATCGGCATCTGCTTTGCCGTCTAGGTGGTAGACTTTATTATCAACTAAATTGCCTTTGCGATAACCTTGCACCGCAAAAAACACAGTTGCCGCAAAAACCATAATAGCGCCAAGCGGCCCTGTTAACAAAGAAAGCCCTGTAACTATCGCTATTATAAGCGCTGACATTGAAATATAAATAATTTTCCTTGCGATATTGCTCATAGGCAATACCCCGGCAATTTTGCCTGTTTGCCCATTTATAGTAAAGCAATGTTTTTTGTTTTTATAATGGATATTTAAAAACCATATAGGTACCAATACATTAGTTTTTTCAAAATTTGTATATGTTGAGGTCGAGTTTTTAAGCTTGATTTTTGCGTAACGTTTCATCATTTTTTTGCACACCGCAGACACAGACTCTATTATGCGATTTTCCGCTATCTTAAAGCATTTATCAGCAGAAACATCGCTGTAATCGGCAAAAAAACCCATGATGTATTTATTGTCAAACGGAGCTAGTTTATCGCATTCAAACGGCTCTATTGATTCAACAAAGCGGTTGTTTACATAGCTGCTCGCATTTACAGGTATTTTATTAAAACTGCCGAACCCACGCATTACAACATCATAAAAATTTGCAATCCTCTTTGCGGATACAACTTTAATTTCGTCTGTTGAACATTCATATTGAAGGGTGCTTTCGGCGTTTGCGCTAAAAAACCAAACAGGCAGATACACTCCTTGCATTCGGCTAATTTTGCTCTGTTTGGTAATTTCTCTTGGCGTTAACCTTTCTTTCTTGCAAAATTCAAGAAATAGCTCCATCGCTTTTTCTTTATTAATAACGAAAGGCAGTATATATTCAGGCTGGGTATAAGTATTAGATTTATCACTTAGAACTACATTCGAATCGCAAAAGGCACACTGTGTTGCGATTGTCATTTTATTAGCTATTAATTTTGCCCCGCAAGAAAGACAATTATAGTTATTATAATCGTCAACCGAAAGCTGTTTTTTTCTATCTTGATTAAGATTTAAATATTCAGTTGAGCAATGTTCGCAAAAAAGCTTTTGCGTCGTAGGGTTAAACGCAACGTTTCCTCCGCAAGCAGTGCATTTATAGTTGGCCATTCCGTCCATAGTAAGCTCCTTTCGGTGATTGTTTCAATTTTCACCCCTAAAGTTTTGAGCAAGCGAAATCGTTTTATAAAGTTTAATTCCTGCATTTTTTGCTTGTTCCAATAGCTTTGCATTGTGTGTAGTTGCATTTTTTTCAAATAGGTGCAACGCTTTAATGTTTTCAACGCTTCTCCAACCGACCGCCTGCAAAGCCTGCGACATAGCTTCCGATGCAAAACCCATGTTGTCGGCGGTTTCTTGTTCGCAAACAGCTACGGTGACTGTGTATTTAAGCCCGTTTATCTCGTTTAGGGAAAGCCACACCGAACGGTCGGTGGGGTCAAAGATTTCATATGCGTATAAGCGGTCGAGAAAAAGTTTGGTTAAGCCGGTGACATTATAAAAATAGGTGGGGGAACCGATAATCAATCCATCCGAATTGTTTAACTTTTCATACACCTGTTGCATATCATCGTTAATTATACATTTTGTGGTTTTAGCGCACCCCTCGCAACCGACACAGCCTTTAAAACTAAGGTCTGACAGATAGATTTTTTCCACCAAAGCTCCACTTTCACGAGCGCCGGCTATAACCGAATCTACAAGAGTATCGGTGTTTCCGTGTTTTCTCGGACTTCCCACGATGCATAATATCTTCATAACTAATACCTTTCGTTTCAACCGAACAACAACGGTCAAGCATAGAAACAACTTTATAGAATGTATGCTTATATTATTTTACAACTAAATGCATGAAAAGTCTATATAATAGGACTTAGCCTATATAATAGGACTTAGCCTATATAATAGGACTTAAAAAGCAAGATGGAAAATCGAGATAGCTCGAAAGGAGAGGCGATAACTTGAAAAATAAGTTAAAGGTTTTAATTGCTGAAGACGAACAAAAGATACAAAAAAATCTTCTATGATAAAAAACATAGGAGGATAAAAAATTTTTTCAAAAATGGAAAAGAACAACGGTATATATAACAATACCGATTTGGTGCAAATTTATCAATTAACGTCTTAAATTTTCAAGCTATCAAATAATTTTAAAAAAAACACAATAAAAACATAAAACTTTGATATACTAAAGGCAAACTATGTTATAGAGGTAGTTATGTTAAAAATACTAATAGTAGACGACAACAAACAGATAACCTCGATTTTAGAGGAATACGCAAAAAAAGAGGGCTACACCCCAATAGTTGCGCATGACGGACAACAAGCAATCGACAAAACAAAAGACCAAAACCCCGACATAATTTTGCTCGATGTCATGATGCCGAACAAAGACGGGTTTGCGGTTTGTCGAGAGATAAGACGCTTTTCAAACGTCCCGATAATTATGGTTACAGCAAGAGGGGAAGATTTCGAGAGGATTATGGGGCTTGAAATCGGAGCGGACGACTATATAGTCAAGCCGTTTTCGCCGGGCGAAGTTATAGCGAGAATAAAGGCTATCATGCGGCGGCTTAATAAAGATGAGGTATCAAGCCGTTTGATATGTTTTGACGACCTTAAAATTGATCTTGAAAAATATATTGTAACGATCGATAACATAGAGGTTTCATTGACTAAAAAAGAGATCGAAATTCTCTATACCCTTGCTAATTCCAAAAACAAAGTTTTTACAAGAGAAAACCTTTTAAACAGCGTTTGGGGCTACGAATACTATGGCGACAACAGAACGGTGGATAGTCATATAAAAAGATTAAGGGCAAAACTCGACGGCTATAAACACCCGACATGGACCATAAAAACAATTCGGGGAATTGGGTATAAATTCGAGGTTGAAGACGATGTTTAAAAACAAAATCGCTATAAAGCTAAGCCTTAAATTCACCGCCACACTTTTGATCTTTTCAGCGGTAATCGGAACTGTTTTTTTTGTTTTGTTCAGCAGTTATATAATAGACATTCACAGGGAACATCTCGAACAAACCGCAAAAGCCGTTTCGTTTACTGTGACACCGATTAAAGAGGTCGAGGGCAAAACTTTTTTGGAACAACAAAGCGGGAATTTTGATTTTGAGAATTTAATAACCTATGTTCACCAAATCATGAACGCAGAGGTTTGGGTAGTCGACCAAAAGTTAAACTTTGCTTTTGTAGACGCCGATACAAAAACGGTTAATTTGCAAAAACTTCCGCAAGAGTTTGAGAATGATGTTTTAAATATTTTTAACGGCGAAACGATCCACAAGGGAAGCCTAAGCGAAGCGGTTATGGGAACGGGTCTTATGGTGGGGGTTCCGATATTTTTAGAACAAGAGGTAGTAGGCGCAGTTATGGTTCATTCCCCCGTCTCCGAGATAAACCACGCCATAAGCAGGGCGCTTTATATAATAATTTTTTGTATATTAATAGCGCTTGCGGTTACCGTTATACTTTCAATTATAATGTCGTTTTCGTTTACAAAACCGCTTTCCAAGATGAAAGCCGTCGCTTTAAAACTTGCGGACAACGACTACAGCGAGCGGTCTAACATCGTTCAAAACGATGAGATTGGGGAACTTTCCGCCGTTTTAGATAACCTTTCCGAAAGGCTTTTGATTGCCGAGGAGCAACGAGGCAAGCTTGAAAAGATGCGCCGAGATTACGTTGCAAACATATCCCACGAACTTAAAACTCCGATAACCGTCATAAAAGGTTCTGTCGAAGCTCTTTGCGAAAAGGTTGTGACAGAGCCGGAAATGATACATGAATACCAAAGCAATATACTGTATCAAGCAAAATGTCTTGAACGTCTTGTCGGCGATCTTCTGGAACTCTCAAGGCTTCAAAACACAGATTTTTCGCTCGAGATGAGCGATATAAATATAGCAGAGCTTTTGAAAGATTCGATAAGAAGCATAACCCCGTTGGCAAACGACAAAAATATCTCTTTCGAGGTGGATATAAAAAACGACTTTGAAACGTTGGGGGACTATGGCAGACTTCGCCAGATGTTTATAATAGTTCTCGATAACGCAATCAAGTTTTCTCCCCATGGAGAAAGGGTGGCCGTTAGCCTTGTTGGCAACACCGTTTCGGTCAGGGATTATGGCCAGGGGATAACAAAGGAACAGCTTCCCCACATCTTTGAGAGATTCTACAAAACAAACGCCGAAACAAATTCCGGCGGCTCGGGGCTAGGTCTTGTTATCGCAAAAGAGATATCATTGCGACATGGTATCGAGATAACAGCAAAAAACGCCCAGCCAAAAGGCGCAGAGTTTTGCTTCAAATTGTGCGAAAACAGAACCGATAAAGACACAAGAAAAACACAATAGTCGGATAAAATATCAATATCTTCCAAAGTTTTAAGAAGAAATAAAACAAAGGTCAAAAGAGCTTTAACATGATATTTGATATTAATACCGACAAAACATTGTTTGACGAGTTTGTTAAAAACCATCCGACAAAATCGCATTTTATGCAAAGCGTTGCTTGGGGGGAACTTTGCGAAAAAACGAAAGCTCAAAAACCGTATCACATCTCGCTTAAAGATGACTACGGAAACATAAAAGCGGCGGCGCTTGTTCTTGTTTGCAAGCCAAGGTTTTTCCCTTCGTTTTTATACTGCCCACGGGGTTTTGTCATGGATTTTGAAGACACAGAGCTGTTAAACGAATTTGTTAAAAATATATATGAATTTGCCAAAACTAAAAGAGCTATGTCGCTTACAATTGACCCCGACATCGAGAGATGGGATATAGGCAAAGACGGAAAACCGAAAGATAAAAAAGCCAAACAAACCCCCGTACACGAAAATTTATTGTCGCTCGGGTTTATCCATAGCGGATACAACCTAGGGTTTGAAAACAAGCTCCCGAGGTTTACGTTTAGGATAGATCTTGAAAAAGAGGAAAGCGAGATAAAAAAGGCTGTTTCCAAAAGTGCTATGAAAGACATTAAAAAAGGCGAGGCGTATCCGTCGACCGTTTCGATATCTCAAGGAAATAATGGCGACGATTTTTATAGGCTTATGCAAAAAACCGGAACACGAGATAAATTTTTTTGTTATTCAAACGAATACTACAAAAGTTTTTATGAGGTGTTAAGTAAACACGGCATGGCAAAGATGTTTATCGGTTCGGTTTATCCTAAAGAGATTGTTAAAATGCTTGCAAAAAAACTTGAGCAAACAACACAAAGCCTTGAAAACGAGGATAAACCCGACGTAGCGGCGGCGCTTTTGGCAACCAAAAACCGCCTTGAAAGAGAGTTTTTGAAATACCGGCAAAGGTTACAAAACTATCCCGAAAGCTATGTTGCGGCGGCGCAGATTGTCGTTGAATACGGCGGCCACACTTGGGCGGTTCATGGCGGAAGCGATGACGAATTTTTTGAAACGTTTATAAACAAGCGGGTTTACATCGAAAAGATACTCGACAGCAAGCGTTCGGGAAACGTTTGGTTCGATCAGTTCGGAACTATCGGCGACCCCGAAAACCATAAACTTAAACAGCTCCATAAATTCAAGCAAAATTTCGGCGGGAGGTATATCGAGTTTATAGGAGAATACGATCTTCCGATAAACAAAATGGCGTATTTTTTGTTTAAAAAATCTCTTCCGCTTTATCGTGCTTTTAGGTTTAAGACTAAGGGATTGTTTCAAAAGATTGGCGGGAAGTAGAAGCGGTTTAGCTATACAGAAAAATACCGCAAAAGATTTGTAGCGATATAAATTACAGCCCTACACAAACTAACCCATGAGTTTGTGTAGGGTTGTTGTGTTAAGTCGTTTTCGATGTGGCAACCCGAAACAAAAAGAATATTTTGTCAAAAACCCCAATATCTATATATTATATATAAATCAATGTTTGGAGATAATTGGGATATGTTCACTCTTTTTCAGATAATTTCTTTAATAACAAGCAGCATTCGTTTTTTCATGCTCCATCTTCCGTCCTCGAGTTTTCCGCCGGCACTTTCAAAACAGCAAGAAAAGGAATACTTTGAACAACTTAAAAATAAAGATAAAAAATCCGAAGCTCGAGAGATGCTTATTAAACATAATCTTAGGCTAATTGCGCACATAACAAAGAAATACTATAACTCCAAAACTGACCCCGAAGACCTCATCTCGATAGGGACGATTGGGCTTATCAAGGCGGTGGATAGTTTTGATTATAGTAAGGGAACGAAGTTTTCAAGCTATGCGTCTAGGTGTATTGAAAACGAAATTCTAATGGATTTCCGCTCCACGAAAAAGACAAACAACGATTGCTCATTTGGCGACCCGATTGATCAAACCAAAGCCGAAAACAACCTCACGATTGCAGATGTTATAAGCGATGGAACGAAACTCGATGCAGCGCTTGAACATAAAGAGGATATAAGGCGACTTACCGACATAGTTGAAAAAAATATCTATGGTAGGGAAAAGATAGTTTTAAGCTTGAGATATGGGCTGTTCGGCGCTCGACCACACACACAAAGCGAGGTTGCAAAGATTATGGGAATAAGCCGTTCATATGTTAGCAGAATAGAAAAAAAGACGCTTTTCGCAATTCGAAATATGTTTGAGAAATGAAAGTCTAGGCTTAATTTTTCATAGTTTAAAAAAACAGGCGTCACTTGATGCGAAAAAATTGCACAGATAAAAAAGAGTGGCTGTAAAAGACCTTGTTTTTTATGATTTTTTTGGGAGGAGCAGAGCCGCTCCCTCTACATTCCAACCTTAATATTTATCCATTTTGACGAAAGCTAAATTTGTAATAAAGGTTTTTCGACAGTCTGAAAGCCCACTCGTTGTTACACGGGTGGGCTTGACTATTCTGCTGAATTAAATGTCTAAAATTATACCGTCGGTCGACACCGTCACCACCTGCCAGGGGATGAACTTTCCGCTTGCTTTAAGGGCGTTCACAGTGGCGCTTTCGATTCCGCCACAACAAGGAACCTCCATTCGAGCAACGGTTACACTTTTGATGTTGTTGCCCTCGATAATATTTGTTAGTTTATCGGTGTAATCGCCTTCATCAAGTTTCGGGCAACCTATTAAAGTTATTTTGTTTTTCATAAATTCGCTGTGGAATTTCGCATAAGCATACGCTGTGCAGTCTGCGGCAATTAGAAGATGTGAATTGTTGAAATATGGCGCATTTTCAGGCACTAGTTTAATCTGGACAGGCCACTGTCTAAGCGCTGAAACTGGCTGGCTTGTAGAGCTGGATATTACCGGTTCTTTTGGCTTTAACTCTTTCGAGTTGTTTCCGGGACAACCGCAAGGCAACGGTTTTTCTTCGTTGTTTGCAACATCTTTGTCTGAAAAACTAATTGCGTTCACAGGGCAAACAGGGAGACAATTCCCTATCCCATCGCAATAATCCTCACGAACTACCTTTGCTTTTCCGTCTATCATTTCTATAGCACTTTGTTTGCAAGCATTAGCACATAGCCCGCAACCTACACATTTTTCTTGATCAATTTTAATAATTTTTTTGCTCATTATTTTATTCTCCTAAATTTCATTTCTATTGTCTTTTCTCTCAAAGAACTGGATTTCCTTGACTAATGTAACACTATTATAGTACAATCGAAACAACATTTCTGTTGTCTAGACAACAAAAGGAGTTTTATGCAAAATAATTATAATAAAATTTTATCCAATCAACTTTTCAAGAATATTTCAGAAAAAGATTTTTCTTGTATGCTTAATTGTCTTGCTGCGTTTGATAGAAAATATCACAAAAATGAAACTATATTAAACGAAGGCGACAATATAAACTTTGTTGGAGCGGTGCTTGAAGGTTCTGTTAAAATAATTAATACCGATTATAACGGCAACGAAATAATTATTGCCGAAGTTCTCGAGGGCGAAATATTCGCTGAAGTTTTCGCTTGTGCTGAAATTTTCAAAAGCCCTGTGTCGATTGTTTCAGCGACCCAAAGCGTTGTTTTGTTTTTCGATTATCGAAAGATAATCTCAACTTGCAAGGCATCCTGTAGTTTTCATCAGCAACTAGTTGCGAATATGCTTAAGGTAGTTGCACATAAAAGCTTGTATCTTAATCGAAGAATAGATATTATTTCCAAAAAAACCTTGCGAGATAAAATAGTTGCCTACTTTCATTATGAAAGCATGGGTCGAAAACGTTTTTCAATATCTATGAACCGAGAAGAACTTGCTAATTTTTTATGTGCCGACCGAAGTGCTTTATCAAACGAACTTTCAAAAATGAAAAAAGATGGTCTGATTGATTACAATAGAAATGATTTTACGTTGTTGAGAAGATAAAACGGTTATATATTTTGACACAGCGATAGAATTGAACATGAAAAATAGATTCTAGCCGCTTTTTTATATAAAAAAGCGGCTAGAGATGAATTTATATAATATTTTAAAAGTCTAGATTTATTTTAAACGTAGGTATAAATATCGTCTTATGGGCGCTAAGAGCGTATTATTCATTTAAACCTATAAAGGGGAGAACATCTTGAATACAAGTTGGTTTTGCGAAAAAATATCCTTGGAGATAATCGCATTTACAAGAGACACATAGATCTTTTTGTTCTTGCTCTTCAACTCCTTCAACGATGATTTTTTTATTAGTCGACTTAATTCCCATTATTAGATGTTCGAAAAACTTTCTGTTTTCTTGAGATTTAGTAGCAGAAAGCAGAAGGCTTCTGTCGATCTTAATTATATCAAGCGGCAGATCTAAAAACACACTCGTGTTTGAATAGTCGGCGCCAAAATCATCAAGCTCAAAAGCAAACCCTTTTTCCTGCATCTCTCTCATAACAGCTTTCATATTTATTCTATCTGAAATAAGAGCTCTTTCGGTGATTTCAATTTTTATCATAGAAGGCGGGATGTTGTATCGGGTTAGAATCGCAACAACGTTTTCAACCATATCAGGCAAAGCGAATTGATAGTATGGGAAGTTGACCGAAACAGATTCAAACCGCTTATCTAATTGATTATTATCTAATAAATTTCTTAAATCCCTGCACACAACCTCTAAAACTTTATAGGTGATTTTTGTTACAAGCCCGGTTTTTTCGGCTAGATCTATAAAGCTGTTTGGATATAATAATTTATCACCATCACGCATTCTCACCAAGGCTTCAACTTGAGGAAATGTGTTTTGATTGATTGAAAAAATTGGTTGGTAGTGAACTGCAAAATCATCGTTAACAAGAGCGTCTTTGATTTTTTGTATAATTAAATTTTTCTCAGACATAGTGTGCATGATAGAGATATCATATAGATATCTATCATCACCGGATTTTTCTTTTAAAGTACGCACAGAGTAATCGGCGGCAGAAATTAAATCTTTTGAATTTTTAGAAAACGAAGGATAATCGACTCTAACAAAAATTAAATCTAAAATAACATCAAGCCCGTCCATCGAGATTGGTTGATTTAAAAAATCAACAACAGTAGCCACTTTGTTAAAATATTCTTCGCTTAGATCTTTTGAAAGAATAGCAAACTCATCTCCGCTATATCTATATATGCGATATGAGGAAAAATTCTTTAAAAGATTTTCAGAAACTAATCTTAATAATTTATCCCCTGTTTCAAGCCCATATCTTTCGTTCACGCTTTTGAAGTTTCGCAAACTTATTATGTATAACGAAAAATCGGCTTTATTTTTAATGCTCTCGTTTATCCTGTGTGTTAGGGCTATTCTATTGTTAACCCCCGTTAAATGGTCGGCAGATTTTCGAACGTTTTGAATATATAGATGAACGATTAAAATACTTGAAGTGTAGATTGTGCCGGTTAGTATAATGTCGTCCATAAAAAATTGCAATAAAGTTATGCTCGAGGAAAAAATAAAAGTAAAGCCCAGCACCTGCATTATCTCTTTATAAACAGTCTTTAAGTTTTTAATTGCAAGATATAATAACATTAGTATATAAAATGCACTGACAACAAAAGGCGCTTGATACCAATCACCTCTAACGTAATAAAGATTTTCATCAATTGTAAAGATTTTATCTGTGAATACGTTAAATAATATAACAATAAGATAAATTATATAGGGAAAACAATAGGGCAGTAGCTTTTTATAATGCTCTTTTTCGTTTGAACTGCTATTGGTAATAGTGATTGAATATAGTATAAACATTACGGGTAAACAGGGTAAAAATATAAAGTACAAAAGCATTAACGTATATGACAAAAAGTAATTTGAATACTCTACTAGTGAGGTGGTGGTTAGAATAGAAAGAATTGTTAGAACAACGCTAATATAGGCCGAGTAATACATAGCCTTTAAAAATTTATAGCGCAGGTTTTTTGCCTCATAATCTCGCCTAAAGCTAATTATGATAGCGGTTAAAATAAACAGAGCGGTATATTCTGCTATTAAATTATATTCTAACATCTATGAACACCCCAATAATTTGTATCAATCATATGACACAGCGAGAAGAAGGAATGTTTTTATCCCTTCACCGAAACAACCTTGCGAAGTTTATTATTGCTTTTCTTTAAAGCATACATACGAGTATCGGCAATTGATATTAATTCAGATGCTGTAATATTTTCATTTGTATGCTTGAATGCAACCCCATAGCTTATCGAAGTTTTATAACTTTTATGGTAGAGTTTTGGGATATTGATAACCGCTTTGTAGGTTTGGATAATCGTCTTTGTTATCTCATCCTCGGTATTGCATTTTCCAATAATGACAATCTCATCGCCGCCATACCTACAGGCTGTATAATCTTTAAAATAGTCTTGTAGTATCTCGGCAACAGTTTTGATATAGAAGTCGCCTTCTTCATGTCCATAAGTATCATTCACTTTTTTTAGCCCATCGAGATCTACAAAGGCTACGAAAAACAAGTCTTTTTCATCAATCATCTTTTGGATAAGTTCATCTGCATAATCCCTTGTGTATAGAAATGTTAGGGCATCTTTTATCGCAACTTTTTCAAGATCTTTGATTTCTTCTAGATCTTCAGTGTTTTTTTGAGTGAGCCTTTTATATGTCTCGGTTTGTATTCGAAGTTCTGCTAAGTTGTAAGCGAAAACGATAAATACAGCAAATGCGCTTATAACGACAAATCCAAAAAGAGTATAATGGAACAACAACCTAGTTCCAATATCTGCCCCAAGCGTTAGGAAAAAGGCAAACAATGTGCCAAAAAGCAGCGAGTATGCAGTTGTTAAAAAAGCTAGGTTTTTATTATCCGATAGGATAGTATCGAGCGAGTTTCTCGGTATCATCTCTCTTGCAAATCCGATAGTTGAAATTGATATTGTAAAACATATGACACCAACTATTAGCGAAAGCCTGAGATCGCTTAAAACATAGACAGCTGTATTATCATTAACTATCGCCATCATAGCAATAGCCGCCAATCTTTTGGCAAAAAGATTGATGGTGAATGTAACTGATATAAACATCATCTGAATTAGTTTTGCTTTAAAAACTATTCTTGTTTCGATGAGCAATATAAAAGCATAAAGCAATATTGCGGCAGCTTCATAGTTTGAAGAAAGATAAAAAATATAGATTAACCAAAAAGACAGGTTAACAGCTCCGCACACAATGCTTGCAATTAATGGATATTTGTTAACGTTGAATATATAACCACAGTATGAGAAGAAGGTGTAGTGGTAGCCGATAAATGACATAATGAGAAGAATGGCTAAGAATATCATACAGTTCCTTCCTTTCTCTTTTGGTAGAACAACTCTTTGTTTTTTCTCATGTTTTCATCGGCAACCGTTAAAATATAGCTAACTCCCTTTTGTTTAACTTGTTCGTCTACATAAATCGAGCCGATACTCGCAGAAACCAAGAATTCTTCCGTTTCGTTTTTACGCTCGATACACTGCATTATGCGCTCGATAACGTTGTTGCAATCTTCGCTTTGCGATTTTGGCATAACAACGAGAAATTCATCTCCGCCGATACGGGCAACTATATCATCCTCGCGAACAGTGGTTAAAATAGAGTGGGCTATTTTAATTATTAGCCTGTCGCCGGCTTGGTGATTATAGGTGTCGTTTGTGTATTTTAAAGCGTTTATATCGATAAATAAAACATAAAATGAATCGCTATTTTCAGCACATAATTTTTCAAGCTCGTCCATTATGTATCTGCGATTAAAAACCCCGGTCAGTTCGTCTCTTTCAATCTTTGTTAAAAGAGTTTCTTTTTGTTTTGAGATTTTTTGCTGTTCACCTATAACTTTATCTGAATATCTTTTATAAAGGCTAGCATCAACTAGGTTTATTGCATATAAGAAAAAGAGATAGAAAGTAAGAAGTGAGGTGAGAGAAATCGCTAACGAAAGTATTAGCTGCTCCGGATAGAAAACATCGGTCATCATTGTTGCTGAATGATCTATTTGGAGAATAACTATCAAGACAATCGAACAAAGAAGTATAATCGAATGTTTGCTCTTTACAGTCACCCTTTGGATAGAGGTGTTGTCGATGAATTTTTTAACAATTTCATGCGCTAATGTTAAAACGATGCAAACTATAGTTACGGCGATATGATCGTAGACAGTGTCTTTGATGAGCTTCGCCGGCGAAATTTCAAATATACTGCTGAAGATAATAATGACAGGGGTTACAAAAGCGGATATATGCAAAACAAATATCGAAGCCCCACAAAAGACTTGGATAAAGTCTGTTTTAGAAATAAGCTTAAACTCTATTGTTAGCATAAACAAGAAGATAATTATTATCAAATAGAGGTCTAGTTGGATATATTGAACCAACGCAAGCAACAAGGTGTTTAATAGAGCGAAACCGGCAAAAGCCCACTTGTTTTTTATTCCACCAATTAACAAGCTGGTTGAATAAGAAAAGATTGAAAACTGATAGATAAACATAGCCACTATAGAAATCATAAAGACTATATCGATTAATTCTACATTCATGTAAGGATACACCTCCTGTTGTAGTGTGAAAATAATAAACCATGATAAACTAAAAAAAGTATCATAGTCGCTATCGAAAAGCGGTATAACAAATGTATTTAGTTTTCGCCTAATGGCTCGGCGAAACATCAATGTCTCGGTTTCGTTCGAGATGTTTCCACGTCGACGCAAAATTTGCAGTGATTTTATCAACGTTTTGCAAAACAAAAAATAATTAGTTATATTCACAAGTATTCGTTACTTTATTTTAGCAAAAAAGCGATGAAAATTCAATGTTCGATACTAATAATGTTAAATTTAAGTAGATATATGGTCTATTTATCCTACTATAGATACAATGCTTTTTGTAGAAGTTTCTACACTATTTCTAAACTATAAATTTTCTATTAATTCATAGTTTATGTAAAAAATTTCACACATTGATTTTTGTAAAATCTTGATATCCGGCTACATTAAAAACACAAAGGCTGTCCTAAATATAGAGCAGCCTTTGTGTTTTTTTAGTAGTCAATCAAAGTTTTTAAGCCGTGAGATGAAAATACTGGTTATAAGCATATAAATCAAAATATCTTAATTATCGGTATCGATATCACGCTTCCAAATAGAACCGTCAACGGCGCTAATTGTGTATTCATATTCCGTTTTGCCAACATCCCATTCAACTTCATACTCTGCATGGCCGTCGTCGTAATCGAATTCGCATTTTAAACGGCTTGTTTCTTCGGCGTTAACATTCGCATCTTGAAGAGCGATGGTTGTTGCTTGTTCGGAAGAAATGTATTCGCCTTCGGAGGAAGGTGGGGTGCTGTTTGAAGAAATAGAGCTGTTTTCAATGTCGTGGTCATAGCTTTTAACTGCGCCTGTTGTAGCGTCTATCTCATAATCATATTCGATTGAACCGCTCCAAAACTCCAACTCATATTGCGGGACACCGTCGTCATAATCAAGCTTGCACACGATATTTGAAACATCGTTTTCCGAAAGTTGTGCGTGTTCTAGAGCGATGGATTTTGCTTGTTCTTCGCCGATATAGTTTTGGTCTTCGATATTTGTAATCGATGTATAACTATATTTAACATCTTTATCAAAAGACAAAATATCGCCGGTGGTTGCGTTTATTTCATAATCATACTCGGTGTTGTCGAAGACAAATTCAACATCATATTCAACGGTGCGATCATCGTTGTCTAGCCTGCAATAGATATACGACACATCTTGTTCATCCACTCCGGCGTGTTGTGTTGCTAGAGTTTTTGCTTTTTGCTCTCCAATGTAGCTTTCAGTTGACGGCATGGTGTGTGCAACAGCAACTCCTGTTAGAGTGGCGGTTAGCAACACACAACAAACCACTATACTTATTAATTTAGTTTTTTTGTTTAGTTTCATATGGGAATACCTCACTTTCTTTTTGGTAGATTATAGCTATACTATAAATGACAAAAATTAAAGAAACATTAAAGCTATTAATTTTCTTTTGGGAATTTTACAGTAAACAAGCTTCCCGCTCCCGGTTCGCTTTCGAGATCTATTGTTGCGAGGTGTAGCTGTGCAATTTGCTTTACCATCGTAAGCCCTAGCCCCATACTTCCTTCTTGATTTGAGGTTCTTGATGTTTCTACTTGATAAAAACGTTGCCAAATTTTATCGATATGTTCCTTTTCTATTCCGATGCCATCATCCTTGACCGACAAAATGATCTCGCTAGCATCTTCCGAAAGAGTGACTAGAACAATGCCGTTTTCTTTTCGATATCGAAAAGAGTTGCTAATTAGGTTTACAAGCAGTCTTGTGAGCATTGCTTGATCAAATCTACCCTTAATATTTGGGGATATATTATGTGACAATACGATTCCAACAGGAGCTATTAAATTTTGTTCATAGCAAATTTCTTGAACGAGCTTGCTTAAATCGATGTTTTTAAACTCGGCTTTTTCTATTCCGATATCAAGCCGAGTAAGATTTAATAGATCGGTTATGATTTTTGACATTTTTCCGGCTTGCCTTTGAACCGTTTCAAGCGCCTCGTTTTTATCTTCTAGTGTTCCGTTTTTGCTAAGCGCATATTCACATTGCGCCAAAATTACCGCAGTTGGTGTTCTAAGTTCGTGGGAAACATCAGAGGTGAACTGCTTTTCGGTTTCGAAAGATTTTTCCAAACGTTCAAACATAGCGTCGAATGTGTCGGCGAGCTTTTGAATTTCGGAACTTTCATTTTTCAAATTTATTCGAAGAGAAAGATCCTCGCTGATTTCCTCTGTTGTCTTGATGATTTTGTCGATAGGCTTAAACGTTTTCTTTGCAACAAAATAGCTACCGAAAGCACCAAGCAAAACAATCAAAGGGAGGGAAAACAACGCTATTAGCAGAATATTGTTGGTTGCATTCGCTACCGCATCCACCGCTATTACCCCTCTAACCCACATCGGCTGATGATGATCTTCGACAGGAGAGAGCATATCATATGTATAATAAAGCGTTCCATCGACCGTTGCTTCGCTTAGCTGTTTATTGTTTAAGGGTGGCTCAACGATAAACTCTTCGGGCAAACTTCCCGCTATTCGTTCGCCGTCTTGTGTATATAATAATGTGTATACACCGTCTTTGAAAAAATCGATATCATCAACATCGAGCTTCCCGTCGTCGAACTCAAGTTCATCTGCGTTGCGGTCGACTACCTTTGAAAGCTGTGTTTTGCTGTTGGATATAACGATGTTTTCAACTAAAGCAAACATCACCCCCATCAATACACCGGCGACTATAATCATCAGAGCGGTAGTCCACAAAGTGAGCTTTAGTTTTGCCGAAACTTTTTTCATAAAAATGACGAGGCCCCTTTCTTGAGCAATATTCCATGAAATACGATATAGCCACGTTTAAAGCTATCTCTTTTGGTGGTTGCTTGTTTCATGATTTATTCCCTTATGACATATCCGCAACCTCTTACAGTATGGATAAGCTTTGTTTCAAAATCGCTGTCGATCTTTTTTCTTAAATAACGAATATAAACATCAACAACATTTGTCCCACCTTCATAATCATAGTTCCAAATATGGTTTTCGATTGTTTCTCTCGACAACACAATTCCGGCGTTTAACATCATATATTCTAGAACTTGAAACTCTTTAGACGATAGGTTGATAACCGTTTCGCCTCGTTTAACGATGTGTGAACTAATATCTAACGTTAGGTCTTTGACCGATAAAACGTTGGTGGTGTTGCCGTTCTTTAATCTTGTTACAACACGAATTCTCGCCATGAGTTCCTCAAAAGAAAAAGGTTTTACCAAATAATCGTTTGCGCCCAAATCCAACCCTTTAACCCTGTCGGCGACGGCATCCCTTGCGGTTAGAAAGATAACGGGGGTGTCTATTTTTTGCGAACGCATTTTAGTAACCACCGCAAAACCATCCTGTTTTGGCATCATTATATCAAGTATGACTACATCATAATCGGTGTTTATAACATAGTCGAACGCCTGTTCACCATCAAAACAACTGTCTACACTATAGCCCTCAGACACTAGCTTTTTTGTTATAATTCTATTCATATCTCTTTCATCTTCGGCAAGTAGTATCCTCATATTAATCCCCTTTTAAAGATGTTTAGGTTTAATTAATGCCTGCTGAACAAGTCAAAAACAGCTTTGCAAAATCACAGAATGCTTTAATTATATCATGCATTTATTAAAATTTGATTAAATGCCGAGAGGTTTTTTAGATAGTTGAAGGTGAGGGGGTATATAAAAACAGCATCTCCCGATACATTGGTTTTAAACCAAACGTTTCGGGAGATGCTGTTGATGCTACACTTTTAATTAAAGTGTGCTGGCTTTTTTAACGATGGTGTAAAAATCGATTATATAATCATCCTCTGTAAACCTGCTAAGGGCTTTAATGTTTTCCATAAGATCATCATAGTTTGCGGAACCGATATGGGGGGAACTGCGAAGCAACATCGAGAACTCAGCAACCGAAGTCATAAGCTTCATGTTTTCCGACATTTCGCTGTTAAAGTTTTGCTCGGTGACTGCTTGTTCCAAGAGTATACTTTCGTTTTGGTCGGGTTGTTTGTAGCGTATTGCTATGTTAGCTATTTCATCGCTGTCGATAGTGGTGGTTTGTTGATATCGAAGATCGGTGCTTTCGATTTGTGTGTTTGAATCGGCCGGGACAATCTCATAAAGCGCTATCATTTGGTGCCCTGCGCCAATCTCTCCGGCATCCTTGGTGTCGTCGTTGAAATCTCTTGTGTCTAAAAGGCGGTTTTCATAACCGATTAGCCGATATCCGTTTATGTAATTCGGGTTAAATTCAACTTGTATCTTAACGTCTTTAGCAACGGTGTGTAGCGTTGCTCCAAGTTCGTTTGCCAAAACTTTTTGAGCTTCTAGCTTTGTGTCGATGTAGTAATAGTTTCCGTTTCCGTTTTGCGACAATGTCTCCATCTTGTTGTCTTTATAATTTCCATCGCCAAACCCCAAGACCGAAAGGAAAACTCCGCTTTCTCGATTTTTCTCGACAATGTTTTTAAGATCGGATTCGCTTGTTTGCCCAACATTGAGATCGCCATCGGTAGCAAGAATAATTCTGTTGTTGCCGTCGTCTTTAAAATGTTTTTGGGCAATTTCATATGCTTTTTGAATTGCGGTTGAGCCGTTTGTGCTTCCGCTTGATTCAAGGTCGGATATTGCGTCTTGCAGCTGTTGCTTGTTTTCTAGCGTTGCCCCCTCTATAACAACTCGCTCGCTTCCGGCATAGGTTACTATCGAAACCGTGTCTTGTGGCGAAAGGTTGTCTAGCAACAACGAAAAAGCTTGTTGAACGAGAGGGAGTTTGTTTTCGCTCGACATCGAACCCGAAACATCGATCAGGAACACAAGATTTGAAGGTGGAAGATTGTCGGTAGGTATATATTCCGTTCCAAGAGCTATCGATAAAATTTCGGTGTCATCGTTCCAAGGGCAGGGGGACATTTCGGTTGTTACGCTAAACGGTTGATCGTTTTGGGGTTCCGGAATGTCGTATGAAAAATAGTTTATCATCTCTTCGACACGAACCGCATCGGGGGTTGGCAGGCTTCCTTGGTTGATCATACGCCGAACATTGGTGTAGCTTGCTGTGTCTACATCGGCGGAAAAAGTAGACAATGGGTTGTCTTGAACCGACATAAAAGAATTTTCGTCTATTGTATTATATTCTTCGGTGTTAAAATCAACGTAAGGATAATCTTGTTCGGGGAAATTGAGGGTGGGGTCGAAGGTTGCTTCGTAGCTAGCGGCGCTGTCGGTCGTTGCTTCTGTTTGAGAAGCGGCGCAGGAACTAAAAAGCATCACCACTGTTAATAGAATAGATATTGTCTTTATTATATTAGTTTTCATTGGATATTTCTCCTTTATATTTTTATATTTTGCAGTTGCAAATTTGATTGACTAGCGATAGAATATAATTACTATAGCATAAAATTTTCGAAAAAAACTAAATATGACATAATTGAAACAATATTGAAATAATTGTGTAAACTAATATTCTTTTTGCAATTTGGTTGTAAATATATTCGTGAATAGTGTATAAAAACTCATATTGTTCATAGGTTATTCTGCCTAAGTTATGACAGATTTATATCAGAAACAACTAAGTTTAAAACAAAATGTATAGAAAGCGGTGTTTATTATGGCAACAAGTTTGGGGTATATCGAGTTTGTCTGCGAACAGATAGCGGGCGTTGGTGATGTTAGATATAAAAAAATGTTTGGCGAATACATGATTTATGTTAACGATAAGCCTTTGTTATTGGTGTGTGAAGACACGGTTTTTGTTAAGATTAACGACACAACAAAGGCGATTTTAGGGGATTATCAATGCGGACCGCCATATAAAAATGCGAAAGATCATTATATATTGGATATAGAAAACAAAGAGGTTTCGTGGCGGGTTATACAAGCGCTTGAAACAGTTACTCCGATACCTAAAAAAAGAAAAAAGAAAACCGATGTAAAGTAGCATAGGGCTATTAACAAACATCTTTTGAAAAAAACAAAAAACAGCGACTATCAAGGTTTGAACTGCGTTGATAATCGCTGTTTTTTTCTATTTGAAAAAAATGAAAAAACTATAATTTGATTTTTGATTGATTTGGTTTGAAATGTTTTTCTACAAAGTAACTCCGCCTTTGAATATGCTTATCTCACGATAGCCGTTTTTCTCGGTCTTTGTTTTTTGTCCCGAAGCGGTGTCGATAACAAAATCGAACAATCTTTCGGCTGTTTTTTCTATGCTTTCTCCCGAAGTGATAGTTCCTGTGTCGAAATCGATCCAGTTGTTTTTGTGGGTGAATAGTTCGGTGTTGGTGCTGATTTTAACGGTGGGAGCGGGGCAACCGAACGGCGTTCCTCGGCCTGTTGTAAAAAGGATTAGGTGTGCGCCGGCGGCGGTCATGGCGGTCGAACTGACAAGGTCGTTGCCGGGTCCGCTTAGCATATTAAGCCCTTTTTCGATTATCTGGTCGCCATATTCGAGAACATCCACTATCGGGGCGGTTCCGCCTTTTTGAACGCAACCGAGCGATTTATCCTCGAGAGTTGTTATTCCGCCTTCTTTGTTGCCGGGGCTTGGGTTTTCATAGACAACTTGATTGTGGTCGATGAAATATTGCTTAAATCCGTTTATCATCGAAACAGCTTTGTCGAAAACCTGTTCCGTTACACAGCGGTTCATCAGCATCCCTTCCGCTCCGAACATCTCGGGAACTTCGGTTAGAACCGTTGTTCCGCCTTGCGATATAAGCATATCGCTGAATATACCGACCGTCGGGTTTGCGGTTATTCCGGAAAGCCCGTCGCTGCCGCCGCATTTCATGCCGATTATCAGTTCGCTTGAGGGGAGCGGGGTTCTTGAAAATCCGTCTGCATACAATGCTAGTTCCTCGAGAAGTTTTGTGCTTTCGGCAATTTCATCGGTTGACTCTTGACAGACAAGAAACTTTATCCTGTTTTCGTTGTGTTCGCCAAGCTCTTTTTTAAACTGTTCCATCGTTAGGTTTTCGCAACCGAGACCCAACACCAAAACACCCCCGGCGTTTGGATGGTTTGCTAGAGCGGCGAGGAGTTTTTTTGTTTGCTCATGGTCGTCCCCCATCTGGCTACAGCCATACGGATGGGGGAAGGAATATAGCCCCTCGATATTGTTTTTAACAAGCCTGTCGCTATTCAATTTGACGAGTTTTTCTGCTATTCCGTTGACACAACCTACCGTTGGAATAATCCAAATCTCGTTTCGAATTCCGACTCTCCCGTCCTCCCTTAGAAATCCGTTAAACGTTTTCGCTTCAACTAGCGGAACAAAGCTGTCGGTTGGTTGATATATATATGCGCTTTGTTCTGAAAGCCCGGTTTTAACGTTGTGAGTGTGGACATGGCTTCCCTGCATGATATCGCTTGTCGCCGTTCCGATAGAAAACCCATATTTAAAAATATCGCTGTTTGATTTTATATCTTTGATAGCTATCTTATGCCCTTGCGGAATATCTTGGGTAGCGGTAATCCCAAAAACCTCTTGACCTTTTGAAAGCGGTTTAAGCGCTACTGCAACGTTGTCTTTTGGGTTTATTTTGATATATGGTGTCATACAAGGCTCTCCATAACTTTATACATTCCATCCTGTTCAATTTTTTCGAGATATTCGATAACGAGTTGTTCAAAGCCTTCGAGTTTGAGCAGTTGGTCGCCCCACATATCGGTGTTTTGGATAACGGCTTTTGCAACTTCCGCTATGCTTTGATCCTTTCGAGAATAGAAGAAATCGAGAACCCAAGCATCGTCTTGGATTTGATAGCTGTCGTCTCCTCTTTTGGCGATAAGGGCGTTTTCTGTTCTTTCTTTTCCGCCATGATAAAACGCTATAAATGCCGCAAACGAAAACACTATGCATTGTGGCAACTGTTTTTTGATGTTGTAGTATTCGATTAGCGACGGCATAACACGAGCTTTCCATTTCGATTGTGAATTGAGCGAAATAGCAAGCAAGCTATGATCGATAAACGGATTTTCAAAGCGAGCGCCAACCGATTTTGCAAAATCCAACAGTTCGCTTTCGGGGAGGCTCAGCGTTGGGATGATCTCTTGATAGATAGTTTTGTCGGAAAACTGGCGAATAACCTTGTCTTGCATACAATCTCGAACGATGTCTTTGCCGGCGAGATATGCCGCCATGATGAGCGAGGTGTGCGCTCCGTTTAGTATTCTGACTTTGCGTTGTTTATACGGCTTGTGGTCGTCGACCACGATGATCGGAAGCCCGGCTTTTTCAAACGGGAATTCGTCTTTTATCGATTGAGGTCCTTCGATGACCCAAAAACCAAACGGTTCGGCAACATCGATAAGATTGTCTTTGTATCCAAACTGTTCGCAAAGTTTTTCCGCTTCGTTTCTCGGATACCCCGTTACAATTCTGTCGACAAGGGTTGAACAAAATGAATTTTCGTTTTCAACCCATGTTTTAAACTCGGGTTCAAGCCCCCAAAGCTCGATATATTGCTCGACACACTCTTTAAGTTTTGCGCCGTTATAATCAATTAGTTCACACGACAGAATGACAAACCCTTTTCCGCCGAGTTTATATCTTTCGTATAAAAACGCCGTGAGTTTTGCCGGAAAACTCGAGGGGGGAGCGTCGTCCTTTTTGCATTCGGCATCAAACGCAATGCCGGCTTCCGTTGTGTTGGAAACGAGGAAACGAAGGTCGGGGTTTTTTGCGAGCGAAAGAAAATCGGAATACTGCTCATACGGGTTAACGCAACGTTCAACACAGGAAATTATGCGTTTTTTCTCGACCGTTTCGCCGTTTTCGTTGCCACGCAAAATAACGGTGTATAGCCCGTCTTGTTCGTTGATCATCGGAGCAAGACCCGGAGCTATCGGTTGAACCAAAACGACCTTTCCGTTAAAATCCGCTTTCTCGTTCATCTCGTCGATAAATGCATCGACAAACCCGCGAAGGAAGTTGCCCTCGCCAAATTGTAAGACTTTAATGGGAGCTTTTTCGAGAAGATATCCGTTGAAGTTTTGTTTTTTAAGTGTGCTGTAACATAGCTTTTCCATATGAATAACCTTTCTTATATTATATTGGTTTTTTAGATGATCTAACGCTTAGGACAATAGATAACAACAAAATGCAAACTACGAGGACAACAAGCCCCATTCCGGCATTAATTCCGGCTTTAGAAGCGACAATCCCGACGAGTGCGGGGGTTATTATTCCGCCAAAGCTTGCTATGAAGCTCATGAGGCTACAACCAAAATCATTTCCGCTTATGCTGTCGCTACCAAAAGAAAAGGCGGTTGGATATATCGTTGCCATGAAAAGACCAACGCCTAGAAGACCTATCGTGACGGTTATTGGGGAACGGCTTAAAAACATAAACAAAAAGCTTATCAAAAGCCCCGTTCCATCGATAAGCAACAGCTTTGAACGAGAAATTTTCCCGACTATTCTTGCGCCGACAATTCGTCCCAAAAATATTGCTAACCAAAAAAGAGAGTTCATGAGTTGAGAGGTGTCGTCGCTTAAAATGTTCATATCTTGAAAATATGTAACCAGCCAACCGGCTATTGCGTATTCAGCCGAGATATAGAAAAAAAGCATCGACGTTCCAAACCAAAAACGTTTATCGGAAAAAAACGACCTGTCGATACTCTTGACCCCTTTTGGTTTGTTTTCTTCGGGTAGTTTCATGGTGCAGTAGAGCAAAAATTGTATAACAGCGAAGGCGCAAAGAATAATCGTTACATATCGCCAGTTGAAATCAAGGAAATATACCGCACCAAGATATATAACAATGGGGGAGAGAAGCGCTCCCAAAGCATAGCTACCATGCGATTTGTTATAACCTTTTGTTGCAAGACTTCCGCCAAGGGTGGATATCATAGTGTTTGCAAATGTCGAGGTTCCTCCTCTTGCAAGCCCGGTTAATAGAAAAGCCAGTATAATAAGGGCGATACTTTTTGAGGTTACCGAAAAGATTAAAAATCCTACCGACATCCAAACCGACGTGACAAGAAGGCTTTTTCTTCTGCCGAGAAACGAAGGGAGAATTCCCGCTAGCAAAACCGTTATCAGGTTGCCGATTGAATTGATCGATAAAAGAACGCCCGAAACGTCATAGCCAAAGCCAAAAGTATCTCGCAAGTATGGAATGAGCGGACCTAATGATTGAGAACAAGCGCCACTCACAAAAAAGGCAAAACACACGTTGTTAACAAGCTTTTTATCGAAATTTGAATTATTAAGTTGATTATTAGACATAAATTTAAATACCAAAATACCTTGCGGCATTTTTATAGCATATTCCTTCGATAATCTTTTTTAAGGCTTTTTCGTCGTTTGGATATTCGCCGTTTTCCACCCATTTTCCAACAAGGTTGCATAGAATTCTTCTGAAATAATCGTGTCTTGCGTAGGATAAAAACGAGCGACTGTCGGTCAACATTCCGACAAAGTTTCCGAGAAGCGAAAGGTTTGCTAGCGATATCATCTGTTCTTCCATGCCGGTTTTGGTGTCGTTGAACCACCAAGCAGAACCATGTTGGATTTTGCCCGGGATTTCGCTTGATTGGAAACAACCGAGAAGTGTTCCGAGCTGGGCGTTGTCGGCAGGGTTAAGGGAATATACAATCGTTTTGGGACAAAGGTTTTTCTCTTCAAGGTGCGAGAGGAAATCGGCGATGCTCTCGCCACAGCTGTTTTGCCCTATCATGTCAAACCCTGTATCGGGTCCCATTATTTTAAACGTTCTTTTGTTAACGTTTCTGACACATGAATAGTGTAGCTGCATAACGATGTTAAGACGGCTATATTGTTCCCCCAAAAACAACATAATAGTTGTCTGATAGGCTTCTGCTTGTTCCGTCGTTATCGTTTCGCCGTTTAATGCTTTTTTGAAAACCTCGTCGGCAAATTCCATTGCACAAGGGCGATAGGGTATGTAGTCGAGGCCATGATCGCTCGCAGAGCAACCCATTGATTTAAAGAACTCTAAACGCTGTTTGAGCGCTTCGCAGACTTCCTCAACCGTTAAAAGTTCCTGTTTTCCTACGCTTTTGGCGAGTTGCTTTATGTAATCCAAAAAACCGTCTTTTGTTATGTTAATAGCTTTGTCCGGTCGAAATGACGGCAAAACCTTAACGTTTATACTTGTGTCGTCCGCTATTAATTTGTGCCATTCCAAACTGTCTATCGGGTCGTCGGTCGTTCCTATCATAGCAACATTAGAGGTTTCTATCATACCTCTGACCGTTAATTTATCATCGTTTTGAAGTTTTTGTTCCGTCATTTTATAGACTTCGTCCACCGTTTCGGTCGAAAGATATCCATCATATCCGAAAAATTTCCTAAGTTCAAGGTTGCACCAATGGTACATCGGGTTTCCGATAGCCATCTCGAGAGCTTCGGAAAACTTGCGCATACGAGAAAGCCCGTCTTCGTTTCCGGTGACAAACTGTTCCTCTATACCGTGTGAGCGCATGACACGCCATTTATAATGATCGCCAAAATAACTGCCATCCTCCCCTTTGCCGCCCAGCCAAACTTCCGCAAGGTTGTTGAAACGGCGGTTTTCATAGATCTCTTTCGGGGGTATGTGGCAGTGGTAGTCGACTAGCGGGAGATGTTTTGCATAGTCGTGGAACAGGTGTTTTGCGGTTTCGGTTTCAAGCAAAAAATCTTTGTCCATAAATGTTTTCATAATGTTATCAAATAGCGCTAACGCTATTTCCTTCCTTTATTATTTAAATATTTGATTTTATTTTTATCTACATTAGATGTCATGTAATCAACGACCGCTTGTTTTCCGTTCTCTATGTCTTGATAGGGAAGCAAAAAAGCTCGTTGCTTTATAATGAATATATAAGCGCAGTCTTTATCAATATACACATTATATAATTTCTCGGTTGGGTAGCTTGCGCTTTCGTCTTGATTTCGAACTTCGATTTCGCCCGGCGAAAGTTTCAAGGTGTAGACGTGTTTCGGCTTGCCTAGTTTTTGCAACTTTATCTGGTTTTGAATAGACATGAAAAACTGGAACAGGTGTGCTAGCGGCAACAACAACCCAACAGCAAAAAGCGTTATGACAAGCGGTGTGCTGTCGGTTTCGTTTGGCGAGAACAAAAGAGCGATAAGCGCAAAGATAAACATGATTGCCGAAAAGCCGACCAGTAGCTTTATTCTGCCTTGGCGGAAAAATGCATCGAACCAAGCGAAACGGCTGAAGATTTTTTTATTTAGATGAACTTTAACTTCAAAAGATTTGTTATCCATAAAACGCCTCCAAAAATACAATTGTTAAATGACTAGGTATTATTTTATTCCTTATTAATAGAATAATGCAATAGCTGTTTTGCAACTTTGGAGGGATATACAAAACAAGGTGTGTATTTTCGTCTAATATACTAGTAGACAAATATGTTAGTATGGTGGTAGAATGATTTCAGCGCAAACAATAATTTAACTTTTGAGAGGATTTATCAAAAATGAAAAAACTATTAGCTATTCTTCTTGTACTTGTCATGGGCTTCTCTTTCGTAGCTTGCTCGACAGCAGCTCCCGAAGCGGACGCTCCCGATGCAGAAGCACCGGCAGGCGACGCAGCAGAAACAACAGACGAAGCTGTTACTTTGGTTTATGCCGAAGTTAACCCCCTCGACTCGATAGTTGGTCAAACAGCTACATACTTTGCAGAACAAGTTTCGGAACTTTCGGGCGGAACTGTAACGCTTGACATCCAAGCAAACGGCGTTTTAGGATCTGAAAGCGTTGTTCTTGACGGTATCCTCGGCGGAAGCGACGCTGTTGATATGTCTCGTATCTCGGCTTTTGCTTTGACAACATACGGCGGACAAAAATCAGTTCTTCTTTCGCTCCCGTTCACATTCGTAAGCCGTGACCATTTCTGGAACTTCGCTAACAGCGATCTTGCTCCTGAATTCCTTAACGAACCACAAGAACTCGGACTTCCCATTCGTGGTATCTTCTACGGCGAAGAAGGTTTCCGTCATTTCTTCACAACAACTGAACTTTCCGGAATGGAAGACCTCCAAGGTCTTAAACTCCGTGTTTCCAACGACCCAATCATGAATGGATTGGTTGAAGGTCTAGGCGCTATCCCAACAGTTCTCGACTACAACGAACTCTATTCGGGTCTTGAATCAGGAATCGTAGACGGCGCAGAACAACCTGTTGCTAACTACAAGAGCAAAGCTTTCTTTGAACCAGCTCCTAACATGATCCTTAATGGTCACACACTAGGCGCTATCCAAGTTGTTATCTCGGACAACGCATGGAACAAATTGTCTGAAAACCAACAAAACGCTATCATGGAAGCCGGCGCTATGGCTCAAGAATTCAACGCTAACCTTTCGGAAGAAGCAGAAATGCAAGCTATCGAAGACCTCAGAGCAGACGGCGTTAACGTTATCGATGTACCGGACAAAACTCCTTGGATCGAAGCTACAGCAGATGTTATCGAAGCAAACGTAAGCGACGATATGCAAGCTCTATACGACGAAATCTTGGCAATGCAATAATTTGTATAAACAGATTTAATATTTAAATTTAGTTTCACAAAATAACAGGGGTGAGAGGGATTAAAGCCTCACACCCCTTTGTTTTTTTAAAATACTGCTTGTCGAGCTTCGCTCGCCATTTTGCTCCGATGGCGCAAAAATCGCAGTATTTCTAAAGATCAAAGCTTAGCGATAAATATAAAAAGAAAGGTTCTATATAGTATGGCACTGATAAAATTCCTTGACAGAATAAAACCATTTTATGATATGGCATATAAAGTCACGCTTTTTATATGCAAAATCCTTTTGATAGCCGATATACTTATAGCCTCGTTTGCGGTTGCAACTCGTATGCCGTTTATGCCGACAGCTCCGTGGTCGGAAGAGGTTGTTTTAACATTGATGAGTTATATGGCGGTTCTTTCGGCGGCGCTTGCTATTCGTCGCAACGCACATATAAGAATGACAGCTTTTGATAAATACCTACCCGATAAATTAATAAAAGTTCTCGATATAGTTGCCGACATTGCGGTCTTTATCCTCGCAATTATAATGGTTGTCGTGGGTTGGCAATATGCATCAACGCTCGGAGCGTTCGGAAAATACACCTCTATGCCGTGGCTCTCGCGTTTTTGGATGTATCTTCCCATCCCTGTAGCAGGGGTTGCGATGATTATATTTGAAATCGAAGCTATCGGAAACCACGTTAAGGCGCTTATAATGCCGACTAAAAAAGAGGAGGAGAAAGAATAGTATGGATACACAAACACTTGCTATCATGGTTTTGCTCGGAAGTTTTGCTATTATGATTTTGCTAAGATTTCCTATTGCATACGTTGTCGCTTTGTCCTCTATCCTTTGCTTGCTGGTGCAAGGTTTAAGCCTAACCGCAATTTCTCAACAGATGGTTCGAGGAATAAGTTCATTTAGCCTTATGGCGGTTCCGTTCTTTATAACGATGGGCGTTTTGATGGGAACGGGGGGGATTTCCGAAAAGCTAATAGCCCTCGCAAACGCCATAGTTGGTTGGATGCGTGGTGGTCTTGCGATGGTTAACATCGTGGCTTCCTATTTCTTTGGCGGAATTTCGGGGTCTGCTTCGGCAGACACAGCGTCGCTCGGCTCTATCCTTATCCCGATGATGGTAGATGAAGGATACGACAGCGACTTCTCAACAGCGGTCACGATAACCTCTTCTTGCGAAGGGCTTCTCGTTCCTCCAAGCCACAACATGGTTATCTATGCAACAACGATAGGCGGAATTTCGGTCGGAAGCCTTTTCATGGCAGGATATATCCCCGGCGCTCTTCTTGCTATTTCGCTTATGATAGGTTCATATGTAATCTCGGTTAAACGCAACTATCCAAAAGGAAAAGCGTTTTCGCTTATAGATTTTGTTAAACAACTTATGACATCGGTTTGGGCGCTTTTGGCGGTTCTTATCGTTGTTGTCGGCGTTGTTATGGGCTTTTTCACCGCAACGGAATCGGCGGCTATCGCTGTTTTGTATTCGCTTTTCGTTTCGGTTTATATCTACAAAGGCCTTGATTGGAAAGGCGTTTGGAAATCGCTCGAAAGCTGTATCGACACATTGTCGATAGTTCTTATTCTTATAGCTACATCAAGCTTGTTCGGCTATTGTTTGACGATGCTACACGTTCCGTCGCACGCCGCAAACTTGATAGTTGGCCTCACCGATAACCCAATTGTTATAGCTCTTCTTTTAAACCTCATCCTTTTGTTCCTAGGTTGCATAATGGATATGGCGCCGATTATCTTGATTGCGGCTCCAATTCTTCAACCTATAGCAGAGTCGGTTGGAATTGAGCCGATACAGTTTGGTATCATGCTTATATTAAACTGCGGAATAGGTCTTTTGACCCCTCCTGTTGGAGCGGTTTTGTTCATCGGTTCAGCGGTTGGAAAAACCCCGATGGAAAAGGTGGTCAAGGCAACGTTGCCGTTCTATATCTGCATGATAGTTGTTTTGCTTTTGGTTACGTTTATCCCACAAATAAGTATGTTCTTGCCGGAGCTTGTTGAATCGATGAGAGAGGCCGCCGAGGCCACCGCTGCCGCAGGATAATAATATTTAAAAAAAATACGTTTGTATTTGCTATGCTTTATTGGTTTGGCAGATACAAACGTTAGAATGATGTTTAATTAATTGAAATATAGAGGTGAACTTTTATGAAGATGACATTTCGTTGGTATGGAAGCGAAAGCGATAATATAACCCTTAAACAGATTAAACAAATCCCCGGAATGTCGGGGCTTATGGGGGTTTTGCAGGAAAAAGCCGCCGGTGAAATTTGGACCGAGCAAGAGATCGAAAGTTATGTCAAAGAGGTTAACGAAGCGGGTCTTGAATGTGAAGTTATCGAATCGGTTAACGTTCATGAAGATATAAAGATGGGTCTTCCGACGAGGGATAAGTATATCGAAAATTATTGCATAACGATAAGAAACCTCGCAAAATATGGCATTAAAGTTATAATCTACAATTTCATGCCTGTTTTTGACTGGCTTCGAACCGATCTTGCAAGAGTTATCGAGGAAGACGGCTCGAACAGCCTGTATTTCGATGAAAAAGAACTCGGAGAGATGACCCCGATTGATCTTGTTAAAAGCACGATAGAAAATTCAAACGGATTTACTCTTCCGGGGTGGGAAGCCGAAAGGCTTTCGGAGCTTGAAGCCACCCTTGAACGATATAAATCGATAACCCCCGATATTCTTCGAGAAAACTTCAAGTATTTCCTTGATGGAATAATCCCTACTTGCGAAGAATGTGGTGTTGTTATGGCGTGCCACCCCGATGATCCGGCTTGGCCTATCTTTGGTTTGCCGAGAATTTCCCACAGCAAAGAAGACTACGACAAGATTATAGCGCTCAGAGACAGCGCAAGCAACACCGTTTGTCTTTGCACAGGGTCTTTGGGTTCTAGCCCCGACAACGACATTCCGGCTATCATTCGTCATTTTGGCGAAAAAAATCGAATTGGCGCAATGCACGTTAGAAACGTTAAATATCTAGGACACCATTGTTTTAGAGAGGCCGCACACCTTGCCGAAACGGGGGATCTTGATATGTTTGAGATAATGAAAGCTATCTATGACACCTGCCCCGACACCTATGTTCGCCCCGACCATGGGCGCATGATATGGGACGAGGTTGGCCGCCCGGGATATGGTCTGTATGACAGAGCGCTCGGTGCGCAGTATCTTTTGGGTCTTTATGAAGCTATTGGAAGAATGACAAGATAGGGGATAGATATGCAACTTAATCTTCAAACTTTAAAGGATGTCGAGTTTTGGAACAAAGCAGAGGTTAGGCTTCCAAACTTTGATATCCAAGAGATGAAAAACAACACCGACGACGCCCCCGAATGGATACATTTTGGAGCGGGGAATATATTCCGTGCGTTTATCGCAAATATATCGCAACGCCTTTTGGAAAAAGGTTTAACCAAAACCGGAATAGTGGCGGTTGATACTTTTGATTTTGATATCATCGAAAAGGTGTTTAAACCGTTTGATTTAATGACGGTAGGGGTTAGCCTGTTGCCCGACGGCAACACGAAAAACGAGATTATAGCGTCGATTGCAAACGGTCTTTGTGGAGGAAAAGATTTTTCCGAAGATGTCGAAAAGATAAGAGAAATCTTTAAAAAACCGTCGCTTTCGATGGTGTCGTTCACCGTCACCGAAAAAGGGTATGCCCTTAAAAACATCAAAGGCGAATATTTCCCGTTTGTTGAACAGGATTTTAAAAACGGCCCCCAAAACTGTTCCCATGTCATGAGCTTTATAACGGCGCTTTTGTTTGAAAGATATAATTCTTGCAAAAAGCCTATCGCTGTAGTTAGCATGGACAACTGTTCCCACAACGGCGAAAAGCTTAGAAACAGCGTTTTGGATGTTGCAGAGCATTGGCAAGCCGAAGGGTTTGTTGACAACGAGTTTGTCGCATGGGTTTCGGATGAAAAAACAGTTTCGTTCCCGTGGTCGATGATCGATAAAATCACCCCAAGACCGGCGCAAGAGGTCGAGGATATGCTCAAAGACAAAGGAATCGAAGATATGTCTCCCATCGTCACGAGCAAAAACACCTACATAGCGCCTTTTGTCAACGCAGAACTTCCGGAATATCTCGTTATTGAAGACAGCTTTCCAAACGGACGACCGCCTCTTGAACAAGCCGGCGTTTTGTTGACCGACAGAAAAACCGTTAACGACACCGAGACGATGAAGGTTACAACCTGCTTAAACCCATTGCACACAGCGCTTGCTGTTTATGGTTGTGTTTTGGGATATACAAGCATAGCAAAAGAGATGCAAGACGAACAGCTTAAAAAACTAGTCGAACTCATTGGATATAAAGAAGGGCTTCCCGTTGTTGTTGATCCCAAAATAATAGATCCAAAACAGTTTATCAAGGAGGTTATCGAACAACGTTTGCCAAATCCCTTTATACCCGACACACCGCAAAGAATAGCGACCGACACCAGCCAAAAAGTTGGCATTCGCTTTGGCGAAACTATCAAAGCATATATTAAAAACAGCCAACTAGATGTTTTATCCCTCAAATACATTCCGCTGGCTCTTGCCGGTTGGATAAGATATCTTCTCGCAATCGATGACAACGGACAGCCGTTTGAATGTTCATCCGACCCGATGCTTGAAACGTTGCAACTTCAACTTGCCGAAATCGAATTTTTAAAACCCGAAAGCGTTGGAGATAAACTTAAACCGATATTGTCTAACGAAAATCTTTTTGGAGTAGACCTAGTTGAAGCGGGGTTATACGACGCTATATTAACGATGGTTTGTGAGATGTTAGAGGGCAAAAACGCCGTTAGAAACTGTTTAGCAAAATATATACAGTAATTTTTATTAAAGAACAAGGTGTAGAAGTATGATTATTTTAGAACAAAAGGCGAGAGAGACGGGAAGAGAATATGCTCTTCGCAATTTAAAAGAGAATATTATTCACCTTGAGCTTGAGCCGGGGTCGAAGATTAGCGAAAATGAAATAGCTTCGCTTTTAGGGCTTTCGAGAACCCCTGTCAGAGAAGCGCTTATCGAGCTTTCTAAAGTTAGCATTGTTGAGATATATCCGCAAAAAGGAAGCAATATTGCATTAATCGACTACACCCAAGTTGAGGAAGCACATTTTATGAGACAGGTTCTAGAATCTGCCGCTGTTAAACTATGTTGCGAACAAGCGACAAAAAAAGATGTTGAAGCGCTTCGAGAAAACGTTAAACTCCAAGAGTTTCACCTTCAAAACAACAGCGACAATTCAGAGCTTTTAAAGCTAGATAATCTCTTTCATCAGCTGATTTTTGATATAGTTAAAAAACCGCAGGTACACACACTTATTCGAAACTTTTCGATACATCTCGACCGAATGAGATGCATAACCCTTAAGGATATATCCGCACAAAGGGTTGTGGATGATCACAAAAAGATTTTAGAAGCTGTCGAAAACAAAGACTGCACAGCTGCGCAAAACATTATGCAACAACATATAAGCAACTACAAAACGGTTGAAGCAGTAGCGGCACAGCGTTTTCCGAATTTTTTCAAGAATTAGCATAAAAGTTTTTAAATAAAAAAGTTATGGGAGAGAAAAATGAACCGAACAAAGAAAAACCAACGATATGTTCCGCATGAAAACACGATAGAGGAATATGCAGCAGACGGAGTTTTTCGCCGTATACTTGCATACACCGACGGTTTAATGTGTGTTGAAAATTCGTTTGAACAAGGAGCGGTTGGTGCGCTCCATAGCCACCCACACACCCAGATAACCTATATCATCGAGGGTGAATTCGAGTTCGAGATAGAGGGCGAAAAATACACCGTTAAAAAAGGGGATAGCCTTTATAAAACTTCCGACGAGATACACGGTTGTGTTTGCACAAAAAAGGGCGTTTTGCTCGATATCTTTACGCCGATGAGAGAAGATTTTATTAAATAAGTTAACGAATAAAAAGGATTAATAAAAAATGGATAGAGTTAGTAAATATAAAGTTGTTCCGGTTGTTGTTATCAACAAGCTGGAGGACACTGTTCCAAAACTTACTGCGCTTAAAAACGGCGGGTTGCCTATTGCCGAGATAACGTTTAGAACGGAATGTGCAAAAAGCGCAATTGAAGTTGCTATTAAAGAATTTCCCGATATGCTAATTGGCGCCGGCACCGTTATAAACGAACAACAAGCGGTTGAAGCTTGCGACCTTGGCGTTAAATTCATCGTGGGTCCAGGGTTCGACAAAGGGGTTTCGGCGGTTTGCAAACAAAGAAACGTTCCGTATTTTCCCGGCTGTGTGACCCCAACCGAAATAATGATGGCGATCGCAGACGGTTGGACGACGATTAAGTTTTTCCCGGCAAACGTCTATGGTGGATTAAAGGCGATGAAATCGCTTGCGGGTCCCTTTCCGCAGATTAAATTTATCCCAACAGGCGGGGTAGATGCTTCCAACCTAGCCGAATTTCTAGCATGGGACAAGATAGCTGCGGTTGGCGGTTCTTGGATGATGAAAGGAAGCGATGAGGATATCATAGCTTCGTGCAAAGAAATAGCAGAGATAGTTAATAATTAATATTGAATAGTGAATATTGAAGGTGCGCCACTTCGTGGCTATATTTGAATTAGATTTTATGCTGTTGTCGTTTTTGGGGCTTATTCGGATGACAACAAAGCTGTCTATGTCATCCCGACCAACAAAAAATCGACGATACAACAAACGATATTTTAATTTTGTAATAAGACAAAAAACAGTTTAAGAACAGGAGAAAAAATGGATATAAACTTAAGACCGGCAGACCAATGTATGTATGATCAAATTTCGATGGGCGAAGTTATGCTAAGGCTTGACCCGGGCGAAGGCAGAATTAGAACAGCGAGAAGTTTTCGCGCTTGGGAGGGCGGCGGCGAATATAACGTTGCCCGTGGGCTTCGCAAATGTTTCAACATGAAAACCGCCGTTATAACAGCGTTTGCCGACAATGAAGTGGGTTCCCTTTTGACCGATTTTGTTTGCCAAGGTGGGGTTGACACCTCGCTTATCAAATATCTTCCGTATGATGGAATAGGGCGAAACTGTCGAAACGGCATAAACTTCACCGAGCGTGGGTTTGGCGTTCGTGGCGCTGTCGGTTGTTCCGACAGGGCGAACAGCGCAATCTCCAAGATGAAACCGGAAGATTTCGATTTCGATTATATCTTTGGAACTTTAGGCGCAAGATGGTTCCACACCGGCGGAATATATGCGGCGCTTTCGGAACAATCCGCTTTAACCGTTATCGAGGCTATCAAAACAGCAAAGAAATATGGAACAATCGTGTCATACGATCTTAACTATCGCCCTTCGCAATGGAAAGAGATTGGCGGAAAACAAAAAGCCCAAGAGGTTAACAAAGAGATAGCAAAATATGTTGATGTCATGATTGGAAACGAAGAGGATTTCACAGCGTGTCTAGGTTTTGAGATTGAGGGAAGCGACGGATTAAAAACCCTTAACCTCGACGGATACAAAGCGATGATGTCGAAAGTTGCGAAAGAATATCCAAACTTTAAAGCTATCGCAACGACGCTCCGAGAGGTTGTGACCGCAACCGTTAACCATTGGTCGGCGCTTTGCTATGCCGAGGGTGAGGTGTTTAAAGCAACTCAATATGATAATCTTGAGATACTCGATAGGGTAGGCGGCGGAGACAGTTTTGCTTCGGGCTTAATCTATGGGTTGATGACGACAAACGACCCGCAAAAAGCCGTTAACTACGGAGCTGCCCACGGTGCGCTTGCGATGACAACAGCAGGCGACACAACGATGGCTTCCCTTAAAGAGGTTGAAGGCTTAATCGGCGGAGCAGGAGCTCGAGTTCAAAGATAAAATAAATTAATCGATAAAGGAAATTTAAAATGGATATTCGTTATAGCGCAAATCAACGGGATTTTAAAAGATACACAACTAAAGAGGTTAGAAAAGAATTTTTAATCAAAGATTTATATGAGAAAGATGAGGTAATAGCGGTTTATTCCCACGTTGACAGAATGGTTACATTGGGTTGTATGCCTGTTTCGGAAAAGGTTTCGATTGATAAAGGAATCGACGTTAAACAAAATTTTGGAACATCTTTTTTCCTTGAAAGAAGAGAACTCGGGATGTTCAACATTGGCGGAAACGGCACGGTCACGGTGGACGGAACGCAGTATAAACTAGGATATAAAGATTGTTTATACATAACCAAAGGCGCAAAAGAGATCTATTTTGAAAGCGACGACAAAGCGACACCGGCAAAATTCTATATGGTGTCTGCGCCGGCGCATTGTTCCTATGAAACAAGGCTTATAAAGCTAGAGGATGCCGAGAAAAAACCAATGGGCGACGCTTCGACATCAAACAAAAGGGTCATCAACCAATTCATTCATCCGGCGGTTCTTAAGACTTGTCAACTTTCGATGGGTCTAACCGTTATGGAAGAGGGAAGCGTTTGGAACACTATGCCTTGCCACACCCACGAAAGGCGCATGGAGGTCTACACCTATTTTGAACTGCCACCGCAACACGTGGTTTTCCATTTCATGGGGGAACAGGATGAAACTCGCCATATCGTCATGAAAAACGAACAGGCGGTTATAAGCCCATCTTGGAGCATACATTCGGGAGCGGGAACTTCGAGCTACACATTTATTTGGGCTATGGGCGGCGAAAACCAAACGTTTGATGATATGGATAACATAGAAATTTCCGATTTGAAATAACAAAAAAATTCCCCCAATCACTTTAGTGGTGGGGGAAAACTATTATAATAACAGCGCTAGAGATTGGTGTTAACGAAAGAATAGGAGATATATTTTTATGAACATAATGGAAAGATTTTCGCTTAGCGGAAAGGTGGCCCTTGTGACGGGGGCGACATATGGAATTGGGTTTGCTATGGCTTCGGCGCTAGCTAATGCCGGCGCAAAGATTGCGTTTTGTTGCCAAAGCGAACAAAGCCTTGAAAAAGGGCTTGAGGGATATAAGCAACAAGGTATCGAGGCGTTTGGCTATGTTTGCGACGTGTCGAACGAGGAGCAAGTTAAACAGATGGTAAACGCCATTGAAAAACAAGTTGGGGTTATCGATATCCTTGTTAACAACGCCGGAATTATCAAAAGAATTCCGATGGAGGAGATGGCGGTTGAGGATTTCAAAAAGGTTGTCGATGTCGATTTGATAGCGCCGTTTATCGTTTCAAAAGCGGTTATTCCGGGAATGAAACAAAAAGGCGGCGGAAAGATCATCAACATCTGTTCGATGATGAGCGAACTCGGAAGAGAAACCGTTTCGGCATATGCAGCGGCAAAGGGTGGGCTTAAGATGCTAACCAAAAACATCTGCTCGGAATTTGGCGGAGCGAATATCCAATGCAACGGCATAGGTCCCGGATACATCGCAACAGAACAAACCGCACCGCTCAGGGAAAAAGGACCAAACGGGGAACAACATCCTTTTGACAGGTTCATCATCTCCAAAACTCCGGCAGGGCGTTGGGGAACGCCGGAAGATCTTATGGGGGCGACGGTGTTTTTGGCTTCGAGCGCTTCGGATTTTGTTAACGGGCATATACTATATGTCGATGGTGGCATATTGGCGTATATAGGAAAACAGCCGTAGCATTTGAAATTGTTTAAGCGCAGAGATTAGGATTGGACAAAATCCTAATCTCTGCCTTTTTTTGCGTTTTTATTACGAAAAAATGAAACTTTTCCCTCCATAATTTATTAATAAATCGTTCATGATTTGTTGACAAACTTGATTTAACATGATAAAATTTAGTTAAATATTTAGACATTTTTAACTATATATGGAGATAATTGACTGGTGAATTTTGTTTGAATCAACAAAAACAAAAACTTGAACGTTTTTGTAAAAAATATTAATGAAAAAGAGGCTCGGATTTGATAAGAAAGATAGCGGTAGCGCTATTGTTTTGTTGTTCTTTTGTGTTTTTTAGCCTTGCAGGTTGGTCGTTTTTACAAAGAGAAGCGGAAGCAAAACAGCTTGAACAACTGGCTAGCACAAAACAAACGATGTTGATTGAAGATGTTTCGGCAGAACAAATAGAGCAAAACGAAACAAGCTTGATTGATTTTGATGCATTAAAAGAGATTAATCAAGACATTACGGGTTGGATAACGATAGAAGAAACTCTGGTTGATTATCCGATAATGTATACACCGGAAGAGGTTGAACGATATTTAAGAAAAGATGTTAAAGGGGAATATTCCGTTAGCGGAGTGCCTTTTGTTGGATACGATTCAAGCCTTGACCCCGTTTCCGACAACCTTGTTATCTATTCCCACAATATGCGAAATGGGACGATGTTTAGCGCTATATTAAATTATAGCAACTATCAATATCTAAACGACCATAAATATATAGACATCTATCTAGACGGAGCATTGTATACCTATGAAGTTATAGCGTATTTTAACGAGGATGTGACGATAGGAAACGGACATTTTGAATATTATAGATATATAGATTTCGATTATGCTGATATTGCGGAATATAACGACAAACTTGCGGATTTGTCGGTGCATTCGATCGAAACACCTATTGCAAAAAGCGACAAGATTTTAACGCTTTCTACCTGTAGCGACGATTCTCAAAACGGAAGAAGCGTTGTAGTTGCAAAGTTGATACAATAGGTTTTTAAAAATTGTTTTAGTTGAAAAATTAAAAAGCTAGAGGATAGCGAGAGAGGATAAAAAAGAGGGAATGATGAAGAGGTTTTTTTCGACAGCAACGATAGTGGCGATTATGGGGATGTTGTGTTTTGTTTTAGCAACCAGCGGGTATGCGGCAGCCACGCCACCGGCACTTAATAGTGATATAACAGCCAACATTAACGTTTCGGTTACCGAGTTTTCGTATGTCTATGGTGGATCAAACGTCGAAATAATAGCGAATGATACGATTGTAAAGGATAAAGTTGATCTTGGAGACAACATTAGTGTAAGTTTAAAATATTCATGGACTTTGCCGGATGGTGTCACCATTAATGAAGGAGATTATTTTACAATTCCTTTGCCAAAGTATTGCGAGTTTACTGTTTCCGGTTTGGATATAACAAAGGTATATGCGGTGATTGATGATCCAAAAAACCCAGGGGAGCAACTTGGGTATTGGAAAATAGGTGAGAATGATAAAACCACAGAGACAGGGGACTATTGCATCCAATTTGTTGCTCATTCGGATTTTACGTATAGAACTACCGGTAGAGGCGGTTTTTTTGAGCTAGCTGGTCAAACTACGCATGATGGAAAAAATGCTGAAACGATAACGATGACGGTAGGACCACATGATATAGTAGCGAATTTCCCAAAAGTTGAGAGTACAGATGTTACAACGATGACAGGCTTTCCGGGGGAAGCTTATATAAATGGTGGAATGCCAGCTTTTGATAAATTTGCCAATGGTAGAATTAATATTTCTGGCGCTGTTCCTACGGGAGAATGGGTGGTTCGCTTTGGATATGACGATTATAAAGCCGCAGCTACACTTTCATCAACTGATACATTTAATTTTCATCAAAACGTTATAATCCGCGATGAATTGCATGATGAAGGTCAAACGTTTCATGGCTTATCTTTAAGAATACCGATATTTCGCCCAGCAAATGCAGCTGGAGCGTCGACAAGCCTAATTCCAACCCTTAAGGTTATTAATAGCGAAATGAACTATATGAACCAAGAAGATGGCGTATACGCAGATACAGCTGCTTGGGAACAGGCGATTAGAGATTCACTTGTTCCTGCATGGGGGATGAGCACCAACAGAAAGATTGCCGTTGTTAATTTGGGAACAATAGGTAGCAACGGAATATATTATGCGGCAGACAATGATGCATATGAGAAATATTTGAGAGATTTGAAAAAGCTTACAAATGATGAAATTGAAGCTTTGATGAAAACTGTAGGATACAATGGATCTCACACATTAAACCTTTATGATGGAACAACTAAAGATATAGTGATAGATAATCTCATTCAAAACCGAGCGTTTTCGTATTTTATTGGATTTAACGTTTACCTAGAAGATGTTCCGGGGAGAGAATACACAAACCAAGTTATCGCAACTTATGACAGCGGAGTTTTTGACACACAACTAGCGCTCAACAGGATGTATATAAGCAGTAGTAGTGCCGGAGCCGCCGGAGTTGCCGACACCGGAAATATCTATCTTAATAAATTTGACCAAGATACTTATACAACATCTAAAACACCGATAGCAGCAGCTGAGTTTGAGTTATACCGAATGAGCGGTTCAACACCCCAGTTGGTTCAAACAAAAGAAACCACCGCAACAGGGGCGGTGAGCTTCGAGGGGTTAACGCAAGGTAGATACAGGCTTTATGAAACAGAATCAACAGGATATGACATTAATTCATTAAGTTTATACAAAAGAGGCGCCGACGGAAAATACACAGCATATACCGACACAGCGGGTGACAACTACTTTGAATTTGAACTAACTACCGCAGAACTCTATATGTATTTTGAAGCTACTAACATGAAAGCCGCAGCTCCTCCTGTAACGGGTAGCATTTTGTTGTCAAAGGTTGACCAAGCTAATGCGGCAACGATGCTTTCGGGCGCATCATTTATGCTAACCGCACAAGACGGAAAGACCTATATGAGCGTTCCCGACACAACAGCGGGGGTGTATAGTTTTTCAAACATTCCGCTAGGAACTTATACAATAGAAGAAACGATAGCTCCAACTGATTATGATATATCATCTTTTGCCGGGATAACCGATATCGATGCGGCTACGGCGGGGATACAAATTGAAATTGTCGATGGGTCGCCTATATTGCTAACGGCAACCAACACAAGAACAGTGCCGCCGCTTTCCGGCGTAGGCCCTGGAGCAGGAGGCGGAACACCGACGCCGACACCAACGCCGACGCCAACACCAACACCGACAACCCCACCAACCACAACAACTCCTCCGACTACAACGACACCTGCTGCTCCGTCTACATCGCTAGCGAGCGCTAACCCGGTTGATACGACACAGGTTGCAAGCACTATGGTTAACAACGCTGCAGTTCCCGACACAAGCGATAGCGACGAACAGATCGTGTTTTTAGTGTGTGGAACGGTTACGCTTTTGGCAGCAATAGCAGTAGCGTTAACGGGGAGAAAAACTAAAACTAAAAAACAGCATAATAAATAAATAGCGCTAACCTACCCTTGCTTTGATTGCTTTGGTAGGTTTTTTGAGTTGATGATGAAAATTTTTTTGACATTTTAAGGGGTTGGGTATATAATAAGTTCTTTCTAAAAATAGCAAGGAGTGTCTTATGAACATCGAAAAAGAGCAGCTCGAAAAGATCGAACAGTTAAGAAAAGAGCAGTTTCCCAACAGCAGATTAATCGAAGTTTCAAGTTTAAACGGAATGACTAACCTGGCTTATGCTGTGACATTAAGTTGTGGGAAATATGTATTTCGGTTGCCGACCGAGATGTCTAAGAGTATAATTGATCGAAATAATGAAAAGATATTTACGCAAAATGCCTGTGAAATCGGGATCGATAGCCCGGTTATTTTATTTGATGAATATAGGGGATTGAAAATATCAAGGTATATCGACAACGCCGTAGCTTTAAATACCAAGACTACCAAGAGCAAAGATAACATCGTTTTGATGGTGTCGATATTAAAAAAGCTACACAATAGCGCTATAGTGAAGGGCGCTGTTTTTAATTATTATGATATGGTTGAACAATATGAGGGGGTTGTTTTAAACAACAACGCTAGCTTTTATAAAGATTATTTTGAAATAAAACAAGAAATTTTTGCGATAAAAAACAAATTCAAACATGAGGGGGTTAAACTAGCAAACTGTCACAATGACCCGCTTCCCGAAAATTGGATAAGGAGTTTAGACAGAATGTATCTTATCGATTGGGAGTATGCAGCTTTGAACGACCCTATGTGGGATCTTGCGGATATCTCGATCGAAAGCGACTATAGCGCCCAACTTGATTTGATGTATCTTAGCAGTTATTTTGAACGACCACCTACCAAAAAAGAACTCTATTCCTTTAATGCAAACAAAGTTTTTATCGACTTTCTTTGGAGTTTATGGGGTGTTGCTAAAGCTTCGTTTGGGGATCAAGAGTTTGAAAGCTATGCTCTTAAACGGTATGAAAGAATGAAGAAAAACAGATCTTTATTAGAACAATCATAACTTCGAGAGCTTTTGAAACAGTTGTAAAAACAGGGCAGGGGGAAAGTTTATATCGATTAATTCAAAACCCCATTGACAATGCTTTTCGTTTGCGATACAATAACAACGAAAAGACGAATAATAACGATACAATTTAATAATAATACATGACTGTAACGGAGTGCTTTGCGCACGGGTCGAAAGGCCGGCTTTTTGCATACCGCTACAGCTGTTAAGCGAATAACAACGATGCCGATTAAAAATGGTGTCGTTTTTTTGTTTTATTAGCTGGAAATTAAGCGAAAATGAGAATAAAAAGCCGGCGTTTTTGCAAAAACAGCTTTGTAAAAGTTAATGAAAAATAGCCCGGTTTTACATTAGTTGAAAATAGCTTGTCGACAAAATAATTTTTAATTTTCAGGAAGTGGAATTATGTCTTATTCTCAGCAAGAAACCAAAATCAGCGATCAAGTGTGGGAGAAAATACAGCCGCTAACGATTGGAAACAAAGGAACTCGAGGGGGAAACGCCGACGACACGAGGATGTTTATCGAGGCAGTTATTTGGGTTTTCAAAACCAAAAGCCCGTGGAGACTTTTGCCGAAACGTTTTGGCAGTTGGAACACTGTTCAACGGCGTTTTTCACGTTGGAGAGAACGAGGAATATGGGAAAAGGTTTTGGAAACCCTAATACAGCATAAAGAATTTGAATGGCTTTTTTATGATTGCGAGCAAAATGAAGTTTATAAAAGCTGTTGGCTTAGAATGGTGTGTCGTTCTGAAACGTTGTTAAATCAAATCCAAAACAATTATAAGGGTAGAAATTAACTTGATTTATAGCTATTTATTTATTGTCGACTTGTTTTGTGATTGTTGCACAAAAACTTCAATTACCACGACTTGTTTGCTAAAAACATAACTTGCCAATCAAAAAAAATCGGTGTATAGTTGTGTTGGTAAATTTTTGGAATATTTTTTATTGTTTTGTGAGGTGTCTTATGACAAGAAAACCAAAAGCATCTGTTTTTGAGCTTAACGGCATACCCCCGATAAAACAGGTTGTTCCTTTGGGGCTTCAACACGTTGTGGCGGCGATAGTTGGGATTATAACTCCGGCTATATTGGTTGGCGGGGTAACGGGGCTATCCGCAACCGACACGACGCTATTAATACAAGTTTCGCTAATCGTGACAGCGCTTGCGACATTTATCCAGCTCTACACAATAGGTGGAAAGATTGGGGCGGGGCTTCCCGTAATCATGGGGATAAGTTTCGCTTATGTTCCAACCCTTCTTGCTATCGGCGGTCAGTTTAACCTTCCAACGATATTGGGCGCTCAAGTAGCTGGCGGAATTGTTGCTATAATTTTTGGAATTTTTGTTAAACAAATAAGAGTTTTGTTTCCCCCTCTTGTGACGGGAACGGTTATTTTCACGATAGGTCTGTCGCTTTATCCAACGGCGGTTAGATATATGGCGGGCGGTTCTGCCGCCGGAGAACAGTTTGGCTCTGTTGAAAACTGGATAGTAGCTATCGTTACTCTTGCGGTTGTTATAGCGCTTTCAAACTTTGCAAAAGGTGTGCTTAAGCTTGGCGCAATTCTGTTTGGGATGATAGCCGGATATATCGTTGCGTTTGCTATGGGTCTGGTCGATTTTTCAAGCATTGGCGAAGCAGGTTGGTTCTTGCTTCCAACTCCGTTGCATTTCGGAATCGAATTTAACGTTTCTGCTTGTATATCGCTTGCTATCGTCTATATGATAAACGCAGTTCAAACGATTGGGGATCTCTCGGCAACAACGCTGGGTGGGCTTGACAGAATGCCCAGCGACAAAGAACTGTCGGGCGGAATTTTGGCTCAAGGTTTTGTCAGCATTGTGGCGTCGATATTCGGCGGTCTTCCAACGGCGACGTTTAGCCAAAATGTTGGCATAGTGACGGTAAACAAAGTTATCAATAAATTCATATTTGCGTTTGCCGCAATTATTCTTTTGGGAGCGGGCGTTATTCCAAAGTTTGCGGCTGTCTTAACGACTATCCCACAAGCGGTTATAGGCGGAGCTACCGTCTCGGTTTTCTCGACGATAACGATGACCGGAATAAGAATGATAACGGCGGAAAACTTAACACAACGCAACGCAACGGTAGTAGGGCTTGCGGTTGCTTTGGGAATAGGTGTATCGCAAGTTTCGGGCGCTCTTCAAGGCCCCGGGCTTCCAACATGGGTGCACACGGTGTTTGGAACATCCCCGATAGTTATCGCCGCTTTTGCAGCGGTTATATTAAACCTGACGCTACCCAAACAACCCAAAGTTGACGACGACAAAGAGCAGAAATAAACCGGATTTTGTTGAGGTAATGTTTGTTAATGTTATACAAAAACAGCAAGATTTATTCTATATAAAGTTTAGAATGCTTTTTGTTGACAAGCAATTTTTAGTGAGATATAATTTAGTTGTGGGTATGCGTTTGTTGCATACAACGAATTGCAATTTTTTATCAATATATGTGACTGTAACGGAGTGCTTTGCGCACGGGTCGAAAGAGCGTTTTCTTTTGGCAAACGTTATTTTGCGCCAAAATAAAGAATGATGCTCGTTTTAAAACGGGCATTTTTTATTATTAATTTTAACCGGATCATGGTGATTTTATTCCTAATTAATAACTTGAAAAGGAGAACAAAGGTATGCTTTTAATCGGAAACGGAAAGGTTATCACAAGGGACAAAAGTCAGAGCTATTTTGAAAACGGCGCTGTTTTGTGCGATGGCGAGACCATCAAAGAGGTTGGGGAATATGGCGAACTTAAAGCGAAATATAAAGACGCCGAGTTTGTTGATGCGAAAGGTTCGGTTATAATGCCGGGGCTTATCAATGCACATACCCATATCTATTCGGGGCTTGCTCGTGGGTTATCTATTGCGGGGCATAACCCAACAAACTTTTATGAGGTTCTCGACGGTATGTGGTGGAAGATCGACCGCAACCTAACGATTGACGGAACAAAGGCTTCCGCATACGCAACGGTGCTTGATTGCATAAGGGACGGAGTAACGACGATATTTGATCATCATGCTTCTTTTGGCGAGATTTCGGGTTCGCTTTTTGCTATAAAAGATGTTTGTAAAGAGCTTGGGATGAGAGCAAACCTTTGCTATGAAGTGTCGGACCGTGACGGCAAACAAAAAAGCGATGAGGGCATAAAAGAAAACGCCGAGTTTGCAAAATACTGCAAACAGCAAAACGACGACATGATAAAAGCTATGTTTGGCGGCCATGCGCTGTTCACCATTTCGGACAAAACGTTTGAAAAGATGGTCGAAGCAAACGATGGAATGACAGGGTTTCACATCCATGTTTCAGAAGGGTTAAACGATGTTTATGACAGCCTTGAAAATTATGGCACACGCTCTGTTAACCGACTTTTATACAACGGAATTTTGGGCGAAAAAACAGTTTTGGGACATTGCATTCATGTTTCGCCTTCCGAGATGGATATAATAGCCGAGACCAAAACGATGATAGTTAACAACCCACAATCCAACATGGGCAACGCAGTTGGTTGCGCCCCCGTTCTCGAGTTCTATAAAAGGGGAATACCGGTAGCGCTTGGAACGGATGGCTACACCCATGATATGTTGGAAAGCTTGAAAACGTTGTTGCCTATTCAACGCCATAACGCTTGCAAACCAAACGTTGGCTGGGTTGAAACAACTGACGCTTTGTTTAAAACAAACCCGAAACTTTGCTCAAAATATTTTGAAAAACCGGTTGGGGTTCTTGAAAAAGGCGCCGCCGCCGATGTTATCATAATGGATTATAAACCGTTCACGCCGTTCTCACATGACAACATCGATGGGCATATGCTTTTCGGAATGATGGGCAAAAACTGCAAGACGACGGTTATCAACGGAAAAGTTTTGTATAAAGACCGAGAGTTTGTCGATATCGATGAAGACAAAATTAACGCTTGGACGATGGAACAAAGCAAAAAACTTTGGGCAAGTTTAACGTAAAAAAAGGGGAACAAAATGTTTGAATTCACAGTTAACGGACAGACAATCAAAACGGAACAAGACCAAAAACTGTTGACGTTTCTTCGGGATGAGCTGCGATTAACTTCGGTTAAAAACGGCTGTTCCGAGGGCGCTTGCGGAACCTGCATGGTTATAATAGACAAAAAAGCGGTTAAAGCTTGCGTTCAAAAAACTTCGAGACTTAACGGAAAAAACATAGTTACAACCGAGGGGTTAAGCGAGAAAGAACAAGCTATATATAGCTTTGCTTTCGGAAACAGCGGCGCTGTTCAGTGCGGATTTTGCACCCCCGGGATGGTTATATCGGCAAAAGCTTTAATTGACCAAAACAACAACCCAACGGTTGACGAGATTAAAAAAGCGTTGAGAGGAAACATCTGTCGTTGCACAGGGTATAAAAAGATTATAGATGCGGTTTTGCTTTCGGCAAAAATGATAAGAGAAGATATCTTGCCTCCAAAAGAGTTTGCAAAATCAAGGGTTGGCGAAAGCTTTATCAGAACCGATGCTTCGGATAAAACGCTTGGAAAAGCGGTCTATTGTGATGATATCTATATCGAGGGAATGCTGTATGGCGGTGCGTTGCGTTCGCAGCATCCGAGAGCGATAGTTAAATCTATCGACACTAGCGAAGCCGAAAAACTTCCCGGCGTTGAAAAAGTTATGACCGCAAAAGATGTTAAAGGAAGTTTGAAGGTAGGCCACCTTAAAAAGGATCAATGGGTTTTGGTGCCGATTGGGGGGGAAGTTCATTTTAGAGGGGATGCTGTGGCGCTAGTTGCGGCGACAACCCCCGAAAAGGTTGAACAAGCAAAAGCGTTAATAAAAGTTGAATATCAAGTTTTGCAACCTGTCCTGTCGCTTGAACAAGCGATGGCAGAGGGTGCGCCGCAAATTCAAGAGGACGGAAACCTTTTGTCGCATCAAAAGTTGGTTCGTGGCGATGTTGAAAAAGCGATTGAAAATTCAGCGTTTGTCGTTACAAACCGATACAAAACCCCTCCGACCGAACACGCCTTTCTTGAACCCGAAACGGCGGTTGTTGTTCCGGATAAATCGGGGCTTGTTATATACTGCGCAGACCAAGGGATATATGCAACAAAGCATGAATGCGCCGAGGCAACAGGGCTTGCGGACGAGAAGATCCGAGTTGTTGCGAAGAATGTTGGCGGAGGATTTGGTGGAAAAGAGGATATGAGCGTTCAACATCATGCTGCGCTTTTAGCTCTTGAAACACAAAAGCCGGTTAAGGTTACGATGTCGAGAACCGAAAGCCTTTTATGCCACCCAAAGCGCCATGGTTTTGATATCGAGATGACAACAGCTTGCGATAAAAACGGCTATTTAACGGCGATGAAAGCAACGCTTTTAACCGATACAGGGGCGTTTGCATCGCTTGGAGGCCCCGTTCTTCAACGAGCTTGCACCCATGCTGCAGGGCCATATAACTTCCAAAACATTGATATCGACGGAAAAGCATACTACACAAACAACCCTCCAAACGGAGCGTTCAGAGGGTTTGGGGTGACGCAAAGTTGTTTTGCCGCCGAATGCAATATGAATCTGCTTGCCGAAAAGGTTGGGATATCGGCGTATGAAATGCGCCATCGAAATGCAATTCGCCCGGGGCAGGTTTTGCCCAACGGACAGATTGCAGACGAGGGAACAGCACTTGTCGAAACGCTTGAAGCTGTTAAGCCGTTCTATGATAAAAACCCAAAAGCCGGCATAGCGTGTGCTATGAAAAATTCAGGGCTGGGTGTTGGGGTTCCCGACACCGGAAGATGTGACCTTTTTGTTAAAGATGAAACGGTATTTATTAGAAGCTCGGCGGCGTGTATCGGCCAAGGGGTTGGAACAATATTAATGCAGATAGTCGGCGAAACGCTAGGCATAGAAGGGACAAACATCGTTTGGGACAGCCCCGACAGCGCCACGACGCCAAACTGCGGAATGACGACCGCTTCAAGACAGACGGTTTTTGCCGGCGAAGCGGCGAGACAGGCGGCGATTAAACTTAAACAAGAGCTTTTAACCAAAAGTTTGAAACAGCTTGAAAACAAAACGTTTAACGGGGAATACACCGCCATTACCGACAAGCTCGGAAGCGACAAACAAAACCCGATTAGCCACGTTGCATATGGATATGCTACCCATATGGTTGAACTTTCGAGCGACGGAAAGATAGAAAGAATAATAGCTTCCCACGATGTTGGAAAAGCAATTAATCCGATTAGCATCGAGGGGCAAATAGAGGGCGGAGTAGCAATGAGTGTTGGCTATTCTTTGACGGAGGATTTTCCGCTTGAACAAGGAGTTCCGACAAGAAAATTCGGAACGCTCGGCCTTTTAAAATCCGACCAAGTTCCCGAAATTAAATCGATTATTATCGAGAAAAATAAAGAGGCGCTAGCGTTTGGCGCAAAGGGTATTGGGGAGATTTGTTCTATTCCAACCCCTCCTGCCATACAAAATGCATACTACAACTTTGACAAAAACTTTAGAACCGTGTTGCCGCTAGGCGACACACCGTATAGTAAAAAGAAAGAGGGGTAAATAAGTGAATCGATCTAAAATTAAATGGGCAGAAAACAAGATGCCCAAAAGCGAAGACAAACATCTTGATATAATGTCTCTTGACAACGTTGAAAGAGCAAAGAAGTTTCACGAAAGTTTTCCGCAATATTCCGTTACGCCGATGGCGTGTCTTGATGGAATGGCAGACTATCTCAATATAGGCGGTCTTTATGTTAAAGACGAGTCGTTCAGATTTGGGCTTAATGCGTTTAAAGTGTTGGGAGGTTCGTTTGCGATGGCTAGCTATATAGCAAACGAGATGAACAAAGATGTTTCTGACATATCATATGAATATTTGACAAGCTCGGAATTTAAAGAGGAGTTTGGGCAAGCAACATTTTTCACAGCGACCGACGGAAACCATGGCAGAGGGGTGGCTTGGGCTGCCAACAAGCTAGGGCAAAAAGCGGTTGTTCATATGCCGGTTGGAAGCAGCAAACCACGTTTTGACAACATCAAAAGCGAGGGCGCAACGGTTACCATCGAAGAGGTGAACTACGATGAATGCGTCAGAATGGCGGCGGCAGGAGCTGAAAAAACCAAAAACGGCGTTGTAGTTCAAGACACCGCTTGGGAGGGGTATGAAGATATTCCGACCTGGATTATGCAAGGATACGGAACGATGGCGAGCGAGGCTTGCGAACAACTTCGGGAATGTGGCGCAAACCGCCCGACCCATGTTTTTGTTCAAGCCGGAGTAGGCTCACTTGCGGGCGCTGTTATAGGATATCTAACCAATCTTTATAAAGAATGCCCTCCGAAGTTTATCGTTATGGAAGCTTCCGCCGCAAACTGTTTATACAAAGGAGCGAAGGCAGGCGACGGCGAACCACGCATTGTAAGCGGAGATCTTCAAACGATAATGGCGGGTCTTGCTTGCGGAGAACCAAATATTCTGGCTTGGGATATTCTAAGAAACCATTGCGACGCTTTTGTTTCTTGCCCCGATTGGGTAAGCGCAAAGGGGATGAGAATGTTGGGCGTTCCGCTTAAAGGCGACCCTGTTGTTATCTCGGGAGAATCGGGCGCAGTTGGCATGGGGCTTCTTGCTACCGTTTGTCTGTCGGAAGACTACAAACAACTTCGTGACGAGATAGGGCTAAATCGTTTTTCAAAAGTTTTGATGTTCTCGACCGAAGGCAACACAGATCCGCTTAAATTCAGAAAAGTTCTTTGGGACGGAGAATATCCAACCGTTTAACGTTTATGAAAAAAACCAATAACCAAATGATTGAGCGGTTAATTTATGCCGGAAAGGATAGGGGAGAAGAATTTTATGAGAAACGGCAAAACACCAAACCCCGATGTCGTCTATCCCGTTAACGGTGTAGACACGGTGACCTATGTTCGGCCAACTATAACAAGGCCCAATATAATCGTTGGGGATTTCACATATTTTGCAGATAAAGATTTTGAAAGCCACGTCACACACCACTATGAATTTTATGGTGACAGGTTGATAATCGGCAAGTTTTGTCAGATAGCTTCGGGGGTGAACTTCATCATGAATGGGGTTAACCATCAGATGAACGCCGTTTCAACATATCCGTTTTATATCTTGGAAGGCTTTGAACAGGATGTTCCGCCGCTTTCTAAGATGCCGTTGAAAGGGGACACCGTTGTTGGAAACGACGTTTGGATCGGCCAAAATGCAACTATAATGCCGGGGGTGAAGATTGGCGACGGAGCGATAATCGGGACAAACTGTGTTGTTGCAAGCTCGGTAGAGCCATATTCTATCGTTGTTGGAAATCCGGCAAAAGAAATTCGCAAAAGATTTGATGATAAGCTTATAGATTTAATGCTACAGTTTAGATGGTGGGATCGACCGATTGACGAGATAAATCAATTAATTCCGCTTGTTTCAAACGACGATCTAGAGTTTGTTAAAGCTGAAATCGAGAAAATATTGGAACAATAATATATGTAGGCAAAAAAAGGGGACTAAAGCTAGTTCGACTGCCCGAAAATGGGAGTTCGACAACGCTTTTGTCCCCTTATTGCTACGCTAAAAATATTACTAAAAGTATTAAATTGCAAAACTATACGCCAAAGCTTTTTAAAAGGCGGAAGATATCTTCGCATACCGACGAAAGATCTTGTTTCGCTCTTAACTTTGCATCTTTAAACAAAACAGCTACCCTGTTTATGCTGAAAACGGCGGTTAGCCCTATGTCATAAAGTTTTTCGAAATCGTTGCCGACATCGCCGACAATCGCAATGGTAGGCACATTTTTAACGGCGGTTCGCCTTGCTATTCCGGCGACAACCTTTCCTCTAGCGCTTTGGCCATCTATTCGGCCTTCGCCGCTTATGACAAGGCTTGCATCTTTAACAAGCTCGTCGAAACCAACAGTATCTAAAACTACTTCGATACCTTGGCAAAGCTTTCCGCCAACGAGGGCGAATATGCCAGCCCCCATTCCGCCGGCGGCACCCCCTCCGGCTAGCGTGTCTATCGACAAACCGATATCCTTTTCAACAATCTTAGAAAAATGAACAAGGTTGTTGTCGAGCAGTTGAACCGTTTCGGGGTCGGCTCCCTTTTGCGGGCCAAAGATATATGAAGCGCCGTTTGGGCCATAAAGAGGATTGTCTATATCACACATTATCGTTATATTTGCTTTTTTAATTCGGTCGTCTAGCCCCGAAACATCGATAGAAGCAATCTCGTTTAGCGTTGCCCCAACCGGTACAAACTGTTCCCCTTTATCGTTCAAAAAGCGAACGCCAACAGCGCAACAACACCCGGCTCCGGCATCGTTGGTGGCGCTTCCGCCAAGCCCCAAAATTATGTTTTCGCAACCGCTTTTAACGGCATCAAGCATAAGTTCGCCAACGCCAAACGTTGTAGCTTTAAGAGGATCTTTGCGGTCTTCGATAAGCGGAAGACCTGCCGCCGCCGCCATCTCGATGACGGCAGTTTTGCCGTCTTGGATTATTCCGTAAAAGCTTTCGAACTGCTCAAAAAACGGGTTGTTTACCGAAACAAAACGCTTTTCCCCCGGCATAGCCGCCAAAAAAGCATCGACACTTCCTTCTCCGCCATCCGCAACCGGAACCGAAACAATCTCGGCGTTTGAAAATTTAGAGATACTGTTTTTCATTATTTCGCAAACTTCCTCAGACGACATAGTGCCTTTAAAACTATCGGGTATTAAAATAATTTTTTTCATATTGGTTGAAGCCTTTCGGTTGTATTGTTATTTTATTAAATGTTTTGAAGTTATAAAACAAACCCGGCGATAAGGGTTACGAGAGGTAGCGTTATAGCGCAAAGAAGGGTGGTTATAACGTTTATGCAGGAGGATCTTTGGGGGTCGATGTTGTGCATCTGCGCAATTTGAGTGACGGTAGCGGCGGCAGGACCCGAACTTGCCAGCAACAAAACAAAGAGAATTTCCCAACTGTCGGGGTGGTCGATGAATTTTCCGAAAACAAAAAGAATTGCCAGCGCAATTAGCGGATAAAAAACCAACCGAAGGGTGACTGTTTTCCAGATGCCTTTCATCGTGACGGCTTGTTTGACGTTAAACTCGGCGCAGATTATGCCGACTAGTATCATCGAGACGGGGGCTATGCACCCGCCGAGGCTTTGCAACGTCGACACTATCGATGACGGAACTTGAACATTAAAAATCATCAGCAACAACCCCAACATTATAGCGATTATAGCAGGGTTTTTAACAACACGCATAAGTTGGATATCTTTTTGCCCAACAATTCGACCGGCGCCATAGCCCCACATAATGAGGTTTTGAACAACCATGAAAGCGGCGGAATAGACGATGAATTCCCCGCCTATCGTTCCCATGATTAGCGGTATCATGATATTACCAACGTTTGTGTAGGTCAAAGATGCGCCATCGATTTCGGAAAGTTTAAGGCTTTTTGTTATCAAGGCGGTTGAGGCTAGAAAAACCAGATGTATAATAATCGCTCCAACTGCGGCTATTATCATGCCTTGGAGTTTGATGTTGTTGTGTTGTGTTAGAAAGCTTGACAGAAGAAGCGCCGGGATAAATATATAGACGCTTATCCTTGTCAGTATTCCGCATTCCGACTGTTTCACTATGCCGATTTTAGCGAGGATATACCCACACAAAATCATTATAAAAAGGGTTGCGATCTGTTCGAGCAACGCTAGCGACAGTTCCATTTTTATCATCATTCCTTTATATGTTTTTAATTTTTAGATGGTATAGAGTGTAGAACCATGTCAGAGATACTACGTCCTACGTTTAGTTTTGTTAAAAATAACATCTTTTTTTAAAAGCTGTATTGTTTTTACCTAATATTCTAGCAACTTGCTAGCGAACATCGGGTTTTCAATTAAAACTCTATGTGGGTTAGACTATCATATATCGGTTAAATTTGCAACTATAAAACTTAAATTTGTTTTAATTTTATTGGGTGTTATAGCTATAATAATACAGAAAATTGCGAAGGGGATATGGAATTTCTATTTAATTAGTGTATATAAAGAGGAGGTTGAACATTTTGTATATTTTGAACAATTTAATTTGTTTAGTTAAACAAAATTGAGTTATACCTATTGCGTTTAACAAAAAGCTATACTATAATTGCGATAGTAAATGTAGGACGTACAACGTACAACGTAGTACGGGTTTGAATGGGTGGTCACACATCCTGGGCTAGAGAATAGGAGAGGGTTTTAGATGACACCAAAATATTTAAACCAGCAAAGTATGGAACAGGTTCGAAAAGGAACCGTTGTCGATAACATTATCGAAAGTTTCAGAGATGCTTTTTATGACGGACGTTTCAAGATGGGGGAAAAGCTCCCGACCGAGTTTGAACTCATGGACGAACTTGGCGTTAGCCGAAACTCATTGAGAGAGGCTATGAAAATCTTAACGACGCTCGGATTGGTCGAGATACGCCGAGGCGATGGAACTTATGTATGCGATGAGATTAAACCCAACATAATGGACACAACTATCTATAGTATGCTTTTTGAACGAAGCAGCGCTCAAGAGATAGGGGAGCTAAGGCAACTTCTTGATGAAAATGTTTTAAGAATGGCTATACATAAATGCTCCGACAACGATATCGAGGTTATGCAGGAATATATAAACCGCATGAGGGTCTGTTTTGCGGAGGGTCAACTGGCGAAGGCATCAAGACTAGATTATGATTTTCATCTTTATCTTTCTAAATGTGCCGACAATCGTTTGCTCCATAGAATAGTGAGCGGAGTTTATGCGCTTTTTGAAAATTCAATCGAACAAAACATTCGAACGGAAGAGCTTTTTGCAAAAGCCGATCAACACCACCAAGCGATAGTCGATTGCTTGAAAGCAAGAGATCAAGCAAAAGTTAGCGACGTTGTTGCGCAAAGCCTTTCGAGCTGGCGTGTCAACATGGCGTATGCGTGGAAGGGCGATGTTTCGGAAAACAAGCAAGCCAAAAAAAAAGTAGTTTCATAAAAAAATAATTAAATTTGAATTGAAGATTAACGATAAAAAAATAATTGGTAGCAGGGAAGAATTTTAAAATTTTAGTCGCATTAATTTGTAGGACGTAGGATGTATATTGTTGTCAAAAAAATTGATAGAACAAACAAAAATCGATGTATTGGTGTTTTGTAGCGTTGATAAATGCTTAAAACACTTTACATATATAAAAAATTACGGAGGATCCCTTAAGATGAGAAAACTATTAGCAGTTTTGTTGGCAATGTCGATGCTTTTGAGCTTTGCAGCTTGCTCGACCGCCACACCAACCACACCAGATGCAACAGAACCCGAAGCAACAACACCCGACGCTCCGGCATATCCTGAGCGTTCAATCAACATGACAATCCCGTTTGGCGCAGGCGGCGGAACCGATGTTTGGGCTCGTATAGTAGCTGAATACATGGGCGAAGAACTCGGCGTTCAAGTTATCGCAAACAACGTTACAGGCGGAACAGCCGGTTCGACAGGTATCGAACAAGTTTGGAACGCTCCACACGACGGTTACACACTAGCAGGAACTTCTGAAACTCCTCTTACAATCCCGGTTATGACAACTCTTGAACAAACATCGAAAGATTGGGAATATTTCATCGCAGCAGGTTCGCCCGGCGTTCTTTGCGTTAGCAAAGCAAGCGGACTAACTTCGCTCCAAGAAGTTGTTGACCAACTTAACGCTGAACCCGAATCGATCTCTATCGCAGGAACATCGGGCGGACTATGGTTTGCTCTAGCTCAACTCTTCGGCGCATACGGCGACGTTCCTTTCCAATGGGTTTCATACGGCGGTTCTGCTGATGCTATCGTTGCAACACACTCGGGCGAAACCGACACAGTTGTTGCTTCTGCTGGCGAAGTTAAATCATACGTTGAATCCGGCGACCTTATCCCTATTGCTGTTATGAACACAGAAGCTTGGGAATTCCCAGGTTTCGGAAACGTTGAAGCAGTTACCGACGTTCTTCCGGCTCTCGAAGCATACCTTCCTTTGAGCCAATTCCTAGGATTTAAAGTTCCGGCAGACACAGATCCTGCTATCGTTGCAGTTCTTCAAGATGCATTTGCAAAAACAATGGAAAATCCCGAAGTTATCGCAGCAGCAGAAGAACAACTCTGCGTTATCTACGGTTTGACAGGCGACGAAGCTCGCACAATGGCTGAAGGAATTGAAAAAAGCTTGTGCTGGATCCTCGATGACATGGGTCAAACAACATTTAGCCCAGACGAACGCGGAATCGAAAAACCCTAGTAGCCTTTAAAAACAAAGTAATATGATAATCTATAGGGAGGGGGATTAAAACAACCCTCCCTATAATCTGAAAACTAATAATATTTTCAAAACAAAAAAGACCCTTGTTGACCGCATACAGGGAGGGAAAACGCTAACATTTAATGCGGTAGAATGGAGATTTTGATGTGAGCAAGTCGTCGTTGCGTAGAGCTGATCTTGTGTTTAGCTATATTCTTATGGCAATTTCTGTCTACGTTATAATAGAATCAGTTGTAATATTTTTCAATCCATTCGCTCGTGAATGGGAAAAAATCAAACCGGAAACCATTAAAGATACAATAGAAAAATGGTATGAATCCCCGGCGTTAATGCCGTTTTTGTTAGGTTTCATATTGTTGTTTTTAGCATTCAGACTTCGTGGAGTTGCTTTAAAAGCCGGCGCAAAATTTGATTTTTTATCAGTTAGCAAGATAAAAACTTTCGTTAATCTCAGAGAAACAAAGGTTGCGACTTTTGTTATCGTTGCATTTTTTGTTTATGTTTTGGTCTTTATTCCATTATGTAGAGAATATTTAAACTTTTTTGTAATGTTCCAAGGATTTCCGTTTTTAGTAGCAACGTTTTTGTTCTTGGCTTTGCAAATGGTTGTTTTTAACAAGAAAAATCTCAAAGTCATATTAATGTCTTTGTTAGTGGCCGCTATATTTGCCGGGGCGATAACCTATGGGTTTGGAACGCTGGCTCTTATACCGCTACCATAGAAAGGAGACAACGTATAAATGGATAGTATAATAAATCTTGGTCGAGAGTTTATAGGCTTGATGGATCCTGTTGTTCTCTTAATTCTTTTGAGTTCCACCCTTTTGGGGGTTGTTATCGGAGCGTTGCCGGGGCTTTCCGCAACGATGGGTATCGCTCTTTTAACGGGTCTCACATATCAATTCCCGATTGAATACACCTTTGCTATATTGATGGGTGTTTATGTTGGCGCTATCTACGGCGGAAGTATGTCGGCTATTCTTCTTAATATTCCGGGAACGGCAAGCGCCGCTGCGACTGCTCTTGAGGGATATCCTCTTGCGAAACAGGGAAAAGCCGAAACGGCGATTAAGGTTACCCGTGCCGCTTCTATTCTAGGAACGTTTATCGGGGTTTTGGCTCTCGCTTTGATAGCTCCTCCGATGACTACGATTGCGCTTATGTTTAAAAGCCCCGAATACACAATGCTTGCGGTTTTCGGCGTTTTAATCTGCGGTTCTATCGTTACTACCGACATTCCGCTTAAAGGCTGGATTGGCGGAGTTATCGGGCTTTTGATCTCGATGATAGGCCTAGATGTTGTTAAAAGTGCGCCAAGGTTTGATTTTGGCGTAACCGAACTACTAGGCGGAATTTCGATGGTTCCGGCGATGATAGGGTTCTATGCTGTTCCCGAAGTTATAAAGGCTTTCGCGAAGATGGGAACACAGGATGTCAAGGTTGGAAAAGCAAAAGACGACGTTAAAGCAAAAGTTCCTGTTTGGGGAACGGTGTTTAAAAATCTTCGATTGGTGGTTCAATCGGCTCTAATTGGTTTGGGCGTTGGTTCGCTTCCCGGAGTTGGCGAAGATGTTGCCGCTTGGGTTAGCTATGACGCCGCCAAAAAGACAAGCAAAACCCCCGAAAAGTTCGGCACAGGTTGCTATGAGGGCGCTATTGCTCCCGAGGTTGCAAACAACTCGGCGATAGGCGGAGCGCTTATTCCGATGTTAACGCTTGCAGTTCCGGGGTCTCCCCCGGCGGCGGTGCTTTTGGGCGCATTGATGATACATAACATTCGTCCGGGTCCCATGATTATGACCGACAATCCAACATTCATAAGCTATATATCTGCGCTTTTATTCCTTGCGGTTTTGGCTCTTTGGGTAGCGGGTCTAATCCTTGCAAAACCGATGACACAGATATTAAAAGTTCCTACTCAATATCTTATGCCGATAGTTGGGGCGCTCTCGATAGTTGGCGCATACGCTATTAGCAACCGCCCTTTCGATATTCTTATCGCTGTTGTGTTCGGCGTTTTGGGCTATTTCCTAGATAAAATGCATTATTCACCGGCACCGATAGTTTTGGGGCTAATCTTGGGCGGAATGATCGACGAAAACTTCCGTCGTTCTCTCATCGTTAGCCGAGGAGATCCTATGACATTCTTCTCGATAACGGAACATCCGATTTCGCTTTTGTTCTTTGTTATTATAATCATAACTATCATCAGCCAAATAATTCCGAGAAAGAAAAAACAAACGGCAACGAGCGAAGAAACATCTTCAACCGACAATTAACAAACAGAAATATTAATCGCCATTTAGGGCTATCACCCTTGGGCGATTAATATATGCTTAACTAAAAAATGTTGAAACACCTCTTGATAGGTTGACACATTATTAAAGGAGAATTTTTAACTATGGCAAAAAAACTTTATACAATTAACACAATAAACAATTTTAACGACATTATCTTCAATCCATTTGGAAAACCGTTTGCAGAAGCAAACCCCGATATCGAAGTCTATAACATTATGGACGACAGCCTTTTGAAATCAACGCTTCAAGACAAAGGAGTTTCGGAAAGCACCGCTACTCGTATGTTAAACTACGCAAAAGCGGCGGAACAAAGCGGAGCAGACGGAGTTATCGTCACCTGCACTTCGGTTAATATGGCTACCAAAGCCATTCGCCCATTCCTTAGCATTCCAATATTAAACATCGAAGAACCTGTTGCAGAGATGGCGGTTGATGCCGGCAAAAAAATCGGAATTCTTGCAACTCTTCCAACCAGCCCCGGCGCTATCGAAAGAGTTATGAGAGAAAAAGCGGCGGAAAAAGGAAAAGATATCGAGATCGTTGTTAAAGTTGCCGAGGGCGCTTTCGATGTGCTTTCATCGGGCGACCGAGCAAAACACGATGAGATGGTTTGCGAAGCGCTTTATTCGTTGGCTAAAGAGGTTGATTGCATAGCGTTTGCGCAGATTTCGATGAGCCTTTTAAAACATGAGCCGGTTGATGTTCCTCTATTTAAAATAGGTCCATCCGGATTTGAAAAGATCAAAGAGATGATGGGATAATTTAAAAGGCAGTTTTTATCCATACAAAAAATTAAATAAGGAGTTATAAAAATGATAGATGCTAAAAGAGTGAGCGAACTTAAAGAACAAGCAAAAACAGTTCGTTTAACGATACTCGAGATGATACATAAAGCACAATCGGGACACCCGGGCGGAAGTTTATCCGCAACCGATATAATGACTGCGCTTTATTTCGATGAACTAAACATCAACCCTTCCGAACCGAAATGGGAAGACCGAGATAGATTTGTTTTGTCTAAAGGCCACGTTTGCCCCGTTTTATATACCTGCCTAGGTCTTAGAGGTTATTTTGACAAAAGCGTGTTTTCGACATTGCGCAAAGAAGGAAGCATTCTTCAAGGGCATCCCGACATGAAACGTTGCCCCGGCGTTGATATCTCGACAGGAAGCTTGGGCCAAGGAATGAGCGTGGCTTGCGGAATGGCGCTTGGCGGAAAACGAGATAAAAAAGACTATCGTGTGTTCACCCTTTTGGGGGACGGCGAAACAAACGAAGGCCAAATTTGGGAGGGCGCACAAGCCGCTGTTAAATACCAACTTGACAACCTCGTTGTTATCGTTGACAACAACGGTTTGCAAAACGACAACATCTGTGATGTTGTTATGCCAACCCTTGATATCGAGAAAAAATTCGAAGCGTTTGGTTTTGAAACAGTTACGATTGATGGCCATGATATGGCGGAAATTTTGGAAGCGCTCGAAAAGATGCGCAACAAAAACAAAAAACCAAAATGCATAGTCTGCAAAACCGTTAAAGGAAAAGGCGTTTCGTTTATGGAAAACGTTGTTATGTGGCATGGAATGGCTCCGAACGACGAGCAGTATGCACAGGCGGTTAAGGATATTAAGGAGGGGTTTTAAAAAATGAGCGATATTAAAAGCATAGCAACCCGAGACGGATATGGCGAAGAGATCCTTAATCTTGGTTTGAAAAATAAAGATATCTATGTTGTTGATTGCGATATCGGAAAATCTTGCAAAACAGTTCCGTTTAGCGAACAACTTCCTGAACAATATGTCAACGTTGGAATTGCGGAACAAAACGCAGCCGGAGTTGCGGCAGGGCTTGCAACAACGGGGAAAATTCCCTTTGTAACGACATATGCTGTTTTTGGAAGCATGAGAATGGTTGAACAGATAAGGCAGGAGATTTGCTACCCGAAACTCAACGTTAAAATAGCGTGTAGCCACGGCGGGTTGACCCCCGCAAACGATGGCGCAAGCCACCAATGTATCGAAGATATGGGCATTTTAAGAACGATACCAAACATGACGGTTTGTATGCCGGCAGACTACAACGCAACAAGAAAGCTAGTTGCGGCGGCGGCAGAGTTTGACGGGCCGGTTTATCTTAGATTTACAAGAGACCCAATCCCCGTTATATACGACGAAAACGAAACGTTTGAACTTGGAAAAGCAAAACAACTTCAAGACGGAAAAGATGCAACGTTGATAGCAAACGGCGATATTCTTTGCCTTGCAATCGAAGCGGCAAAACAACTTGAACAACAAGGATTGTCGATTAGGGTTGTTGATATGCACACGATTAAACCGCTCGACACAAAGGCGGTTGAAGATGCGATTAACGACACAGGCCGAATTGTCACTATCGAAGACCATAACATTATCAATGGGCTTGGAAGCGCTGTTTGCGAAGTTGTTGCGGAAAAGGGCAAAGGTATAGTTCGAAGAGTTGGTGTTCAAGACCAATTCGGCGAATCTGCACCATATGAAAAACTTTTAGAAAAAAACAAGATAACGGTTGAAAATATCGTTAATGTTTGTAAGGAGATCTTGAAATAATGAAGATTGTAGTTTTAGATGGATATACCGAAAATCCCGGAGATCTAAGCTGGGAAGCGCTTGAACAACTCGGCGAACTTAAAGTTTATGACAGAACGCCGATTAACGACGAACAAGAGATAATCAAAAGAATTGGCGATGCCGATGCGGTCTACACCAACAAAACGCCGATAAGCGCTAGCACCATTCAAGCTTGCAAAAACATTAAATTTATCTCGATGCTTGCAACGGGATACAACGTTGTTGATGTTAAAGCGGCGGCAGAAAGAAACATTCCTGTTTGCAACGTTCCAACATACGGAACGGCGGCGGTAGGTCAGTTTGCAATAGCTTTGCTTCTCGAAATTTGTCACCACATCGGACACCACGACAAAGCGGTTCATGATGGGCGTTGGGAAAACTGCCAAGATTGGTGTTTTTGGGACTATCCGCTTATCGAGCTTGCCGGAAAAACTATCGGTGTAATTGGGTTTGGGAAAATCGGACAATCGACAGGAACGCTTGCAAAAGCTTTGGGTATGAATGTTTTGGCATATGATAGCTATCCTAATGACAGCGGAAAAGCTATTGCAGAATATGTTGAACTCGACAGTTTGCTTGCAAAATCCGATGTTATAGCTCTCCATTGCCCTTTATTCCCCGAAACCGAAAACATCATCTGCAAAGAAAATATCGCAAAGATGAAAGACGGCGTTATCATAATCAACAACAGCAGAGGGCCTTTGGTTAACGAACAAGATCTTACTGATGCGTTAAACAGCGGAAAGGTTTATGCAGCAGGGTTGGATGTTGTTTCGAGCGAACCGATAAAGGGCGATAATCCGCTACTAAAAGCGAAAAACTGCATAATAACTCCGCATATAAGCTGGGCGCCGCTCGAGAGCAGATCTCGCCTTATGGATGTTGCGGTCGAAAATCTTAGAAGCTTTAAAAACGGAACAACCATCAATGCGGTTAATATCTAGGTTTAGTTGAATCGTTTTAGAATAATAAGTTAATGCAACCAACCGCCATGCCGAAAAAATCGGCTTGGCGGTTGGTTTTGGTTTAAAACAAAAGCATATGATATTTTTCATAAACACTTGACATAAAACGAATGAAGCTATATAGTGGTAACATTCACCATATAGCTTCATTCGATAGTAGCTTCATCAGGTATAAACTCCATGATATCATTCGGCGTGCATTTTAAAATACCACATAACTTATTTATTGTTTTGGTTGTGATGTTTTGATTGTGTCTCAACCGATGGATAGTTCTATTGTCTATGCCCAACTGAGCTAGTTTATACCATGTTATATCTTTCTTTTCCATTGTCATGCGTAAAGCGTTGAAATTTATTGCCATAACTATATCACCTCTATGTATAGTATAGGCGTATTTTTTTGATTTATTATAGTGAATAAAATCAGCATATTGTTGAAGGGTGGAGATTATGAACTATAAAAAAGCGTATCTTGAGTTGTTTAACGAAGTGACCGATATAATCGAAAAATTGAAACAAGCTCAGATAAAAGCCGAGGAAAACTGTGTTGGTTGTCCAAACACGATAGAAATACTACCTATAATAAAAAAAGATTTAGAATCTCCAACAAAAAAATAACTTGAAAACAACTTGAAAATAACATTATTTATCTTGTACTTAAACTAAAAACATGATATTATTTAAATAGTTATTTTAAATCAAAAAGGTTGTTGAACTTTTTGACAGTTGGGGGGGTTGCGGTTATGGCTATAAAAACACAAACAAAATCAAAATTAAAGGTGTTGTGGCTCGCTTTGGCGTTGGTTGCGGCGGCTTTTTTGATAGCTCCGAATGGGGAGGCTGCTGCTCCCGACGGTTTATATAGTGCAAAATTAAAGGTGCCGGACAGCAACGGTAGTACAACTGAAGTTTATATGCAGATTAGGGTTGATAATACTAATAATGAAGTAGTTTTGGGCGCAGGAACGTATGGCAACGTCAGTCACAATCCACAAGCTTCCTCTTGCCTTAGAACAGATTTTGGAGAGCCAACAAACGAAAGCGATCAAATGTACAAAGATTATTCGGGCGTGTTTGACATAAATGCAAGGTATGCTCTTTTTAAAGCATCAACGACAAAGATATACGACACAAGTGGCAACACTGTAACCTACACTTTCCCCGGCGCTATAACACAAATAGGGCATGGAGCATTTAAGGATTGGGGACACCCTGCACACTCTACAAACCTTACATACCTTACAAATGTGATAGTTCCGAACTCTGTTACAGAGATAGGGAGCGATGCGTTTCATAGTAGTAGCGTAAAAAGTGTTGATTTCAGCCAAGCGACAAATTTGGTTAGTATCAATAGCAGCACGTTTAATAGCTGCAAAAGTCTCACATCGGTTGACCTTAGCAACACAAAGATTACTAGATTAGAAACTTCAGTGTTTCAAAGTTGTGAGGCTTTAACCTCTGTTCAACTGCCGAATTCTCTTACACGTATTGAAAATACAGTTTTTTATGATACACACAATTTAACACACCTGACGATACCGCCCAATGTTAACTACATTGAAAATACAGCTTTTGAAGATCATTCAGTTTCACCCCGAACCAAGATACTTAAATTCACCGGGAATTTTGATAAATCTTTCAATACTATGGCAAACGCCAGTAATACATATGTCAAACTATTATACCCTGCCGGAAACCCAACTTGGGAAAACAGCGCCGAGGTTCAAGCGCTTGTTGCGGCGGGCAAAGCAGCGTCATATATTGCCTTTGCACCTACATCCCATGTTTCCGTTCTCGTTCCCGAAAAAACAACCCCAACGGTGCTTTCCGCTCCGGGGCAGAGGATAACGTCAAACAACGCCGTGTTTTTGGTTAACATAGCTATAGGGGAATTCAGCGGAGTTTGGATAGACGGTTCTGCAATCTCGCCCGACACCTACACGGCAAGGGCGGTCGGCGAAAACACCGAGATAACGTTTAAACCATGGTTTGTCCGCTCGCTTGCGTATGGTCGGCACACGATAGCGTTTATAACTATCTATAACGACATAGCAGGGTCGTATTTCTTTAGGGGATAGCCGAAAAAATTATTAAAAATATTCGACCGAGAGGATTTATCTTCCTCTCGGTTTTGTTGCGGTTAAATGCTGTTGACATTTATTTTGATATACTATACAATTATAAAAAGAACAATGGCGTTCATCAACTATTGGTTGCAAATAATTTTTTGCAATTGTTTTTGATGGACGTTTTTTTATAATTCAAAAATGTTTTTGAAAGGAATATTTATGAACTACAAAGAAATAATCGAATTTATCGAGGAAAACGACGTTAAGTTTATAAGGCTTTCGTTTTGCAATCCTTTTGGCGAACAGAAAAATATATCGATTATGGCGGATGAACTCGAAGGGGCTTTTAAAAACGGAATTTCTTTCGATGCTTCCGCTATCAAAGGTTTTTCCGAAGTGGATAAATCGGATTTATTGCTGTTTCCCGATGCCGAAACGTTGGCGCTGCTTCCTTGGAGACCAAATGTTAATTCTGTTTTGCGGTTCTATTGCGATATCAAAAAACCGGACAACACAAATTTTGAAAGCGACAGCAGATATATATTAAAAAATGCTGTTAAAAAGTTGCGGGAACTGGGGTTCGAAAGCAAGATAGGAACAGAATGCGAATTCTATCTCTTTAAGACAAACGACGACAATTCCCCAACAACCGAAACGCTTGATAGCGGCGGCTATCTCGATGTTGCACCGCTAGACAAAGGGGAGAATGTTCGCAGGGAAATCTGCCTTTGCCTTGAAGAGATGGGGCTTAACCCCGAACGCTCCCACCACGAACAAGGCCCCGGACAAAACGAGATAGACTTCAAATTCAGCGATGTTGTGACCGCCGCAGATAATTTTTTGACATTCAAATCTGTTGTTAAAGCAACTGCTTCGAGAAACGGTTTGTTTGCTTCGTTTATGCCAAAGCCATTTTTGGATAAAAGCGGAAACGGAATGCACACCAACATATCGCTTTATAAAGACGGCGTTAACCTTTTTTGCGACAAAGACAGCAAAAATTATCGATATGCAGAGAGTTTTATTGCGGGTATTCTTGAAAAAATTTCCGACATAACGTTGTTTTTAAATCCAAACAATAATTCTTATGAACGATTGGGGCAGTTTGAAGCGCCGAAATATGTCTCTTGGTCTAATCAAAATCGTTCTCAACTTATCAGAATACCATTTGCTGCCGACGGTAAACAAAGGGTTGAGCTTCGCTCTCCCGACCCGTCGATTAATCCATACCTTGCGTTTGCTCTCATAATATATGCCGGCATCTATGGCATCCAAAACAACCTTTTGCTTGACCCTCCAATTGATGAAAATCTTTTTACAGCCAAAGAGGAGATAACTAAAAAGCTAGCAAAACTTCCTGAAAGTTTAAGCGAAGCTATTGATAACGCCAGAAAAAGCGAATTTATAAAACAACATATCAACGGCGAACTTTTAGAAAAGATATTCGAGATTAAAACAGAGGAATATTTGCAGTATAACAACGCTAAAGGAAAAGATGATTATTACATAAACACGTATTTTGATAAACTTTAATTGAAAGGTGGTAGTTTTTTGGAGACTGCGTTGATAGTTTCATATACAGAAAGTTTAAACGAAACGATAATAAACATTTTGAAGAATATGTCTTGCAAAAAAATAACCACCGTTAAAACGTGTGGCGAAGCAAGGCGATTATCAAACGAACAAAACTTTGATCTATATATAATAAACAGCCCTGTTAACAACCTATCGGGGGAGGATCTTGCTATCGATCTTGTTCAAAACGATTTGAGCCAGGTTGTGTTTTTGGTTCGAAACGAGATATACCACCACACCTCAAATCTGCTTGAAAACTATGGGATAATAACTGTTCCAAAACCGGTTAACAAAAATATGTTTATAATATCGCTTAAGCTTTCTAAAGCAACGTTTTTAAGAATGAAGAGCATGAAAAAGCGAGAAACAAAGCTTACGCAAAAGATAGATGATATACGAATCGTCACGAGGGCGAAATGCCTTTTGATCTCTCATCTTAGCATGAACGAACAACAAGCACATAAGCATATCGAGAAAAAAGCGATGGATTTGAGAAAATCCAAAAGAGAAGTTGCTGAGAATATTCTTAAAGTATACGAAAATTAAAATAGATTTAAGAAAGGTTTAAAACAGAGAATGAAAAAATATATATTCGTGACGGGCGGTGTTGTTTCGGGGCTCGGAAAGGGGATAACCGCCGCAGCGCTTGGAAGGCTTTTAAAGGAAAGAGGATATAAAGTTTCGGCGCAAAAGCTAGATCCTTACATCAACGTAGATCCCGGAACGATGAGCCCTTTGCAACACGGCGAAGTTTTTGTGACCGAAGACGGCGCCGAAACCGATCTTGATCTTGGGCATTATGAACGGTTTATCGATGAAAACTTAAACCAATATTCAAACCTCACATCGGGAAAGGTTTATTTTAACGTTTTAAACAAAGAACGAAACGGAGGATATCTTGGAGAAACGGTTCAAGTTATTCCGCATATAACCGACGAGATAAAGAAATTTATCTATAAAAGCGCCGAAAAAAGCGAGGCGGATATACTTATAACCGAGATAGGCGGAACAACCGGGGATATCGAAAGCCAACCGTTTTTAGAAGCGATACGCCAGATATCTCTTGAACAAGGAAGCGAGAATTGCCTTTTTATCCACGTTGTTTTGGTGCCGTTTTTAAAGGGTTCAAACGAGCATAAATCAAAGCCGGCGCAACATTCCGTTAAGGAACTTCGGGGAATGGGGATATCGCCCAACATTATTATAGCTCGTTCGGATGAGCCGTTGAACGACAACATCAAAAACAAAATTTCGCTTTTTTGTAACGTTAAAAGTGATTGCGTTATCGAAAATCTAACGGTTGAACAGCTGTATGAAGCTCCGCTTATGTTATACCAAAACGGGCTTGACAAAGTTGTTTGTCGAGAGCTTTTGTTAGACATTAGAACGATCAACCTTGAGGGTTGGGAGATGATGGTTGAAAGGGCGAAAAACACCGACAGGGATGTTTCGATAGCGATTGTTGGAAAATATGTCGAGCTTAAAGATGCATATCTTTCGATTATAGAAAGCCTTAAACACGCCGGAACATACCATGGAGTTAATATTGATATAAGATGGATCGATTGTGTCGACGAGGCGGCTTCTAAGGTCGATGTTTTGTTGAACGGCATTTCGGGGATATTGGTTCCGGGAGGTTTTGGAACTCGCGGTATAGAGTTTATGGTTCAAGCGACAAGATATGCAAGGGAACGAAACATTCCGTTTTTCGGAATCTGTCTTGGAATGCAAGTAGCAATTATCGAGTTTTCGAGAAACGTGTTGAACCTTGAGGGCGCAACTTCGAGCGAGTTTGATGATTTTGCGGAACATAAAGTTATAGATATTATGGAGAACCAAAGGAACATAACGCAAAAGGGCGGAACGATGCGGCTTGGCGCATATCCTTGCGTTATAAGAGAAGAGAGTTTGTTGCAACGACTATATGGGGAACAGCTTATATACGAGCGCCATCGCCATCGATATGAGGTTAACAATTATTATAGAGGCTTTTTTGAAAAAAGCGGTATGATGATAAGCGGAACATCTCCCGACGGAATGTTGGTCGAGGCGGTAGAGATTAGTAGTAACGATTTTTTCGTTGCGGTTCAGTTTCACCCCGAATTTAAAAGCAGACCAAATAGACCACATCCGTTGTTTATGGGGTTTGTTGAAGCTAGCATTAACCAAAGCAAAAACGAATTGTAATGGGAATAATATTTGGTGAACTTAAGTAAAAAAAATTATGCTGTTGCTAGTTGTTTAACATTACATATTAACGTATCTGTATGACTTATTAAATTATAGTTAACTGTCACAGAATTTTAAATTCAGTTTTGGAACTGATTTAAAATTCTGTGTTTTATTGTTAGAATATATCGAAACAATGTATGGTTTTTTGTCGTTTTCATCTATTGTATTTTAGCGCTTCAATGAGGTAAAATTAATATATTATTAATATATCAGTGTGTATATTTTACAGTTTGAACTAGTGCTAAAACGTTTTAATTAACGGCTTTTAAGCGAAGATAGCCAACGATTAAGTATGAGGGTTTTTGATGTATACAAAACAACAATATCTTGAACAGATGAAAAAGCGATTGTCAAACAATTTCGAGCTTTTTGACAACCAAAAGCTTTCTGATATAGAGTTCGAGTTGTTCGCAAACTATAAAGAGGTTTCGGGCAGAACGCTTATATCCAAAGTCGATGTTATCGATAAGCTTGAAAAACGAGAGAGGCTATATTTCAAGCATTGCGAAAAAGTTGATGCTTCTTTTTTGGAAAAGTTAAAAGATGTTTTTGTTTCGCTTTCGGGGCAACTTGAACCCGACACTATCGAACATATGTCGACCGCAATAACGGTGGTGGTGTATTCGGAAAACGTTGACCAAAGCTGTTTTGATTTTCTTAAAAAATTTAAATACACAAAGTATTACCAATTTGCATTAAAGGGCTGGTGTGATGTTAGGTTTGTTGTTGTTGACCTTAACAGCGAAAAGATAACAACCTGTCGAAAGGCAAAACCCTTTAGCGATGTTTATGATATAAACGCAAAAAAGATATCCTCTCAAAAATCAGTGTTCCGAGGATTTGGAAAGATTTTGCGTTAACGTTGATATAATGACGGTAGTCGTTGTATATAGATTTTAGGTTGGTAACCTAGTAATATGGAGTCGCTATCCAACAAAATTAAGCGGAAATATGTTTCGGTTAAATGGACAAAGTCGTATGCCGCAGAAGGCTTTGTCTAGTGGCTGTGACATTTGCGGCAGAATGGAGTTTAGCTATGAATGGAATCTTAATTCTATGCATAGGAGTAGTTGTATTTTTGATAGCTTACATTACATACGGCTCGTTCCTTGCAAAGAAGTGGGGCATAGACCCTACAAAAGAAACACCCGCAAACACATTGCGTGATGATGTTGACTATTGTCCCGCAGACAGCAAAGTTGTTCTAGGACACCACTTTAGTTCGATAGCCGGCGCAGGCCCTATCACAGGTCCTATCGCAGCGGTTATTTTCGGTTGGTTGCCCGTTTTCTTGTGGGTACTCGTCGGAAGCGTGTTTATCGGTGGCGTACATGACTGGGGTTCGATTTTTGCTTCTCTTCGTCATGATGGTAAATCGATAGGTGAAATTGTTAAACAAAGCATCGGCAACACCGGCAAAAAACTCTTCAACCTATTCGCATGGTTGGCGCTAGTTCTCGTTGTTGCAGCGTTTACAGACATCTGCGCAGGAACATTTGCATACGACCCGGCAATGCCGGAAGCTTTGACAGGCGCAAGAGCCGGAACAGCTTCGGTTTTGTTTATCCTATTGGCTATGGCTTTTGGATTTTTTGTCTACAGAAAAAATGCAAAACTAGGTCTATCTACAGTTTTGGGCGTTGCGTTGCTTGTTGCTTGTATCTTTGTTGGATACTATTTCCCAATCCTTAAACTTAGCAAACTAGCTTGGACTATCATAATGCTTATCTACATCGGTTTTGCATCGGTAATGCCTGTGTGGATGTTGCTTCAACCGAGAGACTATCTCTGTTCGTTCCTGCTTTATGCAATGCTCGGCGGCGCAGTTCTCGGAATATTCCTATTCAACCCATCGTTGGAACTTCCGGCATTCACAGGATTTGTGGTTGGAGAAGGCTCCGCTGCTCAATCGCTCTTCCCGTTCTTGTTCATCACCGTTGCTTGCGGCGCTGTATCCGGCTTCCATTCTCTTGTAGGCTCGGGAACAACTTCGAAACAGGTTAAATCGGAAAAAGATTCAAAAGTTATCGGCTATGGCGCTATGCTTCTTGAAGGCGTTGTTGCTATTATCGCTATCATCTCGGTTGCATACCTTACCTCTGATTCGCAAGTTGCGGGCGCAGCTTCGGTTAGATTTGCAAGCGGCGTTGCAACGTTTATGACAACATTCGGCATCCCGTTTGAACTAGGCCAAGTGTTCGTAATCCTTACATACTCGGCGTTTGCTCTAACTTCGCTTGATACCGCTACTCGTATCGCTCGTTATATGTTCCAAGAACTTTTCGACGATATTCCAAAAACAAGCCCAGCAAAAATTATCACAAAACCAATTCCGGCAACCGTTATCACAATCCTTTGCGCAACCGGACTTCTTTTGTATGGATATGCAAAAATCTGGCCTGTTTTCGGCGCTTCGAACCAACTTCTTGCCGGACTTTCACTACTTGCACTTTCGGCATGGTTTATCAAGTCGAAGAAAATTGCTTGGCCTACCTTTATCCCGATGATCTTTATGTTTATCGTTACATTGTCCGGGCTTGCAATTCTAACAAGACAGTTTTTCTCTTCACCCGACACAATACTACTCGGAATAATCACCGCCGGTTTGATTATCCTTGCAATCGTTCTTATTGTTATTAGTGCTAAAGTTTTGTTTTTCAAACCAAAAACAGAAAAGAGCGAATAATTTAAAGTTATAGAATGAGCATATCAAAACAAAAATAGATTAGATTAAAGGGCTATCACCCGTTAACGGCTTAAACGACAGGAATTTCTTTGGTTTAAGCGTTGCGGGTGGTAGCCTTTACGGTTAAAAGCCTTGCCCATATAAACAGACAAACAAAACCCCCGATGCTTGCTTCATCGAGGGTTTTGTTCAAGTATATGAAAACTTAAAGGAGAAAGTGGTTATGCTTTTTTACGTTTCGACACCACGTCGAAGATGACGGCCGCGAGAAGAACAAGGCCTTTAACAACTCTTTGGTAGTTTTGGTCGATGTTCATTATCGACATTCCGATGTTTATAACACCCATGAGTGTTGCGCCGATAATAACTCCCGGAACTGTTCCGACTCCGCCATAGGCAGAAGCTCCGCCGATAAAGCAGGAGGAGATAGCATCCATCTCGTAGTTTTGACCATAGGTCGGTTGTGCTGACGTCATTCGAGCGATGGTAACCATTCCGGCTAGTGCAGACAAAAGACCCATGTTGACATAAGCTATGAAATACACACGGTTTGTGTTGATTCCCGAAAGGCGAGCGGCTTTTTCGTTTCCGCCAACTGCATAGAAATGACGACCAATAGTTGTTTTTGAAACGATATATCCATAGATTAAAACGACAAGACCAACCCAAATAAGCGAGGTCGGAATGCCTTTGTATTGGCTAAGCTTCACCGTGAAAAACGCTATTACTCCAACGATTACAGCAGTTTGCAACACAGTTTTGACAAGATTGTCGACGGAATAGCCTTTGGCTTTTCTTTTAATTCTGGCTCTAACAACCATTGCTACATATATAACCGAGATAAGCGAACCGACAAAAACAGAGAAATAGTTAAATCCTTCAGGGCCTCCAAAGAAATCGGGGATATAACCATCAGCTCCGCCGCCGAACAAACGAACAAAATCTTCGTGTTTTGCGATTGAAAGGGTTTTTCCATCAAGAATAACGTTTGAAAGACCGCGGAATATAAGCATTCCGGCGAGAGTTACGATAAACGGTGGAACTCGAACATAGGCTATCCAATAGCCTTGCCAAACGCCAACCGCAAGACCGATAAGAAGCATTGCGATGACTGAAAGCCAAAGGTTTAAACCGCTAGTTAAGAATGTTGCGCCCAAAGCACCGACAAAACAGACTACCGAACCGACCGAAAGGTCGATGTTTCCGCCCGTTAAAATACAAAGCAACATACCAACCGCAAGTATAAAAACATATGCGTTTTGAGCTATTAGGTTGTTGATGTTTTGGGGAAGAAGGATTGCTCCGTCTTTTTGTAGCGAAAAGAAAGCTACTACCAACACCAAGATAATGATCATGGTGTATTTTTGAACAAAGTTTAATATATTAGTTTTTTGAATTGATTTTTCCATTCTATTTATTTCCCTTCTTGTCGACAGCTTGTTTATTTTCGTTATTTAAACTATCCTTTTGAGTTCCTGAACGGAGTATACACGACATAATTCCTTCTTGAGTGGCTTCGCTAGCCGGGAATTCTCCAACCATTCTGCCCTCGTTCATAACATAGATTCTGTCGCTCATGCCGAGAACTTCGGGAAGCTCTGAAGAAATTATAACAACCGATTTCCCCGCTTCAACAAGCTCGTTTATAATACAATATATTTCATATTTTGCGCCAACATCGATGCCTCGGGTTGGTTCATCCAAAATTAGAATATCGGGGTTGGAGAACATCCATTTTGAAAGCAAAACTTTTTGTTGGTTTCCGCCCGAAAGGTTTCCGACAATCTGTTCAACGCCGGTGCATCTTGTTCGAAAACTGTCTATGTATTCTTGTGATATGGCATATTCTTTGTCGCCATCGATAACTAAGTTTTGCGATACGCCGTCTAGGTTAGCGAGCGTTGTGTTAACTCTAATCGGGTTGGAAAGAATGAGGCCGTTGCCTTTTCTGTCTTCGGTTACATACGCAAGCCCTGCTTCGATAGCTTGTTTAACGGTGGAAGGCTTTTTCTTAACGCCGTTTATCATGAGCGTTCCCGAAATATTTGTGCCATAGCTTTTGCCGAACAAACTCATAGCGAGTTCCGTTCGCCCAGCACCCATTAGCCCGGAAATCCCAACAACTTCGCCTTTTTTAACGTTGAACGAAACATCTTTAACAACTCGTCGTTCGGTGTATATAGGATGGTATACCGACCAATTTTCAACCTCAAGAGCATTTTGTTGTTGAACGGTTGAGGTTTTTCTTTTTGGAAAACGATCGGAAAGTTCACGACCAACCATGCCGTTGATTATGCGGTCTTCCGATATTTCGTCGACACCCTTAACCAGCGTTTCGATCGTCTTTCCGTCACGCAAAACCGTTATTTCATCCGCAACATACGAAACTTCGTTTAATTTATGTGTTATTATGATACAGGTCATTCCCTCGGCTTTAAACTGTAGCAACAAATCCAAAAGCGCCTTGCTGTCGGTTTCGTTAAGCGAAGAGGTTGGCTCATCGAGGATCAAAAGCTTTGCGTTTTTTGCAAGCGCTTTTGCGATCTCGACCATCTGTTGTTGGCCAACGCCGATTTCCGAAACCTTTGTGCGGGAAGACATTCGAAGATCAACCGTTTTAAGGTGTTTGTCGGCTTCGCCGTATGTTGTGTCCCAATCGATTGAAAAGCTTTTGCCTCGCTCGTTACCGAGATACATATTTTCGCCGATAGTCATCTCCGGAATAAGAGCTAGCTCTTGATGGATAATAACTATTCCTTGCTTTTCGCTGTCGGGAATCTTTGTGAACTTGCAAATATCGCCGTTGTAAAGGATATCCCCCGAATATGAACCATAGGGATAGACCCCCGAAAGAACGTTCATGAGGGTTGATTTACCGGCTCCGTTTTCTCCGACAAGAGCGTGGATATGCCCCGGCTTAACCTGCAAGTTAACATCGTCAAGCGCTTTGACACCCGGAAAAAGCTTGGTGATGCCTTTCATTTCCAAGATATACTCTGACAAAATATCTCCTCCGTGTTTCATTTTGTTTTTTAGAATTTAGGGAACAGACGCCAAAAAAAGTTGACGTCCAATCCCTACTTCCTAAAAAAGAGGCAAGTTACTTTTTATAACCTGCCCCTTTGATTGATGAGACTAGCCTTCTAGTTGTTCTTGTGTGTAGTATCCTGTATCAACTAGTAGAGTTTGGATATCGTCTACTTCAGCTGCTACCGGTTCACAAAGGTATGAAGGGATAACGCCTGTGCCGTTGTCATAAGTTTCTGTATCATTAACGGGAGGTTCTGTGCCTTTCATGATAGCATCAACCATTTCAACTGTTTTTGCAGCTAGGTCACGAGTGTCTTTAAATACAGACATCGATTGTTTGCCAGCTAGCATATTTTGAACAGAAACGATGTCGCAGTCTTGTCCTGTTAGTACAGGATAGTTGCCTGTGTAGTTAGCTTCCAAAGCAAGCGCTACGCCTTGAGCTGTCGAGTCGTTTGAAGCTAGAACTGCGTGGAGTTCTGTGCCGTCTGCATAGTTTGTTGCAAGGATGTTATCAAAACGAGATTGAGCTGCATCTGTTGCCCAGTTAGCTGTAGCAACGGTAGCTTTTTCTGTTTGACCCGAAGGAGTTACAAGTGTGCCTGCATCAACGTATGGTTGAAGGATGCTCATTGCTCCGTCGAAGAAGAAGTTGATGTTGTTGTCGCCGGGGTCGCCTGTGATGTATTCGATGTTGAATGTTGCATCGCCTGCGTTTTCGAGATCAAGAGCGTCAACGATGTATTGGCCTTGTTTTACACCAACATCCCAGTTGTCGAATGTTGCGTAGTAAGAAACTGCGTCAGAGTCCATGATTAGGCGGTCGTAAGCTATAACAGGGATTCCTGCGTCTTTAGCTTGAGCCATAACTGTTCCAAGAGCAGAACCGTCGATAGAAGCAACAACGAGAACTTCACAGCCACCGGCTATCATGTTTTCAAGTTGCGAAACTTGTGTTGCGATATCGTTTGCAGCATATTGAATGTCTACTTCATATCCTGCTGCGATAAGTTGTTCTTCCATGTTAGCGCCGTCTTGGTTCCAACGTTGAAGATCTTGTGTTGGCATAGCAACGCCAACTTTTCCGCCTTCAGCGGGAGCAGCATCGCCTTCTGTTGTTGAAGGTTCTGTTTCGGTTGGAGCTGGTTCGCTAGCGCAACCTACGATTGCAAATGTCATTGCAACTACGAGAAATAAAGCTAATAGTTTTTTCATTTTTTTCTTCCTTTCGATATTGTGTTCCTTTTTATGAGATGTGAATGTCTCTCATGCAACTAATTTTATGCTTAAAATATGCTAAAGTCAATACTTAATTCGATTAATTATTAATCTTGGGCGGTTGCACAACTTTTGCTTTGTTTTTTTAGAAGATTAAACAATATAATTTAACTAGGCGTATTAAATATAGGTAAGTGGTGGGGTTTAATCGCCGCTGTACAATCAAAATACATCGTTATAATCACCTATATTTATATTAAAATACTACATTAACAATGTTTGATAAAAGATGATTTAAAAATTAATCTTGCAACTTAACTGTTAAGTTGGGATTAACAATCCATTAAACAACTTAATTTTTTACTAAACGCTTGAAAAATTTACTTGATATTTTCGAATATATTTAGTATGCTAGTTATTATTGAAAGGAAGTGTTGCTATGCCAAACGTTACAGCCAAAATTATCGCTAAGGCTTTGGGGATTTCGCCCGCCGCCGTTTCATTTGCGTTGAACGGGAAACAGGGGGTCAGCGAGGCGACCCGTGAGATAATACTGGAGAAAGCCCGAGAGATGGGGTATGTGACAAATCAAAAGCCGACACATGGCAAGATGCATGGCAAAACTATCTGTTATTTAATAGTGTTGGGACAGTTGACAAGCGTTCTTGAACACAGCACCTTTTCGACCCTTGTGCTTCAAGGGTTGGAACGAACCGCAACAGCGCTTGGATTTTCAACCAACGTTAGATATTTGAATGTTGAGCAACTAGGCGATCCGCAAGTTTTGGAATATTTCGTTAATGTAGATGGCATTGTATTATTAGGAACCGATCTAAACATCGAGGATGCTCCGCTTCTTGAGCCGTTTTTTCAAGCGACAAAACATATTCCGATAGTCATGACCGACAACGATGTTTTTGTTGATGTTGCCGACACCATCTGCAACGATAACTCAAACGCAGCATACACGGCGGTGCATCATCTAGCTTCGAGAGGATGCGAAACTATCGGCTATATCCGTTCTCGCAGTAGAATTCCTTCGCTTGACGGCAGAGAACGTGGATTTAACAAAGCGCTTTTAGAGCTTAACCGAAAACCGGCGCTTGTTTGGGATATAGCTGTTGAATCGGACAAAGCGTATACCGATGTTTTGAAACTGCTTGAAGAGATGCCGGAATTGCCCGATGGTTTTTTCGTTGAAAACGATGTTATGGCGGTTGCAACGATTAGAGCAATGCAGGCAAAAGGGATCAAAATTCCGGAACAAGTTTCGATAATCGGGGTGGATGATGCGCCGGTTGCCGAGATGATTATGCCCCAACTTAGCACAATACGTTCCCACGCAACCGAGATGGGGGAATGGGCGGTTAGGTTGATTTTACAACGTGGCTTAGATATCAAGATGAAAAACTACGAAACAAAACCTAAAATTCAGATGTATGTTAAAACAAGGTTGATTGATAGGGATAGCGTTAGATAGTTGGCTTGTCGATTATTTTAGATAGTTTCAAACCCCCGCTCTTAAGTCAGATACTTGCAAACTTAAGGGCGGGGGTTAATTATGTGTCGATATTATCCAATTAGTATAACTTATATTGATTTATACAATTAGGCTTTGTCCATCCATCTCGGGCGGTTGTTCAAGGCCTAGCAGTTTAAGCATTGTTGGCGCAATGTCGGCGAGCTTTCCGCCCTCTCTTAGCTTAACATCGTTTGCTCCGACAACAGCGAACACAACGGGATTTATCGTGTGTGCGGTGAAGGGGGTTTCGCCGTCGCTGTCTAGCATCTGTTCGGCGTTGCCGTGGTCGGCGGTGATAAGAGCTACTCCGCCGTTTGCCAAAACAGCTTCTACAACTTTGCCAACCGATTGGTCGACCGCTTCAACAGCTTTTTCAGCCGCATCAAAAATTCCGGTGTGTCCTACCATGTCACAGTTTGCAAAGTTAAGGATTATAACGTCGTATTTTCCGCTGTTTATTCTTTCGACGGCGTTATCCGCAACGGAATAGGCGCTCATTTCGGGTTTTTCGTCATACGTTGCAACATCTTTTGGGCTGTCGATTAGGCATCTGTCTTCACCTTGATAAACCTTTTCAACACCGCCGTTAAAGAAAAACGTTACATGAGCATATTTTTCGGTTTCCGCAATTCGAAGTTGCGAAAGACCTTTGTCAGAAAGATATTCCCCTAGTGTGTTGCTCAAAGATTGTGGTTTAAAAGCAACTTCAACGTTTGGCATCGTTGCGTCATACTGTGTCATGCAAACGTAGTTTAGAGGGAAAAATCCTTTTTGTCTTTTAAATCCGTCAAAATCGGGGTCGACAAAAGTTCTTGTTATCTCTCTTGCTCTGTCGGGGCGGAAGTTGAAGAAGATAACGCTGTCGCCGCTCTCGATTGTTCCGCCGTTGTCGCATACAGTTGGCACAACAAATTCATCGACAACATCGCTGTCATAGCTTTTTTGAACGGTGTCTACAGGATCGGCGTTTTGGTTGCCTTCCCCCATAACCATTGCGTTGTATGCTTTTTCAACACGGTCCCATCTGTTGTCTCGGTCCATTGCGTAGAAGCGCCCCATGACGGTGGCTATCTTGCCGTTGCCTATTTTTTCAAGTTCGCTTGAAAGTTCGGCAACAAAATCTTTTCCGCTTTGGGGAGGAACGTCACGTCCGTCTAAAAGAGCGTGGATAAACGTTTTTGTTGCTCCGAGTTTTTTTGCGAGTTCAACCAAGGCATAGAGATGGGTGTTGTGGCTATGCACCCCACCATCCGACAAAAGACCAACGAAATGGAGTTTGTTTCCGGTTTGAGCAGCTTTTTTGATTGCATTAACCAGCGCTTCGTTGGAGAAAAAATCTCCGTCTTTGATCGATTTTGTTATCCTTGTTAGTTCTTGATAAACCGTTCTTCCGGCGCCGATATTTGTGTGGCCGACTTCGGAATTTCCCATCTGGCCGTCGGGCAACCCAACGTCCATGCCGGAAGCTCCTATTAATGTATAGGGGTAGCTCGAAAGATATTTATCAAGGTTGGGAGTTTTAGCGGCGGCTACTGCGTTTCCGCTTGTTTGTTTCGAATATCCGTAGCCGTCGAGAATTATTAAAGTTAATGGTTTCATTTAATGTTCCTTTTTAATTTTGGTTATCTGCTTCCGGCAGAAACGATAGCCGCAAAATCAGTAGCTTTAAGAGCTGCTCCGCCGATTAATCCGCCATCTACATCGTATTTGTCAAGAAGCTCTGCTGCGTTTGCTGCGTTCATCGAACCGCCGTATTGAATGGTTAAACCATCAGCAACATCGCTGTTATAGAGACCTGCAACGATTTTGCGAATAAATGCGCAAACTTCGTTTGCTTGGTCGCTTGTTGCGGTCTTTCCTGTTCCTATTGCCCAAACGGGTTCGTATGCTATGATGATGTTTTTCATATCTTCAGCAGAAATTCCCTCAAGAGCGCCTTTAGTTTGGCGTTCGATAACTGATTCGGTTGTTCCGTTTTCTCTTTCTTCGAGAAGTTCGCCAACGCAAACAATCGCTTTCATGCCGGAAGCGATGACAGCTTTTGTGCGAAGGTTGACCGTTTCATCGGTTTCTGCAAAATATTGTCTTCTTTCGCTGTGTCCGATAACGACATATTCAACACCGATTTCGGTTAGCATAGCGGCAGAGATTTCCCCTGTGTATGCTCCGCTTTCTTTGAAGTGGCAGTTTTGAGCGCCTAGCGAGATGTTTGTTCCTTTAACCATTTCGGCAACGACGTTGAGATCGGTGAACGGCACGCAGGTTACAACGGTGCATTTAGCATCTTTAACAACCGGAATAAGTTCCGAAATAAGTTGTTTTGCTTCGCTTGCTGTTTTGTTCATCTTCCAGTTTCCGGCTATTACTACATTGCGTTTTGATTTATCCATTTTTAAAAATCTCCTGTTTGTTTTTATATTTTGTGAAATCGGGTCAACACTTTTAACAGCATCAACCCGATTTAAGCTTTTGCGTTTTCTTATTTGTCGTTAAGGCAATCGATGCCGGGAAGAACAAGCCCTTCGAGGAATTCAAGCGAAGCTCCGCCGCCTGTGCTTATATGGGTCATTTTGTCGGCAAATCCGAGCTGAACAACCGCCGCCGCCGAATCTCCACCGCCGATTATGCTAATAGCATCGCTATCGGCAACAGCTTTTGCAACTGCTTTTGTTCCAACAGCAAAGTTTTCGAATTCAAAAACACCCATAGGTCCGTTCCAGATAACTGTGCCGGCATCTTTGATAGCGTTTTCAAAAAGTTTAATCGAATCTTCTCCGATGTCAAGACCCATGAACCCGTCCGGGATAAGGTCGTCTACTTGTTTGAAGTTGCAATCGTTTGAGAAATTGTCTCCGCAAACGTTGTCGCAAGGGAGAAGGAATTCAACTCCAACTTGTTTTGCTTTTTCCATCATCTCTTTTGCAAGTTCAACTTTGTCTTCCTCTAGAAGAGAGTTTCCGATTCCAACTCCTTTTGCTTTAAGGAAGGTATATGCCATTCCGCCGCCGATGATAAGTTTATCAACTTTGGTTAAAAGGTTGTTGATAACGCCGATTTTATCCGAAACTTTTGCTCCGCCAAGGATAGCAACAAAAGGACGTTTTGGGTCGGACAACGCTTTGCCCATGATGTCGATCTCTTTTTGGATAAGGAATCCGCAAACTGCCGGTAGATAATCCGCAACGCCGGCTGTTGAAGAATGGGCTCTGTGTGCTGTTCCAAAAGCATCGTTGACATAAACTTCAGCAAGTGAAGCGAGTTTTTCGGAAAATTCCGGATTGTTTTTTGTTTCCTCTGCATGGTAACGAACGTTTTCAATCAAAAGAATTTCGCCGTCTTTAAGAGCAGCGGCTTTTGCTTTTGCATCATCGCCCACAACGTCTTTTGCCATCTCAACCGGTTTTCCGAGAAGTTCCGAAAGACGAACAGCAACGGGAGCTAGCGAGAACTCGGGTTTGAATTCCCCTTTAGGACGTCCGAGGTGTGAACAAAGAACAACTTTTGCGCCCTGTTCAACTAGATATTTAATGGTCGGAAGGCTTGCTACGATACGGTTGTCGTTTGTTATAACGCCTTCTTTCAGAGGAACGTTAAAGTCGCAACGAACTAAAACGCGTTTTCCCTTTACGTCGATATCCTTAATTGTTTTTTTGTTTAATGCTTGCATACTGCACTCTCCTTGTTTTTTAGTTTTTTTAATATTTGAATTTATTCCAAAAACACACAATTTTCAAACGTGGTTACCGTTGATAGTTTGACATATTAATAACCATCGTAAAAATTATATATTTTTTAATAAAAATTAGCAATAGGCGAAACAGACATATTAAATTAAAATTTTAATATAAAATTGTAGATTTATTAACGATAGTGTGTTATTATTTAAAAAAATATATATAAAGGAGTGATAAAACAGGATGACTTTGCTCGAAGAAATCAAGCAATGCGAGAAACAAGCCTCGGATCTTAAAAAAGAAGCTTTGACAAAATCGAGAGAAATGAACGAAAAAGTTGTGCAAGATGCTTTATCTGAACGAGAAGCTTGCATAGCAAAAGCAAGAGAAAAAGCGTTTCAATTTGTCGAAGACACCAAAAAGCAGTCCGAAACCAAAGCAAAAGAGTATGTAGACAAAAGCGCAGTCACCGACAAAAAGCTAGTCGAAGTCGCAATGAAGAAAATTGATACCGCAGCAGAATATATTGTTAAGTCAGTGGAGAACGTCAAATGATTGTACCGTTGAAAAAAATTGAGCTTTTTGCGTTGAAAGACGACCAAAAACAGATTATGCGAGCTATTCAAAAAAGTTCGCTTGTTATGGTTGTTAAACCTGAAGGCGAAAATCAAGATGTCGCTTTGTCGCAAAAAACGGGTATGGATGATGATAAACTTAACAAGGCTGAAAAAGCTTTGAAGTTTGCTTCTAAATACCGCAAGACAAAGCCGTTTTTTGAAGATGCGACAAAAATTACCTATGAGCAACTCATAGAGGGCGAAGAACAACAAACCGTTCTCGAAAAATCCGCTAATGACATTTCGGAAAAGATAGAGGAAGCAACAAAAACTATCGAAACGCTTAACCAACTTATCGTTTCGCTTGAACCTTGGGAAGGCCTCGACATTCCGTTGTCTGAGCTTTCTGAAACCCAGTATGTTGGGATCAAAACCGGATTTATCGATATCGAAAGAATTCCGGAACTTGAAAAAGCCCCGATTTCTGTTAAAACATTTGGAAACACGGCGAACGGAACAGCGGTAGTAGCTTTTTACCACAAAGATGAAGCGGATGACGCTGTTGGAGCTTTGAAAGAAAATGGATTTATCGAATCCGCTCCCCCTTTGCTTTCGATGACCGTTTCAAAAGAACAGCAAAGAATCTTAAGGGAAATAGAACAACAGCAAAAACTTATCGAACAGCTTGAGCAACAAGCCGTTGAAGTTGCCGAAGACATTGGAAAGCTCGAGATAAACCGAGATCGAGCGGCGGCAATAAAAGCGGTTGAAGATGCACCAATAGGACACACAGAAGACACCTTTTATATCGAAGGTTGGATAGCTGCAAACAAGCTTCCAAAACTAGAACAGGCGTTATCTTCTGTTAGCGATTGTTATGAACTCGCTTCGAGGGATCCGCTAGCCAGCGAAAAACCCCCGACGATAACCAAAAACAATCCGTTCACAACCCAGTTTGAGGCTATAACCAATATGCTCTCGCTTCCGTTATACGGAGGAACCGACCCAAACCCGATGATGGCGCCATGGTATTGGCTCATATTCGGAATGATGATGGCGGATGTTGGATATGGATTCTTAATGGCTGTTTTAGTAGGCGCATTAAAGTTTATTAAAAAGCCAAAAGGAGATTTTGGAAAGCTTGTCAACATGATGTTGCTTTGTAGTATCTCGACCATCATATGCGGGGTTTTGTTCGGCAGTTATTTCGGAGAAACATGGTTTCCGGCAGTTATATTTGCACCGATAGACTTTATCATTCAAATGCTTATCATCTGTCTCGTTCTCGGAGTTATTCATCTTTTCTGTGCTATGGGCATGAGAATGAGAGAAGACTTTAAAGCAGGGAAACCGCAAGACGCTATATATGACCAATTAAGTTGGATGCTTTTAATCACAGGTCTCGGATTTTTGTTTATTCCGCAACTTTCAACAGTTGGGATTATCTTGGCGGCTATCGGCGGAGGAATTATCCTCTTGTTTGCCGGAAGAGCGAGCAAAAACGTTATCGCAAGGCTTGGCGGTGGGCTTTATGGGCTTTATAGTATAACCTCATATGTTAGCGACATTCTTTCATATTCCAGGATATTGGCTTTGATGCTGTCGTCCGGAATTGTTGGAATGGTTATGAACATCTTGGCCGGAATGGTTAGAGGGGAAGACCCAAACATTTTAACAATACTAGCATCGGTTCTCGTTTATATCGTTGGTCATGCGTTTAACCTTGCTATGAGTTTGCTTTCAGCTTATGTTCATGCAAGCAGGTTGCAGTATATCGAGTTCTACGGCAAGTTTTATGAAGGCGGCGGACACGCATTTAAACCGTTGTCCCCCAACGAAAAACATGTTGAACTAGAAACAGCAAAAAAATAGTAAAAGTTTTTAACTAAAAAGTTAAAATATATTAAATTAATTACAAATTTTCAGGAGGTCTTTTTTATGTTTTCAGGTATAGGTTTGGCGGCAATGGGCGCCGCTCTAGCAGCAGCACTAGCAGGTTCCGGTTCGGCTTATGGAGTTCACATCGCAGGTAAAGCAGCAGCAGGCGTTTGCGCTGAAAAAGGCGAGCTTTTCGGAAAACTTCTTGTTCTTCAAGCTCTTCCCGGAACACAAGGTATCTATGGATTTTTGACCGCAGTTCTCGTAATGGTTAACACAGGTATGCTCGGTGGCGGAGCCGCTGACCTAACGGTTGCTCAAGGCTGGCAATTCTTTGCAGCTTGTATGCCGATAGCTATTGCCGGTTTAATCTCGGGAATCTATCAAGGCAAAGCAGCTGTTGGAGCTATCCATATGTTCGCTAAAGACAACGACACCTTCGCAAAAGGTATCACAATCACAGCTATCGTTGAAACTTACGCAATTCTTGCGCTTCTTGTTTCTATTCTTCTTCTTTTCGCTATCTAAGAATAACGGTATAACAAGAACAAATTTTAATGTTAAGAGAGGTGCTTGAAACAATGGGTGCCGAGAAAATTTTAGATAAAATTTTGGCAGATGCTAAGGCTGAATATGATGAAATAATCAAGCAAGCCGAAGAATCTGTTTTGGCAAAGAAAAAAGAACAAGCAAAGATAACCGAAAAAGAAATTCAAAAAATCGAGGATGATTCTAAAAAAGAAAGCGAAGAAAACGAACGCAGAATGATGCTTAATGCATCGCTCGATGCTCGGAAAAATTCGCTCGCTTCAAAAAGAGAGGTTCTCGACAACGCTTTCGATCGGGCTAAAAGCATGATAGACGAATTTTCCGATGAAAGATACATATCGTTGCTTAGCTCTATCATTGGCGAATCCCACGCTGTTGGAGATGAAAAGATCTTGGTTTCACAAAATGATGAAAAAAGATTTAATGTTTCTGACAAAGCGAAAAGCAAAAAAACTGTTGATGCTATCAACAAGATAATAAAAGACAAAGGAAAAAAAGGAACGCTCTCGCTTGAGGGAACCACAACCAAGGTTAAATCGGGAATATTGCTTTCAGGCGAAATAACCGATATCGATTGTTCCTTTGAATCCGTCATGGCTCTGTTTCGTGAACAAAGCGAAGCAAAGGTTGCCGCATTGTTGTTTGAAAGCGAGGTGTAGCGATGCTTTCGGATGATTGCGTATACGCTGTTGGGGTGATTAAAGCCTCGGAAGAAAAATTTCTTTCGGTGGCGGATTTTTCAAGACTTAAAGACCTCGACACGGCCGCTGCAATCAAATACCTAGCAGATAAAGGTTTTGGCGGAAAAAACAACGACAAACTTTCTGCCGAACAGCTTATTGATTTGGAACAAAAATCCGTTTGGGAACTAATCGACGCTATAACCCCCAACAAAGAGATAACCGATATATTTAAGATTGAGAATGATGCGATTAACCTTAAATTCATCATTAAATCGCTTATCTTGAAAGACACGATTAATTATAGCGAACTCGAGATCGGAACGGTTGACCCCGTTCTTTTGAAAAGAGCTTTTGAGGAACAAGTTTTCTTCGACATTCCTTTAAGCTATCGAGAGATAATCGAAAAGGCTCTTTTAATAATGTCTCGTTCTGAAAAACCAAACATACAAGCTATCTGCGCAGATGTTGATAGCGCGGTTTATAAAGTTATTTTCGAAATTCTTTCGTCTTATAAAGACGAAACTTTAACAGATTATTTTATCCAAAAGATTGATTACACAAATCTTTTGTCGCTCTTCAGAAGTCGAAAACTCGGATACACGGCGATGACGTTTATGCCGCTTGTTATCGAGGGCGGAAACATCCCGAAAGAAGATCTTGTTTCGGTTTTGGAAGCGCCTTCCGAGGTTGTTGCAGAACGCCTTCGTGGGGTTGGTTATCCAAAAGAAACGAGAAAGATTATCGACATATATGAAGACGAGGATATCTCGAAAGCTCGCATGAGAATCGAAGAGATACTCCGAGAGATAATCTATGAAGGAAGAAGCGAATCCTTCTCTATAATCCCTGTTATAAACTACCTACAAACCAAGCTTTATGAATGTCGAAAACTTCGCAGTTTGTTTGCGAAAAAGCGTTCAAAAAGCGTGACAACGTAAGAAAGTAGGTGGATGAATTATGGAACAAAAATATATTGCCGTTATTGGCGACAAAGATAGCGTTATGCTTTGGAAAGCTATAGGAGCAAAAACCGCTTTCGTATCTTCCGAAGCTGAGGCCGAAAAAGCTGTTCATAGGTTTGCAAGGGACGGAGCCTCGGTTATCTATATAACCGAAACATATGCTATGGGCATAAAAGAGGCTACCGACAGATATTTAACAGATCCTGAAGTGTCTATAATCCCTATCCCCGACAGCAGCGGTTCACAGGGCTATGGAATGAAAATGATTAAACAAAATATCGAAAAGGCGATTGGCGCCGATATCCTTTTTGGAAATGAGGAATAGGTTGGATGGAGAATAAAAACAATGCGGCAATCGGAACGATTGTCAAGGTTGCAGGTCCGCTCATTGTTGCGAGCGGAATGAAAAGCTCCCAAATGTATGACGTTGTCAGGGTTAGTGACAAACGTCTTATCGGGGAAATAATCGAACTTCGTGGCGATTTAGCATCGATTCAGGTTTATGAAGAAACCGCAGGTCTCGGACCCGGCGAACCTGTTTATGCTACCGGTCAACCGTTGTCGGTTGAACTGGCTCCCGGCCTTATCGGGGGAATTTTCGACGGAATACAGCGTCCGCTCGAGACGATATATGCAACAGAAGGAAGCCGAATAACAAGAGGTATCGACCTTCCGAAACTAGACAGAACAATTAAATGGGAGTTTAAACCCGCCGTTAAAACCGGCGACAAAGTTGAGCCGGGCGATGTTCTCGGAACGGTTCAAGAAACTCCGGCAGTTTTACACAAAGTTATGACACCGATTGGCGTTGAAGGCGAGGTCGAATGGATTCTCGACGGATCTGCTACAATCGAAGAAGCGGTAGCAAAAGTTAAGCTAGCGGACGGCACCGTTAAACAAGTTGCTATGCTTCAACATTGCTCGGTTCGTAAGGGAAGACCTTATGCCGAGAAAAAAGCTCCGCTTGAACCAATGATAACGGGACAAAGGGTTGTTGACCTTCTGTTCCCAATAGCAAAGGGCGGCGTTGCGGCGATTCCGGGACCTTTCGGAAGTGGAAAAACCGTTGTTCAGCATCAGCTCGCTAAATGGGCAGATGCCGACATCATCGTCTATGTTGGCTGCGGCGAACGTGGAAACGAGATGACCGACGTTCTTATGGAGTTCCCGGAACTTAAAGACCCAAGAACAGGATATTCTCTTATGAAAAGAACTGTTCTTATCGCTAACACTTCGGATATGCCTGTTGCGGCTCGTGAAGCTTCGATCTACACAGGTATAACAATTGCGGAATATTTCCGTGATATGGGATACAAAGTTGCTATCATGGCAGACTCGACCTCTCGTTGGGCGGAAGCTCTTCGTGAAATGTCGGGACGTCTTGAAGAGATGCCGGGCGAAGAAGGCTATCCTGCATATCTTTCTTCTCGTCTTGCAGAGTTCTATGAAAGAGCGGGTATCGTTCGTTGCATAGGCTCAGACAAAAGAGAAGGCGCAGTCACGGCTATCGGAGCGGTTTCCCCTCCCGGAGGAGACACCTCAGAACCCGTTTCGCAAGCAACACTTCGTATCGTTAAGGTTTTCTGGGGGCTTTCCGCAAACCTTGCATACAGAAGGCATTTCCCGGCTATCGACTGGTTGACAAGTTATTCGCTCTATCGTGACACTTTGGGCGTTTGGTTCAACAAAAACATAAGCTCGGATTGGGGCGACCTTGCTTCGAGAACGATGGAACTGCTACAAGAAGAGAGCGAACTTGAAGAGATCGTTCGCCTTGTTGGTATCGATGCGCTAGGATTTAAAGACAGGATAACGCTTGAATCGGCAAGAAGCATTCGTGAAGACTTCCTTCAACAAAATGCGTTTGAAGATATCGACACATACACTTCGGCGGACAAACAAGCCGGAATGCTTCAGATCATTCTTCTTTGGAACCAAAGAGCATATGAAGCTCTCGATAAAGATGTTGTGTTTAGCAAACTGACAAGCATGAAAATCCTTGAAAGAATAGCAAGGCTTAAACGTATTCCGGATGAGGAATTTGCGGCAACATCAAAAGAAATTATAAAAGAACTTGAAAAAGAATTTGCAGACTTAACAGAAGGGGGAGACGAATAAATGCGTAAAGAATATAAAACAATTCGTGAGGTCGTAGGTCCCTTGATGCTAATCGAAGGTGTCGACGGCGTTAAGTTTGATGAACTTGTTGAAATCGAACAAGAAAATGGAGAAATTCGTTTCGGAAAAGTTCTTGAAGTTAACAAAGACAAAGCTTTAGTACAGCTTTTCGAAAGTTCACAAGGGCTTAAAATCGAAACCTCCAAAGCAAGATTTTTGGGACACGGAACTATGCTTTCGGTGTCGCCCGATATGTTGGGTAGGGTTTTCAACGGAATGGGTAACCCAATCGACGGAGGACCTGCTGTTATCGCCGAAAAGAAACTCGACATAAACGGTTCGCCATTAAACCCTGCTGCTCGTGACTATCCGGCAGAATTTATCCAAACAGGCGTTTCCGCAATCGATGGGCTTAACACCCTCGTTCGTGGACAAAAACTTCCGGTGTTCTCGGGTTCCGGCTTGCCCCACGCACAACTTGCGGCACAGATAGCTCGTCAGGCAAAGGTTAGAGGAACGGGCGAAGGGTTCGCAGTTGTTTTCGCCGCTGTTGGTATAACGTTTGAAGAAGCCGATTTCTTTATCAGCGACTTTAGAAAAACAGGAGCTATCGAACGTGCGGTTTTGTTTATGAACCTCGCAAACGACCCTGCTGTTGAACGTATCGCAACCCCTCGTATGGCGATAACCTGCGCCGAGTATCTAGCTTATGAACTCGGTATGCACGTTCTTGTTATCGTTACCGACCTTACAAACTATGCGGAAGCTCTTCGTGAAATTTCGGCGGCTCGTAAAGAGATCCCCGGACGTCGCGGATATCCCGGATATATGTATACCGACCTTGCGTCGCTATATGAAAGAGCCGGAAGAATTAAAGGAAACAAAGGGTCGATAACCCAAATCCCAATCCTTTCGATGCCGGAAGACGACAAAACCCACCCAATCCCCGACCTTACAGGTTATATTACCGAAGGGCAGATTATCCTTTCTCGTGAACTATACAGAAAAGGAATAACTCCGCCAATCGATGTTTTGCCCTCCCTTTCACGTCTTAAAGATAAAGGTATCGGCGACGGCAAAACCCGTGAGGATCATGCAAACACGATGAACCAATTGTTCGCTGCATACGCAAGAGGAAAAGATGCTAAAGAACTTGCGGTTATCTTGGGAGACGCCGCTTTGTCGCCGGTCGACAAACTTTATGCGCAGTTTGCGACAGAGTTTGAGGACAAATATGTTTCGCAAGGCTACGAAACAAACAGAACTATCGAAGAAACGCTTGAGATCGGTTGGGAACTGCTTTCGATACTACCGAAAACCGAACTTAAACGTATTAAAGATGAATATATCGAAAAATATCTACCATCTTCTGAAGAGGAGTAGAGCACTATGGCAAAAACGATTAATCCTACAAGGATGGAGCTCACAAGGCTTAAAAAGAGGCTTAAGACCGCAACTCGAGGTCACAAGCTTTTAAAGGATAAGCGTGATGAGATGGTTCGCCGTTTTATCGAGCTTGTTAAAAAGCAACGTGAACTTAGGATGAACTGCGAGAAATTTCTTATCCATGCTATGGACGGGTTTTCCGAAATCAAAGCAGAGATGGGGGATATCGCCGTCAACGAAGCTTTGCTCTATCCGGTTAGAGAAGCGAGAGTTTCAACAGGAAAAGCCAACATCATGAGCGTTGAAGTTCCAACAATTAAGCTTGAAGACGACGCAGGCGCTTCGCTTGATCTTTCATATTCGTTTGCGTTTACCTCGAGCGAGCTTGATGATTCGGTTTTATACCTTGCCGGAATTTTGCCATCGCTCATACATCTTGCCGAGACCGAAAAAACCTGCAATATGCTTGCGGATGAGATTGAAAAGACAAGAAGAAGGGTTAACGCCCTTGAACACGTCATGATTCCCGAGATGCAAGGACAGATTCGATTTATCAAGATGAAGCTAGACGAAAATGAACGTAGCGCAATGACAAGGCTGATGAAGGTTAAAGACATTATTAATCAACAAGCTTAAGGCTTCAAAGTCTTCTTAAAAGGGGGAACTTTAATGGCAAATAAACAAGATGTCACCAAACCAAATGTCGAAACAAAAGATTTGACAACTTTGACACAATCGGAAAAGGTTGCTATCAACTCGGATGTAAATGCGAAGCAGACTGCCGAACAGATTGTTAACGAAGTTAAAGCAAAAAGCAGCGTTATTGCTGAGGATGTTTCGTCTAAAACCAAGGAATATGCCGGCGTGGCTTATGAAAAAAGCATGACGTTTGCAGCGAATGCATTGGACAAAGCAAAAGCAATCGCCGACATTGCATCTTTGAAGGTTAAGATTTCAGGACATAAAGATATCATCAAAAAGAACTACACAAAACTTGGTGAGTTTTATTATCTTAACAACGGAGAGGTAGACAAAGAACAGGTTGCAGAGATTATTGCGGAGCTTGATTTAAGACACAAGACGATAAGCGAATGTCAATCAAAGATTGATAGCATTAAATTAAGCTAGAAAGCAAAAAAACAAAACAAAACCGCTGTGGCAAAGGATTTTGCCACAGCGGTTTTTGATCGTTTAAGAGCATTTGAGAAAATTTTAGTATTTTTTTTAAAAAGGTATTGTGTTATACACAGTAATATGTTATACTGACAAAGTCGTAAAGAGATAATAGCGGTTTAAACGGTGCTTTTAAACGCTTAAATCTACCTTGTTGAAACGAAGGTGAAGCTTATTTCTACGAAAAAAGCGCAACGGTTGTTGCCACAATTTGGTTTTCACTAACAGACTTTATAAAGAGAGGAGAACCCATTGAACACTCAGTTTAGAAAAGGAATTATAGAGATGTGCGTTTTGTCGCTAATTTCAAGGCGGGATATGTATGGATATGAGATAGTCCAAAGCATAGCGGAGTTTACCGAGATAAACGAAGGAACGGTCTATCCAATTTTAAGGCGGTTAACAAACGAAGAATATTTCGTTAACTATCTTAAAGAAAGCACATTTGGACCCGCAAGAAAATATTATCATATAACCGAAAAAGGAAAGGCGTATCTCGGTTCGCTTAAAAAGGATTGGGAAGAGTTTTCTATTATGGTTAATCAGATACTAAATCTATCTAATGAAAAGGAGAACAAATCAAAATGACAAGGGAAGACTATATTAATAAACTTGAAACGTTGCTTAAAAAACATCTTTCCAAGAATGAGGTCGAGGACATTTTAAGAGACTACAACGAATACTTTGAAGATGGCTACAGGCAGAGCAAAACCGATCTTGAGATTGCAACAAAACTAGGCAACCCGGAAATTATAGCAGGTCAATTTATCGATGAGTTTAAAGGGAACAAATCCGAGGGGAGTTCCGACAACCTAGGCGACATCAAAGAAAAAGCCGCCAAAGGGTTTGAGAACATAAAAAACTTATCGTTTGTAAAACAGATCGGTGAAAAGACGGCTACGACATTTAGGCAGTATGAAAAAAAAGAAGAACCGATCGATGACGATAAACAAAAAGGTTTTTTTAGCAAAGTTTTAAGTTTTGTTGGCAGAGTTTTCAGAGGACTTATGGCGATTATAAAAACACTCTTAAAGCTAGCAGCTATGATAATAACGTTTATGATATCAGTTTTTGTTGTTGTGATGTTTTTTGGAATGACGTGTGCCTTGATTTTCGGTAGTTTTGCGGTCTTTACAGCTGGCTTAATCTTTTCGGATTTTACGGTGTTTTTTATGGGGATTGGCATAGCCGGCGGTGTGTTGATGTTAGCGTTGGGCATATTGTTTATAATTTTAGCAATTGTTATATGCAAAAAAGCAAAAAAACTATTGCAAGCCATTAAGAATAAAAGAACAGAAAAAGCCATTAATGGAGGAATTCAAGATGTTTAAAAAAATAGCAATCGCAGTTTCGATAGTTGTAGTAGCAAGTTTAGTAGTTACCATTGTGTTTGCGGGGCTTGCGTTTAACGATTTATACAATCAGTTTAAACAAGTCGTCGATGATAATCAAATTGAGATAACCAAAACCGAATTATCACCCGATATTAAAAGATTGGTTGTATATGGGTATGGCGACGCAAACTACCTTAAAACCCCCGAAAAAGTCGGATATTATACCCAGAGTAACTATTCGGAATATCAATATACAATAACCGAGGTAGATGAAAACGGCGTTGCGGAAATGTATATATATGACAACGAAATGCCGCAGTTTAGCTTTGATCAACATTCTGTTGAATATCAGATTTTAAGGATGGTTAATTCCAGCAACAGCACAACGTTTTATATACCAAATGAGGTAGAAGTTGAGATGCGAAGCATTCATGCTGATCTTGTTTGGGGCGAACAAGAAACAACGGATGAAACAACGGATGAAACAATAGAATAGAAACAAAATTTAATCTTTCGAAAACTTGCCGGGAATTAGCTTTTTTTCGAAGGATTTTTTTGTGTGTAGCAATTTAGAAAGCTAGCTTCAAATAGAGCAAATAAAAACTATAGCATTCTAATATTTTTTTTGATATAATATATTCAATTAGCATAATATTTTACTGTTAATACTAAAATTTGTATACAGAATTTTTAAAATCATAAAGTTAAAGGGGTTTTTTAATGTTTGGATATATGAATAAAATGGCGCTTATAGATCTTACGAGCTTGACGGTTGAGAACTATCAAGTGTCGGAAAATGATTATCGTTTGTTTTTGGGCGGGAAAAGCCTTGCGGCTAAGATTATATATGACAACATAAAACAAAAGATAGATCCCTTTAGTTTAGAAAATTTGATTGTTATAACAACCTCGCCGTTAACAGCGACGACTGCGCCCTGTTCCTCTCGATTTAACGTTTCGACGATATCGCCACTAACCGGGCTTTTGACCTCGAGCAACTGCGGAGGGCCTTTTGGAATACAGCTTAAAAAATCGGGCTTTGATGGGCTTGTTATAACCGGCAAAGCGAAACAGCCGACCTTTATCGATATAACGGACGACAGCATAACGTTTAAAGACGCAAAACATCTATGGGGGAAAAAGACGGGGGAGACGGAACAGTTGATCGGGGGGCGAGCAAACGGAAAGTTTGTTATAGGGCCTGCCGGAGAAAACCTTGTTTTGTATGCCGGCGTTTTTTCAAACGAAAGAGCCGCCGGAAGGGGCGGAGTGGGCGCTGTGTTTGGGAGCAAAAACCTTAAAGGCTTGGTTGCAAGCGGAACAAAACAGATTGATTTTTATAACAAGGAAAAGTTTAAAAAGCTCAACAAAAAATGGATTTCTATTCTTAAACAACACCCGTTAACGGGGGGGCAACTGCCAAACTACGGGACGGCAGGGCTGGTTACCCCGATGAACTATCGCAATCTTCTCGCCACTAAAAATTATAACAGCGGAAGTTTCGACAGGTTCGAAGATATAAGCGGCGAAACGCTTACAGAAAAACATCTTATCAAAAACAAAGGTTGCGTTTCTTGCCCTATACAATGCGCAAGGGTGGTTTCGGTTGATGGGAAACAGGTTAAAGGACCCGAGGTTGAAACGATAGCTCTTTTTGGGAGCAATCTTTTAAACAGCGATATGCAGAAGATTTTAGATATAAACCATCTTGCGGACGAACTGGGGTTAGACACAATAAGCATGGGGTCGACTATCGGTTTTGCTATGGAGCTAAACGAAAAAGGGGTTTGGAATTCGGGGCTTAACTTTGGCGATATGACCAACATCGAAAAAACGATCGAGGATATTGCTTTTCGCAGAGGAATCGGCGATCTTTTGGCAGACGGAACAAAGCGGCTAGCGGAAAAGTTTGGCGGAAAGGAATACGCTATCAACGTTAAGGGGATGGAGCTTGCGGCATATGAACCAAGGGCGGCGCAAGGAATGGGTCTTGGTTATGCGACGGCGAATCGAGGAGGTTGCCATCTTAACGGCGGATACATGGTTGTTTTGGAAGGATTGGGGCTTGATATTTCGGGAAAGACAACAAAGGGAAAAGCCGAGTTTTCGATATTTTTTCAAGATCTTATGGAGGCGGTGTCGGCGGGCGGTAGTTGCCTTTTCACAACCTATGCAATATTGCCGGGGTTTTTAATAGCAAACCCAAATTCTTTTGTTTCGAAAACCGTTAACAAACTAGCGCCGTATTTCGGCGGCATAATTGGGTTTGTTCATAGGTTTACTTCGCTGTTGTCGGTTAACGTTCCGTTTATGGTTCCCCATTCCGTTATGATAAACTATGTCACCGGAATGAAACTTAATATAGGGAGCTTGAAAAAAACAGGGGAGCGGGGATACACCCTTGAAAGGTTGGTTAATCTAAGGCTTGGAATGACAAACGAAGAGGACAGACTACCCAAAAGGCTATTAAAACAGCTCCAAAGAAAGGATGACAGCGACAGCGTTGTTAAACTTCAAGAGATGTTGCCGATATACTATAAAACAAGGGGTTGGGATCAAAACGGAGTGCCGACACAAAAATCCCTTAAAAAGTTGGGGCTTTTATGATATCGGTGAAGTTTTACGGAATGTTTCGGGAAAAGGTTGGGGCGGTCGAGATGTCGCTAGAGGCTTGTTCGCTTGATCGGTTGCTGAAAGAAATCTGTCGTGTGTCGGAAAACATCTCGGTTAAAGAGCTTAAACAATCGATGATATTTATCAACAAAAAACCGCTTTCGGAATATAGTGGGTTTAAAACTAAACTCGAAGATGGTTTTGAAGTTGCGTTTTTGTCTCCAAGCGGGGGCGGGTAAAAACAGAGTGAAAAAAAGTAAAGATAAAGGGGTTTGCGGTATGAACAGTTTAACAACAATTTATGCTAGAACGTTTCAATTTGTTATGAAGGTGGGAGCGGTTTTCCTGCCGTTTAGAGTTCCGGAAATATTTTCGGGTGAAAATGCTGTTGAAAAAATTTGCGATAAAATCAAGAGCCTGGGACATAAAAGACTGTTGCTCGTGACCGATGCGACGATAACAAAACTCGGGCTTTACAATCAGCTTGTCGAGGCGCTCGACAAACAAGAAATACAAGTTTTTGTTTATGACAAAACGGTTCCAAACCCTACTATTGAAAATGTTGAACAAGCTTTTTTGATGTATAAACAAAACAGCTGTAGCGGAATAGTTGGTTTTGGCGGAGGAAGCAGCCTAGATTGCGCAAAGGTGGTTGGCGCAAGGGTTGCAAGACCCAACAAATCGGTTAAGCAGATGAAGGGGCTTTTCAAGGTGTTAAGGCGTTTGCCCGATATCTTTGCCGTTCCGACAACCGCCGGAACGGGGAGCGAAACAACGGTGGCGGCGGTCGTTGTCGACAGCGAAACACACAGCAAATTCGCAATTAATGATCTTCCGCTTATCCCAAGATATGCCCTTCACGACCCAAAGATAACGGTTGGGCTTCCGAAACATATAACCTCTACTACCGGAATGGATGCATTAACCCACGCTGTTGAAGCGTTTATCGGAAACAGCAACACAAAAAAAACCGAGGAATATGCAGTTTTGGCTACCGAGATTATCTTTAAAAACATCAAGACGGTGTATGACAATCCCTCGGATATCGAAGCTCGAGAAAAGATGTTGTTGGCTTCGTTTTATGGCGGTGCGGCGTTCACAAGGGCGTATGTAGGAAACGTTCATGCAGTTTCCCATGCTCTTGGCGGAAAATATTCAACCCCCCATGGCCTTGCAAACGCTGTTGCTCTTCCCGTTGTTCTTGAATATTATGGCGAAAGCGTTTATCAAAAGTTGGCGCTTCTTTCGGACAGAGCTAATTTATACGATAAAAATCTTACAAATAAACAAAAGGCAGAAAAATTTATCAGCGATATAAAACAATTCAACAACTATCTTGGAATACCCGAAAAATTAGATGATATAAAACAAGAGGATATAAAAAACCTAGCTATCCACGCATATAAAGAGGCGGTTCCTTTGTATCCCGTTCCGAAGCTTTTGGATATAAACGACGTTGAAAAGATATATAAATTGTTATCAAATTGAAAACTCACAGATTTTTCGACTTTTAATTATTGACTTTATATATTAAAACAAGGTAGAATAGAGTTAACAAAATGAAAGATTGGATTTAGATATTTATGAGTAACGAAATAGAAAATACAAATGACCAAGCAATGGAACAGGATATGCAGGCCGATTTAATTGTGTTGACCGATGAAGAAGGTAACGAACATCAATTTGAACTGGTTGATTCTGTTGAACATAATGGCGAAACTTATGTTGCTTTGTTTGCAGATCTTCCTCCCGAAGAGATGCTTGAAGACGACGGAAATCTCGTTATAATGAAGATAGTGGCCGAAGAAAACGGCGAAGAAATTCTTGAACTTATCGAAGATGATGAAGAGTTTGAAGAGGTAAGCGAAATATTTATGGAACGCCTTTCGGATCTTTTTGATTTCGAAGAGGAACAAGAATAAAAAAACAAAATAAGCATACAATGTTAATAAGCCCTGCTTTGTTCGAAATGTTGCAACCATTTTTAATCCTACAAGCATTAGAATAGGGAGTTATTCTCCATTGGCAGATTGCAGACCTCCCCACGGGAAGAAGGGAGCGAGAAACCAAGGGAAGACGTACCCACCGCCTTTTGAAGGACGGGTTCTAAACCGGTTGCAGACGGCAAAGCGGGGATATTATATTTTTAAAACAATAAACGCCGGATAAAAAACTTTTTTGAAAGTTTTGAAGTTTGGCGTTTATATCGTATTTTGGGGAGAAAACAATTGGAAAACTTTCTTTTGCGACAGGAGATTTTATTAGGGGAAAGCTCAACCGAAACGCTTAAAAACAGCACCGTTGCGGTGGTAGGTTTAGGCGGTGTTGGCGGTGCGGCGGTCGAAGCGTTGGTTCGAGCCGGCGTTTCTAACATAATCATAGCGGATTATGACACCGTTGATATAACAAACCTTAACCGACAGATTATGACTACATATAACGACATAGGTAAACTTAAAACCGACGTTACAAAAAAGCGGCTTTTGGCGATTAACCCTAGTTTGAACATAACGAAACTTGATATTAAAGTGTCGGCAGAAACTATAGATGAGGTTTTTGATCTAGACCCCGATTTTATTGTTGATGCTATCGACATGGTGTCGTCGAAGCTGCTGTTGATTGAAACGGCGAACAACAAAAATGTTCCTATTATATCCTCTATGGGAACGGGAAACCGCCTGTCACCGTTTGGGTTTAAGATTGGATCGATTTCCGAAACTGCAGGATCGGGTTGTAAACTTGCGAGGGTTATGCGCCTTGAACTTAAAAAAAGAAACATATTTGACACCGTCACGCTTTATTCAACGATGCCACCGGTTGAAAAGAAGGTCGACACCAAAACTATAGGTTCGGTGTCGTTCGTTCCGCCCGTTGCAGGGTATATGTTGGCGTCGTATGTCGTTGGTAGGATATGTTTTTTAAAACAATGAGCTACAAAAGATTTTGCAAAACAATAGTTGCAAAGTCTTTTTATTTTGGGAATATTTAACGCAAAAAGCATAAATGATAGAAAAATGTTAAAACATAAAAGAAATAATTGAAAAACGTTTCGTTTTTATGTTAAAATAGTGTTTACTGATTAAATAAAAAGGATTAAGGTTTGCGATATGAGCGAGACAAATAATTTTATACACGATATAATCGAACAGGATATCAGCGAGGGAAAAGTTCAAAAGATCCACACTCGTTTCCCGCCCGAACCAAACGGATATCTTCATATCGGGCATACAAAAGCGATGTGGATAAATTCGACGACAGCGGAAAAATATGACGGGCTTTTTAACCTTAGATACGACGACACCAACCCAACTAAGGAAGACGACGAATATGTTAAATCGATCTATGATGATCTTTGTTGGCTCGGAGCAAAACCGACCGGCGGAGTTTTCTATGGTTCGGATTATTTTGATAAATGCTATGATTTTGCGGTTGAACTCATTAAAAAAGGGAAAGCATATGTTTGCTCGCTTTCCCCCGAAGAGATGAGGGAATATCGAGGAACGTTGACCGAACCCGGCAAAAACAGCCCGTTCAGAGAACGTTCGGTTGAACAAAATCTTGAGCTTTTCGAGAGAATGAAAAACGGCGAATTCCAAAGCGGTGAACATATTTTAAGGGCGAAGATCGATATGGCAAGCCCCAACATGAACATGAGAGATCCCGCTATCTATCGCATTATGCACCTTACCCACCACAGACAAGGGGACAAATGGTGCATCTATCCGCTATATGATTATGCTCATCCGATTCAAGATGCGCTCGAAGGTATAACGCATTCTCTTTGTTCGCTTGAATTCGAAAACCATCGACCTTTATATGATTGGGTTATAGAAAATATAGGGTTTGAACATAAACCGCATCAATACGAATTTGCACGTTTAAATCTAACCTATACCGTTATGAGTAAAAGATATTTAAGGGAGCTTGTTGAAACTAACATAGTAGACGGTTGGGACGACCCCAGAATGCCAACATTAAGCGGATTAAGAAGAAGAGGATACACCCCGACATCTATCGTGAATTTTGTTAAGACCGCCGGCGTGTCTAAAGCTAATAGCCTTGTTGATATCGGTTTGCTTGAATTTTGTATTAGAGATGAGCTTAACAAATCGGCGACAAGAAGAATTGCAATTCTCGACCCAATTAAAGTTACCGTTACAAACTATCCCGACGACAAGGTCGAGGAATTTAATATCTCGAACAATCCAAACGATCCCGAAATGGGCAGCAGAAAAGTGTTGTTCTCAAAACATCTTTATATCGACAGGAGCGATTTTTTCGTGTCGCCCCCTCCAAAATTCTTTAGGATGTTCAAAGGCAACGAAGTTCGCTTGATGGGTGCATATATCGTTAAATGCGACGATTATGTTGTTGATGAACAAGGAAACGTTGTCGAGATACTTTGTTCAGCGGACCTCACAAGCGGAGGGAAAGCCCCCGAAGACGGAAGAAAGATTAAAGGGACTATCCATTGGCTTTCCGAGAAAAACTGTTTTGATTCAACCGTTAGAGCATACGACCGATTGTTCACCCTCGAGAACACAGGTGATATCGAAGAGGGCAAAGGATATGGAGATTATCTTAACCCGCAATCGATTACTACATATGACAGGGCAAAGCTTGAAGAGATTATCCAAAGCGAGCCACAGGAGATGCGCTACCAATTTGTGCGTGTTGGGTATTTCATCAAAGACTCAAAGACCGAGAATGCCTACAACATGATTGTAGGGCTTAAAGATACCTGGGCGAAGGTTAATAAATAGATGATTTGAAGTTTTCTGCGATGTGGCAAAAATTTTGCCACATCGCAGAAATAATGCATCTAATGCATCGATAGAGCTATGATAATGGTTGGATTTTCGCAATATATTAATAGTATTTATTATATATAAAGATTTTGGCAAAAAAACTTTGAAAAACTCGAAAAAATCTTTGAAAATCTATTGCATTGCATAATTCTTTTTGATATAATAATTGAGCGACTGTAGTGATATGCTATGAAGCGGGAGGTTGCGACAAAATTTGTCGGTTATTTCCGCCGAGTATGTCCGTTCATGAAACGGGCGAAACTTAACAAACTATACTAGGCTGTGTGGCATGATGATATCTTCATCCGCTGCCCTCATATTTTAGCAGCAAATGGCGTTTTTTAAAACGCTACTCCGGATTCACTGATAATATAAGCGGTGACGCCGGCTTTTAAAATGTGTGGGCAAGAAACGCCCGGAAGAGTGTTGAGATTTTGCTCCTCAAAAATTAAAAGGAGGCAAAAATAATGGCAGTTGACAAGAAAATCAGGATTCGCATCAAAAGTTACGATCATCAGTTGGTAGACAGTTCCGCTGAAAAGATTGTCGAAACAGCAAAGCGCACAGGTGCTCGTGTATCGGGACCTATTCCGCTTCCGACCGACAAAGAAATCGTTACAATTCTCCGTGCTGTACACAAATATAAAGACAGCCGTGAGCAATTCGAGATGAGAACCCACAAAAGACTTATCGATATCCTTAAACCGAGCAACAAAACGGTTGAGGCTCTCCAAAGTCTTCAACTCCCCGCCGGCGTAGAAATCGAAATCAAGCTTTAAGCTAAATCGAGCCGTAACGGGTCATGTTGGCCTAGTGCCAACCAATAACCTTTAAGGAGGATACAATCCAAAATGGAAAAAGGAATCATAGCAAAAAAAGTTGGAATGACTCAATTGTTTGATGAAAACAGCAAAGTTATTCCCGTGACCGTTGTAGAAGCAGGCCCTTGTGTGGTCGTTCAAAAGAAGACGGTTGAAAAAGACGGCTATCAAGCAGTTCAATTAGGTTTCGGCGAAGCATCGGCAAAAGGAACAAACAAACCTTTAAAAGGTCACTTTGCAAAAGGTGATGTTGCTTTAAAGAAATTCCTTCGTGAATTCAAATTCAACGACGCAGATAGCTACAACGTAGGCGATATCGTTAAAGCTGATAAATTTGAAGTTGGCGATATTATCGACGTTTGCGGAACAAGTAAAGGTAAAGGTTATGCGGGTAACATTAAAAGATGGAACACCCACAGCCTTAAAGAAACCCACGGTTCCGGCCCCGTTCATCGCCATCCGGGTTCGATTGGTGCGTGTTCTGACCCCTCAAAAGTTATGAAGGGCAAGAAAATGCCGGGTCACCTTGGTGTTGAAAGGGTAACGGTTCAAAACTTAACGGTTGTTAAAGTTGATGTCGAGAATAATCTTATCGCTATCAAGGGCGCAATACCGGGTCCTAAAGGCGGAGTTATCGTAATCACAGACAGCGTTAAAAAATCTTAAGAAGGAGGGTTAATCGATGGCTAACTACAAAGTAGTAGATGTAAACGGCAAAGAGGTTTCAAAAATCGAGCTCTCCGACGCCGTGTTCGGGATTGAACCGAACAAAACAGTTATGCATGAGGCGGTTGTTTGCTTCCTAGCAAACCAACGTCAAGGCACACAAAACACAAAAACAAGAGCAGAAGTTTCGGGCGGTGGCAGAAAACCTTGGAGACAAAAAGGCACAGGCCGTGCAAGACAAGGTTCGACAAGAAGCCCGCAATGGACACACGGTGGTGTAGCGCTAGGACCAAAACCGCGCGACTACACAAAGACGATGAACAAAAAAGCAAAACGTCTTGCAATCCTTTCGGCTCTTTCGGCAAAAGCTCAGTCGGGCGAACTCGTTATTCTTGATAAACTCGAGATGACAGAATACAAAACAAAGGCTATGCTTAAAGTTCTTTCAGCGCTTGAAGCAACAAAAAAACCTTTGCTCGTAATGCCGACTAAAAACGAATTCGTAATTGGAAGCGCAAACAACATTCCGGGCGTTAAAACAGCTTTAACGAACACGATAAATGTTTACGACATTCTTAATTCCGACAAGTTCATCTTAACTGTAGATGCAGTAAAGAAAATAGAGGAGGTTTATGCGAAATGAAGCTTCCACAAGAAATAATCATAAAACCGATTATCACGGAAAAATCAATGAACAGCACAGCCGATAAAAAATATACTTTTAAAGTAGACAGATCGGCAGGGAAAATCGAGATAGCAAGAGCTGTTGAAGAGCTTTTCTCGGTTAAGGTTGCAAAGGTTAACACGATGAGAGTTCCCGGTCAAAGAAGAAGAAGAGGAATGATCTACGGATACACAGCAGATTGGAAAAAAGCTGTTGTTACTCTTAAACCAGACAGCAAAGGTATTGAATTCTTTGAATCGATGACCTAAGAATTTCTTAACAAGTGTTCGCAAACCGAAGGGTTTGAAGCAATCCAACGGATTGTAAAATGTATGGGCATCAGTCCCGCTAAGCTGATAAGGAGAATAATAAAAAATGGCTATTAAAAAGTATAACCCGACAACCCCGGGTCGCCGCGGAATGACGGTTACCGATTATAGCGGATTGTCGAAAAACGGTCCCGAGAAGTCGCTTCTCGAACCACTCAAAAAATACAGCGGTCGTAACAACACAGGCCGCATCACCGTTCGCCACAAAGGCGGCGGAAACAGAAGAAAATATCGTATTATCGATTTCAAGAGAACAAAGTTTGATGTTCCGGCAACAGTTATGTCGCTTGAATACGATCCAAACCGTTCTTCATTCATCGCTTTAATACAATATGAAGATGGCGAAAAAAGCTACATAATCGCACCAAACGATTTGAAAGTCGGAGCGGTTGTTATGTCGGGTCCTTCAGCAGATATCAAACCGGGCAACGCTCTTTCGCTTAAAAACATCCCAGTAGGTACATTTATCCATAACATCGAGCTATATCCCGGAAAGGGCGCACAACTTGTTCGCTCGGCAGGAAACATGGCACAGCTTATGGCTAAAGAAGGAACCCACGCTTTGATTAGACTTCCGTCGGGAGAGCTTAGAAAAGTTCCTGTTATCTGCATGGCATCAATCGGACAAGTTGGCAACACCGACCATGAAAATGTTAAAATTGGTAAGGCCGGTCGTACACGCCATATGGGTATTCGCCCAACGGTTCGCGGTTCTGTTATGAACCCATGCGACCATCCCCACGGTGGTGGTGAGGGCAAATCGCCAATTGGCCGTCCGGGTCCTGTAACCCCTTGGGGCAAACCGACTCTCGGATACAAAACGAGAAGCAAAAAGAACCGCAGCGACAAGATGATTGTCAAGCGTCGTAACGGTTAGAAGGAGGCAAGAGTTAAATGGGTAGAAGTGTTAAAAAAGGTCCTTTTATTCAACCTGTACTTTTAAAAAGAGTTAAAGAGATGAATAAAGCGGGCGAAAAACGTGTTCTTAAAACATGGAGCCGTGCCTCCACGATATTCCCCGATTTTGTTGGACATACCTTCGCAGTTCATGACGGACGCAAACACGTTCCGGTTTATGTGACAGAAGACATGGTAGGACACAAACTTGGTGAATTCGCACCAACAAGAACTTTTAGAGGCCACGCAGGCTCAAAAACATCTAATAACGGTAAATAGGAGGGAAAGAAAAAATGGAAGCTAAAGCATATCTTAACCATTGCCGTATCTCTCCGAGAAAGGTTCAAATAGTCTTAGACTTAATTAGAAACCAACCGTTGGATAAAGCAGTGGCTATCCTTAAATACACAAGCAAATCGGCTTGTGAACCTGTGCTCAAATTGGTTAACAGCGCAGCCGCTAATGCGGAAAACAACCACCAAATGGAAAAAAGCTCGTTGTATGTTGCGGAATGTTTCGTGACACCGGGTCCTACTCTTAAAAGAATTCGCCCAAGAGCACAAGGTCGTGCTTTCAGAATCCTCAAGAGAACATCGCACATAACCGTTGTTCTTAAAGAGAAACAAGCTTAAGGAAGGGGGAACGAATATGGGACAGAAAGTTAATCCACATGGTTTGCGTGTCGGCGTTATCAAAAACTGGGACAGCCGTTGGTTTGCAAAGAAGAGCGAATTTTCCGATTTCATCGTCGAAGACAGAAAAATAAGAAAATTTGTTAAATCTGAACTATATGCCGCGGGAGTTCCAAAAATCGAGATCGAACGCGATGCTGCAAAAGTTAAAATTACAATCCATTGCGCAAAACCCGGTATGGTTATCGGAAGAAGCGGTGCGGGCATTGAAGTTCTCCGCGCAAAGCTTGAAAAGTTAACCGGTAAATCGATGAACATCAACATCGAAGCGGTCAAAAATGCGGACACAAACGCACAGTTGGTTGCAGAAAATGTTGCGGCTCAACTCGAACGCCGCGTGGCTTTCAGAAGAGCTATGAAACAATCTATCCAACGCACGATGCGCCTTGGTTCAAAAGGAATTAAAATCATGGTTTCGGGTCGTTTGGGCGGAGCAGACATAGCAAGAAGCGAAAGCTATCACGAAGGAACAATACCCCTTCAAACTCTAAGAGCTGATATCGACTATGGTTTTGCAGAAGCAAAAACAACATACGGTATAATCGGCGTTAAAACTTGGATATACAAAGGTGAAGTATTAAGCACAGCTAAAAAGGTTGTAAAGGAAGGAGGCAAGAAGTAGTATGCTGTTACCAAAACGCGTTAAATATCGTCGCGTGCATAGAGGACGTTTAAAAGGTAAAGCGACCAGAGGAAACAAAATTTCCTACGGTCAATACGGACTTGTAGCGCTTGAAGCGGGCTGGATTAAATCTAACCAAATCGAAGCTGCTCGTATCGCGATGACACGTTACATAAAACGTGGCGGTCAAGTTTGGATTAAAATCTTTCCGGACAAGCCTATCACACAAAAACCTGCTGAAACTCGAATGGGTTCAGGTAAAGGAAGCGTTGAATATTGGGTTGCGGTTGTAAAACCCGGCCGTATAATGTTTGAAATAGCAGGGGTTGACGAAGCTACCGCAAGGGAAGCTATCCGTCTTGCTACTCACAAGCTTCCGATAAAATGTAAATTTATTAAAAAAGAAGAGATGGGTGGTGAGCAGTAATGAAAGCGTCTGAATTGCGCAAAATGTCGGCCAAAGAGCTTGACCAAAAATTAAAAGACCTTAAACAAGAACTTTTCAATCTTCGCTTCCAACATGCCATCAACCAACTTGAAAATCCGTTGAGGATTAAAGAAGTTAGGCATGATATCGCTCGAGTTAAGACCGTTATAACAGCCTTGAGCGCTGAATGAGCGGGAAGGAGATACGAAAGATGACAGAACGTAATTTAAGAAAAACCCGCATAGGCAACGTTGTCAGCGACAAGATGGATAAAACAATCGTGGTTGCAATCCAATACAGTATTGCGCATCCTCTTTACAAAAAGATCATTAAACGCACTGTTAAGTTCAAAGCACACGATGAAAACAACGAATGCCGTGTTGGAGACCGTGTAGAGATAACCGAAACACGCCCTCTCTCTAAGGACAAGCGTTGGAGATTATCTAAAATAATTGAGAAAGCGAAATAAGCTTTTAAACTCGAAAGGAGGACGCTTCTGTGGTACAGATGCAAACCTACCTCAAGGTTGCTGATAACACCGGCGCTAAGGAAATAATGTGTATTCGTGTGTTGGGAGGCTCCCGCAAGAGGTATGCCAATATTGGCGATGTAATCGTAGCATCGGTCAAAAAAGCCGCACCGGGTGGTACGGTTAAAAAGGGCGATGTTGTTAAATGTGTAGTCGTTCGCAGCAAAAAGGGTGTTCGCCGAGATGATGGCAGCTATATCCGTTTTGATGAAAACGCAGCAGTAATTATTAAGGAAGATAAGAACCCAATCGGAACCCGTATCTTCGGGCCGGTTGCGAGAGAGCTCCGCGAAAAGGAATATTTAAAAATCCTATCGCTCGCTCCCGAAGTTCTTTAATGGAGGAGAGTAATAAAAATGAGTAAACTCCATGTTAAAACAGGCGACCTTGTCATGGTTATGTCGGGTCGTATAAGAAACAACGCAAAACTTGAAGATGCAAACAAAGAAGTCGACAAAAAAGACGCAAAAAGCCGCATCGGAAAAGTGCTTGAAGTTTCGCCTAAAGAAGGTAAAGTTATCGTTGAAGGCCAAAACTTCGCAACAAAACACGTTAAACCCCGCAAGCAAGGCCAAGCGGGCGGCCAAATCAGAGTTGAATCGCCCATCTATGCTTGCAAAGTTATGCCGATTTGCCCAAAATGCGACAAACCTACAAGGGTTGGACACACAGTTGGCAAAGACGGAAAAAAAGTTAGAACCTGCCGTAAATGCGGCGCATCATTTAATAATTAGGAGGATTGGCTGTAATGGCGAGAATTAAAGAAGTATATACAAAAGAAATAGCTCCCGCACTTATGAAGCAATTTTCCTATAAGAGCGTGATGCAGATCCCAAAACTTGATAAAATTGTTGTCAACATCGCAAGCGGCGAAGCAAAAGACAACGCAAAAATGATGGAAGCCATTGTAGGCGACCTTGGAAAGATCACCGGTCAAAAAGCTTTGATTCGTAACGCAAAGAAATCTGTTGCGAACTTCAAACTTCGTGAAGGAATGCCGGTTGGAGCAAAAGTTACACTTAGAGGAGAACGTATGTATGAGTTCCTCGATAGATTGTTTAACGTAGCTCTTCCCCGTGTTCGTGACTTCAGAGGGATAAGCGCAGATAGTTTTGACGGAAGAGGCAACTATGCCTTGGGTCTTAAAGAACAACTTATCTTCCCCGAAATCGATTATGATAAAATTGATAAAATTCGCGGAATGGATATAGTATTCGTAACGACGGCAAAAACCGACGAAGAAGCAAAAGCTTTGCTTTCGGCTCTCGGCGCACCGTTCGTGAGTTAAGGGGAGGAAAGAGAGTTATGGCAAAAACTTCAATGAAAGTTAAGCAACAAAGAGAAGCAAAATTCTCTACACGTGCTTACAACAGATGTAAACTCTGTGGAAGACCCCACGCATATCTCAGAAAATACGGAATATGCCGTATCTGCTTCAGGGAACTCGCATATAAAGGCGAAATCCCGGGCGTAAGAAAAGCAAGCTGGTAAGGGAGGACATGAAAAAATGCATATAACAGATCCTATTGCCGACCTGCTCACTCGTGTACGTAATGCTTCAAGCGCAAAACACGAAACGGTTGATATTCCGGCGTCTAACATGAAAAAAGCTATCGCTAAAATTCTTGTAGACGAAGGATATGTCAAAGGAATGCAGGTCATAGAAGATAACACGCAGGGTGTTATAAAACTAACATTAAAATACAACGAAGACCGCACATCAGCAATTTCGGGACTTCGCAGAATTTCAAGACCCGGTCTTAGAACTTATGCAAGTTGCGAAAAGATGCCAAAAGTTTTAAAAGGACTAGGCATCGCTATCATCTCAACACCGCAAGGCGTTATGACTGATAAGCAAGCTCGCAGACAAAACGTTGGCGGCGAAGTGCTCGCATTTGTGTGGTAGGGGGAATAAAAAATGTCGAGAATTGGTAGAAAACCGATAGTTATTCCTGCGGGCGTCGACGTTAAAATCGAAGACAGAACCGTGTCGGTTAAAGGTCCGAAAGGCGAACTTTCCTACACCTTTAATCCCGGAATGATTGTTAAAATGGAAGACGGCCAACTTTTGGTTGACAAACCGTCGGAAGATAAGGCATACCGTGCGCTTCATGGGTTAACACGCACCCTTATCGGCAACATGGTAATCGGTGTAACTGATGGGTTCTCAAAAGAACTCGAAGTTCAAGGAATCGGATACCGTGCTGCAAAACAAGGAAAAGACCTTGTTATGAACCTTGGTTATTCGCATCAAGTTATCGTTGCAGATACTGATGAGATAACAACCGAAGTTCCGGCCCCGAACAGAATTATTGTTCATGGAATTGATAAGCAAAAAGTTGGTCAGTTTGCTTCCGAAATCAGAGGAAAGCGCCCACCCGAACCTTACAAAGGAAAGGGTATCCGTTATCTTGGCGAATATGTCATCCGTAAGGAAGGCAAGGCCGGTAAGGGTAAATAAGAGAGGAGCTAAAATAAATGATTAATAAAAAAGACAGCAACAAACAACGTCAGTTAAGACATCGCCGTGTCCGTGGAAAAATAAGCGGATCTGCTGAATGTCCAAGACTAAACGTTTTCCGCTCCTCGAAACATATCTATGCACAAATCATAGATGATGCTAAAGGCGTAACACTTTGTGCGGCTTCGACGATGGAAAGCTCTTTCAGCGGAGCAACCGGAAACGCAGAAGCTGCTAACAAAGTTGGCAAAATGATTGCGGAAAAAGCACTCAAACTAAAAATCGAAACCGTTGTGTTTGATCGCGGCGGCTACATCTATCACGGACGTGTCAAAGCCCTTGCAGAAGGTGCTCGTGACGGCGGTCTGAAATTTTAAGGGAGGTACGGGATTTTGGATAGAATTGATGCTTCAACACTCGACCTTAAAGAAAAGGTTGTTGCTATAAACCGTGTTTCAAAAACCGTTAAGGGTGGACGTATCTTTAAGTTCGCCGCTCTCGTAGTAGTCGGAGACGGCAACGGAGTTGTCGGTTTTGGTCTCGGTAAAGCCGGCGAAGTGCCGGAAGCAATTCGCAAAGGAATTGAAGACGCAAGAAAAAATGTTATAAAAATATCGCTCAGAGGAACAACGATCCCACACGAAGTTGTTGGAAAATTCGGAGCAGGCAGAGTTCTTATGAAACCTGCGGCTCAAGGTACCGGCGTTATCGCCGGCGGCGCAGTTCGTGCGGTTGTTGAGGTTGCCGGAATTAAAGATATCAGAACGAAATCTTTACGTTCGAACAATCCTTGCAACGTTGTTTCGGCAACAATAGAAGGTCTTAAATCGCTTAGAACGCTTGAACAAGTTTCGGCTGTTCGCGGTAAAGACCCGAAAGAAATTATAGGCAAATAGGAGGTCGCGAAAAATGGCAGAGAAAAAAGAAACCGCAGTAGCTGCAGCAGCAGAAACAGCGGAAAAACCAAAAGCAGAGAAAAAAGCGGCCGCTAAGCCTGCGGCAACTAAGAAAGCCGCAACAGCAAAAACGGCTACTGAAAAGAAACCGGCAGCAAAGAAAACAACCGCTGCAAAAGCTGCTACAGAAGAAAAGAAACCCGCAGCGAAAAAAGCTGCAGCTAAACCTGCGGCAGAGAAAAAACCTGCGGCAGCAAAGAAAACTGCTGAAAAACCGGCAGCTGCTAAAGCTACGTCGGCAAAAACAGAAGAAAAAGCAGTTGCTGCTTCGACAAAGCCCTCGGCAAAAGCTGTGGTAAAATCAAATGGCATAACAATTAAACTTGTTCGCAGTTTAGCAGGAAGAACTCAAGTTCAACTAGCAACTGCAATTTCACTTGGTCTTCGCAGAATCGGCGATGTTTCGATTCAGCCGGACAACGCCGCTACCAACGGAAAGATCAAAAAGATCTCCCACATGGTAGAGGTTACAAGATAAAGGTAGGAGGAAAATAAAATGAAACTCCATGAACTTTCCCCCGCCGCCGGCGCTACTAAAAAAGCAAAGCGCAAAGGCCGCGGTGCGGGTTCCGGAAACGGCAAAACAGCCGGCTACGGACATAAAGGTCAGCTTGCCCGTTCGGGTCACAAGCCGGCATACTTTGAAGGCGGACAGTTGCCATTGGCACGTCGTTTGCCTAAACGCGGATTCAACAACATCTTCGCAACTGTTTATGCAGAAGTTAAGATCTCCGACTTAAACGAAAGATTTAAAGATGGTGCAACGGTTGATACGCAAGCTCTAATTGATACCGGCTTGATTAAAAAGACTTTGGACGGAGTTAAGGTGCTTGGAAACGGAGAGCTTGACAAAAAGCTTGTCGTTAAACTTGCGGCATTCACAGCATCCGCTAAAGAAAAGATCGAAAAAGCCGGAGGAACAGCGGAGGTAGTATAGATTTATGTTTCAGACATTCAGAAACGCCTGGAAGATAGATGATCTTAGAAAAAAGATTATATTCACCTTCATAGTTCTTTTGATATTCCGCCTTGGTGCGGCAATTCCCGTTCCTTTTATCGATGCCGATGCCCTAGCGGCAAGCTCGATAAACTCGGAAGGAACAATATTTGAATTCTTCAATCTTATGACGGGCGGAGCGTTCTCGATGGCAACATTGTTTGCGCTTTCGGTTCAACCCTACATCAACGCATCTATCATCGTTAACCTTCTTCAAGTTGTTATTCCAACGCTTGAAAGATGGTCGAAAGAGGGCGAAGAGGGAAGAAAGAAGATTTCAAAAGTCACAAGATATTCGTCGATTGGCCTTGCGGTTCTCTTGGCGATAACCTATTACGTTTTCCTTCGTAACCAAGGAGCAATAAGCTACACAACGGGCTTTGAAGGTTTCTTTGCAGGATTCGTTATCGTTATAACGCTTTCTGCTGGTGCTTGCTTGTTAATGTGGCTCGGCGAACAAATCGATGCAAAAGGTATCGGAAACGGTATATCGCTATTGATCTTCACCGGTATCATAGCAAGTTTAACAACGGCTATGGCACAGTTTGCTCAATATTTCCAAATGGCTCTCGGAACATATCAACCGTTCCCGGGCGTTACTCTTGAAGCAGAACCTTGGTATTTTGCGGTTCTTCCGCTAGTTCTTCTGTTGTTTGGCGCTTCGTTCGTTATGATTATCATAATGCACAACGCTGAAAGAAGAATACCGGTTCAATACGCTAAAAGAGTTGTTGGCAGAAAGATGTATGGCGGTAACAACAGCCATATCCCCATCAAAGTAAACATGACAGGTGTTATTCCGGTTATCTTTGCTTCTGCTATCCTCTCGGTTCCGGCAACAATCAGAGATCTGTTCCAACTAAACGAAGGTATGCTCGGAGCATTCCTTGGATGGTTTGCACCCGACAACTGGGGATACGCTATTCTTTATGCGGTTCTCATTATATTATTCAACTATTTCTATGTATCGGTTCAATACAATCCGGTGCAGATGGCAAACGATATGCGTAAAAATTCGGGCGGTATTCCGGGAATTAGACCGGGAGAACCCACCTCGAACTTCATCGCAAAAGTTATCAGCAAGATAACATTGATAGGGGCTTTCTTCCTAGTTTTGGTTGCAACTCTTCCTATCGTTATCACACAAGTTACAGGCATTAATATAGCTCTTGGCGGAACTTCCGTCTTGATTATCGTCGGTGTTGCTCTTGAAATTAACAACACTCTCGAATCTTATATGTTGATGCGTCACCACAAAGGTTTCCTTGAATAAAACATGAAACGTTGTTTTCATGCGGAAAATATGAGCTTTTAGTTTTAAAGTTTCGGAAAAGGACAGACCGCTCATATTTACGGATTTGATAATTAATCAAGGATAAAAGGACAGTTTAGAGTTATGAAAATCATATTGCTCGGATCTCCGGGTGCCGGAAAAGGAACGCAAGCTGAAATCATAAGCGAACGTCTCTCGGTTCCGATTATAAGCACCGGAAACATTATGCGCGAAGAGATCAAAAACAAAACCGAGCTTGGAACTTTAGCAAAAAGTTTTATAGATGAAGGTAATCTCGTTCCTGATGAAGTTATCATCGGAATCGTTAACAATCGCCTTAACATGAGCGACTGTGTTGATGGATTTATCCTAGACGGCGTTCCACGCACAGTAGCTCAGGCTAAAGCCCTTGATGAAATGGGCATAGTGTTTGACAGGGTTATCTGCATCGAAGTTCCGGACTCAGAGATATTGGTTCGAATGACCGGCAGAAGGGTTTGCCCCGACTGCGGAAACAGCTATCACATCGAATACAAGCCGACAAAGCTTGAGGGTATCTGCGACAGATGCAATGCAAACGTTGCGGTTCGAGATGATGATAAAGAACAAACGGTTAAAGAACGACTTCGTGTATACCATGAGCTAACCGAACCGCTCAAGGACCATTACAAAAAACTTGGAAAGCTTAAGATGGTAGATGGTGTTGGGGAAATCTCCGACATCACAAGAAAAGTTTTCCTTGCTATCGAAGGTTAAATAAACTTATGATAGTTTTAAAAACGGCAGCCCAAATTGATTTAATGAAACAAGCTGGGAAGATATCTGCCGGAGCATTAATCGTCGCAAAAGATCATCTGAAGATAGGCGCTTCCACCGCCGAGATTGATAAGGTGATCTGCGAATATATTAAGTCGAATGGTGCTGAACCCTCGTTTCTGGGCTACAACGGTTTTCCGAATGCCTCTTGTATTTCAATAAACAATGAGGTTATCCACGGAATTCCAAGCAAAAAAAGAAGGCTAAAGGATGGGGATATCGTCAGCATCGATGTGGGTGCGAAATATCGCGGCTATCACGGCGACAACGCGGCAACCTTTATGGTGGGCAACGTGAGCGACACTGCAAGAAAACTTGTCGAAGTTACACGTTTAAGCCTTGAGAGGGCTGTTGCCGCCGCGGTAAAGGGTAATAGACTGGGCGACGTTGGTTTTGCAGTGCAATCCTGCGTCGAACAAAACGGTTTTTCAGTAGTTCGCAACTACATCGGACACGGTCTTGGGACAAAGCTCCACGAGGCTCCCGAAGTTCCAAACTATGGCAAGCAAGGACACGGAACAAGGCTTGTTCCGGGAATGACTATTGCTATAGAACCAATGGTTAACGCAGGTGGTTTCGAGGTTGATGTTCTCGATGACGACTGGACCGTCGTGACAAGCGATAACAGCTTGTCGGCACACTTTGAGTTTTCGATAGCGATAACCGAACATGAGCCGATAATATTGACGCCATGGCAGGAGACGTTATGACAGAACAAAAAATTGGGATGATGGTTTTTTCTAAAGCGGGACACGACAAAGGGCGCTACTACGTAATAGTTAAACTAGACGGAGATTTCGCATACATTGCGGATGGCGCTTTAAGGAAGATTGACAACCCTAAGAAAAAGAAGTTTATGCATTTAAGCTTCACAAAAACCGTGTTTTCACCACAAGATTTAGAAACCGACACAAAACTCAGAAAAGCGATTAAAAATCGTTTTTCGCAAGCTAACTAAAGGAGAACTGAAACTTGTCTAAGGATGATGTTTTAGAAGTTGAAGGCATCGTTAAAGAAGTTTTACCAAACGCTTCGTTTTTGGTTGAACTTGAAAACGGTCACAAGATCATGGCACATATATCCGGAAAACTTCGCATGAATTTTATCCGTATACTCGCCGGCGATAAAGTGACAGTTGAGATGTCTCCGTATGACCTAACAAAAGGTCGAATCACATGGCGTTCAAAGTAGCGCTAATAGTTTAAGCATTTCTGGAGGTAACAATATGAAGGTAAGGCCTTCCGTTAAACCTATCTGTGAAAAATGCAAAATAATCAAAAGACACGGACGTGTTATGGTTATCTGCATTAACCCAAAACATAAACAGCGCCAAGGTTAGGCGCATAACATTTACCGGAGGTAATATTTAATGGCGCGTATAGCTGGTGTAGACCTGCCTAAAGAAAAGCGGGTCGAAGTTGGATTGACCTACATATTCGGTGTGGGCATCAACGCTTCTAGGAAAGTCCTCAGCGAAACTAAAGTTAATCCCGACATAAGGGTCAAAGATTTGTCTGACGACGACGTCGCAAAAATCCGCGAATATATCGACAAAAACCTAACTGTTGAAGGAGATCTTCGCAGAGATACAGCTCTTAACATTAAGAGGCTTATCGAAATAGGTTGCTATCGTGGTATTCGCCACCGCAAAGGACTTCCCGTCCGCGGACAAAAATCTAAAACAAACGCAAGAACTCGCAAAGGTCCTAAGAGAACTATTGCGAACAAGAAAAAATAGGAGGAAAACCGCTTAATGGCAGCAGCAAAAGGTAAAAGAGCTTCATCGGGTACACGTAAGCGCCGCGAGAAAAAGAATATCGCAAGCGGTGCTGCTCATATCCAATCGACGTTCAATAATACAATTGTAACAATAACCGACGTAGCGGGAAATGCTATTTCTTGGTCATCCTCCGGAGCATTGGGCTTTAGAGGTTCAAGAAGATCAACTCCATATGCAGCGCAACAAGCAGCGGAAAGCGCAGCTAAAGCTGCTATGGAACATGGCATGAAAACCGTTGAGGTTTATGTCAAAGGTCCGGGTAGCGGACGTGAAGCCGCTATTCGTGCTCTACAGGCAGCAGGTCTTGATGTAAGTATGATCAAAGACGTGACACCTGTTCCACACAACGGATGCCGCCCGCCGAAAAGAAGGCGCATATAACAAAAGGAGGATAAACCTAATGGCAAGATATACAGGTGCTGTGTGCAGGTTCTGCCGCAGAGAGGGTGAAAAACTCTTTTTAAAGGGCGACCGTTGTTATTCCGATAAATGTGCGTTCGCACGCAGAAGCTATGGTCCGGGTCAACATGGACAAGGACGTAAGAAAGTTTCGGAATATGGTACTCAGCTTCGCATGAAACAAAAAGCAAAAAGATATTATGGTGTTCTCGAAAGCCAATTCGCAAAATACTTTGAAATGGCTGAACGTCAAAAAGGTATGGCCGGTGAAAACCTACTTCAAATCCTTGAAAGCAGACTTGATAACTTTGTTTATCGTTCGGGTTTTGCAAATTCGAGAAAAGAAGCTAGACAACTTGTTCTTCATCGCCACTTCACAGTCAACGGAAAAGTCGTTAACATTCCGTCATATCTCTTAAATGAGGGCGACAAAGTTGCGGTTAAATCGACTGATTGTGATAAAATTAAGGATGCCATCGAGGCAAATTCGTCACGCCCGACACCTGTTTGGGTTGATGTAGACAGCAAAAACATGACGGCTTCGGTTATCCATCTACCCGAGCGTTCCGAAATCGACTTTAATGTTGAAGAACACTTCATCGTTGAGTTGTATTCAAAATAAAATTTGAACTAATAGCAATATTGGGAATGCACACAAACGACGATTATTTCGTCGCATGGAGGGTTTATATATGATGATAGAAATAGAAAAGCCCCGAATTGATACAGTTGAATTGTCGGAAGACGAATCATACGGTAAATTTGTGGTTGAACCGCTTGAAAGAGGGTTTGGAACGACGCTTGGAAACGGCCTTCGCCGTGTTCTTCTTTCATCGCTACCCGGCGTTGCCGCAGTATCGATAAAGATAGACGGTGTAATGCATGAGTTTTCAACAATAAGCGGAGTTAAAGAAGATGTTACGGAGATCGTGTTAAACGTCAAAGGCATAACAGCAAAACTCCATGGTCAAGGCCCAAAAACCGTTTACATTGAAGCGGAGGGCGAATGTGTAGTGACAGCAGGCGACATCAAAGCCGACGCAGATTTCGAGGTTTTAAACCCCGATTGGCATATCGCAACGATAGGTGGCGGCGGAAGGCTTGTGATGGAACTCACGTTTGACCAAGGCAGAGGTTATTCGCCGGCAGACAAAAACAAACAAAGCGGAGTGTCGGGTAACTATATCGGAATTATTCCGGTAGACAGTATCTACACCCCTGTGCTTAAAGTTAACTACACAGTTGAAAACACTCGTGTAGGGCAGATAACAGACTTTGATAAACTAACACTTGAAATCCAAACAGACAAAACTCTTTCAGCAAAAGAAGCGGTTTCTATGGGTGCAAAGGTTTTAACCGAGCATCTCAACCTTTTCAGAAATCTTTCTGAAAACGTTCCGGACACCGAGGTTTTGGTTGAAAAGAGCGAGAAAAACAAAGAACACGTTCTTGAAATGGCAATTGAAGAACTCGACCTTTCGGTTAGAAGTTTCAACTGCTTGAAGAGAGCGGGGATTAACACCGTTGAAGATCTGACCAACAAAACGGAAGAAGATATGATGAAGGTCAGAAATTTAGGTTTGAAATCTTTGGAAGAGGTTATTCAAAAGCTTGAATCACTCGGCTTTAGCCTCTCGTCAAGTGACGATAACTAAACACTAATCCAGTAAGGAGAAGAGAACGATGGCAGGCACAAGAAAACTCGGCAAAACGAGCGATCATCGCAGAGCGATGCTTCGCGCTATGGTTACGTTTCTTATCGATAACGGTAAGATCGAAACAACCGTGACAAGAGCTAAAGAAGTTCGTTCGGTAGCTGAAAAAATGATAACTCTCGGAAAATCCAACGAGTTGCACGCCAAGAGACAGGTGTTCTCATACATCACAAAAGAAGATGTTGCGAAAAAGCTTATTGATGAAGTAGCTCCCGGATACATGGACAGACAAGGCGGTTACACTCGCATTGTAAAAATTGGTCCTCGCCGCGGAGACGCAGCCGAAATGGCAATCATCGAGCTTGTTTAATCGATATTAATCGATTAGACCGCAAGCTTTGAATAGTCTCTTGCAGATATAACAATTTAAAACCCCACAGGACCGATTCCTGTGGGGTTTTTGTTGCGCTAAAGCTTAGAGAAATTAAAACAAATTAACAATATTTAGCCAAACCACTACCACTTAATATATTTTTATGGTAGTATAAAAACAGAAACTGTATTAATTTAGAAGGAAGCGGTTAATAAGCAATGTTTAATGGTGTGTTGAAATTTAAAGGGACATTTAGACCTTATCAGCAACGGGTTATCGATAAGTTTAACGACTATATAAAAGACAACAAGTTTCATATCGTTGCGGCTCCGGGGTCGGGCAAAACGACGCTCGGAATAGAGCTTATTAGAAAGCTAGATCAAAACACGTTGGTTCTTGTTCCCAGCATCACGATTAGGGAGCAATGGATTAAAAGAGTTGCTGACGGCTTTTTTGTGGACGGTCTCGATATTAAAGACTATGTTTCAAACGACCTTAACAACCTAAAACCGATAACCGTTTCGACCTATCAAGCAGTAAACAGTGCGCTTTCAAAGTTTAGCGGCGAGATTAGCGAACAGTTTGACGAACAAAACGCAGTTTCGGAACAGGTTGACTATAGCGGTCTTGATTTGATTAAAAGCCTTAACAGCTCGGAATTTACGGCTATCTGTCTTGATGAATGTCACCATCTTAGAAGCGAATGGTGGCGGTCGCTTGAAACGCTTAAAAACAACGTTAACTTAACCTACACAATATCGCTTACGGCAACTCCGCCCTACGATTCCGATTATAACGAATGGCAACGATATCTCGAGATGTGCGGAGAGATAGATGAAGAAATAAGCATACCCGAACTTGTTAAAGCGCAAAACCTTTGCCCCCATCAGGACTATATCTATTTTAACTATCCGACCAAAAAAGAGAAAAGCAAACTAGATGAATTTATCACTAAGCAGGACGAAACGGTTAAATTTTTTATGAACGACGATGAGTTTAAAGATATCGTTCTTTCATATCCGCTAGACCAAAAGGTATATGAACTAGACGTTTTGTTGGATGAACCGAAATACCTTTCTTCGATTTTAATTTTTTTCAATTCAAAAGGGGAAATAATTCCGCAAGAGATTAAAGATATCATCGGTTATAAATCGCTTGAACCTATGTCGGCAAAATGGTTGGAAATTCTTTTGCAAAATGTTTTATATGACGACATAGATTCCTATATGATAACGCTTGAACAACGAGACAGGTATACAAACAAGCTTAAAACTTTGGGGTTCATCGAAAAACGCAGGGTCAATATGGAGGTAAAAGGAAAACTAAAAAAGGAGCTTGTTCGGTCGATTGGCAAATGCGAGAGCATTAAAAAGATAACGTTTCATGAATATTCCCTACTTAAACAAGACCTTAGGCTTTTGATCCTTTGCGACTACATAAAAAAAGAGTTTATTCCGGCGATAGGAGACAACACAAAGAATGTTGAGGCTTTGGGGGTTGTTCCGTTTTTCGAGATGCTCAGAAGACACAGCGCCGAGATAAACACGCCGATAAAGCTAGCCGGGCTTTCGGGTTCGGTCGCTATTATCCCCTGTGAAGCAAAACAAAGGCTTGTTGAACTTTCGGGGTTTAACGAAAAAATAAAGTTTGAAACTATCGGCAACCTAAACGACAATAGCTATATCGAAGTCACCGTTTCGGGCGACAGGCACATTCTAACATCACTTATAACAAAACTGCTTGAAGAGGGTTATATCGAGGTGCTTATCGGGACAAAATCGCTCCTTGGCGAAGGGTGGGACAGCCCTTGCGTTAACACCCTTATCCTAGCAAGCTTTGTCGGAAGCTTTATGTTAAGCAACCAAATGCGAGGCAGAGCGATTAGGACCCAGCCCGGCAACCCCGACAAGACGAGCCATATTTGGCATCTTGCTTGTATAGCGGACAGTTCGTCGAAAAACACAGCGGAACAAAACGGCGAGAACATCAGCGCGGAGGATGAAGTGAGCGAAGATATGTTGACTATCGACAGAAGAATGAAAACGTTTATGGGGCTTCATTACAGCGAACCTTATATAGAAAACGGCACGTTTCGCATTGATAATATAAGGTATCCGCTTTCGGAACATAAAAACGTTGTCGAAACAAACAAGAGTATGCTAGAACTTAGCAGCGAGAGAAAAGGGCTTAAACAGCGTTGGCAGGAGGCTCTTGATATAGCGGAAAAGATAGAGATAGTCGAGCAGGTTGAAAAGCCTTATGAAAAAACATATTTTGGGCTTTTTAGTCATAAAAGAATAGGGGTACTTATAACGAGTATCTATCTATTCGTTTCGATGATATACATATTAGCTATTGCATTTGGCTTTACAACTTCGACGGCAAGTATAATTATAGTATTCTGTTTGTTTGCTTTGAGCTATATAACGTTTTTCGTTTTTTTACTAAATCAAAAATTTTTCTATTATCTGCTTAATCCGATAAAAAGCATGAAAAAAGTTGCGAATGGCGTCTATCTTGCGCTTAAAACGGAGGGTTTTGTGTCGAGCGATTTTGCAAAGGTTGAGTATGAGACACATCATTACGACGTCGTTTATCTTAAGGGCGGTTCGGGGAAAGATAAGGCGGTGTTTGCAAACACGATGATGGAGTTCTACGGCGAAATCGACAACCAACGTTATATACTCTATTCTAAAAAACGAAGAGGAACTAATCGAGGATATTTCGCAGTTCCTGAAATCTTTTCAAAAAACAAAGAACAGGCGAGGAGCTTTGCCGACACCATTTCGGAATATGTTGAACCGTTTGAAGCGGTTTACACAAGAAACGCAGAAGGGCGAAAGTTGTTGCTCGAAGCGAGAAGATATAGCTTTGCCAATCAAGAGATGCGAGCGATAACCAAGAAAAAAGTTAAATCCGCTTTGGAATAAAAAATCTTAAACAAAATGGGTGGAACAGATGAAAAAAGCTATTAATTCGATACATATGAAGATATTTGTTACGGTAGCTGCGGTTTTAATTCAACTGGCGGTAATAGTTGGGGTGTATCTTTGGTTGGGGAGATATTTCACATGGTTTTATGCGGTTATGTTGGGGGTCAGTCTTTTGGCCGTTGCATATATCGCCACTCGAGACAAAAAGGTTGAATATAAACTGATTTGGATGCTAACGCTTGCTATGCTTCCGATTTTGGGCGGCCTTTTGTATATAATGTTTTGGAGAAATCTTTTCAGCGAAAAAGAGCTAAAGCATTATGATCAAGTTGCAAAGCTATATACGGAAGCTATGACGGGCGACCTAGAGGTTAAACAAAACCTTGCTTTAACCGATAAAGATGCATATAGGCAATCAACATATATCTCTAATTCTTCCGGGGCTTGTTTGTTTCAAAACACCGAAGTTGAATATTTCAAAGTTGGTGAAGAGATGTTTAATTGTATGATTAACGAGCTTAAACAAGCCGAAAAGTTTATTTTCCTTGAATACTTCATTATACAGGGCGGCAAGATGTGGGGGTCGATACTGGAAATTCTTGAACAAAAAGCAAAGCTTGGGGTCGATGTTCGAGTTATGTATGACGATTTCGGTTGCCTAACAACATTGGCGGCAGATTTTGCAGTTAGTCTTAGGAAAAAAGGGATAGCTTGCGAGCCGTTTAATAAATTCAACCATATATTTAATTCAAACTTCAACAGCAGAGACCATAGAAAGATCTGCGTCATTGACGGCAATGTTGGTTTCACGGGAGGCATTAACATCGCCGATGAATACATCAACGCCTATGTTAAACATGGGCATTGGAAAGACACCGCTGTAGTTTTAAGGGGGGAGGGTGTTTTTGGCTTAACAACGATGTTTTTGTCGATGTGGAACGCAATAACCCACACGACGGATAGATATCAAGACTTTAAACCAACCGTTGCGATAAAAACCGATGGTTTCGTTCAGCCTTTCACCGATATGCCGATTGATGATGAACCGGTTGGCGAAAGATTATATATGAGCATATTGAACAGCGCTACTGATTATGTTTATATAACAACCCCATATCTTATTATAAGCAGCGATATGATGTCGGCGCTTCAACTTGCGGCAAAATCAGGAATAGATGTTAGGATCATCTTGCCGGGGATTGCAGACAGGGGCTTTGTTCATTTTTTAAGCCGTTCATACTATGAACCGTTGATTAAATCGGGGGTCAAAATCTATGAATACACTCCGGGGTTTATTCATTCAAAGATGTTTGTTTCGGATGATAAAACCGCAATAGTCGGAACGATTAATCTAGACTACCGCAGTTTATCGCTACATTATGAATGTGGGGCTTGGCTTTTCAACAGCAGTGCTGTGTATGATATTAAAAACGATTTGATCGAAACCTTTAAAAGATGCGAAGAGATAACTAAGGACACTATGCAAAACAAAGAAAAATTAGGTTTCTTTAAATTTGTTGCGTTGAGTGTTTTAAGAATTTTGGCTCCGCTGATGTGATAAAAAAATTGTTAATTAATATGTAGTATATTTAAGGTTATAATAACTTCAGCAAGAGGTTGTTATAGCCTTTTTTAGTTGTTGATTAAAAACGATTAACAGCTATTTAATACCTGCTGAACAAGTCAAAAACAGCTTTGCAAAATCACAGAATGCTGTTTTTGACTTGCAGATAGCATCAAGATAAGCCAACAAAATACGCATTATAGGCGTATTTTGTTTCAAATGCATAGCATTTCTACTGAATAACTTGTTATTCAGTAGGCTTTATTTATTTCACACAAAGTTCATAGTTTGTTCATTGACAACCTGTTCTTATTAGGATATAATCTTAATTAAGATATCTTACTGATTTGGAGCAAACAATGACAACAAAACGAAATACTGTTCAAAGGGGTGTTGTTCTTTCGGCTGTTAACAGCTTGAAAAACCATCCAACGGCGGAAACCGTTTTTCAAAAAATATCAAATGAATATCCAACGATTAGCAAAGGGACGGTATACCGCAACCTTAACCAGCTAGCCAACAGCGGCGAAATTTCAAAGATTGAAGTTCCGAGCGAGGCAGACCGTTTTGACCACATGACGTTTCCTCATTACCACACAAAATGCACAGAATGCGGCGAGGTGTTTGATGTTGAGATGGATTATCTGCATGGTCTTGAAAATTCAATCAAAAACAAAAATGGATTTAGTTTTTGCGAACACACAATAAGTTTCAAAGGCGTATGCCTTGAATGCCAAACAAAAAAATAACGCTTAACGGGGGCGCAAACCCGAAAAAATTAAAAAAATTTGGAGGTTAACAATGAGAAGTTTAACAACATTCGATCTACAATATGCGCATAGGTTTTATGGATTTAAAGGAGAGGCCCAGTATCTCCACGGACACACAGGGATTTTAACAATCGAGGTTGAAGACACCGTTAATCCCGGCGTTAACATGGTTTTTCCCTGTAATGAAATACAAAAAACCGCTTGGTCGCTTCTTAAAAACTTTGACCATTCGCTTATTTTAAGGGAAGACGATCCTTTGCTTCCGGCGATACTCGCTGTTTATGAACAAACAGGAATAAAAGACGGCACACCGCAAAACCAAATGAAGGGCGAAGCTTTCAAAACCGAGCTAGCAACAGCATATCCGGATTGTCGCTTGGTCGTAACAAAAGAGACGATGACGGTTGAGGGCATGATTAAGATAGTTTATGAACTGCTTAAAGACAAACTTAACATTGCGAAAATCACCTTCACGAGCGGCGTTAATGCGGCATCTGCCGAGTTCGACACAAACAATAAAATCGAACGTTGCCCGCTTTGCGGAATAGCGCTAAACAAAGACGGCGTTTGTGAAAAATGCGGTTATAAAAAATAATAGAATTGTTTGATTTAAAACAATCTTGAAACAGGCTTTGCAGGTCGTTTAAGTAGATCTGCAAAGCCTTAGGTTTTTTCGTGACTACAAATAGGGTTTAAGCTGGGATTATAATTAAAGCCTACTGAATAACAAGTTATTCAGTACAAATGCTATGCATTTG
>CAYJKJ010000008.1:0-99874 GCA_964370715.1 uncultured Faecalibacterium sp.
CAACCCTTTTAGATGCTTATGTTGGTGCAAGCGGATTTACAACCAAAGTAGACCTTGCAGACTCGACAGACCCTTTATATTTAAACTATTACACAAACCGCTATGTGTACATAAGCAAAGGTCCTCCACCAACCCCAACCCCGTCACAACAACCACAACAGCAACCGCAACAGCCGGCGAGGGACGTTATCTATCCCATTAACCTTTCGCTTTCAAACTATGACCGATATATCTTTAATTCAAGCGGTTTATATAGCGACTTTACCGGCGTTTGGATACATGGCTTTGCAATCCCCGCAAGCTATTATACCCTAACGATGGAAAGCGACGGAACGGCAACGGTTCAGCTTAAAGATTGGTATGTCAGAACGCTGAACTACGGCGAAGAATATCTCATCCACCTTGTGTTTTCAAACGGCAACACAAACGGATATGCAGTGACGAAGTTTTATAGATAGCCAAAAAAACCGCCCCTTTAAGGGGGCGGTTTTTTAGTTAACTATCTTTTTTAACATCGGTTGTTTGTTTCGGTGTTTCGGTTGTTTGTTGCTGGTTTTTATCGCTCTTTAGCGATTGATATCCCTTATATTTAAACATTATAAATATTAAAACGGGAAACGCAAACGGCAACGTTAATACATATCGATAGGAAAAATATGTCGGGCTGGTTGCTAATGCGCCGAGCCATGGGATTAAATAGAGCGTGACAGGAAGGATATAGACGGATCGTTTAGAGGAGATAAGCAAAGCTATGGCGAACAAACCGGCAAAGCCCAGGAATGCAGGGGGGATGAATACATCGCTTTCGACATATCGCCCTTTGAGGTCGATACCGAGATATTTGTTAAAGATGTTGTCTTCGAAATATGTAATGTCGCAATAGCCGCTGTGGTCGTCATAACTAACATATCCGCTATCCCAAAACCCTGTTTGCCAAAATCCCCTTGTTAGCGTTAGCCATGCTGTCATATAGCTGTCGAGATTTTGCGGAAGAAGTTCGAGCCAAAGAAGCAAGAATTCGGGGATGTTGTCGGCGAAATATTCTTTATCGAGATAAGGGCCGCTTTTAATCGGATCGGAGGTGTTGGGAACATAGTTGATTTTAACGCCCTCTATGTCAATAAATTTCGTTAGGCGCTCCTCTTGATCCTCCGTTAGTTCCGCACCCTCTATAAGGGAAAACGTTATCTGTTGGAGGGGAACGGAAAACTGTTCTTGAATCTGCGCCGTTGGTATGTCGAGAGCATCATACAAAGGCCCTGTGACAAGATTAACAGATAACAGCATCAAAAAAAACACGACGGCTTTTTTTAAAAACTTTGTTCGATAGAACGCTAGAACCAATATGCAAACCGCTGTCATGATGATTGCGCCTACCCCTCGGAAGAAACAAACCCCAAGACCCAACGCTACAAACTTTATCAGCCCTTTGTTGGTCTCGATAATAGCGCCTTTGCTGTCGACGATATCGACAAGGTATAAAATCAGAAGAGTTATTATGGCGTGGAACGGAATATCTTTCCAAACCGTTATAGCGTTTCCACCAAACATCGGCGAAGAACAAAAGAAAACAACAGCAAAAACCGAGAACAACAACGGAAGCCCTCTTTTTCGCATCCAATAGATGCTATACCCTAGGCTGCAAGCAAGAAAAACAATCTGCACCAAACCGAATAATATAGCCCCTGCTTGGTTTGTTCCGCCTATCGCTATGCCGATGTTCATAATAAAGCGAACTATCAAGGTGTAGGCTACAGGGTGCCAATCGTTTAACGGCAAGACTTCCAACGCTTGCTCGACAACCCAAGTTGAATCGGGTGACATTCGGATTGGGCCTAGCGTTAGAAACACCGTGAACCAAGCGGCACAAAGGATTAATACATAGGCGAAATATTCTTTCCTTGTCGGTTTAACGCCATCGCCAAAATCAAGCGAGATAGTTTTAGCTATGTTAACATACCCCAAAGACATAACGGCATAGAACATAAACAAAACGACAAACAGCGCCGGTTGGAACAACGTCCAAGCTCGAGGTTCGCCTCCTGTCACTATCGTGTAGCGAGCAACAAGGAAAAACGAAACTATCCCGGCAAACACAAACGACGAAATTTTAGTTCTGCGATCACTCGGTCGGGCGAAATAGACCCCTCCGAAAAAAGACAAAAGAAATATACCAAAACACCAAGTTGGGGTTATTGGAAACATCTTAAACGTTATATAAAAAACGGTGAATACCGCCGCAAATAAACAGCCGAACACAAGACCTTTCTTGTTGTTTTCCGTGAAGTTTTTAACCGTGTTTTCAAAATTCATCTATATGACCATGCTCCTTTATTGCACAAAATACCATGAAATTTGGCATGGTCTCGTCCATGCCCACTTCGTTTGTGGTTATATTTGTTTTTTTTCAAACTTTATCCTTATAAAAGTTTTTTTGTTTTTTCTTATTATACCTTAATTTTTAGCAAAACAAAAGTGGTTTTTTAAGCTATAAGGGGGTGGCGCTAGACCACCAATATACCATTCATATGAAAGATGTTGAAAATCTCGGTGTCTTTGTTGAAGTCGAAATTTATTTCTTGGATATAGAATCTGCCGCCGTTTAAAGTGTCGACCTCCATGAACATATCGATATAACGTGAATCGGTTTGTCGTTGTTCTAAAATTGCGGGGGTTAAAACTTCGGTGTCGAGTTCATCAAACGAAACCTCGCCCACTATTTCGCCATCGGAATATAGCGGAATCGAAATATTTTCGGTTGAACTAACCTCTAAAAACGAATCTAATGTGCTAACTTCGGGGTATGCGGTTGTAAAACCGGTTATATCTATCGAAGTTATATAGTTATCAACATAGTATTCCTGCAGTTCCGAATAGCTAAAATCATTGTTGCCATACCCTTGATTATATCCAAACAATTCAAAAAACTTCTCGTCATATGAAATGTATTCGCCGTTTGTTTTGCCTAGATATTCGTCGCCATATTTTCCGCCCGAATAGTTAAGATAATCAAAAATAGACTCGATTTCGTCTTTTTGATCGTCGGTGAATTGGCCGTTTGCGGTTTCAACAATGTTGTTTAATCGCCTGATCTGGCTTTTTGCCGAAATGTCGATGACGTTTAGAGGGGTGCAGCTAAACAAAACCGTCGCTATCGATAGTATTGCAAAAATATTAGTTGGGCAAACTTTGTTTTTCAAAAACAAAAGAACCACATACGTTATCGAGATTATCATGGTTAGAATCGAGATTAAAAACGGGGAAGTGACGCCATAGGCGAAGGCTCTTATGACAACTGCAACCAGTTGCATTAGAATTATCGGAAGAATAAAAAATTTGCCGTATTTCAAAAAGAATGCCGCTATTTTGTTTGATTTAAAGCTTTCAAGCGTAAAGTTGAAAAAGATAAAGAACAAAGAGGCTATCGTTGCATAGTGGTTGATCTCGCCGGCAGGTATATCAAACGAAAAGATTATTATCAAAAGATAAAGATATAAAATCGATATTAAAATGAGATACAAAGGAAACGCAATATAAAAAACTAAGAATTTAAATATCTTTGAAATGTTTTGGTTTGAAGTTGCCGGAAAACCCGAAACAAAAATGTTTATTCCGATAACGATAAAACAAAAAGAAAATGCCGATGAGGTATGTTCAAACAGGTTGTCAAGTGACACAATCATAGAATTAAACGCCATTATCGAGATTAAGATACCGTTGCTGACTATCGTTGCAACCGATCCCGCAAAAACTGCGGAGGATATAATCTTTGGCAGAACATATTCTGCATCGTTGACTTTATAAACAAACCAAAGCGTTAATGAAATAACGGCAATAATACAACCGAAATACGCAAAATAGAAATAATCTTCGATCGAACCTCCCATCTCGTCTGCATAGTTAAAAATAAGCGATATAGCAAAGCAAACAACGGCGGTTGAAACAAGGTTTATAAATGTGGGGGAGAGTTTTGTTTTTTTGATGTATTCAAAAAATTTAGTCAAACAAAGCGAGAACAACACTCCAAACGAAAGAGCAAAAATCCAAGCTTCCGAATTTGAGATGATATTGAGTTCAAAAATTTCCGACCAAATAACAAAAAACAACAACACCGTGTACACAAACACAACGACGTTTGCTTTTATACCATCTTTAATTAGTGAAAATTTTTCATTAATATAGTGTTTAAATTTCATTTTTATAACCTTTCCGGGGGGGAGATTTGAAAAATAAACTGAACACAGTGTTTATTTTTTTAAAAATTAACTATCAACATTATATCCTATTTCGATATGTTATTCAAATTTTAAAGATTTTTAATATACACATTCACGAATTATTCATATTTTCGATTATTGTTGTTGCGTAATATTGAACATTCATGATAAAATAGTATTGAACTTTTAGTTAATAATTATATTTTGGGGCGAAGATGAAAAACAATAAAACTATGCGCGGTCATCTGTTGGCTGTTTTCACGATAGCGGTTTGGGGAAGCACCTTTATGATGACAAAGGTTTTGCTACTAGATTTCTCCCCATTTGAGATTATATTTGCAAGATATGTTTTGGCGCTTTTGGTGATGCTTATAGCTGTGCCGAAGTTTACAAAACTTAAAAGGAAATCAGACGAGATATATTTTATAGCCGCCGGCATCGTTTCGGTTCCGCTGTATAGTATATTTGAAAATGTAGCGCTATCCTACACGACCGCCGCAAACGTTAGCATAATGGTTTCGACTTCGCCGTTTTTCACAGCGGTGCTTGAAAAGCTCTTGAACCGCAAACAAAAGATACATGGGTCTTTTTTTGTTGGGTTGGTCGTTGCCCTCGTTGGGGTTGCTTTGATAAGCTTCAACGGTGTCGTTAACCTTGAACTAAACCCTACGGGGGATCTGCTTGCTTTGTGTGGCGCTTTTCTTTGGGCGGTCTATTCGATACTCTTAAAGAAAACAGGGGAGGCAGAAGTGCCGGCCGCTGAGTCTACGAAAAAGATCTTTTTATACGGCGTTATCGGAATGCTTGCAACGATTCCGTTTATCGATTATAACTTCACCGTCGAGATGTTCCTAAAGCCGGTTAACCTAGCTTCCCTCTTGTTCCTAACGTTGATAGCCTCTGCTGTTTGTTTTGCAACTTGGAACATGACGATAAGGAGCATAGGAACTATCAAAGCGAGCGTATATATATATTTCATTCCGGTAGTAGCGACGATTACGGCGTTTTTGTTTTTGGATGAAAGTATAACGATTATGGCTTTTTGCGGTATCGTTCTTGTTATCGTTGGGCTTTTGTTATCTAAATACAAAGAGCTTAAAACGTTGATAAAAAAATAAAATTTGATATTATTTTTAAACCTATATCATTTAAACTAAAAAAACAAAATTTAAGGAGAAATTCTTTCTATGTCTTTTGTAATAGTTGTTGACACAACGTGTGACCTTTCGATTGAGGAGGCAAAACTGCTCGATGTCGAGATGCTCCCATTGATGGTAAACTTTAAAGATGAGTCTTTTAAAGACAAATACGAGATCACAAACGAACAGTTTTTCAAAAAGCTTGCCGAGTCGGATCAACTTCCGACAACCTCGCTTATCTCGCCGACAACTTTTGAGGAAACTTTTCATAAATACCACGATAAAGATATCTTGGTTTTAACGATAGCATCTAAACTTTCGGGAACATATCAATCGGCCGTTATAGCGAAAGATCTATGCGAGAGAGACAACATTCATATAGTTGATTCAACAAACACGACGCTCGGGCTTGCTAACCTTTTAAGGGTTGCTGTAGAACTTAGAGACAGCAACACCGATGTTAAGCTTGCGGCGGCAAAGCTGATTGATTTTGCAAGCCGGCTTAAACTGATTGCGGTTATCGATGTTCTTGATTATCTAATCAAGGGCGGAAGGCTTTCGAAAACGAGCGGTATGGTAGGCTCGGTTTTGGGGGTTAAACCGCTTATCAAAGTTGAAGATGGCGTGATAGCTTCTATCGGGAAAGCAAGAGGAATGTCGAAGGCATATGACCTTGCGAGAAAGATTTTCCAAGAAGAATATGACAGCGAACTGCCAATAACATTTGGGCATAGCGTTGCATACGACGAGGGCAAAACCCTTCAAAGATGTTGCGGAATCGAAACGGCATTTTTCGGCGAAGTCGGAAGCGTTGTTGGAACACACGCAGGTCCCGGAGCTTGCGGCGTTGCATACTTTGTTAAGAAAAAATGCTAGACCCTAATGCTTTATTAGTTGAAGTTATAAAAGAGGCAAGAAGCCTTAAAATACCGGTGTCTCGATTGATAAACCCGAATGTGTTTGTTAATTCTCGGATTAAGCGCCGTTTTGGCAGCTGCAAGGGAAATGCTTTTGGGTACACAATCGAGATATCCTCAAAGGTCGCTCAAGCGAGCGAACACGCCATAAAAGAGATATTGGCGCATGAAATCTTGCATACTTGTTTCGGTTGCAAAAATCATGGCGAGCGTTGGAAAAGCTATGCGCAAAAGATGAATCAAGCTTTTTCATACAGCATATCAAGAACCAAAAGCCCCGCTGAACTTGGGGTAGAGGACAACGTGGTTGTTCGATATACCTTGCGGTGTCAAAAATGCGGCAACGAATTTAACCGAATAAAAAAATCGAATTTTGTTAACCACCCCGAACGATACCATTGTTCATGTGGTGGAAAGATAACCAGAATATTATAGAGGCGAAGCTTCTATGGTGTTCTGGTTTTTTTTGGTATCGGCAACAAAACGCAACGCTTAAATCAAGCTGGAAAGACTAAACAAGAAGCTTGAATTTTTCCAAAAACTTTTGCTTCGTTAAGTCGAACTCTTCAAAATCAAGATTTAATTCGCCATAAATTCTAGGTTGTTCCCTTTTGGCTTTCCCATTCATAAGCCGATTGAATTCGAAACTCAGCATATCATCATCAATCTGCTTGAATTTTGCCAGTTCATCCGGTGCAATACCTTCGCCGACAAATTTTTGATAAATTGCGTTTTGCAAACTCTCTTCAATTTCTAAATATTTTGCAAGGTGTGTTTTAAGCGGTCTTGTAACATCCCCTAAATATGCTTCGCTTGCATCATGCAACAAGCAAATAAGCTGAACTTTTGCTGAATACCCTCTTGCTTGTGCTTCTATGCAACAGTTCACAGAATGTTGAGCAACCGAATAGAAATGCTTCAAGTGTCCGTTTCCTCTGCATAAAAGAGACAAAGCGTGGGCTATGTCCTCGATTAATATCTTGCCATGGTCGATGTTTATCGGGTCAAAATCCTGTCCGCTAAACGTTGTAATACTGCTCATTTTTTTTGTCCTTTCTCAATTAAAAAAACGCAAACAAGAAATTCTTGTTTGCGGAAATCACCATAGACGTTATAAACGTTGTCACGCATATTAATCTCTCCTTAAAAGGCTTTTATCAATCTTTTTAGGAGAGATTAATTTTATTATATATCAAAGAAAAATACCTGTCAAATGCCAAGGTGGCCGAGGGTTTTGGAATAGCGTTGCTTTGTTGGTTGTATACTCCGGTTTTCGCTTTTAAATCTTAGGAAGGCTTGCCGCCGCAATAGATTGCCCAACTCGTTTCATCTTTTCGTCGGGGGTCACTATCTCGATTTTGCTAGAAAGTTCAGCAAATTCAACCTTTAAAACGTTGTTTGCGTTTTGGATTATTAAATCGCCACCTTTGCCCGAAGTGACCCTGCCTAAAATCAAAACTTTATTAATATCATAAAACTCAGCGTAGTATGCGAGAGCATAGCCGAGATAAATTCCGATAGACTCATATATATTTTTTGCTCTCTCGTCGTCGCTTGCCATAAGCTCTTGAACAACTTTAAGTTTTTCAGCAGGGCTTAAAGAAGCGTCAAGCTCTATTCCGGCAGCAGGTGCTAGCTTGATAACAGCGTCTTGCGAAAAATAGCTAACTCCAACACCCCTGTCGAGAGACCATTCATCAACTTCTGCTTGGTTGTTAAGGTCGACAGGAACAAAAGCAAGCTCGTTAAGCCAACCCGTTATATTTCCGTTTTGGTCAACATAGCCAACAGCTTCGCTTGTCCCCATAGCAATGCCGAGAACGCTGTTTTGGTTCATGCTCATCGAGCCTGCAAGCGCCGTTACATCGCCGTCGTTTGCAACTTCGATCGGAACATCGCCGATCTCTTTTGCGGCATCATAAAATATATTTTTAACCTTCTTTTCAAAATCTTCGTCCGAAACTAATCGGAAAAGAGACGCCGCTCTTGGTTGGTTATCGATAAAAATCCCCGCCGAACTAATCCCAATTGCATCAACGCTTGGCATCTTTTCGGCTGCTCTTTTGAAGGAATCGACAATTCCGTCGTAATGATACTGTGGGTCGCTTTGAAGCTTCGGGTGCCAAACAACCTCTTCGCTGTAGATAGCTTCTCCGTTTACAACCGCCGAAACCTTTCTGTCGCTTCCGCCGGCATCAAAACCAATCCTGTTTCCGTCGAGGTTTCTTCCGGCGTTTTTGGATTGTTCGTTTGATTTTGGAACGCTGTCAACGTCGACGATCTCAACTTCAAACAAGTTGCCATAGACCTTACCCATCGTCATTGCGTCGAAATCACGAGTTCCGCCCAGTTTGTAGCTTTGTTTGAGGTATTCGCCGATATAAAGAGGACCTCCAAAAATTATTTTGTAGCCACCTTTAACCCATATAAGCGATTTAACCAACCGTTCAACATACTGTTTGTTTTGCTCCTCTTTCCCTTTTCCTTCGGGAAAAATAAACGTTTCGGTTGTCGAAACAAATCCGTTTTCGCCAACTATTGCAACCTTGACTTTAACAGCTTCGCCAAGCTGTTTTAATTCCGCTCGAAAATTTTGGTTTGCGATAGAAATAGGCTTGAAATCGGGGTCGAGTTTTGGGACAATTTTTAAATTTTGAACAAAGTTTTCCATACATTATCTCCCTTAATTTTAAATTAAATAAAAAACAATTTGATTATCAATCTTTTAACATAAAACTTTAAATTCCAAGTGCGTTGATTGCATTGTAGACAACGATAATAAATATGAATATCTGAAGAATATCGAAACTTGTTTCAACCTTTTTAACGGTGAACTTCTTGTTTAGTTTTGTTCCCAAAATTCCGCCGATTATCCCGGCGATTATCATTGCAGGTGCAACCGAAAGATCATACACTTCAAATCCTGTTGTAAACGCTATTTGAACTAGCTTTGAAATCTGCGAAAACAAGATAACAATGATCGAATAGACGGCGGCTTTTTTTGCGGAATAGCCAAATACATACATGATGACAGCGATGTTGATAGGGCCTCCCCCTATTCCGAGGAACGACGACACAACCCCTAACCCGAAACCTGCTAGCAGCGTTAGCATTCGGCTGGTTACATCGAGCGATTTAATCTTTTCTTTGGTGTGAAGATATGCAAAAGATATAATGATAGCGATTGCTAGCAGAATGCTTTGGGTGGCGACAACGGTGTTTGAACTTGCCCCCGATATAACGCTGTCTAAAATTCTTTGCCCGAGGTTGCCGCCTATCAAAGCGCCAACGGCAAGGAAATCCGCTATAACAAAATCTATCTTGGTTTTGGAAATAATCTGCTTAATGAGGGATGACACCGCCATTGCAAGCACCGTCATAGCCGACACTACACCGATGCTCGAAGCATCGAAATGCCCCAATAGATCCATTATCGGTTTAATGATAATGCCTCCGCCTATTCCCGTTACCGCTCCGGCGCAGGTTGCAACAAATGCTATTGCAAAATATAAAATATCAATCAATCAAATATACTCCAAAAAATAAATATGGCGACAAAGCCCATTAGAATATATTTTAACATTAGGGCAATATAAAATCAAATAAATATTTTGCTAAAAAGTCTGTTTACTCAAGATTAATAGAAATTTAACAACTTAGAAATATACGAGCAATTTTATCAAATATTTTTTGATAATTTTAGCAATATTTTCTGTCTATTAATTTGGGTTTGTTATTGAAATGTTAACAACTTTTTGTTACTATATTTATATACAAGCAAGTAGAGCTTGTAATTTTGATATAACCACATGAACTAAAGAGGTATCTAATGAAAGCAATTTCCGAAAAACAAGTTGATTTAAAAAGAGAAGAAATTCTCGAAACGATAAAAAACCCCCTTTTAACCCACGAACAAAAAGTGACCGCTCTTGCAAGACACGCTGAAAACTTCCTCTCGGTTTTGGACGAACCTAAGGGCATAGATGAACTTATGCGATGCGACGTTGAGGATCGCTGTATCTGCAATCTCTTTGAAGGCGAAGCGCCCTATCGTCCCCGCTATATCTGCCCCGATTACCAAAAGTTTATGAAAAACGGAAGCAAGTTTTTGGATCTTCCGGCGCCGAGCGACCTCGACGAAGCGTTGAACAGCCTTTTGATTTTATACCATAACGTGCCGAGCATAACAAACTATCCGGTTTATGTTGGAAATCTTGATGTTTTAATAGAGCCGTTTCTTGAAAATGTAGACGATCAAAAAGCGCTTAAAGCGATTAAGCTTTTCTACACAGCGATAGACAGAACTATCGTCGATTCGTTTTGCCATGCAAACATAGGTCCTTTGGCAACGAGAGCCGGAAAGCTTATTATGCAGGTTGAAAGCGAGCTTGAAAACGCCGTTCCAAACCTTACTATGCGTGTTGCTAAAGACACGCCGGATGATTTTATCCTAGCCGGTATCGATTGTGCGCTGCATTCCGCAAAACCTAGTTTTGCGAACGACACGATGTATCGAGACGACCTTGGCGATAGCTATTGTATTTCAAGTTGCTACAATGCGCTGCTTGAGGGAGGCGGAGCATACACCCTTTCTCGATTGATTTTAAGCAAGATAGCGAAACGCTCTAAAAACAAAGCCGATTTTTTCGAGAATGTTCTTCCCTTTGTTCTTAAAACAATGTCGGAATATATGGATTGTCGTATTAACTTTTTGGTAGAACAAAGCGGATTTTTCCAAAATAATTTCCTTTCGCAAGAAGGCCTTATTTCAAAATCAAAATTCACCGCTATGTATGGCATGGTAGGTCTTGGCGAATGCGTCAACATCTTGATGGAAAAAGAGGGCAAAAGCGGGCGTTTTGGCAACGACCAACAGGCAGACGATCTCGGCGTTGAGATTATGGAATATATCCAAAAATACAACGACACCCACAAAGCTCCACACTGTGAAGCGACGGGGGACAGATATCTTCTTCATGCGCAAGTTGGTATAGACAAAGACGTTGAAACAAGCCCCGGCGTTCGTATTCCAATAGGAGACGAACCCGAAAACATTGCCTTGCATCTTAAAAACATCAATCGTTTTCATAAATATTTCCGTTCGGGGGTTGGCGATATATTCCCCGTCGACATAACGGTCAACAAAAACCCGAAATTTGTCCTAGATATAATAAGAGGTTCTTTTGATTTGGACATACGTTTTCTTTCGTTCTATCGAAGCGACAGCGATGTTATCCGTGTGACGGGATATCTCGTCAAACGTTCCGAAATCGAAAAACTCGCCGCCGGAAACAGCGTGTTGCAAAACACAACGGGGCTAGGGTATGGAGCCGCTTTAAACTGCAAAGTCAACGAAAGAAAGGTGCGCTAGCGTTGAATGCCGTTGTCAACAACATAATCCCTACAAGCTCGGTAGATGGACCCGGAAACAGAACCGCAATTTTTTTGCAAGGCTGCAATTATAATTGCGGTTATTGCCATAACCCCGAAACGATTAATCTTTGTATCAACTGCGGGGAATGCGTTGAGGTTTGTTTGTTTAATGCGCTTGAGTTAAAGGATGGCGCTGTTTTGTTTAACCGAAGTTTATGTCAAAAATGCGATGAATGTTTGAAAATTTGTCAACACAATTCGTCGCCCAGAGTTGATGAAATGTCGGCAAACGACGTTATCAAAGAGGTTGAAAAAAACATTCCGTTTATCAAAGGTATAACGGTTTCGGGCGGAGAAGCGACGCTCTACCGAGATTTTTTGGTTGAACTGTTCACCCTTGCAAAAGAAAGAGATCTTTCGACGCTTATAGACAGCAACGGCAGTTTCGATTTTTCAAAAGACAGCGAACTTTTGTCGGTTGTAGACGGGGTTATGCTTGATGTTAAAGCTTGGGACAGCGAGGAACATCAAAAACTTTGTGGAGTTAAAAACGATGTTGTCTTGAAAAATCTTTCGTTTCTTGCGAAAACAGGAAAGCTGGAAGAGGTTAGAACCGTTGTTGTTCCAAACGAATTTAACGTCAGCGAAACGATCGAGAATGTTTGCAGAACTATTTTTCCGCATTTAAGTATAAGAGATGTTAGATATAAAATCATTAAATATCGTCCGTTTGGGGTTCGAGAACAATACAAAAGTTTTGTTTCTCCAACCGATAGTTTTCTTTTAGAGCTTGAACAAAAAGCACATTCGCTTGGCGTTTTAAATACGGTTGTCATTTAGATAATCTCCGCCTGTCGGCGGAGATATTGGAAATACTGCTTGTCGAGCTTCGCTCGCCATTTTGCGCCAACGGCGCAAAAATCGCAGTATTTCTAAAGATCAAAGCTTAGCGATGCATTTAGATTTTAAGACGCCGCGGCAAAGCCACATGGCGATTTTATATAATCTTTGCCTGTCGGCGGAGCTATTGGAAATACTGCTTGTCGAGCTTCGCTCGCCATTTTGCGCCAACGGCGCAAAAATCGCAGTATTTCTAAAGATCGAAGATTCATCGTGTAGGGAATGCATTGTATGCATTCCGAATAACTGAAATGACATAGCTTATCCAAAAATGGCGGAACGCATACAATGCGTTCCCTACGATATGTTTTGTGTAATATTAATTATATATATTTTTGCAAATGAAGGAGGGTTTAGTTTGTCCAACAAAGGTAACTTTGATCTTAACACCGTTGTTGTCGATATGAGAAAAATCACAAAGAAATTTGGCGATTTTGTCGCAAACGACGAGGTTAACCTCAAGGTTCATAAGGGTGAAATCCACGCTATTTTGGGGGAAAACGGCGCAGGAAAAAGCACACTCATGAACCAACTCTATGGTTTGTTTCCACCAACTTCCGGGGAGATATACATTGGAGGAGAAAAAATTAATATTGATAGCCCGAAAAAAGCTATCGATGTGGGCATTGGAATGGTACACCAACATTTCATGCTTGTCCATCCATTCACGGTGACCGAAAACATTGTTCTTGGAATGGAACCGGTTAAAAACGGAATTGCTCTTGATATGAAAACCGCTCGTGAAAGGGTGGTTGAATTTTCAGAGAAGTTCGGGCTTTCGGTCGACCCCGATGCAAAGATCGAGGATATCTCGGTCGGTATGCAACAACGCGTTGAGATACTAAAAGCGTTGTTTAGAGGAGCAGACATTCTTATTCTGGACGAACCTACCGCTTCTTTAACCCCTCAAGAGATTAGCGAACTTATCGAGATTATGCACAACTTAACCAAAGACGGAAAATCCATCATTCTTATAACGCATAAGTTGAAAGAGATAAAATCCGCTTCGGATTTTTGCACCATTATTCGTCTTGGAAAATACATCGACACCGTTAAAGTTTCGGATGTTTCGGAAAGCGACCTTGCCAGCATGATGGTAGGGCGAAACGTCACGTTTGAAGTTGATAAACCCGAGATAGAAACGGGCGAGGTTATTCTCGATATCAACCAACTTCGTGCAGACGACTACAGAGGGATAGAGATATTAAAAGGCCTCAACCTAACGGTTAAACGTGGCGAGATTTTGGGGCTTGCCGGAATAGACGGCAACGGCCAATCGGAACTGGTTGAATGTATAACCGGGCTTAAAAAATCGAAATCCGGAACGATTAAAGTTAACGGCGTTGACATAACAAACAAAAGCCCTCGTTTTGGTTTTGAAAACGGCGTCACCAGCATTCCGGAAGACAGGCAAAAACATGGTTTGGTTTTGGATTTCACCGTTGCGGAGAACATGATTTTGCAAAACTATGACAAACCTGAATTCAGTAAAAATGGTATTTTAAATAAACAAAAGATAGTTGAATTTGCAAAAAAAGCTATCGAGAAGTTTGACATTCGCCCAAACAACAGTTATGGAAAAGCGGCTAAAACTCTTTCGGGAGGAAACCAACAAAAGGTTATCGTTGCTAGAGAGGTTATTAACGACAAGGATCTTTTGGTTGCGGTTAACCCAACGAGGGGTCTTGATGTTGGGGCGATTGAATATGTTCATAAATACATCGTTGAACAACGAAACAAAGGCAAAGCTATTCTTTTGGTGTCGTTTGAACTTGACGAAATTATAAGCCTTTCGGATAGAATAGAGGTTATCTATAGCGGAAACATAAGCGGTCAAATGAGCGGTAAAGAGGCAGACGAAAACACCCTCGGACTATTAATGGCGGGAGGTAAAAAGAATGCTTAAATTGAAAAATATCCTTGAAAGCAAATTTTTTATAACTATTTTTTCAATAGTAATTTCTTTTGTTTTTGGCGCTATAGTGTTGGCGATAATTGGAATCGACCCAATACTTTCCTATTCAACGCTATTAGACGGAATTTTCGGAACGGTTAAGAATATGTCATATTCCGTTGTTTATGCAACGCCGCTTATCTTCACCGGGCTATCGGTTGCGTTTTCATTTAGAACCGGCGTGTTTAACATCGGCGCAGAGGGTCAATTTGTAATGGGTTCGATGATGGCTTGCGTGGTTGGAATATTGGTCGACGCACCGTCGTTTATCTTGATTCCTCTTTGTTTCATAGCGGGAGCGGCAGCGGGCGTCGTTTGGGGCCTTATCGTTGCATACCTTAAAGTTCGTTTTGCTATAAACGAAGTTCTTTCGATGATAATGTTTAACTGGATAGCGTTTTATCTTTCAAACTACATCGCAGGGCTTGAAGCCATACACAACGAAAGCGGAGCAGAGGCCACGAAAAACGTTTCGGATTCTGCAAGAATTCTTTTTCCCGAAGCGTGGAGAGATGCGCTTGCTCCAACCTCCAACTGGGGTATTCTGTTGGCGCTAATAGCGGTTATAATTATCTACATAATAATCGATAAAACAACGCTCGGGTATCAGCTTAAAGCGGTAGGTTTTAACCGACACGCAGCAAAATACGGCGGAATAAACGTTAATCGTTCTATTTATATGGCTATGGGAATTTCGGGAATGCTAGCCGGCATAGGCGGAGTTATCCAACTGTTGGGAATGGGTTCTCGTATAAGCGTTTTTTCAAGCCAAGAAAGCTTTGGGTTCCAAGGCATAAGCGTTGCATTAATCGGCGCTTCCAACCCAATCGGGGTGTTCTTTGCCGGCCTTTTCTATGGCGGCGTAAAATATGGTGGGAGCAAGCTTAACCTTGTTCAAACCCCCTCTGAAGTTGTTAATATAATAATGGGAATGATAGTTTTCTTTATCGCTATCTCCCATATATTTAAATTCACAAAAAAATCGGGTAAAAAAGGAGGAAAGAAATAATGGATGAAATGATTGTTATCGTTGGAATACTTATATATGCAACGCTAATCTACACCCCTCCCCTGCTTTTTGCGGCTATGGGTTCTTGTTTTTCGGAAGCTAGCGGAGTTGTTAACATCAGCATCGAAGGCATGATGGTCATAGGGGCGTTCACAGGCGCTACCGTTGGGCATTTCTCCGGAAATCCTTGGTTTTCGTTTATCTGTGCCGGTCTGTCGGGCGCATTGTTTGGCGCTCTTCATGCATTCGCAACGGTAAAACTAGGAGCCGACCAAACGATAACCGGAACGGCGATAAACTTTTTAGCCCCCGGTTTTGCTATCATGATAGCAAAGACGTTGTTCAACTCCTCCGATTCGATTCCGTTAACCCCCGACCAAAAGATTCCTCTTTTGTTTGCGGATAGCTTCGGGCGTGAAACGGTGTGGGACAGCTTTTTAACAAACATCTTTTCGACCTACGCTACAACGTATATGGTTTTCATAGTTCTCGTTATCGTGTGGTTTGTTTTCTATAAAACTCGCTTTGGCTTAAGGCTTAGAGCTTGCGGGGAACATCCCGAAACGTGTGACACGCTTGGAATAAACGTTGTTCGTATGCGTTTTACGGCGGTTTGTATATCGGGATTTCTAGCGGCGCTCGGCGGCGCTTGCGTAACGATGGCGACAGCAAATCAGTTTAGGCCTGTTTCGATAGTTGGGCAAGGGTTCATAGCTCTTGCGGCGGTTATCTTCGGAAAGTTCCGCCCACAAGGTGCTTTGGTTGCTTGTTTGATCTTCGGATTCTGTTCGGGGCTAAAAGTTGTTGTCGGAAGCCTTAACCTTGATATCTCGTCACACCTTATCTCGATGATTCCATACATCGTAACGGTTATAGTTTTAATCCTGTTTGTCGGAAAAGCACACGTTCCGTCGGCAAGCGGAAAACCGTTTATTAAAGCGAAATAGAAGTTTTTGGATTAACTCTTAAGCGCTCCTTTTTTGGGGCGCTTTTTGTTTTGTTTTTTTTACAAAAATAAACTTTATTTAACGATTTGAAAAATGGTATAATAGAATACTAAATTAAATGCTTTTGAAAACTTTGGAGGGAAGATGCTTAAACTAGTTGTTGGGCGAGCCGGAACGGGAAAGACAAAATACATAACCGATAGCGTTGTTTCGTTTGCAAATCAAAACCAAAACGTTATGTTGATAGTTCCGGAACAGATTTCTTTTTTGTATGAAAAAAACATCGAAAAACAAGTTGGGCCAAACAAAGCGGATTTTGTTTCGGTTTTTAACTTTAAGAAACTTTGTTTTGAAATATTTAAACAAACGGGTTTTGTTGCAAGGCGAAGAATAGACGACGAAATTAGAACGGCGCTTGTAAAACGAGCTATCGCAAGCGTTGGAAGCGAACTTTCTCTTTTTGGGAAAAAGAAGGACACAGTTTCGTTTTGTTCGCTTATCTCTTATGTTTTAAGCGAACTTAAAAACAGCGGAGTTACCCCCGAAAAGGTTTTGGAGATTTCAACTGCAACGCAACAGGAGATAAGCAGGATTAAACTTTTGGAACTTTCAAAGATTTTTTTCGCCTATGAAAACATCGTTTCAAATAAATATCAAGACCCCTCCGACCAACTTTACAGCGCATCTTTAAAAGCAAAACAATGTGATGTTTTTTGCGGAAAACATATTATGTTTGATGGTTTTTCGGGGTTCACAGCGCCCGAAAAAAGCCTGCTACTCACTGCGCTTGAACAAGCAAAATCGGTGACTGTCACGTTTTGTTGCTCCGAAAACCTCGACGACAACAGGTTCGAGACGGTTTCGAACAGCGCAAAAGCATTAAAAGCTTTCGCCGTTTCAAACAACATTCCGGTCGAATTTGTTCCGCTAAACCAAAAACATCGCTTTAAAACCAAAGGGCTTTTTAACCTTGAAACGTTTATATATGAGGGCGAATCTAGCGACGAAAGAGAGGGCGTTTTTTCGTATCATGCGCAAAATATATCGGACGAAGTTCAAGTTTGTGCCGCCGAAATTGTGCGTCTTGTTCGGGAGGAACAGACGAGATTTTCCGATATAACGGTTGCGGTTCGGGATCTTTCGCAATATAAGCTGGCGTTTAAAAGAACGTTCGAGATGTATGACATTCCGTTTTTTTGCGATTTCGGGGAAACAGCGAGGTATAGCGCTGTTGCAAATTTCTTGAAATGTTGTTTTGACATAATCGACAAACCGAACATAGAAACGTTTTCAGAGCTTGTTAAAACGGGGCTTTTTCCGGTGTCGGATCTTGAACAAAACGATTTTTTAAACTATGTGTATGTTTGGGGTTTATCGCTATTAGACCTTGAAAACGAGCTTACATATAACCCCTCGGGGCTTTCGGATAACCAACTTAACGACGTTGAAAAACAACAACTTTTTTCGATAAACGAAACCGCTAAAGCTTTGTATCGTCCGGTTAGAAAATTAATCGACAGTTGCAAAAACAAGCCGGCAAACGTTGTTATAAAAAACATTCTTTCGCTTGTTGAAAAGTTTGAGTTTAAAAAGAATATCGAAACTTCTTTGAGCGACCAGGATATTATGCAAAATTCGTTGGCGCTAGAAGCGGTTGAAAAGCTTTATGATATAACCAACAACGAGGTTGTGCCGGCGGCGGAACTTAAAGAACTATACACCCTTTTGCTGTCGGTGACAGAAGATAGCGACATCCCAAAAACGCTGGAGCAGGTTCAAATAGGGACTGCCGACCGAATGCGAGCCGACAACCCAAAGATAGTTTTTTGTTTGGGGCTTAATAGCTCGGTTTTCCCAAGAGAACAGTTTGACCCACAGTTTCTAACGTTTAAAGAACGGGATATATTTTTTGAAAACGGAATAGATCTTGCGTTGAGGTTTGAAAATTCGGTGTCGCTTGAGGATGTCTTTTTCTATCGCACGTTGACCTATCCAACCGACAGGATATATCTTTTCAGCTCAAAACTCGATAGCTCAAAAAGCCCTCTCGAAAGAACGGCGTATCTTGCGGAGTTTTTTAAAGAGGGGAAAGAAACGCCACCGCCGGTTTTAAACGACACGTTTGCGTTTTCGGTTAATAGGAAAACGTTTGAACGAGAAGTTTCGAGCATAGTTTCAAAAAACAAAAACGCCAAAGGTTTTGTTTTGGAAAATGCTCTTCTTTCTAACGAATATAAACAAAACATCAAAACTCTTTTTGAACCGGTTGAGTATAAACTTGAAAACAGCGAAACGCTTGATAAGCTATATCCCAAAACGCTTTCTATTTCGCCCTCTAAAGTCGAGCAGTTTTCGACCTGTAGGTTTAGATATTTTTTAAACTACACTTTAAAACTACGACCTATTAAAAAAGCCGAGATGTCGCCCCTTGAAACGGGAAGTTTTTTTCATGCAATAATCGAGAGCGTTATGAAAAAATCCGACCTTAATCTTTCGAAACTTTCGATAGACGAGATTAAACAATTGGCGAAAACTTCGGGGGATGAATATCTTGAAAAGCGTTTGGGCAAGCGGTTTGCAAACGATGCTAGAATTAAGTTTCTTTGTGAATTAATGATAACTCAAGCGGAACGGCTGCTTATTTATATGCAAAAAGAGATGGAGCAATCCGAATTTCGAGCTTTTGGGGTGGAGGTTTCGACCGCAAGAGGGGGAGACTCGCCGCCGCTTGTTCTCAAAGCCCAAAACGGAGCGACCATCTATATCGAGGGTAAGGTAGATAGAGTTGATATCTTTGAAGAGGATGGCAAAAAATATATCAGGGTAATCGATTATAAATCCAGCAAAAAATCGTTTTCGCTAGATGACGTTGCGGTTGGAATTAACCTTCAGATGCTTATATATCTTTTTTCGCTGAGAAGAGCAAACGAAGGGGAGTTTAGGGGTGCGAATGTTGGGGGTGTTTTATATTTTCCTCTCGATCCATCGCCGACATCGAGCAACATTTCGGCAGAAACGGCGTATCGAATGGAGGGGCTTGTGTTGGATCAAAGCTCGGTCATTTCTGCAATGGAACGAGACGGAAACGGAATTTTTATCCCCGTTACCCTTAAAGCCGATGGAACTCCCAACAAAAGAGGTTCAAGCCTAAGCTCGCTTAAAAGATTTGATGCGATCGAAAAACACGTTGTTGAGTTGTTATATGAGATGGCGAAAAAGCTTTACGACGGAAACATCGATGCTGAACCGATCGAAAAACAAGGGGAAACAAATTGTTGTAACAACTGCGACTATCCGGCGGTTTGCAAAAAAAGCGAACTGACAAAAAGGCGACAAACGCCAAAAAATGCCGCAGTCTCAATGTTTCCAAACGAGGAGGAAATAGCCGATGAACTGGACCGATAGCCAAAAGAAAGCGATAGATTTTAAAGCGGGAAGCCTTCTTGTGTCGGCGGGTGCCGGAAGCGGAAAAACCGCCGTTTTGACCGAACGTTTTCTATCGCTTATAACGGGAGAAAACCCGATTGATGCCGACAAAATATTAGTTCTAACGTTCTCTAAAGCAGCGGCGAATGAACTTAAAACAAGGATATTCAACAAGCTTTATCAAGCGAGAACTAAAAACAAAAACGATAAAAACATCAACCGTCAGATTCTTTTGCTTAAAAGAGCCGAGATAAACACGGTTCATTCGTTTTGCCTTAATACATTAAAACAGTATGTGTCGGCTTGTTCCCTTCCGATTAACTTTGCGGTTGCCGATGGTTTTCAAACCGACCAACTTAAAGACCAAGCCGCCGACAGCGCTATTGCTATGCTATACCAAGATGAGGACAGCGGATTTAAACAACTGTCGAGTTATTTCAGCTCGTCGAGAAGCGACAACAAAGTTAAAGAAATTATAATTTCTTTTGATAATTTTCTTTCGATGTTTAAAGACAAAAAGGCTTTTAAAACATCATTCTTTGAATATCAAAATAACGAAACAGAGTTTGAAAAAAACCCTGTTATTAAAAACTTGTTTTTTGTTGCAAAAAGAGCGGCTGAGGCGGCATATTTCTATGCTTCAAAGGCGGCTGAACTTTGCTCTTTTTCAGAGGGACAAGAGGACAACGCAGTCAAAATTGGCGATGACGTCGATAACATATCAAAGTTGTTAAGCTGTATCGAACAAAACGATTGGGACAAAAGCCGAGAGACATTGAGGTCGATGGTGTTTGCCAATTTAAGAGCCGGCAAAAACTGCGACAAGGCGGTTAACGAGCAGATTAAAGACCTTAAGAAAAAATACAAAACCATCATCGATGAAACGGTTGGTGAAAAGATTTTTTATGAAGACAAAGCGGTTATATTAGAGGAGTTTAAACAGCTTTCTCCGATATATCAAAAACTTTTTTATGCGACAGAGGTTTTCTCAAACCAGTATCAAAATTTAAAGATGCAAAAAAATCTTGTGGATTTTTCCGATCTTGAACAAAAAACTATCGAACTTCTTTCAAATCAAGATGGGGGATGTTCGGCAATAGGGCAACAAGTGGCGGAAAATTTCGAATATATAATGGTCGATGAATTCCAAGACACCAACGAGGTTCAAAGCAGAATTTTTGAGCTTGTCATGGGAGACAAACAAAACCTTTTTGCGGTTGGCGATATAAAGCAAAGCATCTATAGCTTCAGGCGAGCCGACCCAAAGATTTTTCTCGATCTTAAAGACCAAAGCCAACCGCTAGACCAAAACACGAGCAAGAGCTATCTTTCGCTAAACGAAAATTTCAGGAGCGAACCTTCGACGATCGACGTTATAAACCGGATATTTAACCCGGTGTTCACCAAAGATCTAGGGGATGTCGACTACCAAAAAACCGAACAGTTAATAGCAAAAAGGCAAACGGAACTAGCCGTTTTTGGAAAACCGCTTTCGGTTGTTTTGGTAACCGAAAAGAACCCCGAGGAAAGCGACGGGATAAAGGCGGAAGCTTTTTATATAGCCCAAAAGATTAAACAGCTAATCGAAAGTGGATACAAGATAAATGACAACGGAACTTATCGAGAGGCGCATCCTTCGGATTTCGCTATCCTTTTAAGATCGGCAAAGGGCAAGGCTTTGCATTATGCCGAAGCGTTGAAACAAGCGGCTATTCCGTCGACATCGACGGGAGCAGAGGATTTTTTCGAGAGCTATGAAATAGAACTGTTGGTGAGTTTTTTGAAGTTTTTGGATAACAACCAAAACGACATAGCTTGTGCCGCCGTTATGCTCTCGCCGTTGTTCGGGTTTTCGCCCGATGAAATAGCCGAGATTTCTATAACCGAATCTGGCGAAGACAAAACAAAACCTTCTCTTTACCGAAAACTCTTGCAAAGTAAAAACGAAAAAGCGAAAAAATTCGTCGAGACCATAACCCGGTTCAACATTAAAAAAACCGGCGTTTCTGTTGTCGAGTTGCTCATTTCTATTCTTGATATCAACAACGCCGAACTCGTCATTTGCCTTGGCGAAAAGTTTGACACCAAAAGCGACAACATATCAAGCCTTTTAACGCTTGCGGAAAGCTATTCCGAGCGACAGGATGCGACATTAAAAGGCTTTGTTGATATGATAGATTTTGCAAAGAAAAATGATAAAGATATCGTTTCGGGGGAGGGGGGAACCAAAAACGGCGTTTCGATTATGACGGTTCATAAATCAAAAGGGCTTGAATGGCCCGTTGTGTTTGTTGCTAACGCTAAAAACCAGTTTAACAAAACCGACGTTAAAGGAACTATCATCTTTGACAACGATGTTGGAATCGGCGCCAAGCTTCGATATGTCGACGGCGAGGGCGAGCTTTTTCCAAAGCTTAAAAAAACCGCTGCTTTTCGTTCGCTTGAACTTTCGACCGAACAAAAACTGCAAAGCGAACAGATGAGGGTTTTTTATGTTGCGGCGACTAGAGCGAAGCAAAAAATATTTGTCACCGCAGGTTTTAAAACCCAAAAAGATCGAGCGTCGCTGTTTCACGGATGTTATACAAACAGTATATTATATAATGATTATACGGTTTCTCGTCAAGATTCTTTTTTGAAATGGTGTTTAATATCGCTTTTGTATAAATATTTGCCCATAAAGGTAGACAAAGAAAGCTTTCCGCCCTTGATTGAAGGAGAGATTTTTTCTATCGAGCAGGTCGAGGTTGACACGAAAGATATCTCTACACCACAACAAGAGCAACAAACTTTTGAGCTGGAATTTGACAATCAAGAGATTCTCCAAAAGATTAATTTTGTTCCAAAAACAAAAGAGCTTTCGATCGTGCCGCAAAAGCTTTCGGTTTCCGCCATAGCGAAACAGGGGAAAAGAAGGTTGCAGATGCCGTATTTTGCTTTTTCTTCGGGCGGGCGTTCGGCAAAAAAGGGAACAGCTATACACACGTTTATGCAGTTTTCAGATTATGCTAATGCGAAAAAAGACGTCGAAAGCGAATTGAAACGGCTTGTTGATATGGAGTATATGACAAGCGAGGATGCAGAATTGGTTGATGTTAAAAAGCTTGCAACGTTTTTCAAAAGTGACCTTGCGGCGAGAGCTTTTAGCGGAACGGCGCTTAGGGAATACAGCTTTTTCGATTACATAAAAGCCGGCAGCATAACCCCTCTTTCGAGCGAATTTTTAAACGAAGAAATAGTTGTTCAAGGGATAGCCGATCTCATAATAATAGAACCCGACGGGGTTGTTTTGGTTGATTATAAATCGGATAACGTTGAAAATCTTTCGATTTTAAAAGGGCGGTATGAAACCCAATTGATGCTCTATACAAACGCTATCGAAAAACGGCTTTTAAAAAAGGTTAAACAAAGGGTTATATATTCTTTTCATCTTGATGATTATATAAGCTTTTAAATTAAAATTTGATTTTGTGGGAATGATGTATGCAAAGATTAATTATAGAAAACAAAAAGAATATAGACTGTATACTGGCGATGTTTGTCGTTTTTTCGGCTGTTTTATTTGTGTCGGTTTTAACGCTTAGAACCGACATCATAGAGTTTTTGAAATGGTGGTTTGTCTTTTTTGTTTTTTCGACCATAACGTTGCCGATAACGACGGCGGTTTTTAAGAATTTTTTCGACAAAGGATATGTTTTCGGAAAAACGTTGGGGCTTTTGTTTAGCGCCCTTGTGCTTTGGCAACTGTCGCATTTTAAGCTGGTGGAGTTTTCTTTTTTTGGTTGCCTGTTGTCGGTGGGGTTTGTTTTTGCGATATGTTTTCTGTCGTTTAAAAAGCTTAATTTAAAACCCAAAATATCGATAGACGACGTTAAAACAATGGTTGCTATAGAGGTCATCTTCTTTGCGTTTCTATCGTTTTGGACGATGACCGAATCGATATATCCATTTTTATACTTCACCGAAAAACCGATGGATTTTGGTTTTCTTTCGGCGATAAGGCGTTCGGATTTTCTTCCGGCAAACGACATATGGTTTGCCGGCGAGTCGATAAACTACTACTATTTTGGCCAGTATATATTTGCGTTTTTAGGGGAGCTTTTAAACAGCAGTTTTCAAGCGAACTATAGCATGGCGGTAGCTTCGGTTGCGGCGCTTGCTTGCGCTATGTCGCTGAGCCTTGGTCAAACTATCGCAAAAGATGTTTTGTCAACAGCGTTTACCGTGCTTAAAGATTCGGTGAAAAATATATTGGCTTGGGTGTGTGGGTTGTTGACGGTTTTTCTAGTTAACTTCGCCGGAAACAGCCATAGTTTCTTTTATGGTGAAAAACATATCGGAAACGGCATACTAAAGTTTTTGGTCGAAAAGGGGATAGTTCCGATAGAAAGCAACATAACGGATTTTTATTTCTTTTATTCAACAAGATTTATAGGACACAACCCCGATTCAAACGACCAAACGATACATGAATTCCCGTTTTATTCCTACATTCTCAAGGATCTCCACGCCCACGTTGCAAGCATCGTCACGGTGGTGGTTTTCATTGCGGTTATCTATGCGATAGTAAAAAGGCTTCTCTTAAAGGAGAGTTTTAAAAGCCTTTTGTTGCCGATAGTTGTTGCGGGGATTTTGCTTGGAACTATGCAGATGACAAACTATTGGGATTATATAATCTACACAGGTTTTTTTGCTGTTTTGCTCTTTTTCTCGGCACTGTCGTTTAAAGATGACGGTGTCAAAAAAAATGAAGCGGTAGATTTTTTGGGTCTCACGTCGGTTGTTTTGGCGGTAGCTCTTGTGTTTTTGTTTGTTCCAAACGCAATGTATTATGTTCCTCTTTATATATGTATACTGCTTTTGGCGGTTGTTTTCTATCGTTCGAGAGCGACGTTTATTGCAAGGGCGACGGTGTATTTCATGCTCGCATTCACCGTCGCAAATTTAATTGGGCTTCCGTTTAGCGTTAACTTCACGATGTTTTCGAATTCAATTAAGCTAGTTCCAAACTCAACGGAACTTTGGCAGTATATGCTGGTGTGGTTGGGGCATATCGTTTGCGCAGTTATGCTAAGTGTTTTAATATTTATTAACAACAGAAAACGAAACGACGACATTGGTTTTTTCGGGCGGCTTTCATTCAGCGATTTGCTTTTACTGATAACCATTTTTTATGGGTTGGTTTTGATAATCGTACCCGAGATTATATATGTTGTCGATATATATGTTGGGCATCTTCGAAGCAACACGATGTTTAAATTCACATACCAAGGATTTATGTTGTTGTCGATTGGGATGGCGTTTTGTCTGTTGAAGGCGGTTATCTTTTTGATAAAATCGATTATGGATAAAAAGAAAAAGACTAACATATTGTTTTCTTCCATCTCGTGCGTTGTGGCGGTTGCTATGATTGTGGTGGTTGGAACGTATCCTGTTGTTTCGTTTAAGCAAGCTCTTTTTTTCTACAGCGGAACGGACGACAGAATTTTCAAGGGGATCGAAAGCGGATTTTCCTATGTTAAAAATATGGATAGCCCCGAAATCCCGGGATATTTAAGAGGTGAACTTAAAGGAACGGTCGAGATTGCGGAATGGTTTAACGAAACAAAAGACGGAAACTTTAACATTCTCGAGGCATATGGAGCGAGCTTTTCAAACTATGCTTTGGTGTCGTCCTACACCGGGCTATCAACGGTTTTGGGGCAACGTTCCCATGAACTGTTGTGGCGACATAATCCGCTTTTGCCAAACGAAGCGCATGAGCTTATCGATCAAAGAGAACATGACGTTAAAACGGTTTATTTTTCGCAAGATAAGCAACAAGCTTTGGAGGTTATCGAAAAATACGATATTAAATACATCGTTGTAGGGCCGCTTGAAAAGCAACTGGGCGAAAGCATCGGGCTTGTTATAGATCATCAAACTTTAAGTGAACTAGGGGAAGTTGCGTTTGAAAGCAATGGGGCGTATGTTATAGAGGTGTATTCGTAATATTGATTTACACCCCCTCTTTGTGGTACAATTAAAAGGATAATATTTTGTTTAGGCTTTGAAAAAAGCCGAATTTTTAAACAATATAAATTAAAATGGAGGTTTATGCAAATAGAACAGGTGCATAAAACTATCTGTATGAAGATGCTTGAGGGACGTGTGCGAAAAGCGTGTGTTCAATATGATATGATAAATAATGGAGATAGGGTTGCGGTTGGAGTTTCGGGCGGAAAAGACAGCGTGGCTTTGCTATATTGTCTTGCAAAATTAAGAAGCTATTGCGAGATAGATTTTTCGCTGGTCGCAATAACGGTAGACCCTTGTTTTAACAACGTTGAAACGGATTATTCCGCAATCGAAAAACTTTGCGAACAGCTAGAGGTTCCGCTTGTTATAAAAAGAACCGAGCTTGGAAACATAATCTTTGATATAAGAAAAGAGAAAAATCCATGTTCGCTTTGCGCAAGGATGAGACGGGGGATTTTGCATGATCTTTGCGTTGAAAACGGTTGCAACAAGATAGCGCTGGGACATCATATGGACGACGTTGTCGAAACATTTTTTATGAATATCTTCCACGAGGGAAGAATAGCGAGTTTCCAACCGAAATCATACCTTTCGAGAAAAGATATAACGATGATTAGGCCGCTTGTTCTTTGCAAAGAACAAGAGATTATTAATGCGTCAAAAAGAGAAAATCTGCCTGCTGTTAAAAGCGTTTGCCCAAAAGACGGTTGTTCCGAGAGGCAGAACATGAAAGAATTTATCAATCAAAAGGAAAAAGAATATAAAAATTTAACGATAAAAGTTTTCGGAGCCTTAAAGCGAGGAAATATTAGCGGTTTTGGGGTGGACAACGAGTATGAATGAAAAAAACTACGGAAGTTATAAACCGTATTCACACGACGAAAAAGAGAATAACCAAAGACAACCGTTTAGGCGTTCTACATTAAGGAACAAAAAGCCTGAACCGAAAATTTCATATGGCAACGAATACGACACGCCGCAAATAATCACTACCAATAAGACGACAAGCGAACCAAAACCTTTGCCGAAACAACCGACAGCGGATATCGATGAGATTAAACAGCTAATAAAAAAGCTTGAAAGCGAAACTGTTAAAACACCGCCGCCACAACCACAAAACAGTTCATTTAGGTCAAAGGCGTTTTTGGAACTTGAAAAGGCGCAAAACGAAAGTTTTCGTGATGATGATATCATAGATGTTAAGACTTCCGAAAAGGAAGTTGGATCGGTTGTGTTTGAAAGATTTTCGACCAAACAAGCCGAGCAACACCAAAGCCCGGCGAAAGCGACCGAAGCGAGAAACCAATCTTTTAAAAACATGGTTAAACCGCAAAGGGAAAAAGCCGAAATCGAAACGCTTTTTGAAACCAAGAAGGAAAAACCCTCTAGATTTGCGTCACTTCAGTTTGGAACTATCGAACAAGAAAAACAAACCGAAAAAACAGAACCCAAAGAACAATCTATTTTTGAACTTCTCGAGCAATTAAAACAAGAAAAGCAACAAGAAGACGAGCAGAAAAAAGAACAACAGCAAACGGAACAAAAAAAGGTTGTGTTTGAGGTTAAAAAGAACACCGCTAATCCTTTTGCGGAATACAACCGAACGATAAAAAGACCGATGAACGTTCAAAAAAAGCCGAATATTGTTCCACCGCAACCCAAAAGCGAGGGGTTTGTTTTCAAGGAAAATTCCGTTGCGGCTTTTGCGAACAAAGAGCAGCCGAATTCTATTATAGAGGAAACATATAAATTTAAACAGACGGATGAAACGAACGAGCCGAAAGAGCAAAAAGAACTGAAAGAGATAATTCCTTTTATTAAATCGATGGTTGATATAAAGCTTGCCGACATTAAACTTCCGAAATTAAACTTTTTTTCGAAACAAAAAGACGACGAGATATATTCTTCCTATAGCAACGAATATGGCGGACATTTCGGGGTTGAACCCCCCAAAAAAATGCCGAAAAAATGGCTTATTATTCCGATAGTTGCCGTCGTTTCTTTGATAGCTATCGTTTCGGTTGTGAACTTTTTCACCCAGTCGACCGTTTATATCATCGAGGACGGGCAACAGCTTTTGACTACAAAGGCGAGAGTTCCCGACGATGTCGAGGGGTTTTTGATTAAAAACGATATAGTTCTTATTGAACAGGATATCTACACCGTTGAACAAACCGGGAGTGTTGTTTTTATCAACATCAACCGAGCGTTTCCCGTTACCGTGTCGATAGTCGGAGAGGTTAAAACGCTTTATACAACTGCGGTTACCGTTCGGGAGCTTTTGGAAAACAACGAGATAACGGTTCCTGAAGGGCTTGAACTCAGCAAAGGTCTTGACCAGACGGTGAGCGAAGGGGATTATATTGAAACGATGTCGGTTGAATATCGAGAGACAACCGAAACGACCGACCAACCCGGCGAGGAGCTTATGGTCGACAGCCCGCTTATAAGGGAAGGGACAACCCTTCAAACGAGGGCAGAGATTGTCGACGGGGTTGTAACAAGAACATACAAAGAAAAGATTATCGATGACGAGGTTGTCGAGCGAGAGATTCTTTATGAAGACTACAACCCACACACGGTAGATGCTATAACGCTTGTTGGAAAGAGCGATGCGATTGTATCGACGCTAGACGAGGATTTTCTTGAAGGTCTACAGATTGAAAACGGCGTTCCGCTAAACTATGAAACGGTTTATGCAAAATCCGATTGCACCGCTTATAGCTTTGACCCCGGTATATATGGGGCATCGGGGATGCATCTTTCGCCGGGGTTTGTCGCAGTTGATCCCGAGGTCATACCGTATGGAACGCTGTTGTATATAACGAGTTCCGACAACAGCTTTGTTTATGGCTATGCTATAGCGGCGGACTATTGCGAGGCGGCAACCGAAGGAATAGTTGATGTCGATTTGTTTTTTGAAACGTATGATGAAAGCGTTATGTTTGGGCGAAGAGAGCTTGATATATACGTTATAAAACAGCTTTATCAACAGGATTTAACAAAGTTTATGAGCCAAGAGGGTATGTTTGAAGAAAGAATACCGGAGTAGGGAAAATATATTAAAAAAGGTGTTGAACAGTATGAGTGAATGTTTTGTGGTGAAAAAAAACACTACGTTAAATAAGAGGTTGTTGTTTGGAAAAAATGTGTTGGTTTCCGTTAATAGACCTGTCGTTGTTTTGAAGATAAAAGCAAAAAAACATAACCTCCAAAAAAATCCCGACGTTAAGTTGACATATATAACGATACCGCAGGTTGAAAACACCTATTCTGCCGTTGTCGTTAAACCTTCTGATATGTATGGTTGCTATATGGGGCTTAACCAACATGGCGTTTGTATCGGAAGCAATGAGTTGTTGTCGAGCAATAAAAAAGGGGAAAAGGGCTTAATCGCTATAGATATCTGCCGCCTTGTGCTTGAAAGAACAAAAACGGCAAATGAGGGGCTAGAGCTTATAAAACAGCTTTTGTCTCAGCATAGCTTTGGGATAGAACAAAACGCACAAACTTTAGAACATTGCGACAGCTCTTTTGTTTTGTGTGATGGCGAGGGTGGATATATCGTTGAAACTTGCGGACAAAGGATGGTTGCGAGGGAGCTTCAAGATATCGAGGCGTTTTCGAGCGAATACATGATCGAAACCGACTACACCGTTTCAAACTTTGAACAAAAAGTTAACGCTAAAAAACAGTTTGCGAAAAAAAAGCTCGTTTCATCCAACATTTCGCAGGCGAAACGATTTAAGATGTTCAGCGAGCTTATCGAGGCAAGAGACGGGAAACAAGGCAAAAGAGTTTTCGGGTTCAGCATCGGGAAAATTTCGGAAAACCAACCCGCCGAAGGGGTGACGTTTAAAACGTTTATCAACATATTACAATCCCACAACGACACAGAACAACCCCCTAGCGAAAACATCTGCGTTCATCACAACAACATTAAGGGGCTAGTGTCGTCTTTGGGGTTTGCCTCGCAACCCGAAAACGGAGTTTTCTTTGTTTCGCAAGGTTCGGTTCCTTGTCGTTCGCTATTTATGCCGTTTTCGATTAAAGGAGAACTTCCGTTTTTTGAGGACGAAAAACAAAGCGAAACAACTTGGTTTAAAAATGAAATAGTTTTGCGGAACATAGCGGCAGGGGTCATACCGATTAATGAATTTATAGAGCAAAAACAAAAAATAGAAAAAGATTTTCTTTTGAAGATTGAGCAGTTTAACATAGCCAAAAAAACCGAAGCAACAAAGCTTAACGCCGAGGTCTTTCAAAAATCTCAAGAGTTTTTGGATAGTTGGTTTTTAAGATGTAGGCTCGATTTAAAAGGATTTAACGACAAGGAAGCGAGCTTTTTGAAAAGAAATTCCGCCGTTAAACAGACGAATGAGCTGTTTTTAAAATATGAAAACTTTTTAAGGGAGGAAAAAATATGAGTGTTTTTATCATTGCAGAAGCAGGGGTTAACCATAACGGAAGCATAGAGCTTGCCAAACAACTGGTAGACCAAGCGGCAAAAGCCAACGCAGATGCCGTTAAGTTCCAAACCTTTATCCCCGAAAACGTTATATCGCATCTTGCGGAAAAAGCCGATTATCAAAAAACAACAACGGGTGGCGACGAAACACAGCTTGATATGGTTAGAAAACTTTTTCTTTCGTTTAAAGAGTTTGAACAACTCAAAGAATATTGCGAACAAAAAGGAATTCAATTTCTTTCGACGGCGTTCGATCTTGATTCGCTCGATTTCCTCGAAACGCTAGACATACCTATCTATAAAGTTCCTTCGGGAGAGATTACAAATCTTCCGCTCCTGCTTGCGGTTGCGGCTCTTGGAAAACCCGTTATACTGTCGACCGGCATGAGTACCGTTGAAGAGATTAAATATGCAAAGGATATTTTGGAGGACAACGGAAGCGGCGATGTTACGCTTCTTCATTGCAACACGGAATATCCAACACCATTTGAAGATGCTAACCTTAAAGCTATCATCGGGATTAAAAAACAATTTGCTTGCACCGTTGGTTATTCCGACCACACACTCGGGATAGAAGCTCCAATAGCGGCGGTAGCTCTTGGAGCGGAGGTTATCGAAAAACATTTCACGCTAGACAAGACGATGGAAGGACCCGACCATTCTTGCAGCCTTGAACCGTCTGAACTGGCGGCGATGGTTTCGGCTATTCGAAACATCGAAAAGGCTTTGGGTTCGAGCGAGAAAAAACCAACTGTTTCGGAACTTAAAAATAAACAGATAGCAAGAAAAAGCATCGTTGCATCGTGTGATATCATGAAGGGCGAAGAGTTTTCGAAACAAAATCTTACGATAAAACGCCCCGGAAACGGAATTTCGCCGACAAGATGGTTTGATGTTATAGGGCAAACCGCTAAAAAAGATTTTAAATATGATGAACTAATCGAACTGTAGGTTTGAAAAGAAATTAAGAAACTACAAACTAAGTGGACTCTGGCGGTGTTTTTGCCGGTTTTCATTTAGTGTTGTGTTTTAAGAGAATGGTTGAAGATATGTCTAAAACATTATTGAAAAAAGCAAATCTAAAATGGTTGTCGATGATTATAATTGCGATAGCTCTTGCCGTTATATTTGAATCGGGTTTTGTGTTTTTAACAAACAACGCCGCACGTGAGGGCTTTGAAAGAATGGAGTTTCAAGCGGCGGATTTTGAAGCGGTTGAGTTTTCAAAAAACAGCGACAATAGCTTTTATACCCTTGCAAACAATTCCTATTTTGAGATGTTGGATGTTGGCGGAATAAAAGCTACAACTATCAATGTTAACCTTTCGGTCGATCCTTCCGACACCACAACAAAGCTCTTGTTTTTCACCGGGAAATCAGGGGTTGTTGAGGGAACGTTTTCCGTTCCGCTTATAAAAACCGAACAAGGGTATAAGGCGGAATCAGATTTTACAAGAATAGACGAAATAAGAATATATCCAACAGAAAAGGTTAGAACCGACATCGAGTTTTCCGGCATAGTTATAAACCCGGTCTCAAACCCTATATCAAACTTTTCGGTTATAAGGGTTGTTCTATGGGCGGTGTCGCTCATGGGGATTTGTTCGCTGGGGCTAATTTTTATAAGGCGCAGCCTCGGCAACATATGGCTTAAAGGATATTTTGTCGTTGCGATGGTGGCGGGGCTAGCTTCCTACGTTGCAACCACAATGTTTTCTTCCGCAAATGCGCTGGGGCTTATAATCGTTGTGTTTGCGCTAATTGGTGTAACTGTTTTCTATTGCGTGGTGTGGCTAATCTTTGCGAAACTCAAAAACCTTGAAAGCAAAGTTTTTGCGGTTATTTTAGCGGTTGGAGTTTTGATGGTGTTTGCGAATGCCCCTCTTCAATCCCCCGACGAAACATCGCATTTCCAAAGAGTTTATACAATGGCAAAAGGGGATTTCACCTTTAACTATAACTTTGAATTCCCCGACAGCATAAACCATTTAATCGACATATTCCCGGCGGAATATATCAACAACATAAAAGACAAACAGGTGTCAACCGTTCCGATTGATATAATGCGGTATCTATCGGAATATCAAACAGAATATGACGGGCGGTTAACTAAAACGAGTATGCAGATAACGTTGCCCTATGTTCCGTCGGCGCTACTTGTTGCGATATTGGGATTGTTCACCGATAATGGCTTGTTGCTTTTGTATGCGGCAAGAATAGGCGGGCTTTTGATGTTTGCCTGTTCGGTCTATTATGCGATAAAAAAAGCCGACCGATACAAAGAGGCTCTCGTTGCGGTTTCGCTTTTGCCGATAACGCTATATATAGCCTCGTCGGTAAACTATGACACGATGTTGATTTCGGGCGTGATAGTGTTTTTTGGTATAGTTGGGAAAAATCAAAAAAACATAAAAGATATAATTGTCATGACGATAGCTATCGGGCTTGCTGTTATGATCAAGCCGACATATGTCCCCCTTGTTTTGTTTATGTTTGCCGGTAGTCTTGTATATAAGTATAAAGACAAAAATATAAAACCTGTGTTTTTGGTGTTGGCGGCGGCGGCAGTTGGTGTGCTTTTTTGGCAAGCAACCCTTGTTTATGCCGGAATGTTCAACATCGGAATACCGCCAAGCGAAGGGCTTCAATGGGTAGACACAAGCGCCCAGATAAAATACATTCTTTCCAATCCGATAAGATATGCGATGATTATGGCGGTAGATGGTTATCAAAATGGGTTTTATCTAGGGGAACATGGGCTTTTTGGAAGCCTTGATCTCGACACCGTTTTAACCCCAATTCTAGTGCCGGTTTCGCTTTCTTTAACAGCTTTTGCGGTTGCCGGAACGGACAAGAAGAACTATACATTTAAAGATAGCGCTATTTCGGGAGTTCTTTTTATACTCCTTTATATAATAACGGTAACGGCGTTTTATTGCATATGGTCGACGCTTGGGTCAACCTCGATATTGGGTGTTCAAGTTAGATATTTTATACCAAGCGTTTTTCTGTTTTGTGTTTTTGCGCCCGCTATTATTTCGAAGTTTTTAAAGCCGTTTATTGACCCGAAAAGAGCGGAGCAGTTTGTGTTTTTTGTTTCAAGTTTCGTTGCGGTTGTTGCGGCAGTTGAGATATTGTTGGGATACTATTTGATGTAGGGTTCTAAAAAAACCTGTAAGTTTAATGATGAAAAGAGGATGAGGAGAGCGAAATGATGTTTGAAAATTTTGAGACAAGATGTCTTCATGCGGGGTATTCCCCCGACAACAGCGAACCACACGTTGCGCCTATCTGTCAAAGCACGACATTTAGATACAAAAAAAACGAAGATGTTGCGGCGTTGTTTGACCTTAAAAGCGATAATCATATGTATTCGAGGATATCAAACCCAACCTGTTCGGCGCTAGAAAAAAAGATGGCGGCTTTAGAGGGTGGAGTAGCGGCAGTAGCTACTTCGTCGGGACAATCCGCTACGCTTATGACGATCCTTAATATCTCTGAAAACGGCGACAACATTCTGTCGACTCGCAATATATATGGAGGAACATCGAACCTGTTTAGCGTGACGCTTAAAAAGCTAGGTATCGAAGTTAGGTTTTTTAATCAAGACGACGATATCGAGAGCATAGTGGCGTTGGCGAACGACAAAACAAAAGCTGTTTTTGGCGAAACACTTGGCAATGCTGCGCTTTCGATTTTAGATTTCGAAAAAATATCGGCTGTATCAAAAAGCATCGGCGTTCCGCTTATCGTTGATAATACTCTTGCTACGCCATATCTTTGCCGACCGCTCGAACACGGCGCAAACATAGTTGTTCATTCAACGACAAAATATAGCGACGGACACGCAACAAGCCTTGGCGGTGTTGTTGTCGACGGCGGAAACTTCGATTGGGCAAAATCCGATAGGTTTGATTGTTTAACCAAACCCGAACCCAGCTACCATGGCATTATCTATACCGAAGCTTTTAAAGACTCGGCGTTTGCTGTTAAACTTCGTTCGCAGATGCTAAGGGATTTTGGGGCGGTTATGTCGCCGATGAATGCTTTTTTAACGTCGCTAGGGCTTGAAACACTTCATTTAAGAATGGAGCGCCATTCCGAAAACGCATTGGCTCTCGCAGAATTTTTAGAAGGACATAGCAAGGTTGAATGGGTCAACTATCCGGGGCTTAAATCGAGCGAATACTATGATTTAGGAAAAAAATATCTGCCAAAAGGTTTGTCGGGGGTTCTTTGTTTTGGAGCAAAGGGAGGAACAAAAGCCGGCGAAACGATTATAGAAAACCTTAAATTAACCAGCCTTGCAGTTCATGTTGGAGATGTTAAAACGCTAGTTCTTCATCCGTCGAGTTCAACACATAGGCAACTTAGCGATAGCGACAAGATAGCTTCCGGAATTAAACCGGAGCTTATAAGGGTGTCGGTTGGGATTGAAAATATAAACGATATTATAAAAGACTTTGACAATGCTTTTTCAAAAATTTAAAATGAATTGGAAAAAAAGATATGCCATTAATAATACCAAAAAAACTGCCGGCTTATGAAGCGCTTAACAACGAGAATGTGTTTGTTATGAGCAAAAAAAGAGCGGTGTCTCAGGATATTAGGCCGCTTAAAATCTGCATAGTCAATCTTATGCCAACCAAGATAACGACCGAAACGCAACTTTCGAGGGTTCTTGCGAACAGTCCGCTACAGGTTGAACTAACATTTTTGCAGATGGACAGCCACCAATCTAAAAACACCTCTCCGCTACATCTCGAAGCTTTTTACAAAACGCTTAGCGAGATTAAAAATCAACGGTTCGATGGGATGATAATAACGGGAGCGCCGGTCGAAAATCTTGAGTTTGAAGCGGTAGACTATTGGAAAGAGCTATGCGAGATATTTAGATATAGCAAACAAAATGTTTATAGCACGATGCATATATGTTGGGGTGCGCAAGCCGCCTTGTATTATCATTACAAAATAAAAAAACATTCTCTCGACAAAAAGATGTTTGGCGTTTTTGATCATGAAGTTTTAGACGCAAAAAATCCGCTTATGCGAGGGTTTGACGAGATGTTCAAAGCCCCACATTCAAGACATACCGAGGTTAGAACCGAGGATATCGAAAATGAACACAAACTTAATGTTTTGGCAAAAAGCGAGGAAGCGGGGGTTCATATTGCTGCAAACGAAAACGGCAGAAGGATCTTTGTTTTTGGGCATCAAGAATACGACCGAGACACACTAGCGTCGGAATATTTCAGGGATAAAGAAAAGGGGCTTGACATCGAAGTTCCATACAACTACTTTAAAAATGACGACCCAAAACAGGGCGTTTTGTTTAACTGGAGAAGCCATGCTAATCTCCTTTTTTCAAACTGGCTCAACTATTTTGTCTATCAAGAAACGCCGTATAACCTTGAAAATCTTAAAGGTAGTAAAAAATAGATTAAATTTTGTTTATTTTTGTTTTTTGTTGTGATATTATGTAGGTGAAAGGAGAGCATGAAAAACAAAATCATGCTGTATTTGCGATATGGGAATATTTAAAAAAGAGGGACAAAGACAACAGCACAGCATAAAAAGAGAACTTATTTTCGCCAATATAGCGGTTATAGTTCTAGGTATTTTAATCGTTATATTTCCCGAAAGCTCAACACTCATAATATGCAGAGCGGTTGGCGTCGTCTTGACAATTTGGGGTTTTTTTAGAATTGGCTTTTATTTCATTCATAGGATTGAAACGGCGTTTGGCTCGTTTGGCTTGGTTCAAGGGGTTGCAATACTGGGATTTGGAATATATTTTCTCATAAGCCCGGAATCGCTAGCCTCGTTCTTAACCGTTATACTTTCGATAGTCTTGATAGTTGGCGGTGCAATGAAACTTCAATACGGAATAGATCTTGCAAGGGTAAGGGTTAAATATTGGTGGATACCATTAGCTGTTGCCGGGGTTATGTTAACGCTCGGGATAATTGCTATAATAGATCCTTTCGGAGTTGCAAAAAACTTGATGTTGTTTATAGGAATATCGCTTATAGTTAATGGGATAACCGATCTTTTAGCAATAGTGTTTGTTTCTATAATGATAAATAAGTTATCAAAAGCAGAAGTTGAAATAAACGAGGACACATTAGTTCAACCGACAATCAATGCCGAAGCTACCGACGTTCCGAATACGGAAGGTCAAAATAAACAACTACCGGTTTAATTAATAGAAAAATTATCCCCCTAGTTTTAAAGCTAGGGGGATATGGATATTTTGAAATGGCAAAACACAGCAACAAATCTTTAATTAATTTGATAAAAGCAGTAGTTGATTAAAATTTTTACAGGGTTAAAATAATATTGCCGGCAAACTAAAACGGCATTTAATCTCGTTTTTTTTAGAAATAAAATATATTTTGAAAAAATCTCTTAGAAAAATACATTTTTTCTATTGACAAAAAGCGAAATGTATAATATAATATTATTCGTCGCCGACAATAATGTTTTGGGAGCATAGCTCAGCTGGTCAGAGCACCTGCCTTACAAGCAGGGGGTCACAGGTTCGAACCCTGTTGCTCCCACCACAAAATTTTCGTCGTATATGTGGCCCGGTAGTTCAGTTGGTTAGAACGCCAGCCTGTCACGCTGGAGGTCGTGGGTTCGAGCCCCATCCGGGTCGCCATTTTTTTATGCAAATATGCCTCTGTAGCTCAGTCGGTAGAGCAGAGGACTGAAAATCCTCGTGTCGTTGGTTCGATTCCGACCGGAGGCACCAAAAAAACAGTATCGTGAGATACTGTTTTTTTATGTCAGTTTTGTGGTTGGCGTCTTGATGGGTGAGTTGCTTAAACGCTGTGTTTTCCTTTTGCGATTTAAGCCTCAAAACCACAAATAAATAAAAAAACACACACCCATACGAAAACTGAAAAAATGAATAGATACCCGAAATGTGCAAATATAAACTAAATACATAACAAGATGAACTATATATTTTGTAGAACATAACAAAATATATAGTTTCTTTTTTATAATACGAACAAAATGTTTGCAATAAACTTAAATACATGATAAAATATCATATATTTATTATTTAATATGTACAAATTAATTAACTAAATTTAGGAGGAAGAAAAAATGAACAAAAGACTTTTATCAATGCTAGCACTCGTAGTTGTAGTTGCAATGCTCTTTGTAGCTTGCGGCAACCCTAACGCAACAACCGAAGGTGAAGACGCTCCGACAGGTGATGTGGCAACAACCGAAAAGGTAGACCTCACATTCGGAACAGGCGGAACACAAGGCACATACTATGCAGTTGGCGGAACTATGGCAACCGTTCTTAACAACATCATGGAAGGTGTTAACCTAACAGTTGTTTCGACAGGCGCTTCAAAAGCAAACATCTTGGACATCGACGACGGCTTGTCTGATCTCGCTATCGTTCAAAACGACGTTATGGACTATGCGGCAAACGGAACAGATCTTTTTGCTGAAGACGGGGAATTCTCTTCGTTCAAAGCAGTTGCAGGCGTTTATGATGAAACTTGCCAAGTAATCGCTGTTCCCGGAATCGAAAGCATCGAAGACCTTAGAGGAAAAACAGTTAACGTTGGCGACGCAGGAAGCGGTGTTGAATTTAACGCAACTCAAATCCTTGCTGCATACGGAATCGACATTAACGAAGATATCAACAAAGTTAACGGAAGCTTTGGCGATGCGGCTGATTCGATCAAAGACGGAAAAATCGATGCAGCTTTCATTACAGCAGGCGCTCCTACAACCGCAGTTGTTGATCTTTCGATTGCAAGAGACATGGTTCTTGTTGAAATCGATGACGAACACGCAGATATGTTGATTGAACAATATCCTTTCTACACAAAAACAACGATCCCCGGCGGCACATACAACGGTGTTGACGCTGATGTTCAAACACTAAGCGTTCGTGCAACCATCATCGCTTCGGAAGATGTTAGCGAAGATGCAATATATGAATTCACAAAAGCAATGTTTGAAAACCAAGAATCGCTTAAAACAGGCCATGCTAAATTCGAAGAACTAGTTCTTGAAGAAGCAGTTCAAGGTATAACGGTTGACTTCCACGCAGGCGCTCAAAAATACTATGAAGAAGCCGGAGTTCTTTAATTATTATTAGGGGACTTTCTAAAAAAGCAATAGCTATATACATTATGGTTGCAACGGCGATTGCCGTTGCAACTTTTGTAGTTTATAAAGCCGAAAGCCGAGGGTTTTTACATATAAAGATAAGGCAAACGGGCGAAACGGTTGCTAGTTTCGAGATATCGGAGGGCGAACAGTTCGAGATTTCTTTCATCCATTCGGTTAACAAAAGCCCGGTGCATGATCGCTATACAATCGAACAGGGCGAGATAATGATATACGAAACGCAGTATTTCGGATTTGGGGCAGGGGTTCAAACCGAACTTGTTGGCGACCAGCAGCTTATTATGGGGGACGACGGCTCGATGACTATAACGAACATAAACACTAAGATTGAAAACTTGGCATACAACATAAGCCCGGTTTATGACCATGTTTTGATGTTAGATGGAGAACAAATAAGCTTAAAACAACTGTGTTTTCCCGAAAGGGGCATTGTAATAGCTTATGAAAACTGATAGAATTTAAATAAATGTGGAAAGGCGGTAGATTTAAGTGGGAAATAAAATTGATGAAAAAATAAACGATGTCGTTGCGGAAAATTCAACCGAACAAAACCTTGATGAGGTTATGAAAAAATACGACAGAGAATCTAACATTCGTATATTCAAAGGGATACCACGCATTATCGTGAGAGGAATGCTTGTTGCTTTTTCGCTCTACATGATATACATGAATCTTTTTTCAACCCAAAGCGAACAGGTTAGGCGTTCGATGTTTGTTGGAATGGTTATAATTCTTGTATTCGCGGTTTTTCCTTTGAAAAAAGGACAGGTTCAAAAGGTTAACTTTATTCCATGGTATGATTGGATATTATGCATAGCGGGTGCATATAGCTTTTTTCATTATGCGATATTCTTTCAAGACATAGTTCAAAAAGCAACAAGGATAGACACTTTAGAGGTAGTTCTCGGCGCTATTGGGATATTGGTGCTAGCGGAAGCTTGTAGACGAGTGACGGGGCTTCCGATAATCGTTGTAGCCTCGGTGGCAATAGCCTATGCCTTTTACAGCGGTATACCGTTTTCGAGAATTGTATACAATCTCTTTTACACCACTACCGGCGTAATCGGTGTTCCAATCGGTGTTGCATCAACGTTTATAGTTCTTTTCATAATATTCGGGGCATTTCTTGAAACGACGGGTATTTCAAACTTTTTCATATCCTGTGCAAACGCTATAGCCGGCGCAAGCTCGGGCGGGCCTGCTAAAGTTGCGGTTATCTCAAGCGCACTTTGCGGAATGGTTTCGGGTAGTTCGGTTGGAAACACCGTTACAACGGGGAGTGTTACTATACCGATGATGAAAAAAACCGGTTATCCGGGCGAATTTTCCGGCGCTGTTGAAGCTTCCGCTTCGACGGGTGGCCAGATAATGCCCCCGATAATGGGTGCCGCCGCATTTTTGATGGCGGAAATCTGCAACGTTCCGTATGCAACGATTATTCAAAAAGCGATACTTCCGGCATTTTTATACTTTTCGGGCGTGTTCTTGATGGTTCATTTCAAAGCGAAAAAACTTAACCTTCAAGGCGTTTCAAAAGAAGAACTTCCGAAACTTAAAGAAATATTTAAAAACCTCTATCTACTCCTCCCCCTTGTTGTGTTGGTCTATATGATAGTAGATGGCTACACGATGTCTCGTTCCGCTATCTTCGCAATTCTTGTCGCTATCGTTGTTGGCATATTTAACCGCCAAGACCGATTAACCGTCAACGGATTTTTCACAGCGCTTGAAAACGGAGGAAAGGGAACCCTTTCGGTGGCTGCGGCTTGTGGTGTGGCGGGAATTATTGCAGGGGTTGTAACGATGACAGGCCTTGCTCAAACCCTTATTTCAGGTATCGTTGCGATAGCCGGAAACAACCTTATTGTTGCGCTTTTCTTCACGATGATTTCCTGTATAGTTCTTGGAATGGGCGTTCCGACAACAGCAAACTACCTCATCATGGCGACGACTTGTGCGCCTATTTTGACAATCGGAATGAACATGGATATCATCGCCGCAAATATGTTTGTGTTCTATTTTGGAATAGTTGCAGACATAACCCCACCCGTAGCACTAGCTGCCTATGCAGGCTCGGCTATTGCGGGGTCAAAGCCGATGAAAACGGCCCTTAATGCTACGATGCTGTCGATTGCGGCGTTTGTCATTCCGTATATGTTTGCTTTTGACACAGCGCTATTGTTTATCGACACAACACCGCTAGAGGTTGTTCAGGTTACGATTACAGCGTTTATCGGAATGTTTGCTATATCCGCAGGAATGATAGGGTATATGTTCCGCAATCTTAATGTTTTGGTTCGCCTTGTGTGTGTGGCTTCGGGATTGTTGCTTATATATCCCGGAAACATCACCGATATAATAGGGGTTTCGACCATATTAGTAATTGCGGTATACCAGATAGTTTCGAACAAAAATAATAGATTGGCCGCTGTTTAACAGTTTAGCCTTTTAAAAATCTCTTGTAAATTAATTTGGCTCTTTGTCAAATGTAGGGGAAACCCGGTAAAAAGAAATAGAAACAATCGGTAGCTAACAGGCTACCGATTGTTTTTTGTATATTGAAAACCACGGGTTGGTTGCTTTTTTATGGCATTATCCTATTCGATCCTCGGCTGTATTGCTGCAGCAATCCATCTCAAGTTCGCCAAATCGGCAATAATCAAACAACTCAACATCGGTATATTTGGAAAAAACAGTTTGTGTGAAAAAGATACACAACATCAATAGTGGTAGCTACACACCGAAAGTTAACCCCTTAGGCATCAATTATATTGACAAAGGTACAACTTACCCTATATACTTTACTCAAACGATAAAGTATATAGTTTATAGAGGTGGCATTTTGACAACGATAAAAGAAATAGCAAAAGAATGTGGGCTTTCGGCAACGGCGGTCAGCAAGGCGCTTCGTGGCGAAAAAGACATAAGCAAAGAAACGATCGAAAAGGTCAAGAAAACTGCCAAGAATTTGGGATATATAAGAAACCCTGCCGCCGTTCGGCTTAAAACAAATCGTTCGTATACCTTCGGCGTTTTGATGGAGGACGGAACGGGGAGTGGTATTACCCACGAATTTTTTGCATCGATTTTAAACAGCTTTATAGTTAATGCAAGGGAAAACGGATATTCCGTTTCGTTTATCGGAGACAAGCTAGGTGATGAAAAACTGTCGTATGAAGACTATGTAAGGGTTCATGGATATGACGGTGTTTTAATTCTTGTTAGCAAATTTGAAGACGACAGCACGCTGAGCCTGTTAAGACAGGAAATGCCGGTTGTTGCGGTCGATTATACCTATAGCCATTGCAGCACCGTTAACTCCGACAATGAATTTGCAATGAACGAAATGGTCAAATACGCCTATGAAATGGGGCATAGAAAGATAGCGTTTATTCATGGCGAGTTGTCGATGGTTACAAAAATACGGATAGCCGGATTTTATAGGGCTTGCGAAAACCTTGGTATTGAAGTTAATGAAGATTACATTAAAGAGGGTGTATACCATGATCCGAAATCTGCGGAGAATATAACGTATGAGCTTCTTGACATGAAAGAGCCTCCAACATTTATCTTCTATCAAGACGATTTTGCTTTTATCGGAGGGTTTAATGCTATCGAAAGCAGAGATCTCGAGATACCGGGGGATATAAGCGTTGCCGGTTTTGATGGTATGAGCATTTCGCAGGTTATGCGTCCAAAGATTATGACATGGAAACAAAATGCTGAAACGATAGGGCTTGAGGCGGTTAATCTCTTGATCGAGGAGATAGAAAAACCCAAAAGCTTTATACCAAGATCGGTAGGTGTTAAAGGGGAGTTGCTAAAAGGGCAGAGCGTTAAAGACATTAACACCTAACGTTTCTCGGGGGTTAAAAACACTGCGGGTGAAGTAATCCGGGTGAATATCCAAGCTGTCGTTTGTGTAATATTAACATAAAAAATGTGCCCCATTGCACAATATGTAGAATTTGAATAAATTGGGTTGACAAAATATATTCGCAGTGATAAGCTAACAACTACAACGATAAAGTAAATCTTGAAAACTTTTGATGAATTAGCAATATAACCGACTAAATACACTTATTTTATATACAATGCAAAATATTATTGTATATAAAATATTATTTTTCAAAGTTTACTTTAACGATAAAGTGATGATTTAGCGCTTTGTTACAACGTTTAGCGTAGGGCGCTACATCTAAAAAGTATATTATGTATTCGTTACATAAAAATATATTGGAGGAAAACTATGAAAAAGAACATTTTCACAAAAACTCTCGCACTAATTATCTTAACAGCGCTTGTTGTTTCTTTAATGGCAGGTTGCTCCGCACCGGCAACAGAACAATCGAACGGCGAAACATCGCAAGGCAGCGATCCCGCCATCCTAACGGTATTGTTCGACCAAACTGATGGTTGGGTTAAAAACTTCAACCCACTATCCGCTAGCGTCTACCAATTCGTTCAAGGTTTTATGTATGAGCCTCTCATGATTTTTGATGCATACAAAAACAACGAAGAAACAATGTGGCTTGCTGAAGAGATTATCTCGGAAGCAGATAACAAAACTTTAACAATCAAAGTTCGTGAGGGCATTAAATGGAGCGACGGCGAAGATTTTAACGCAGACGACGTTGTGTTCTCTTTTGAATATTCTAAAGATAAACCCGAAATCGACAGAACAGGCGACTGGGAGCGTGACGGAACCCCCGGAAAAATCGAAAGCATAACCAAAGTTGACGACTACACAGTTGAGCTTGTTATGACATCGGAAAACCGCTTCCACAGAAACACAGTTTTCGCAAACAAATGGATGATTCCGGAACACGTTTGGAGCGCTGTTGAAGACCCCGCAAACTATGTGTATGATGCAGATAGCATCGTTGTAACCGGAGCTTTCAGCGAAGTTAAATCGTTCGCTCCCGAAATGATCGTTCTCGGAAGAAACGCTAATTATTGGAAAGCAGACGATCTTCAAGTTGATGAACTTCGCGCTCCCCAATTTAATTCGAACGACTCGGCGCTAACCCTTCTACAAACAGGCAGCGTAGACTGGGCGCATATCTTTATCCCCAACATCGAAGAAACCTATGTTCAAGGGGATGAAAGTAAAAAATATTGGTATGGCATGAACGACGGTGTTCGTCTTTCGATGAACTACATGACAACAAACGAAGGCAACCTCGAAGCATTCAACGATCCAAACTTCAAACGTGCGCTTTCGATGGCGGTTGACAGAACCGGAATAATCGATTCCGCAGTTTACGGATATCTTTCCGACACAATCCCACCAAACACAGGTCTTCCCCCCGCTCTTCTCGGATATGCCGATGACACGGCTCAAGCCGAAATGGAGATGTATACAAAATACGATCTCGATGCTGCAAAAGCGCTTCTCGCTGAATCGGGATATGTTGACACAGACGGCGACGGATTTGTTGAAACTCCAACAGGAAAAACAATTGAATTTGACATCATCTCACCGGCAGGTTGGACCGATTGGAACGACGGCGCAGTTATCTCGGCTGAGGGCATGAAAGAGATAGGGGTTAACGCAACAGCAAACGCAACGGAACTTTCGATGGTTACCCAGCTTTGGGCTTCCGGCGAATGGGATATGCTATACACAGCAAACGGTCAAGCGGGCGATGTTTATAGATTCTATTTCGACACAATCAGCGACAGCACAAGAGCATTAACAAGCACATGGTGGTCGGTTTGCCAAACAAACTACATCAACGAAGATCTTAACGCTCTAATCGAACAACTTCCGACAGCTCAAACAGAGGAAGACGTTGTTGCGATAACAAGCCAAGTTGAACAACACTTCGCAGAAAATATGATTAACATACCGGTTTTATACAACGGTAACTGGTTCGTCTACAACGACAGCCGTTTCACAGGTTGGTCGACCAGCAATGAAACAGGTTTCCCGGCACTAACGTTGCACGATTCGAAAATTTTAAGACTTTTAGAGCTTGAACCCGTAGTATAATATTCTGAAATAAAAAACAGAACTAAGCCTTCTACGCTCAAAAAGTGTAGGAGGCTTAAGCCTTGCTTTTTAAATAATATGTTAAGAAAGGACATATGAGTATGGCTTATATAATTAAAAGAATAGGTTTTTATATAACCGCATTTTTTGGCGCTGTAACCCTCAACTTTTTCTTGCCGAGAATGATGCCGGGCGACCCCGTCCAGATGTATCTATCCGAACTTGCGAGGGGTGGTTCTAAAGTTGACCCCGCAACGATTGCTTCTATAGAGGCGATGTTTGGATTTAATTCAACCGAACCGCTTATATTAACCTATTTTAAATATGTAGGTAATATTTTAACGGGGGATTGGGGAACATCGTTTTATTATTACCCCCAACCGGTAACCGAAGCGATATCAAGAGGGCTTGCTTGGACGGTGTTTTTGATGGGATCCGCTTTGATAATCGGGTTTATCATCAACAACCTTCTCGGTATATTCGTTGCATGGCGAAGAGGTTCAAAGATCGACACATTTTTCACGGTTGGCGGCCAATTCCTTGCGAACATCCCCTCCGTTGTAACCGCAATTGTTTTGTTGTTTGCGCTTTGCTATACCGGCTTTTTCCCTTTGGGTTATGCCGTTACCCCTCTTTTTATTCCCGAAACTCCTCTCGACTACTACCTCGACATACTATACCATGCATTTGTGCCGGTGACGGCGGTTGTGTTGACGGGTCTTGGCGGAATTATGGGCATGAGAGCAAACATGATTAACCAACTGGGCGACGACTACATAACTATGGGTATTGCAAAAGGCTTGCCCGACAGAAAAATAATGTTTTCCTATGCGGCGAGAAACTCGCTTTTGCCCGTTATAACGTCGCTTGCCATGCAGGTAGGTTTTTTGCTCGGCGGTTCGATTATAGTTGAACAAATCTTCAACTATCCGGGGCTTGGAACGGTTATGGTGTCTGCGATAGATTCGAGGGACTATCCTCTTATGCAGGGCATTTTGCTTATAACAACAATACTTATGCTTTCCGCAAATTTCCTAGCTGATATAGTAATACTGTTTATGGATCCTCGAACAAGACATCAATCGAGCAAATAACGCTTTTTGCGGAAAGGAAAAAATTATGTCAAACAAAAACAGCAAGTTTAAAGATATCGTTCGTTTTTTGAAAAACAGCCCTAAATTCACCGTCGGAATAACGCTTATCGCTATAGTTTTAATTATGACTATGTTTGCTCCACTTTTTACATCATACGACCCGATGACAAGATTTGAAGGGATGTATCACGAACCCCCTTCGGCAGAGCATCTTTTAGGAACAACAAATCTCGGTCGAGATGTTTTTGCCCAATCGCTCTATGGAGGTAGACAATCGCTAATAGTTGGGCTTTTGGCGGGGCTAATAACAACGGGGCTAGGTATGCTTGTGGGAATAAGCGCCGGCTATATCGGCGGAGTATACGATAGCATAGTCAGCACCGTCACAAACATCGTTATGGTTGTGCCGACAATTGTTTTGCTTTTGATTATAGCCTCGATGATAGGAGAGGTTTCCCCTATCTTGATAAGCCTTATAATCGGCCTCACTTCGTGGCCTTGGAATTCTAGGGTTCTAAGGGCGCAAACGATGAGCATTAGAAACAGAGATTTTGTCAGAAGCGCCGAAACGCTTGGCGAGAACAAGTTTAGAATTCTGTTTGTTGAGATTATGCCAAATATGCTTTCGATAATATCGTCGGCGTTTGTTAGCACCCTTATCTATTCAATAATGGCTCATGCAACGCTTGAATTTATCGGCTTTGGAAATCCCGAATCGGTAACGCTTGGAACGATTCTTTTTAATGCGCAAAACTCGGGAGCGTTTAGAAGCGGATATTTCTTTGAGGTTACGGGAGCTATCGCTATCCTCGTTATGATAGGCATGGGGTTAACCCTTATAAACTTCGCTATCGACGAGATATCAAACCCAAAACTCAAAGCGCAAAGAATTATGAAAAGTTATTACAAAGCAAGAAAAGTTGAAAAAAGACGAGTCAACGGCTAAACGAAATAACTTTTATTCCGATAACTACTATTCCAATTAAGGAGAATTATAACATGAAAAACGTTATAGAGGTCAAAAACCTTTCTGTAGACTATGTAACGGGCGATGGTTCGTTTGTAAGAGCGGTTGACAACGTTAGTTTTGAGATAGCGGAAGGTCAAAGTTTGGGTCTTGCCGGTGAATCGGGTTGCGGAAAATCGACCATTGCATATTCTCTTATGAGGCTACATCGTCCGCCGGCGATAATCTCGGGCGGAGAGATATTGTTTCAAGGGGATGATGTCTTAAAATTCGGCAACAAAAAGCTGATGGATTTCAGATGGAAAGACACAAGCATGGTTTTCCAAAGCGCAATGAACTGCTTAAACCCCGTTGCGACGATGGAAAAACAGTTTTTCGAAATATTCAGATACCACGGTATAACGAAATCAAAGGCGGAGGCAAGGAAAAGATCTGAGGAACTTTTAGCGCTTGTCGGTATACCGAAAGAACGGCTTAAAGATTATCCCCACCAGTTTTCCGGAGGTATGCGCCAAAGAGCTGTTATCGCTATGGCGCTTGCTCTTAACCCGAAACTTTTAATCCTTGATGAGCCGACAACCGCTCTAGACACCGTTGTTCAACGGGATATATTAAAGCGTATATATGAACTTAAAGCGAAGTTTGGCTTTTCAATTTTGTTTATAACCCATGACATTAGCTTAATGATGGAGTTTTGCGACGAAGTTGCGATCATGTATGCAGGAAAGATTGTTGAAAAGGCAAAGACGGAAAAAATCCTTCATCGACCGAGCCATCCATATACCTTTGGGCTTAAAAATTCCTTCCCCTCTTTAAAGGGCGAGATAAAATATATGGAGGGTATAGAGGGTTCTCCGCTTGATCTTAAAAACATACCGGATGGTTGTAGGTTCGAGGAAAGATGTTTTAATCGTTGCGAAGAGTGCAAAAAGAGCGAACCTTCTAAAACGGAAGATAACACGAATTTTTATTATTGCCACAACCCACTTTTAAATTATAACGGCGAGGTGTATAATGGATAACTATAAAAGAAAAGTTATATTTAAAGCGGAAAATGTCACGATGGATTTTAACGTCAGCGGCAAAACAATTTTTTCAAAATCCAAAACGTTAAGGGCGCTTAACGACGTATCGTTTGAACTGTATGAGGGCGAAAGCCTTGCGGTTGTTGGCGAATCTGGTTGCGGAAAATCGACAATATGCAGAATAGCAATGCGTTTCCATAAACCCTCGAGCGGAAAGATGTATTATGCAAATCAAGATGTCCACGCTCTTAAAGGGGACAGTCTTAAAAAATATCGACAAAAATCCCAGATGATATTTCAAGATCCGTTTTCCTCCCTTAATCCGCTCCACAGCATATACTACCACCTAGAGCGACCTGTTAAGCTATACCACAAGGGCGATGCGAACTATATGAAAAAACGCATAGATACCGCTCTTGAACTTGTTGGGCTAACCCCTCCGGAGGAACAGGGCAAAAAATATCCCCATCAACTTTCGGGCGGACAAAAGCAAAGAGCCTATATAGCGAGAGTTCTTGCAGCCGGCGCAGAGGTTATATTTGCCGACGAGCCGACCTCGATGCTTGATGTTTCGATTCGTTTAGGGGTTTTAAACCTCATGAACAAACTTAAAAAAGAACATAACAAATCGTTTATCTACATAACCCATGACATAGCGACGGCAAGATATTTTGCAGACAGGATAATCGTTTTATATGCCGGACATATCGTTGAACATGGCGATGTTGACAAGGTTATTATAAACCCAAAGCACCCCTACACCCAGCTGCTTCTTGCGGCGGCTCCCGACCCCGAAAGAGAGGGCGAAGTCGTTTTGCCGGTTAAATCTGCGGAGGAAAGCGAGATAACGATGTGGACGCCCGACAGCGTCGGTTGCCCGTTTAAAAACAGATGCCTCTACACAAAAGATATCTGTTTCAAAGAGATGCCAAACGAAACAAAGGCGGAGGACGGACAGTTTATAAGATGTCATAATCCCCAATAAATAAAAGGACGGCGAAAAAAGCCAAAGGTTTTATCATGTTAACGTTAGACTACAAAGATTATTCAAAGAGCATAAGAAAAGCGGTTGCAGAGTCGGTTGTTCTGCTTAAAAATGATGGCGAAACGTTGCCGATTAAAGAGGGCGAAAACGTTGCGATTTTCGGAAGAGCGCAGATAGACACCTATTATTGCGGAACGGGTTCGGGCGGAATGGTTAACATTCCGTATCTCGTCAACATTGCAGATGGTTTAAAACAAAAGCGTAATATAGACAATAGTTTATACGATATGTATAAAAACTTTGTTTTGGAAAATCCTTTCGACAAAGGCAAGGGTTGGGCGCAAGAGCCGTTTTCCCAAAAAGAACTTATTCTTTCGGAACAAACGGTTGAAGCCGCAGCGGAACATAACGATATCGCAATTTTTGTTGTTGGACGAAGCGCAGGGGAAGACCGAGACAGCGAACTTTTGGGCGGAAGCTTCTATCTTAGCGACATTGAAAAACAAAATTTAAAATATATAACCAGTTATTTTAACAAAACGGTAGTCATGCTAAACACGGGTGGCGTTGTTGATATGTCGTTTGTAGAGGAGTTTAATCCGTCTGCAGTTTTGTATGCTTGGCATGGCGGAATCGAAAGCGGAAACGGGTATGCAGATGTTTTGTGTGGAGATGTTGGAGCTTGCGGTTGTTTGCCGGACACGATAGCAAAAACCGTTGAAATGTATCCCTCTTCCCAAAATTTCGGAGGGGAAAAAGAGAACATATATGCCGAAGATATCTTTGTTGGATATAGATATTTCGAGACATTCGCAAAACAGGATGTTATGTATCCTTTCGGCTTTGGGCTTTCCTACACGTCGTTTAAAATTGAAAATATAGTTTGCGAAAACAAAGGCGACGAGTTTATATTTGAGTTTAACGTTAAAAACACAGGCACATCAAAAGGCAAAAAAATCATTCAACTTTATGTTTCGCAACCTTTCGGGAAACTCGGAAAATCGACAAGGGTTCTTGTTGGGTTCGCCAAAACAAAAGAGCTTATGCCAAACGAAACAGAGATGCTAACGATAGCAACATCGACAAAACATATATCCTCGTTTGACGAAACGATATCTGCGTTTGTTTTAGAAGAGGGCGAATATGCTTTTTATTTAGGGTTCGACGTTAGAGCGGCGGAAAAAGTAGCGCATTTCAATATAGCGGAACTCGAAATTTTAGAAAAATGTTGTCCGGCTTTGATGCCGATTAAACCGTTTAAAATACTATCTGCCCTACAAAAAGACGGCGAAATTATAAAGAGCTATAGCGACGTTTTAACAAGAAACTATGATTTAAACGACCGCATAAAAACCGAGAGCGAGAAAGCGTCCGAAAAGACAAACAAAGGCTACACGTTTGACGACGTTAAAAGCGGAAAAATTAATACCGAAACTTTTGTTAAAGATCTTTCGGATAAAGAACTTATCGAGCTTTCGAGGGGAGAAGGAATGTGTTCCCCAAAAGTTACGGCGGGAACTGCCGGAAGCTATGGCGGAGTTAGCTCTTCGCTTTTTGAAAAAAGAAAGCTTCCTATAGCCTGCTGTTCCGACGGGCCGTCCGGAATTAGAATGGACTGCGGAACGATGGCTTATAGCGTTCCAAACGCAACGGCGTTAGCTTCAACATTCAACACCGACATTGTATGTGAACTGTTTGATTTCATGTCGAAAGAAATTTGCTATCATAAAATTGATACGCTTTTAGGACCCGGAGTTAACATCCACAGGCACCCACTTTGCGGACGAAATTTTGAATACTATTCGGAAGATCCGTTCCTTTCGGGAACTATGGCAGTAGCCCAAATTAAAACGATGAACCAATACAACATAACCGGAACGATAAAGCATTTTGTCGCTAACAACCAAGAGAAAGCGAGAAACACCGTTGATGCGGTTGTCAGCGCAAGAGCGCTTCGAGAGATCTATCTTAAATCGTTCGAAATGGCGGTTAAAGAGGGGGGCGCAACCAGCGTTATGACGGCGTATAACCCGATAAACGGAACGCAAGCCGCCTCCAACTTCGACCTTAACACAACCGTTTTGAGGAACGATTGGGGATTTAAAGGGGTTGTCATGACCGATTGGTGGGCAACGATGAACAAGGAAAACGGCGAAGCGAGCGTTAAGGACACGGCAGACATGATAACGTCGCAAAACGATCTGTTTATGGTGTGTGCAAGTAGCGAGCAAAATTCAAACGGCGACAACAGCGACGAAAAGTTAGAGTCGGGAGAGCTTTCAAGACATTCCCTTGCGAGAAACGCCGTTAATATTATTAATACAATACTAAACTATAACTGCTCTAAAGGACATCTAGAGGTCAAGATTTTAAACGAGCCGGAAAATTTAGTCTCGCCGAGAAATGACCTTGGGGTTATCGATATCGAAAACGATGTGTCTTTAGATACAAAGAAAATTATAACGACAAAAGGCGTTATAAATAGCGTCATACTAAACCAAAAAGTCAAAGGCGTTTATAAGTTCACCGTTGATATGTTTGCGGACAGCCCCGAGCTTGCTCAACTTCCGCTAACAGTTAGAGCCAACGGAAACATAGTTAAAATACTTTCCCTCAAAGGCGGAAAAAGCGGAACGTTTGATTTTGAAATCGATATGTTTGCAACGATAAGCACATATCTCGAACTGTTTTTCGGCGAGAGCGGAATGGTTATAAACGAACTTACAATAAAAAGAGTTAAATAGCTTTTAAAGATGTTAGTATCAAAAATTGATTTTTATACAGCAAGTTTTGTGCTTTAGTGTTTTATAAATGCTAAAGCACAAAATATTGTGCATCTTAGAGAAAGGGTTACATTAATTATGAACACAAAAGGTAGCTTTGTTAGTATCGACGGTGTTGAATACTATAAAATAGAGAACAGCCAAAACCTGCCCCCGTTTTTTATCCAAGTTGCATCCTCTTCTGATATTTGGATATTTCTGGCGTCGACAGGTGGACTGACGGCGGGTAGAAAAAACAGCGAGAACAATATCTTCCCATACATAACGGACGACAAGCTTTTAGGTAGTTGCGAAACGGGTTCGATAACTATTATTAAAAAAAGCGAAAACATTTGGGTGCCGTTTGATAAACACCCTAAATATAATATCACGAGAAATATATACAAATCGTTATATGCAAACGGAGTTATACTAGAAGAGATAAACGAAAGTTTGGGTATTAGTTTTTCCTATAAACTTGAGCCGAGCGAAAAATTCGGCGTTGTTAAAACCTCGAAGCTTTTAAACCTTACCGACCAAAACATCACGGTCGAGATTCTTGATGGCTTTAACAACATACTGCCGTTTGGAGTTAATCCTTCGCTTGAAGCTAATTCCTCAACGCTTGTCGATGCATACAAAGCAAGCGAACTTTGCGGAAAAAAACTAGGGGTTTTTTCGCTTACATCAATTATAAACGACACTCCGAATCCTCTTGAAATGTTAAAAGCAAATGTAGCATATACAACGCTTGAGGGTGCTAAAATATATCTTAATCCGGATATTATCCCATCATTTTTGAGCGCAGAAATTAAAGAGGTTTCGGCGGAATGCTATGGCAAGAAATGCGGATATTTCGCCGTGTCGGAACAAGAAATATCTGAAAATATGTCGGTTGAATATAGCTTTGTTCTTGATGTTGGCTATTCCCATTCCGACATTGCAGACATCGAAAATTTTGCAAATTCAAACGATTTCTCAAAGCTTTTTGCCGACATTGAAAAAGGCAAAAATGATATAATCAACATCGTTAAAAGCGCCGACGGAGTGGCGAAAACAGGGGATAAAATAGCGACATCATCGCATTATTTGAGCACGCTTTATAACGTCATGCGAGGGGGAACGTTTGAAAAGGGATATAGTTTCGACTATGATTTGTTTTATAATTTTATTTCAAAGCGAAATAAAAAAGCCCTCGAAAACGTAGAGCTTTTAGAGGAAATTAAGGAGAGCAAAGACATAAGCGAGCTTAAAGAAACGGCGAAAAAAGACGATGTTTTATATAGGCTAGCTCTTGAATTTATGCCGCTTTCTTTTTCTAGAAGACATGGAGACCCTTCTCGCCCTTGGAACAAATTCAACATATCGCTTAAAGACGAAAACGGCGAAAAAACCGTTAATTACGAAGGTAACTGGCGAGACATTTTCCAAAATTGGGAGGCTCTCGGCTTGTCGTTTCCGCTTTATTTTGACAACATGGTTGCAAAGTTTGTCAACGCTTCAACGTTTGACGGCTTTAATCCATATAGAATAAACAACGACGGAATAGAATGGGAACAACCCGAACCGGAAAACCCTTTTGGAGGGCTTGGATATTGGGGCGACCATCAAATTATATATCTATTAAGGTTGCTCGAAAGATTGTCGGAACACTACCCCGACACTTTAAAATCTATGCTTAAAAGCGAAGTTTTCAGCTATGCGAATGTGCCGTATAAAATAAAAGACTACAGCGAAATATTAAAAGACAGCAAAAACACGATAGATTTTGATTTTGAAAGACATAACGAAATCGAAAGCCTTGTTGAGACATACGGAACAGACGGAAAACTTCTTTTGAAACAAGACGAGGTCTACACCGTTTCGCTTGCGGAAAAGCTGTTGGTTCCTCTGCTTTCCAAAATAAGCAACCTGTTGCCGGGTGGCGGTATTTGGATGAACACCCAACGCCCCGAATGGAACGACGGCAACAACGCCATAGTAGGTATAGGGCTTTCGGTTATAACGGTATATCACACAAAAGCGTATCTTGAATTTTTGAAAAAATTGTTTGACGAAAACGACGGGAACTTCAACTATTCCAAAGAGGTTAAACGGTGGATTTTCGAGATTAAAGATATCTTAAAAGAGTTTAAGGGTAGCTTTAAAGGAAACGAAAAAACCGTTCTTGACAGAATGGGGGAAAGCTTTTCAAGCTATCGAAACAAGGTTTACAGCGATGGTTTTTCCGAAAAGCAAACTATCGAGAAAAAGGATCTAGCGGAGTTTATTGATAACGCCCTTTATCTAGTCGATTATACAATCGAGCAAAACAAAGGCGATATATTTGTTGGGTATAACCTTTTAAAACAAGATTTTTCGTTTTCGCCCATGAAACCTATGCTTGAAGGGCAAAGCGCAATAATCGCAAGCGGACACCTTGAAGCCGACGAAGTCTGCAAACTTATAGACAATATGGAACAATATCTTCTCGACAAACAAGAGGGCTACCACACCCTTTATCCCATCAAAAAAACAACAAGGTTTGTCGATAAAAATATCGTTGATGACGGTATTCCCGAGATTAGCGGCTTGATTGAACGAGACAAAACCGGGAAGAAACATTTTAACGCTAATATTATAAGCGAAGGAATTTTGCTTGAAACGTGTGAAAGGCTTAAATGTTCAAAACAGCAACAAGAGAAATTAGTAGCAGAATTTGAACGAGTTTTCTCGCACAAAAAGTTCAACGGACGAAGCGATGTTATGTATAAATTCGAGGGGGTAGGTTGCGTTTATTGGCACCAAAACGCAAAGTTTGCGCTGGGTGTTTTGGAAACAGCGCAAAGGGCGAGCCAAAACGGAGAAGATATATCCGAGATACTTTTTGCCTACAACAAACTGCTCGATGGTTTTATCTATCGAAAAACCCCCGAACAATGCAAAGCTTTCCCTATCGAACCCTATTCACACACCTCGTTTAACAAAAAAAGCGAACAACCGGGCATGACGGGTCAGGTTAAAGAGAGCGTTATAATGCGAAGAGGTGAACTCGGCGTGATGGTTAAAGACGGCAAAATTTCATTTAACCCTGTGTTTTTGCGTGAAGGTGAATACGACGAAAACGGCGAAATATCATTTAGCGTTTGCGCAGTAGGTTGCAAGTATGTTAAAACGAAGGACAAAAAAAAGGGAATAACCGTTCATACGAAACAAGGTATAGTTAACATAGAGGGCTATTGTTTAACTAAAGAAATAAGCGAACTGATATTCAAGAGAAGCGAAGATATAAAGCTTATTGAGGTGTTTGATAGATAGCTAACAAAAAACCCCTTACTTAAAATTCCATTGAAACGCATTCAAGCAAAAAGCGTGTAAAAGGGATTTAAGTAGGGGGTTTAAGCATCGAATCGCTTAACTTTGTTGTTTTTTTAATAATGATATATTTAAAAGGTTTCCCTTTTTTTGGTGTCATATTTTATTTTAATACATTTACTGTTGAAGTTGGTGTGTGGTTTTTAGTATAATTATATCAACTTCAGTTTTGAAAGGAACTTAACATGAACGCCGATCTAAACGATTTTAAATGGACAAGACAACCGAAACAATATACCGTTAAACAAAATGAGATAGAGATAGTTTCAAATCCGTTTACAGATCTTTGGCAAACAACATACTATAACTTTAAAAACGACAATGCGCCTGTTTTTCAAACATCTTCAAGCGAGCAGTTTTTTTCGTTTGTCGTCAAAACCGATTTTGAAGCTAAACATCGATTTGACCAATGCGGCGTTGTTGTTTATCTCGACAGCGAAAATTGGATAAAAGCTTCGGTTGAATATGAAAACGAAACGTTTTCGCACCTTGGCAGTGTTGTTACAAACAACGGATATTCCGATTGGGCAACAACCGAAATTCCAAGCGAAACAAAAACGATGTGGTATCGCTTGAGCCGCCGCCAAAGCGACTTTAAAATAGAATGTTCAACCGACGGGCAGACGTTTAAACAGCTTAGAATTTGCCATATGTTTAACGCCGAAAAAACCGTTAGCTTTGGCATATATGCTTGCAGCCCCGAAAATTCTTCCTTTAGTTCAACGTTTTCAAACCTCGAGATAACGGAATGTCGATGGCTAGCCCACGACGGGCAACAACCCGATTAAATATAAAAAAGAAAAGAGATTTTATGATTTTTGATAATATAGCTAACCGCAACTACTATAAAGACGACCAAAACTTTGAGAGAATTTTTGATGTGATCGAACAGCTTAAAGATTTCCCAAAACAAACTATAACGCTTGAAACAAATAATCTTTTTATAAATCCCGTTTGTTTGACAACTAAACAGGAAAGCGAATGTGTTTTTGAAGCTCATAGAACATATATCGATTTTCATTACATCGTTGAGGGACAAGAAAAGATTATCGTTTCAAACATATCAAAGCTTAAACAAAAAACTGAATATGATGAAATTTCGGATGTTGAATTTTTAGAGGGTGAAAACGCAGTGTCGTGTATCTTAAACCCCGGCGATTTTCTTGTTTGTTACCCACATGATGCTCATAAAGTTGCAGTAGCAAACGGCGAAAACAGAGATGTTAAAAAGCTTGTCGGAAAGATTAGAGTTTAATACGCAAAACAAAAAAGAAAAACAATTCCAAAAAGCCTTGGAATATGGTATATTTATCTGAATGAAGTTAAACTTAACTATGGTAGATATAAAACAGCATCGCTTTTATAGAATTTTGAGCGAGAAAGGAGCAGGGAGATATTTATGAAAAAATATCTTAAATTAATAAGGGCGAAACATTATATCAAAAACTTCTTGATTTTTTTGCCGTTGATATTTAGCCAAAATCTTTTTGATATCGGCTTAATACGAGATGTTGTGTTGGGCTTTTTGGCGTTTTGCTTGATCTCGTCGGCTATATACATTATTAACGATATAAGGGATGTTGAAAGCGACCGAGCGCATCCGACAAAACGCAACCGACCGATAGCGAGCGGAGCTATTTCGATTAATACGTCGTATGTAGTGTTTGTGCTGTTGGTTGTAGCGTCTTTTGCGTTAAACTTTGCTTCGAGCAAAACAAACCCGTTTTCTTGGATCTATCTTTCGGTGTATTTCCTCTTGAATATTTTTTATAGTTTTGGTTTGAAAAACATCGCCATCGTTGATATAGCTATATTAGCATCGGGATTTTTGCTTAGGGTTTTATATGGCTCGGCTATAACCTCGATAGATATTTCAAACTGGCTGTATCTAACTATCATTGCGATGTCGTTTTATTTAGGGCTTGGAAAACGCCGAGGAGAGCTTAAAACGTTGGGGCAGACGGAACATTCGAGAAGGGTTCTAAAGTTTTATAACAAAGAGTTTCTCGACAGATATATGTATCTTTGTTTGGGGCTAACGATAACGTTCTATTCCCTTTGGAGCGTAGACACGATTACTATCGAACGCGCCGGGAGCGAGAGCCTTGTTTGGACCGTTCCGCTCGTTATCCTTATCTGCATGAAATACAGCCTTAATGTTGAGGGAAACTCCGACGGCGACCCTGTCGAGGTGGTGCTGGGCGACAAAAGCTTGATAGCGCTTGTTTTGTTCTATGTTGTTCTAACGCTTGCTATTATATATTAAAGAAAGAGAAATAAATTTATGAACGTCTATGATTTTGACAAAACTATATACGACGGAGACAGCACAGCACATTTCATTTTGTTTTGCATTAAAAAACAACCGTCGTTGCTTCGATATCTTCCGATACAAGGGTTTGCGTTTTTTCGCTTTTTGATAAAAAACGTTGATAAAACAACGTTTAAACAAACGATGTATAGCTTTTTTCAAGGCATAAAAGATATCGATATGTATATTGCGGAGTTTTGGCAGACCCACGAAAAAAACCTTAAACCGTTCTATCTTAACCAAAAGAAAGCGGATGATGTTATAATTTCGGCGTCGCCTGAATTTCTTTTGAACCCTATATGCGATAAACTAGGCGTTGAACTTATGGCTTCAAAGGTCGACAAAAAAACAGGGGTGTATGACGGAATAAACTGTTATGGCGAAGAAAAGGTTCGAAGATTTTATGAAAAATATGAAAATGTTCAAATAGATGAATTCTATTCCGACAGCCTTTCGGATAGCCCACTAGCCGATATATCGAAACAAAGCTTTGTCGTTATCAAAGAAAAACTAATCGATTGGAACCAATACAGGAAATAGAACTTTAATTGATAACTTTTCGTTTAGCGGTTTGAAATAATGGGGGATAGCTATGAAGGTTAAAAATCTTGCATATTCGGTGGAAAAGCTAGACGGTTTCTTAAACGATATGCAAAACGTTGAAAAAACAGGTGATTATACATATTGTTATAAAAATGCTGTCATAGCCGTTGAACCGTTGAACGAAAAAAAACCATCGCCGTTTTCTTTTAAGCGTTCGCTTATGAAACTTTCGGGGAACGAAAGCGATATCGAAGAGTTCTACTATAATTTTCTTATAAATCATATGACGGTAGGCGGATAAAGATTTATTAACTTTTTTGGAAATTAGCATAAAAAATATTGACAGTTGGGAAAAATTATTGTATTATATCGTTATAATCCGAGCTTAATCGTTATGGTGGTTAAGCCTGTGGGTATCAACCGTAAAAGATGCCTCCCGTGTTTGGAAAGGATTTTTTTATTCTTTATCAAATTTATATGGGAGGTTTATTTTTATGTCTACATCTTATAACGGAAAAATTGCAAGAATTAATCTTACGACAAAAGAGATTAAAGTTGAACAACTCGACATTGCGTTGGCGAAAAAATTTGTCGGCGGTCGTGGGCTTGGAACAAAGATTCTTTATGACGAAGGGGTTGCCACAGTAGATCCGCTTTCCCCCGAAAACAAGCTTATCTACATGACAGGACCGCTAACCGGAACGCCAACACCTACGGCGGGTAGATACATGGTTGTCACAAAATCGCCGCTAACCGGAATGATCGCAAGCTCGAACTCGGGCGGAGTTTGGGGCGCAAAGCTTAAATATGCCGGTTGGGATGGGCTTATTGTTGAGGGAAAAAGCGAAGAATTGGTTCGTATAAACATCAACGATAGCGATATCGAGATAGTCCCTTGCGAAGAGCTAAAAGGATTTAAGAGCGAAGAAATCGACGAAAAACTTAAAGAACAATATCCCGGTTGCTCCGTTTTAAACATCGGACCTTCGGGGGAAAACAAATCGCTTCTCGCCGCCATCATGAACGATAAAGACAGAGCCGCCGGCAGAAGTGGCGTTGGCGCTGTTATGGGAAGCAAAAACCTTAAAGCTATAACGGTTCGCTCCGAAAGAAAGGTTGTTCCGGTTTTCGACCAAGACAAACTTAAAGAAGTTGTTGTCGAATGCAACAAGTTGATAAAAGAAAACGGCGTTTCGGGAGCGGGTCTTCCAACCTATGGAACCGCTGTTCTTGTTAACATTATCAACAACACAGGTTCGTTTCCAACTCGCAACTGGCAAGAATCATATTTCGAACCGGCAGACGACACCTCGGGCGAAACCCTTAAAGAAAAACATCTCGTTAAACAAAGCTTTTGCCATCGATGTCCTATTGGATGCGGAAGGGTTATCGATCTTAACGGAAAGATAATAGGCGGTCCTGAATATGAACCACTTTGGGCATATGGCGGAAACTGCGGCGTTAACGACCTTGAGGCTATAAACGAAGCTAACTTCTGGTGCAACCAATACGGAATGGACGCTATATCGGTTCCGTGTACAATAGCTACTGCTATGGAGCTATACCAAAAAGGCTTTATCAAAGAGGAAGAATGCGAAGGTGTTCCGCTACAATGGGGAAGCGGAAAAGCTATCGTAGAATGGACAAAACGTATGGGCGAGGGAGTTATTCCGCTAGCGAAATTAATGGCAGACGGAAGCTATCGCCTTTGCGAACACTATGGGCAACCGGAACTTTCGATGAGCGTTAAAAAACAAGAGATACCGGCATACGATCCTAGGGGAATTCAAGGTATCGGCATAACCTACGCAACGAGCAACCGTGGCGGTTGCCATGTTAGGGGATATCTAATATCACCCGAGGTTTTGGGGCTTCCCGAACAGCTCGACAGAACGACGACCGAAGGTAAGGCGACATGGTGTAAGATATTCCAAGACCTAACAGCGGTTATCGATAGCACAGGGCTTTGTTTGTTCTCGTCGTTTGCTCTTGGCGCTCCGCAATATGCCGCAATGCTAAACGCCGCAACCGGAACGGAATATGATGCGGCAAGCGTTCTCGAAGCGGGCGACAGGATCTATAACATCGAGCGTATGTTTAACAAAGCCGCCGGAATGAAACCGGAGGACGACAAACTTCCAAAACGTTTGACCGATGACCCGATACCGGATGGGCCTTCCAAAGGAATGGTCAGCAAAATTGCGGTGACGTTGCCGGAATACTACAACGCAAGAGGTTGGGTTGATGCGTTCCCAACCGAAGAGACGTTGAAAAAACTAGGGCTTGATTGCTAGAAAAAGCATAATATAAAACGAATAAGGTGCGGCAGCGGATGGTTATCATCGGTTGTTGCACCTTTTATATTCGGATTTTGTTTATCGAATTTCGAAACCGGATATAAACAGCGGATCTGTCAATTTTTTTAATCGATAAATGCAATATTTTTTGCGACAGGATAGATTGAATTTTTTGTATTTTTATGGTATTATATAGATGATGAAAGATTGAAAAATTCACTATAAGAAAGCGGATGTCGAAATGAAAAAAGTTGTTATTATACATGGGCAAAATCGGAAGATAGGAAGCAACTATAACATATCTTGGGATCTAGCTAGGAAAATTTCGGAGGATATCAAAGATCATTTTGTAAACGATATCGGCTATTGCGTTGGCTGTAGCAACTGCATTTTAAATGGTGAGGATAGATGCCCACATCAACAAAAGATATCGATTATTGCGAACGATGTTGAACAAGCGGATGTTTTAATAATAAACTCTCCAACCTATGTTATGGAGATGACAGGACAGTTGAAAAACTTTTTTGACCATATGGCGTATAGGTATATTGTTCATCGACCGCATAAGTCGATGGAGAGCAAAGCGGCGGTGTTGATATCAACTGCGGCAGGAGGTGGCGCAAAACGTGTTGCAAATTCCCTTAAAAATCAAATGCTATGGTGGGGGGTAGGGAAAAGCATAACGATGCATCATTCGGTTTATTCAACTAAATGGGATGGAGTAAGCGCTGAAAAAAAGCTTGAAATACAAAAACAATCGGACAAAATAGCCCGAAAAATTAATAGTTTGCACAACGTTAAAAGGAGTTTAAAAGGGCGGTTTTATTTTTATTTGATGAAGAAACTACAAAGCAAGATGAACAATCCTATCGATGTTGCCCATTGGAAACAAAATGGTTGGCTTAAATAATTTTGTTAAGAATAGCTTGCAAAAGATGTTGTATAACTTGCGAAAGAACTATTGACTTTGTTTTTTTAATTTATATAATATATTACAATAAATTATCAATATATTTAAAAGGTGTGAGGAACGATGAAAAAGATTAATAACAAGGGTTTTACATTGGTTGAGCTAATAATAGTTGTCGCTATAATTGCGGTTTTGGCGGCAGTTCTTGCTCCGCAATATCTTCGTTATGTAGAGCGTGCGAGACAGTCGAACGACCTGCAGATTGCGACAAGCATTATTAAAGCTACTCAAGTTGCAATGGCAGATCCAAAAAGCGGAATACCCTCTAACAGATTGGTTGAAGTTCTTTGGAACACAGGACCCGAAGTTAGCCCGCAAAGCAGGCTCGGAACGGTTCTTATACGTTATCCCAGCACAGGCGGTCGCAACTCGGTTTTGAAATCCACCATCCCCAGCCTTACTAGTTCGGATCAAACGAAGGAGGAACAGGATCATTTTAACACGATGATTTTGGAGATTTTAGGAATAGCTCCCGAAGCATACACAGATTGGGGCGCAGGGGGATATCTTGGTATGATGCAAAAAGCGCAATCAACGGTGGGGCAATCGACCAGTTTTGTTATTCATGTAGACTCGACAACGGGACAGGTTGCTTTGGCATCATATCCAACTGCGGCAGATTCAAACGTTTGGATAGATGAAATTGGGGTCAACGGCGTTCTTAGAGCGCCTTGATTAGGGTTTGATTTAATAAACCCCGAATAAAGGGGATGTGCTGCAATTTTTATGCACTATACTAATTTTGCAGCAGCCGAGGTTTTCGTTAATTTTAGCTAGTTTCGCAATATTTGATTAAGAGCCAAATTAACAGCCGTAGACAAAAACTGTCTACGGCTGTTATAGTCAAACCACTTGAATTTAAACAAATCGCTGTCCGCAAAACCCATGTATAAAAGGTTTTGCGGACATTTTTTTGATGATTTTTGGAGCGGTTTGGCTATAATATTTTTATATCTAGTTCGAAACAAGTAGAAATTTTCAGCTTATGCTTTTTTATAGATTAGCCTTCCGTCGTCTTGTTGTTCGCTTTGGTCGTCATCGCTTTTCTTTTTCTTTCTGAAAAACTGCATAACTATTTGAATAACAGCTACCGCAGCAAAGATTATGCTGTATCGATCAAAGAATATCATCGGAAGCCTCATGTCTTGGGTGAGAATAAACAGTAGTAGGTTAAATACGAATGCTAAAGCTACTCCTAACATAACGAGCTTTCTTTTTTTGCCTTTTTCGTCTTGTTGCTCGTCGTCTTGTTCGGTTTGTGCGTTGGGGTTTGTGCTGTATTGTTCATATTCAAGCTCACGTTCGTTTTTAACTTTTCTGCCGGTGCGTATAGCATATACAACTATTCCGACAAGGGTTAGAAGCGTCATCAACAGATCAAACAAACTCCATGCCGCAGCGTTAAACAGACCATTTGCCGCAAACGGAACGCCGGTGTCGCCGATTAATGATGTTAGAAAATCGTCATCTTGTTGTTCCGTCTCGCTTGGTGTTACCGATGCCGGGGCTACCGGTGTTGTTGGAGGGGTTGCCGGAGTTGTCGGTGGGGTTACCGGCGTTGTTGGAGGAGTTGGTGGTGTTGTCGGTGGGGTTGCCGGCGCTGGTGTTGGGGTCGGTGTTGGCGTCGGCGTCGGTATGGGTATTACCGGTGTTGTCGGTGGTGGTGTGGGTACTGTCGGTGGCGTTGTCGGTGGCGGTGTGGGTACTACCGGCGCCGGGGTGATTGTGAAGATGCCCCTGTTTTCCGTTATAACATAGTTTGGGTTTTGTTTGTTTAAATTAGCTAAGTTGGTTGCATAAATAGGATAATTGACATTAGCGGTTTCTCCCGATTGGCGTGCTAACGTCGGTGTTCCTTGCAGATCCACCCCTGAGTTTGCTATAGCGTTTTGCACAGCTGTGGATTTGATATAATCCGCCGATAACCCCGGTTCAGAATGGGTTGCTTGTTTTTGTTGATTGTTCACCTGAAGAGTTACCGGCAACGGGTTAATCGTTGAATAAACCGTTTTTGTTGTTGTCATCCCGTTATATGTTGCGGTTATCGTTATCTCGTATGGTATAACGTTGTCGCTAGCATCTCGGCTAACATTGGTTTCTGCAGGGCCTGTCGTCGCTGTAGAAGGGTAGGTAGACCCGGATGCTTTATCAACAGAAATTGTTACATTGTTTGCGGTTACCTCTGCGCCGTTAAATTTAATAACAAATTTTTTGCCGTTTACTTCTTTTAGCAATTCTTGCGGTTGCCCGTTGTAGTTTGTCGTTATACCTTCGGCTTCAATCGTGAGTTGGTCTTGATATAAAAAGAACTCAACGGTTTCTTTTTGACCGTCGGTTGCTAATGTGACGGTTTTAGAGCTTGGAGTAAATGCCTTGTAGTTAGTAAAAATCGGATTGCTTGCCAAATCTGCATTAATCGGATACGATTTGCCGGTAATGAGATTCGCCATGTCATTTTTATGTAGTAATGCATCATCTTTACCAACTGCTTGTGTTCCGTCGGCTTTGAGATAGATATAGTTGCCGGATGGATCTTTGGTTGGAGAAACTCTGTAGTATCTAACCTCGATCAATCCTGAACCGACAGGAAGAATTGGGGAAACCATAGCTTTGGTATCGGTACCCCCGCTAGGTTTACTATAGTCTAATGTTGCATCGCCGTGATTGGTTGGGTAATTATCTGTGACAGATGCGTAGCTGTTTTTCAAAACAACCGGTATCTTTACCCTTTTTGTGGTTTTTGTTAAGTTTCCAAGATTAACTGTTATTATCGGTTTTTCTGTAGCTTTAAATGAATCCGGTATGTCGCCGCCTTCAATCGTTTCCGAAGTTGATCCGTTTGATATCTTTATCGTCTCGCCATTGCCGAGTATAGAGGTTTCTTTTCCATGTTCATCGACCTCTACAATCTCGATGTTTTTATCAGTATCAAGATAGAAATATTCCGAAATTGTGTCGGTTAAAACTGCGTTGGTTGCCAGAATGGTAACCTCTTTACCTATTCTTTTAAGCACTTCATCGAGGTTAGATATATCATTAACCATAATAGGAGAAAGCCCGGGAGAGATTATTCTTTGAAGCGCAGGCAACGAAGATCCCGGTACACCGATTGTGTGGATAGTTGCGCCGTATGTATTTATTAAACTGGTAGCTTGATCAATCCCGCTCATAGAATTCCCTGTGATTGTCTGTGTAGGTGCACCATCCGAAATAAAGATTACGTGTAGCGGTTTTGTGCTGTTTCGATTTTGGGCAAACTCTATCGCTTTTTGCAACGCTACTACGTAGTTTGTAGCACCTTCATATCCATCACCTATTGAAGTTCCGTTATGTATGTGATAGTCGCTAGTATATATTATTTGGTTTTTAATTGGTTCTGTTATTGCTTTTGGATCTTGCGTAAAGTTAATCGAACCGTCCGTCTTGGTATAAAACGGAACATAAGCAACCCTGTTTCCGGTGCCGGCCGGCAAAAGCGCATCAACTAACTCAACGGCAGCATCCCTTGCATATTCCCAACGTGTTTTTCCATTAACTTTATGTTTATCTTGAAACATTGTTCCCGATCTATCCACAACCAGAATAATATCGGAATCGGTTGGTATCGGCTCTCCTTTAAAGTCGAACGTTATCGTTGCCTCTCTTGCGCTATAGCTCGTCCAATTCGCATCTTTAATCGCCGAAACATCCCCCGGTTGTATCGTTGCGGTTGCCGTTCCGCTAGCGGCAATCGCCATTCCACTGAACATCGACACGATAAGTGTTATTACAAGCGCCAAAGAAACTATTTTGCCTAAAGCTCCGTGTTTTGTGTTGCGTTTGGTTTTGTTCCCCTTTTCTTTGCTCCGCATTTTCCTTCACCTCATTAATAATTAGTTGCTCCTACTAGAAAATCGCCGGATCGCCATTCGGTTGTACTCACCTTTGTGTTAAATACACAAAAATAGTGCAACCAATCGCTTTTAATTCACCATTTTCATCATTGTACTATAGGTGAGATTAAAAAGCAATAGTTCTTTACAAAATTATGAACAAAAATATAACATTTTTCGATAAAACAATCGACAAAAAGGGAAATATTGGTTTTAACAATATTTTTTTATTTTTTTAGTTAATTTTTACAAAACATTTTTTGTAATACGGTGCGTGTGATAATTTAACATTGTTAAACGCAATTAAAACTATAAAATATTAATAAAATTTTTTTTACAAACTCAGTGCATCCAAAAAACAAGCTGTGTTTTGCGCAAAGCAAATCGCCTTATTAAGTATTCGCACTTGCGTATATTTAATAAGGCGATTTGCTTTAAAGAAGATAGCAAAAACATAACGTGAGAGCAAAGATAAGCTGGAAACAAAGCAAATGTTACAATTGTTAATAAAAGCTTGTTTTTGGTTTATTATACCTGTGTTTTGGCCGAGGTTAGTTTCTGTTCAAAAGGGCAGTAGCAAAAACCAAAACAGGCGTCGACAATGCATTTAGCAAAATCAAAACAACTAAAAAAGAGCAGACGAATTATCATCTGCTCAAGTACCATCTAATTTTAAATTGTAGTTAACTTGTTTCAACGCCGCTACGGCAACTCGTTTATTAATCGCTTTGTTTCAAGAACATACCCCGGGAAAACCGAAAGCTCATCATATCCGAGTTCTACGAAATATTTGGCGAGAAACGCTCCGCCGGCAAACTTTCCGCAAGCAGAAACCTTTATGTTGTTGTCGTGGGCGGCTCTTACGATGTTGGCTAGAAGAATCTTTATCGCCGGGTGGGTTGGCGTGTAGTATTTTTCCATAAGCGGGTTTTGTCTATCCGCCGCCAATGTGTATTGAACAAGGTCGTTTGTTCCGACCGAAAAGAAATCGCAATTTTTTGCCAAATCATCCGCTATGATAGCGGCGGCAGGGGTTTCGATCATAACCCCTATAGGTGGGCGTTTATAGCTAATGCGCTCGTTTTCAAGATCAAACGCTATCTCATCGATTAGCTTTTTAACTGCCGAAAGTTCGCTTAAAGCGGTTACCATCGGAATAAGTATCGAAACTTCGCCAAACACAGAGGCTCTTAGAATTGCCCGTAGATGCGTTTTGAATGACTCTCTGTATTCAAGGCACATTCGAACGCCTCGAAGACCCAAAGAGGGGTTAACCTCCGGAATATAGTTGTCAAACCTTAATCGCTTATCTGCTCCAAGGTCGGGGGTTCTGATGACAACTCTTTTTTCTTTCATCGCAACGATTACTTTTTTAAACTCATCAAAAAGCTGTTGTTCGGTTGGCATAATCTCGCTGTCGATATACATGAATTCCGTTCTGAAAAGACCTATGCTATCAGCTCCGTTTTCCAAAACCGCTTGAACATCGTCTGCTCCCGAGATGTTGGCGGAAACAACAACTTTTTTTCCGCTTTTTGTAACGCATTTTCTGTCTTTAAACTTTTTTAGCCTTGTTCGTTGCATAATCAAATTATGCTGTTTTTGCCCGATGCATTGAACGGTAGCTTCGGGTGGATCGATAAAAACCTCCCCCGAAAATCCATCAAGCGCCATGACAACATCTTTTATCAACTCGTTTTTCGGAAGCTCGGTTTGATATAAGTATGGGATGTTCATGATGCCGGCTAATATAGCGGTGTGTGAGGTTGAACTGCCCTCCCTTGTTACAAAGCCGGCTACATTTTCTTTGCTTAATCTGACAGCCTCGCTAGGGGTTAAATCGGTTGCGACAACGATGACGGGCGACGTTATGTCGAATGGTTTAATCGCATTTCCGCTTTGAATTCCGACAAGGCGTTTTGCGATATCTTTAACATCCATTACCCTTGCTCTAAAATATTCGTCTTCCATGTTTAAGAAATAATCGCAAAATTCTTCATAACATTGTCTTGTAGCAAATTCTGCCGTTGTCTTTTCGGTCTCGATATATTTTTCAACCGTTTGGTCAAATTCGATATCATGGAGCATGAGCTGTTGAGCTTTGATTATGCGAGCATCTTTTTCGCCAAACTCAACTAAAATGCTGGAATACAGGCTCTCGAGTTGTTGTTCCGCAATTTCTTTTGAGAGATAATATTTTTCGATCTGTTCTTTGCTGTTCTCGACATACTTTTTTTCAACATGAGGTTCCATGTTTTCGAACACAAAGCAACGAGCGAGCGCAAATCCACTGTTAGCAACTTTTCCGGTATAACTCGACATAACATAAAACCTCCAAACAGACTATTAAATTTTTTGAACGAGCGAACGAATTGTACAACATGAAACATACAGATATTTCCACAATATGGATTATGTTTCAAAATAATACTTATATTTTAAGCATAATAGCAAATTAAACACAAAATGTCAATGGTTGTTTGTGCAAATGTAACACGTTTTATATTTTGCACAAAATTATTCATACATTTTTATTTATAATGTTATCTATTTTATTTTATTAATATGGTATAATTAAGGTGATATAAATTGTGTTAAAAACAAGGTGTTTAAAATTGGAATTTTCAAACGCTGGATTTTGTGATTTCGAGCAAAAGAGTTGTTGGAGTTTGTTGGGAAAATTAGAGGGTTCAACAAAACTTAAATTAAGAAAGGGCGGTCAACAATATGGAACTAACGGCAAACAAAAAAGAGAATTTTTTTAAAAGCGTTGACGGAAAAACAGATATATATTACTATGCGGTAGAGCCAAACAAAAAACCAAAAGCAGTTGTGCAATTTCTACACGGAATGGCAGAACACAGCGAAAGATACCTTGATTTTGCAAACTATCTTGTAAAAAATGATATAGCCTTTTTTATTTCGGATCATCTGGGGCATGGGAAGAGCATAGTTTCGGAAGATTGCCTTGGTTTTTTTGCGGAACAAAACGGTTGGCAAAGCCTTGTTGAAGATGCAAAAGCGCTCAGCGATATTATAAAACAACAGTATAGCGATATCCCGTTTATTATAGCGGGACACAGCATGGGGTCTTTCGTGTGCAGAGCGTATGTTTCGATGTATGGCGAAGGAATCGACGGAGCGGTCTTTATCGGAACCGGCAACGCCACCCCTATTGCGAAAGTCGGGGTCTATATCGGGAAGTTGTTCTCTATGTTTAAAGGGAAAAAAGGCAAAAGCCCCCTTATGCAAAATCTTTCGTTTGGTTCATATAACGAAAGAATAGAAAACCCAAAATCCAAAAATGATTGGCTGGCAAGAGATCCAAAGGTTGTTGAACTTTATGACAACGATCCGCTTTGCGGATATGATTTTTCGGTGTCGGGTTTTTCTGATGTTGCAAATATGATGGGGTTTGTGTCGTCTGAAAATTGGGCAAACTCCGTTTCGAAACAACTTCCGATATTTTTGCAAGCGGGTGAGATGGATCCGGTTGGAGGATATGGAAAAGATATCGTTACGGTGTATGAAATGCTTAAAAATAGTGGTGTTGAAAATGTTTGCTACAAGCTATATAAAGAGGATCGCCACGAAATTTTAAACGAACTCGATAAACAGCAAGTGTGGCAAGATTTCTTGAACTTTATAACTAAAGAGGTGCTAAAAGATGGGTAGATATATCGTGGCTCTCGACCAGGGAACAACGAGTTCTAGGGCGATAATATTCGATAAGCAACAAAACATTCTAGAAGTTGCGCAAAAGGATTTTAGACAGATCTATCCGAAACCCGGATATGTTGAGCATGATGCTAGCGAAATTGCAACATCGCAGTATGTCGTTATGGTTGAAGCTATCGAAAAAAGCGGAATTTCGCCTTCTGAAATTGCGGCTATCGGCATAACCAACCAAAGGGAAACGACGATTGTTTGGGATAAAAACACCGGGCTTCCGGTTTATAATGCAATAGTTTGGCAATGCCGAAGAACCGCCGACATCTGCGAAGAGCTTAGAGAAAAAGGGCTTGAAGAAACGATTAAACAAAAAACCGGTCTTGTTCTAGACGCTTATTTTTCCGCAACAAAGATAAAATGGATTTTAGACAACGTTCCAAACGCTAGGGAAAAAGCGGAAAATGGGGAGCTTCTTTTTGGAACGGTAGACACATATCTTTTGTGGAAACTGACCGACCGAAAGGTTCATGCAACCGATCATACAAACGCTTCGAGAACGATGATCTATAACATAAACACCCTAGAATGGGATAGGGATCTTTGCGAACAACTTTCGATTCCGATGTCGATGTTGCCGAAAGTTTGCCCTTCGAGCCATGTTTATGGATATGTTAAGATTAAAGACGTTGATGTTCCGATAGCTTCGGTTGTTGGGGATCAACAAGCGGCGCTTTTTGGCCAAACGTGTTTTGAAAAAGGTGAATGCAAAAATACATACGGAACGGGTTGTTTCCTTTTGATGAATATGGGGGAGACTAGAGCAAAAGACCCAAAAGGTTTGCTCACCACCCTTGCGGCGTCCACCGACGACAAACCGCAGTATGTTTTGGAGGGAAGCGTTTTTGTTGGCGGCGCGGTTGTTCAATGGCTTCGAGATGAACTAAAGTTTATTGAAGATTCCAAACAATCGGGCGAGATAGCGGCTTCGCTCGACGACAATGGCGGAGTGTATCTCGTGCCGGCATTTACGGGCCTTGGCGCCCCTCATTGGGATATGTATGCTAGAGGTAGCATCTTTGGGCTAACAAGGGGAAGCCGCCCCGAGCATATCGTTAGAGCGGCGGTTGAATCGACCGCATACCAAACGGCGGATCTTTTGTGGGAGGTCGAACAGGTTGCGAACACCAAGATAACGGAACTCAACGTCGACGGCGGAGCGTGTCGAGATAGATTTCTTATGCAGTTCCAATCCGACATATTGGGTATACCGCTAAGGCGCCCGATTATAAGAGAGACTACCGCTTTGGGAGCGGCGTATCTTGCCGGGCTTGCTGTTGGATTTTGGAAAGACAAACAAGAGATTAAAAAACTTTGGTCTATCGATAAGGTTTTTGAACCAAAAATGCAGGATGATAAAAAAGAGAAATATATAAGGAATTGGAGAAAAGCGGTTGAAAGTTGCAAAAGCTTTCATGCTGAATAAAGGGAAAAAATGATTATTTTAAATGGTGCTATAATATTTTTTATAGTAGCTGAACTTTTAAATGTGTTGATACTATACTTTGCGCCCGACCTTAAGAAAGGAAACGGTGTCGCTGTTTTTAAGTTTTGGGACAAAGCAAAACAAAATCCGGATGAACAACTTTTTGCGCAATATATGGCAAACTGGGTTGCGGGATCAAAGCTTATCTTTATAGCACTTTTAGTTGTGATATTGCTTTTTGGCAACGAAGCGACAAAGCTTCTTAGTATGGTTGCTATGATATTCTCGATAGCAACATACTATTTCAAGCTCCACCCTTTGATTAAAAAGCTAGACGATGCCGACCAACTAACAACCAAGGGTTATTCGAAGATTTTGCTGGCTATGATTACCGGGTTTATCTTGATATTCATCGTGGCGTTGATTGTATATATTGTTTTATAAAAATTCGCAACATAATATATATACCATTTTAAGGGTTGGCGGTAGCTATAGTTACTGCTAGCCCTTGTTATATTATCGATAAACAAGAGAATGTTAAACAAAAACAACGATATAATTATTTATTTTTGTTTTGATTTATATTATAATGATTTTATTAAAACAAACTATTAAAGGAGCATTTTATATGATTATTAAAAATGCAGATGTTTATAATAATGGAAGGTTTGAACAAAAAGATCTTTTTATCGAAAACGAGCTTTTTTCGGAAAGCTCGGGCGGCGGCGAAACTATCGATGCAACAGGGCTTATGGCTATCCCTTCGGTTATCGATATCCACACCCACGGGGCGGTAGGGTTTGATTATTCAACCTGTGACAGCGAAGGATTAAAGGCGATTTCGGAATATCTTGCGAAAAACGGAGTGTGTGCAAACTGCCCTACAAACGTTGCGTTACCTCTTGATAAACTTGAAGAGGTGGTTAAAAAAATAACGGAATACAAAACTGAGAATGGTTTCGATTTTGTTGGTATGCACATTGAAGGCCCTTTTTTAAGTTATGAAAAACGAGGCGCACATAATGCCGATTATCTTGTTGAACCGACCGTTAGCGATATCCAAAGGCTTGTTAAAGCATCGAACGACAGGATAAAAATTATATCGTTTGCGCCGGAACTTTCGGGAGCTTTCGAGGTTATTGAAGCGTTTAAAGACAGCATAACGCTTTCGGTTGCACACACTAGCGCAAACTACGACACCGCTAAAGCGGCGTTTGACGCTGGGATGAAACACCTTACCCACACGTTTAACGCTATGCCCCCGTTGCTCCACCGTGACCCTAGCGTTATAGGTGCGGCGTTTGACAGCCCCCATGTTTTCGCTGAGGTTATAGCCGACAACGTTCATGTTCATAGATCCGCTATGAGGGTTTTATTTAAGTTGTTTGGTGAACAAAGAATGGTTTTGGTTTCCGATTGTCTAAGCGCAGCGGGGCTTCCCGATGGCGAATATCTTTCGGGCGACCTTAAAGTTATCGTTAAAGACAAAAAAGCGACACTCGAAAACGGAACGATAGCAGGTTCTTCGACAACGCTCTATGAGTGCCTTAAAATTGCGGTTAAAGATATGGATATACCGCTGGTTTCGGCTATTAGAGCCACAAGCGAAAATCCGGCAAAAGCGATTAAGATTTTTGATAGATACGGAAGCATTGAAGCCGGAAAATATGCAAACGTTATTTTAGTAGATAATGATCTTGAGATTAAAAAGGTTATTCTAAAAGGAAGAGTTGTTGCAATCTAAAGCGTTTTTGCTATTGCTCAATCAATTGAATCATAGATAAAAAAGTTAGGTCAAGATTTTCTGTTATTTAGTTGGGAGAGCAGTATAAATGTATTGAAAGCGGGATTTTAAATATGCCATACACTATTAAAACTATCTCATCAAAAAGCGAAATACAGCTTTGCGAGGAGTTTACAGTTGAACAAAACAACGGTTGGGGATATAGCTATTCCCCAAAAACAACGGGACGAATGGGATATATACAAAACAGCGGCTTTCTAATCGAGATGACCTGCTTTGAAAAAGACCCATTAACACGATATGCCAACACAAACGACCCGGTCTACACCGATAGCGCAATGGAAGCGTTTATCGATTTCAACCCGTTTTGCGAAACGCCGAAATATATTAACTTTGAGTTTAATTCAAACGGGGCGTTGCTTGCAAGCTATCGAAAAGATCGACAAGACAAAACGTTGTTAACGGAACTCACAGTCAATATACCGATAGTTGAAACGGTGGTGGAGAAGGATTTTTGGAAAGCGTCTCTTTTTACTTCGCTTGAATTTATTGGCGAAATTTTTGGGATAAACACATTTAATAAAGGTGACATTTTAAAGGGTAACTTTTTTAAGATAGGCGAAAACGATATTAATCCGCATTTTTTAAGCTATGCACCAATTAAAGCCGAAAGCCCAAACTTTCATCTGCCGGAATTTTTCGACACACTAACGATTGGTTAACAAAACAATAAGCGTTTTATTTAAGACATCAACAAAAGCCCGTTACAAAACAAAATGTTTTGCAACAGGCTCTTTTTTTAAAAGTTGAAGACGTTTTAATTAAACTTTAATAGTTAAACAGCAACGCATTAGCGGTCTAATTATTAAGCAACTAAAGTTACAATGTTAACTGCAAGGGTTATAACGAAGAAAATAACAGCAAAAACTTTTGTCAATTTTGCAAGTTTTGCTTCATTAGCTTTTGTTTTTCCTCTAGCATCTGCATATGCACCGCCGCCGATAGCTCCCGAAAGACCGCTTCCTTTACTGCTTTGAAGCATAACCAAAACAATAATCAAGACACAGCTTACGATCAACAAGATCCCAGCAATAATTTCAATAGCACTCATGTTCTACCTCCAAAATAAATAGCATAGATAATATACCACATTTAAAGAAAAATAGCAACAAATTTTAATTTCCTTTTTTTAATAATTAATAGTATCAACCAACAGTTCCTTTTATTTTTTTTCGATTGGGGTTATTATTATCCCATGGAGGTAGTATCATGAACCAATTACTAATAGGTCAATTTATTTCGGAATGTCGAAAAGAAAAACAGCTGACCCAAGCGCAGCTCGCCGAAAAACTTAACATTACCAACCGAGCTGTTTCCAAATGGGAGACGGGCAACAGCATACCCGATGCATCTATCATGCTTGAACTTTGCGAAATACTGGGTATTAATGTTAATGAACTGTTGTGTGGCAAGAGATTGGATGAGAAGGAAGAAAAAAAGGAAGGCGAAAAAAATATAATTTCTTTGCTGCTTGCTAAAAAGGAATTAAAAAATCTGAGAAACTGCGCCTTTGTTTTGATGTTTGTTGGCCTTATGATGATTACATCAGTAACCTCGTTAATGGCCGACACAGCAGTTGAAAAAACTATCACGTTTTCGCTTGGCCTTCTTTCGTGGGGCTATGGGCTTTGGCTTAAAGTGAAGGTTGAAAAAGCGCTGAACAAGACGAAATAACAAAACGTAGTGTTTGATACAAATAAACTGAATGTATAATTTTTCAAAAACAAAAGCGTTCAATGGTATATGTTAAGAAATGTCGATAACTAGGGTGCAACATTAATATTGATACTTTTGTTTATTCTTTTTATAAAAGAAAATGCAAACGATAAAAGCTAGGAACTCTGCAACAGGAACGGCCATCCACACGCCGTTTAGGTCGAACAGTTTGGGAAGGGTTAACAGCGAAAGAACGATAAACACTAAACTGCGCATAACCGAGATGATAGCGGAAACTTTTCCGTTTGAAAGGGAGGTGAACAGCGCTGAAAAAAACAGGTTATAACCCATAAACAGATAGGTAGGAAGAAACACAAATAATCCTTGTTTTGCCATTTCAAACGTTGCACTGTCTTTCGAAATGAATATGCTAACCGCCCGGTCCGCAAAAACCAACGTTAAAGCGATTACAATCGCCGACGCTATCGACACCACTTTAAAGCTTTTTAATACAACATCTCGCAAGCCTTCATGATTTTGTTCACCATATTTATAAGCGATAATCGGCGAGACACCAAGAGTGTATCCGCTATATATAGCGCTTTGGAACATTTGAATATACAATATAACGCTTATTGCCGCAACCCCCGAATCGCCAACCATAGCAAGAAGGATGAAGTTGAACATCATCGTTGTGATAGAGGTTGCGAGCGAACCGACAAGCTCGGATGAGCCGTTAAATATGCTTTGTCCCAATGTTTTTAAGTTTAATTTGGGTTTAACAAAATGCAGTATACCTTTTCTATTACATAAAAAATAGAAAAAACCGATAACTCCGGGAAGTGCGTTACCAATTCCGGTTGCAAGACCAGCGCCCGCAATTCCAAGATTCAATAACTTTGGAGATATAAGAACATAGTCGAGAATGATGTTGGTTATCCCGCCCGAAAGGCCTAAAATCAACCCGACAGTTGGTTTGCCTGCCGTTACCATAAAGGATTGAATAAACACCATGAAAAAAATCGGAATAATAAACCCGGCAACACTTAACAGATAGTCTTTTGCAAGCGAGTATAAATTTTCACTAACACCAAGCGATCTTAAAAGAACGTCGGGATAGACAAAAACAACTACAGTTAGTATCGCTCCGAGAACGCCGCCTATGATGTAGATAACAGTTAGAAATTCACGGGCTTCTCGAGCGTTTCCTTGCCCCAAAAATTTAGCAATAACGGCATTGCCACCCGTTGCAAACATAAGCCCGACCGCTAATACAACCCCGACAATCGGCATAATCAAGTTAACAGCGGCAAGAGCATCTTCGCCAACAAGCGCTGAAACGAAAACACCGTCTATGATTGAATAGGTAGACATGAATATCATCATAAACATACTGGGAAGAGTGTATTTCAAAAGTTCCAGCATATTAAATTTTTTTGCTAAAGGACTAATCATTATTTATTACCTCGGTTATCCTGTTCCACTAAATTATTTGAAAGGTCTTCCAAAATGCGACAAAACAAATCGATGTTTTGTTCGCCGTATTTTTCATATAAAATGTGTTCTGCTTGTAGTGATTGTTCGGCACAGCTATCAAAAAAGTCTGATTTTTCAGGATTTGTCGCAAGATAAAAAACCCTCTTGTCTTTTTCGCTTTGGGTTCTGATAATGTAGCCTTTTTTGCAAAGTTCGTTGATTTTTTGGGTCACCGATGGTCTTGTTATGTTTAGCATATCGGCGATTTGCGAGGCTGTGTATAAATTTTGGTGTGTTTCGATAATGTTTAGATAAAGCAGATCGTGATACGAAAGATCCCCCGAATTGTTTTTAGAATAGGCTCGTTTCAACTCCGAAAGCGACATATCATGAAATATTTTATCAAGCAGGTTGTTTATTTTTCCGCTCATTACAAAGCTCCTTTCACAACTATTAAATAGATATTTAAAACTAATTAATATGATATAACTATTTTAGCTTAACTATATTGCTTTGTCAAGACGATTTTTTTATTTTCTATTTTTTGTAGGGTTGGGTTAAAATAGTTGTTGAGCGGGTGAAGAAATTTAAGTTGATTTTATTTAGGATTTATTTTAAAATATAAGAAGAGACTAAATAAAGTATGCGGGTATGGCGGAATTGGCAGACGCGTTAGATTCAGGTTCTAATGGTCCAAAGACTGTGCAGGTTCAAGTCCTGTTACCCGCACCAAAAAAATCTTGCATTTAAGCCATTATTCGGCTAATGCAAGGTTTTTTCTTTTGCAAAAATTTCACCGTACCGCTGTTTTGTACCGCTGCAGAAAAAATATTGGTTGTCGGGATTATCATGTATGAATGTATAATTAAGATTAGCTCCACAGTCAAAAAGTTAAGATAGTCAGATAACAAATGATTTGGGACTTTTTTCGGTAAGAGATTTACAAAAAAGTTATTCAAAGATTGCTGTAATTATTTTGTCTTAAATAAAATGTTCACAATTTATTCATTGACCAATCGTTCAAAGTGTGTTACACTACGTCTATTGAACGATTGGTCAATGAGGTTTTGATGGAGGTTTTAGATATGAACAAAGTCGATTTAAACAATGAGACGGTATTTAAAATAGTGGAAAGTGCAATTGAGCTTTTTAACATCAATGGATATGCCGGCACATCAATCAGCGATATTTCAAAAAGAGCCGGGTTGTCAAAAGGTATTTTGTATCACTATTTTAAAAACAAAGATGAGTTATACCTTTTTTGTGTAAAATTGTGTATTGAAGAATATGCGAAATATCTTAATGATAATTTATTAAATCCAATATCACAATCCGATGCTATTGCAGAAAACGTAAAGGTTAGGATACAGTTTTTTAATCAGTATCCGCAATATAAGACACTGTTCAACTATATAGTTGCAAGAAAACCTAGCCATCTTGCAAAGGAATTGGTGGACATAAGGCAAACATTGGTTGAAAGCAATATCAATCGCCTTGAAACGCTTATAGGAAATGTGAACCTTGGAAAAGGAATTGAAAAAAGCGATATCATTGCGTTCACAGCAATAATTCAAAACAGCTCTTCTTTTTTGTTGCAAGATGGTTTTGATGAGGAAAAAAGAAATGAGCAAATAGCAACGGTAGTAAGATTAACAAAGATATTTATTAACGGCTTAAAAGAAGATGTTGTATAGCAGGTTTTATTAAGTCAATAACAAAGAAAGAAGAAAAAATGATTAGTAACACAGTTATAATTTGTATTTTAGCGGGAATAGGAGCCGGTCTTGGAACAGGGTTTGCCGGAATGAGTGCCGCTGTCGTGATAACCCCAATGCTTATCACATTTTTAGGAATGAATCCATATGAAGCTATCGGAATAGCTCTTGCTTCGGATGTTCTTGCAAGCGCTGTTTCAGCTTATACATATGGAAAAAACAAAAACATAGACATTAAAAACAGCAAAATCCTTTTAATAAGCGTGTTGGCGTTTACATTTATCGGGGCATTCATCGCGAGTTTAGTCCCGGCAGAATCGATGGGAAACATTGCGGTTTATATGTCACTTATATTGGGAATTAAATTTTTGCGAAAAAAAGAAACAGACATACCAAAACAAAAGAAAGCCGCAAAAGGTGCTTTGAAAATAGTTCTCCCTATTTTGTGTGGAGCTGTAATAGGATTTATCTGTGGGTTTATCGGATCGGGCGGCGGAATAATGATGCTTGCATTAATGATGAGCGTATTGGGATATGAACATAAAAAAGCTGTTGGAACAAGCGTGTTTATTATGACGTTCACGGCATTGTTTGGCGCCGTGTCACACTTTACAATTCAAAAAATCATACCGGATTTAACAGTGCTGACGATTTGTGTGATATCAACTCTAACTTTCGCTTTGATAGGGGCAAAGTTTGCAAACAAAGCGAAACCGATGGTTTTAAACAAAGCAACAGGAACGGTTCTAACTACCCTTGGCGTATTTTTAATAGCAGCAGATAGATTGCTGTTTGTATAATATATGAAAAAAGGAAACAATAACATGAAAAAAGATATGATGAAATTAAAGCGCAACAAACCGTTTATATATTATTGGCTTGTTGCAATGGCAATAATACTTGTGTTCAACATTGTAACAACGCTATTGTTTGGCAGAAACACCGTAACCAACGTAACGTATGATGTTTTTCTCGACGACTTAAACGCCGGGAATATATCGACGGTTCAAGTTATGGACGAGAGCATTATGTATGGAATTGAAACAATAGTCGAGGGGGAACAAGAACCAAAACTTGACGTTTATTCAACAGCAAGAATGCAGGACAGCGACCTTGTTGATAGGCTCTATGATTCGGGAGCAGAGTTTATCGAAGTGTTCCCAAAAGAAAGCTCGTTTTTGATGAACCTAATAAGCACTATTGTTATGATAGTTATTTTCGCTCTTATTTGGCGATTTATAATGTCTAAGATGATGAAAGGAATGGGCGGGGGAGGCTCAATGTCTTTCGGCAAATCAAATGCAAAGATTTATGCCGAAACCCAAACAGGAAAAACATTTAACGATGTAGCGGGGCAAGAGGAAGCCAAAGAAGCGTTGACAGAAGTTGTGGATTTCCTTAACAACCCAAAAAAATATGCTGATATTGGAGCTAGCTTGCCAAAAGGGGTTCTTTTGGTTGGCCCTCCCGGCACCGGCAAAACACTTTTAGCGAAAGCAGTTGCAGGAGAATCCAACGTTCCGTTTTTCTCGATTTCCGGTTCGGAGTTTGTCGAAATGTTTGTTGGCATGGGTGCGGCAAAAGTGAGGGATCTATTTAAACAGGCAAATGAAAAGGCACCATGTATAATTTTTATTGATGAGATCGACACTATAGGTAAAAAAAGAGACAGTGGGATGGGCGGCAACGACGAACGCGAACAGACTTTAAATCAGCTTTTAGCCGAAATGGATGGTTTCGACGGACAAAAAGGCGTTGTGTTGCTTGCCGCTAGTAACCGCCCCGAAATTCTCGACAAAGCGTTAACAAGACCCGGAAGGTTTGATAGAAGAGTGCCGGTCGAACTTCCGGATCAAAAAGGCAGACAAGCAATCTTGGAGGTGCACGGAAAAAATGTTAAGCTTTCAAAAGACATAGAGTTTGAAAAAATTGCACGGGCTTCTTCCGGTGCAAGCGGTGCAGAACTCGCAAACATTATAAATGAAGCGGCCTTAAGAGCGGTTAGAGACGGCAGAAATTCTGTAATGCAATCCGACTTAGAGGAAAGTGTTGAGGTGGTTATCGCAGGCTATCAAAGAAAAAATGCGGCGGTATCAGAGCGAGAAAAGAAAATTGTTGCGTATCACGAAACGGGTCACGCTTTAGTAGCGGCAAAGCAAAACGACAGCGCTCCCGTGCACAAAATCACAATTATCCCTCGAACTTCGGGTGCTTTGGGATACACTATGCAAGTTGACAACGACGAAAAGTTTCTCATGAGCAAAGAGCAAGCACTTAATAAAATTGCAACCTTCACAGGTGGTCGAGCAGCAGAACAACTTGTTTTCAAATCTATCACAACGGGTGCATCAAACGACATTGAGCAGGCAACAAAGATAGCAAGATCGATGGTAACTCGTTTTGGCATGAGCGATAAGTTTGGGATGGTAGCTCTCGAAACGGTGAACAATCAATATCTTGGAGGAGATACCTCGATGATCTGTTCTGCCGAAACTGCAAAAATAATTGACGATGAAGTGATTGAAATAGTTAGCTCACAGTATGACAAGGCGATGCAAATTTTAAAAGAAAACGAACCAAAGCTTCATGAAATCTCTATGTATCTTCTTGAAAAAGAAACGATAACAGGAGATGAGTTCATGGAAATTTTAAATAACAAAAACCGTTAATCTGTCTGACTCAATATATAATAAAATGTCGGTTACCGCTGTTGGCGTTGTGGCACATTAATGCGGGCACGCTATTCAACACCACAAAAGCTATGCACCGCTTACCCTGCGCACAGCATTTTTCGTTGTGGCGCGGTTAGGAAGCATGGCGGCCGTTCCGCTTATTATCCTTGGAATGTTTTTCACAGGAAACACGTCAGAACTTATAATCGAAATAGGTATAATAGCGTTTTTGGCTTCGATTATATTTCAAATAATAACGCTACCTGTCGAGTTTAATGCATCTAAGCGAGCAGTGAAACTCCTTGGCGGTTCGGGTATCCTGGAGGAAACCGAATTGCCTACAACAAAATCTGTTTTAAACGCCGCCGCGCTTACCTATGTAGCCGCAGTAGCCGCTTCGCTGTTGCAACTGTTTAAATTGCTTTTACTCACAAGAAACAGAAGAGACTAACCAAACTACTTTCGAATAGTTGCGATATGGATTTTATATGTCTTGTCGGTGATAGACGTCATCTTGTATTGACATAGAAAACCTTCTTTATTCGTATATTTAATATAGATAAAAAGCAACACTACTTATTGTCTACAAACCCGTATAAATAAAGGCTTTTTCTATGACCCTTATAGGGCTTCGCACCAGTCAGAGTGTTGTTATAGGAACTCATGTTTCTATAACAACACTTTTTCTATTTTTATTTATATTATCTGCCAAGGAAGTAATGTCATGAAAGACATAAATAGTTTGTCACATTCAAAGTGGAAACACCGGTGTGAACCGGTTAGCCTTGCTTGCAATTTTCTTTAAAATAAATTATAGTATAATGGTTAATTGTGTATATTTAGCCCGCTATACTATAATGGGGGGATTTCCAACATGAATAATCCGTTTCAAAAATCAAAAGTTAATATATATTTTTTTATCGTAATCTCTCTCGTAGTTATGTTTTGTTTTTCGCTATGGTATTTGAGAATGGAATATCATTTTCACACCGATGAAAATAAGACTATCCACTCTCAAACGGGTGTATGGGATTTAACAGAATATGATTTCTCGGAAGGCTTTGCTATCATAAGTGGGAGCGAAGAATATATAGAGGGCAAACTTATATCACCTGATGATTTCGATACAGAAGATATAAAAATAGGCTCAACATCTTTGCCTGTGAATACATCACGCATTACCCTTTATATGCCAAATGACTATGCATACACCATAATGGGCAACAGTTTTGACTTCGCTGAACGTATCTACATAAATGGTGAAATTTTAAAAGAAATCGGCTCTGTTGGCTTGTCTGCGGATAGTTCAAGCCCAGACCATGCTTACTTAAATATTACTGTTATTCCTGAAAATGGTGTAATAGAAATCGTAAGGCAAAGCAATAACTTCGTTCATCGGGATAATGGTGTTGCATCAATTTTTTTAATTGGCACACCTGAAACCATGAGCCGTTTACACACTATTCTATATGGTGTCACAGGAGTTATGATTGGTCTATTTATCACAATAGCCATATCGCATATCTTTCTTTTTGTATTGTTTCAAAAACAAAAGGCACATATTTATTTTGCAATACTCGCACTGACTTGGGGACTACGACTTGGTGTAACCGATATTAAAGTGTTTGGAGAATGGTTTTCGTTTTTACCATGGGAAGTTATGTTCCGTTTTGAATATATGACCGTTCCATTGGCTTGCTCAATGTTTTTGCTTATTTTAAACGAAATTTTCCCAAAAGCTATACCAAAATGGTTTGTACTCAGTGTGACCGGATTGTTTTTATCTTATACCGCACTATGTCCCTTTGTGGCGACAATCCCTTTATCCTATAGCATGATTGGTGTTATAGCTTTTTATACGATAGTTCTTTTTGTTGTTACTATACTGCTTTTTTCAAACACTGTAAAAATGTATCGAAGCAGAGAGTTAAAACTGGAACATATTTTGTTTATTATAAGCGTTGCTCCTCTTATCATTGCTGCAGTTCACGATGGGCTTTATTATAACCGTGTTTTACTATTTGGTGTTCGTATATTATTAATGGATCTTGCGTTTTTAATTATTTTATTTACACAAACTGCTGTGATCTATTATGATACGGCGCAAAAATTGAAAGCGACTTATCGAGCCGAACAGGAAAGTCGTATCGAGGCATCTTCACTTCGCAAGGCTAAAAAAATGCACGAAGATTTTTTAAGAACTCTTTCTCACGAAATGCAATTACCACTCACAACTGTTTCGGGATATGCACAACTGACAACTCAAATTCTTGTTGAAGATGAAATGATTGACAAGGTTTCGATGCTCGACAAAATGAGAGTAATTGACGATGAAGCAAGAAAACTTTCGCGGCAAGTAGCACAGCTTTTAGATGCTTCAGCAATGGAAAACGGAACATTCAAGCTCTATTTACAAAAAGTTGATATAAATGACCTTTTGAAAAAAATCGAAACGCAACATTTTCCAACGATGAACGATGGTAGTTTAAAGCTCAGCATCAGCGTTCAGCCCAACCTGCCCAGGGCTTATGCTGATAGCGATAGACTTCGTGGGTGTATACTCAACCTTTTGTCAAACGCAATAAAACACACAGAAAATGGTGATATTTTGTTTGATGTAAAAACAGTAAATAGCTTTATTGAAATTTCTATTTCCGATACAGGCGAAGGTATTCCCCCTGAATTACTCAGCAATTTATTTCAAAGGTATCCGGAGCATCGGTCAAACAAAGGCAATGGCTTAGGGCTTTATATTGTGGCTCAAACTATAGAGTCACATGGTGGTGAAATTTCGGCAAAAAGCAAAATAAATGAAGGAACGACGATAACATTCACCGTTCCTATATGGGAGGAAAGCCATGCATAAGACTGTTTTAATGGTGGAAGATGACGTAAACTTATTAAAAATGAATACTGAACTGTTAAAGCGACATGGCTATACAGTTTATGGTGCAAAAAATGCACAGCAAGCAAAGAGGCTTATTGAAGAATTAGCTATAATAGACATTGCGATTTTAGATGTTATGTTGCCTGATGGTGATGGATTTGAGCTTGCTACCATTCTTAAAAACAAAACGTCTTGTCCTGTTTTAATGCTGACGAGTAAAAACACACACGAGGATATTGTTGAGGGTATGAACTCTGATGCGGATATGTATATGACAAAGCCTTTTGTCATAGAAGAGCTAATCGCACGCATAGAGGGACTTATCAAGAAGCAAAAAAAGGCAACTAACCCACCGGTTGTTAAGGGTAATTTGAGAATTGACCTAACTTCAAGGCAAGCAAGAGTAAATGGCAATGATATAGCGCTGACCCCAAGGGAATTTTCTTTATTGCTTTATATGGTACACAGGGAGAACGAGATTTTGTCGATGGAAGCGATATTCAAGGAAGTGTGGGGACAAGATCTTGGAAGCGATACATCTGCATTGCGAATGGGGATAGCACGTCTTAGGAAAAAACTTGCAGGTAGCGAATACACAGTGAATTCAAGCCGAAGCACAGGATATATATTTGAAAGAGCATAAAAATCATAAAGAAGTCGTTTGTAACAATCCAGTTACAAACGACTTCTTTAGTTGTTTAGCATAGTATAATTATTATGATAAATTTACAAAAATAAGTAGATTATTGACAAAAATTTTGTTTATATGCCGCTCCAAGACAACAACTGCATATAAAGTATATTATACAATTGATATTATCTTCAACTTTTGATAGAAAGAAGGGTTTTATATGAAAAAAAACTTGTTAAAATTTCTAAACTATAAGTCTAATATTCTTGTTGCAGTGCTAATAATTTTTTCTGTTAGCTTTTCGGGATGCACCTTTTATCAAGAGATGGTTCAGACCGGACAACTCCAGTCTCAACAATCTGAAGACACGGAAAATTTGGAGCAACAAACTGTTGAACCCACCACAGTCCACAGCCCTGTAATGACAGCCGAAACGGGTGTTTGGAGTTTTTTGGAGGGGTTTTCGGCAGTGTCCGCTGTATCTGACACCACCTCAAATGTTAAATGGTATGAAAACGCCTATGACGACAGCGGTTGGGCAAGGGGTGTTGGAAGCTTTGGTGCAAACGAGGGGGTGCAAGCCGAGCTTTCGGGGGGCTACTATCCTTCAACATTATTAGATCAACAGGATGTTTCAAACAACAACTATCCCGTCTATCTTTTAAGATCCGAGTTCAATCTTGGCAGCCTTGATGGGATTGGAAGTCTTGTGGCTAACATAGTTTATGACGATGCGGTTATAGTTTATATGAATGAAGAGGTTGTCTTTGAAGGCAATGTTCCCGCCGGAGGATATCCAACAGCAACTTCGTTTGGCGCAGCTGAACCAAGCAGCGTTCCGCATACCGATCAATTTGAAATTCCGCTATATAAGCTTGTGTTGGGCAAGAATGTTATGGCGGTTGAACTTCGCCAAGGCGATGAATACAGCTCCGATATATATTTTGAAATGAGTTCTCTTGTTCCGACAAGCGACGGGATACAATCGGTTAACATCGGTGTTGCAAAACAAGAAAGTTCCGTCAACTTGACGTTTAACGCAAGCGGGGTCGCAGCGGTTAATTCGTATATCGAGGTTATAAAGACGACCGGTATAAATGCTCAGCCAAAGGTCTACAACGTGGAACGCTATGAAGAAGCCAACAACGGTTATACATACAGAACAGAATTAACCGACCTTGAACCAAACACGCAGTATAGCTATACAATATTTTGCAACGGCAATCAAGCCAATGGAGTGTTTAGCACCGGCTCGACACAAGACGGGGTTTCGGTGCTGCTTCTCGGGTCTCCCATGTATGGAGCAGGGGAGAACACAAAAGATGAACAAAACGGATTGATGGACGATACCATCTTAGAATATAAAGGAAATGCAGATTTCTTATCGGTTGTAGGGGGCATAGCAGAAAATTCAAACGACATAAATTCATATATCATGGCGTTTGAAACGTTGCGTGATTCCCACCTTCCAAGCAATATAGTTTTCGGACAAACCGACATGGGTTCAACCATTGTTTCGGACAACATAAACATAAACGACATATCCCCCGAGCTTGACAATTCCTCGTCGGGAGCGATGTCGGGCGACTATTGGTTCAGCTTTGGCGACACGCTGTTTATAGTGCTTAACACAAACCATGGAAGTTTGGATGTTAGAGCAACGTTTGTTGCACAAGCTGTGCTACAGCATAGCGAAATTTATGGTGAACCGAGCTTTAAAGTGCTGATGCTCAACCATTCACTCATGCCCAACAACACAAGCTTAACCGACCAACAACGTCTTGAGGTTGAAAACGTGCGTGCGGAACTTTCGCCGACGATAGCGTCAAACGACATAGACTTTGCTATATCCTCGTTTGGAGAAGGGTATAACACCGGAAGCTTTGGGTTGTATGAAAACGGTTTAATAAGGACTTTGGGGGAAAAGGAAAATATCCAAAAAACAACGGGTGAAACTGTATATGCAAACATTGCAAGCGTAACGGGCGGGGTGGAGATAAATCAAGACACCACAACCCTTGAATATGCGGTCGACGATGCAAAGCAGTTTTATCCCATGGTTTCGAAACTTGATATAGTTGAAAATACCGCCACTTTGACCACATGGAACACCGAAACAAAACAAGTGGTCTCGCAAATCACACTGACGAAATAGGTGGATAATGTTGAAAAAAATCGGTGTTGTTTTCTTTTTGGGAATGGTTTTGCTTGTTTGCGGTTGTTATGTTTTGCCAAACGAACAACCTTCGGAGGTGTTGCCTGAAGAAGATGTGGAAATTTCCGATATCGATAATGTTCAACCGCAAACAAAAGATTTTGATTATTCGGTTTTTTCTTGGAGTTCAGATGTTTTTGAGAAAGACAATATAGATGAAGTTATATCGACACTCAAACAACATAATATCGGTTCGATTTATCAATGGTTCAGCAGCGATGTGCAAGACCAAAGCATAATTGATTTTATAACCGCTATGAATGATCAAGATATAAAGGTATATGTTTTGACGGGAGACCCCTCTTGGGCAAAGGAAAAAAACGTCCAAAAAATCTATGATGTCATAGATCGAGCAAACTCACTAGGCGGAGTTTCGGGGGTTGTTCTCGACATTGAACCTTCGGGGCTTGACGAATATGACGATAACAAAGATGAATTGATGGTGGAGTTTGCAAGCAACATCAATCTTTCGTATGACTACGCAAAAAATCTAGGGTTTGAAGTTGTTGTGTGTGTATCGGCAAACTGGGATGAATTGCCGGAACTTCGGGATATAATAGAAAATTCTTGCGATTCGGTCTGTGTCATGAACTATTTTGTCGATAGAGAGTTTGAAAAGATTCTGCGTGAGGCGGAATATGCAAAGCTTTATGGGAAGCATCTAATTAGCGCCTCCGAGCTGCAACCTCCCGGGGAACATGGTGTAACAGAAAAAAACACCTATTACGGACAGGATGTTTCAACTGTTATAGAGGTTTTTGAAAAGTTATCACAAGACCTTGAACAAGAGCTGGAGCTGAACGATATATCGTTTTCTTTCCACCATTACGAAAGCTTAGCCGAGGCTAATCCTTAACCAAAAAATAATAGACTAAAAGGAGGGACAAGATGCAACAGGTTTTGCGACGTGAAATTAAATATAGGCTTTCGGCGATACAATACTATCAACTTGCGGACAAGTTTTCAAAGTTGCTGCATCAAGATATTCATAACGGAGAAAACGGATACATGATACGTTCGTTATATTTCGACACCCTTAACGACAACGATTTTTTCGAGAAAGAATATGGCTGCGACCCTCGACGCAAGATGCGTTTCAGGTGCTATGACCCCGATTCGAAGTTTGCGGTGCTTGAGATGAAACAAAAGCAAGGTGTTCAACAACGCAAAAGGTCGCTCAAAGTTAAAAGAGAAGACGTGGTTAAATGTATCGATGGAGATTTTGGAAGTTTGCTTTCATACAACTCGGATTTTGCCGCCGAGTGTTTTGGGCTAATGAGCCGCCAGTTCTATCGCCCTAAAGCAATTATTGAGTACACAAGAAAAGCCTATGTCACAAAGGAAAACAACATAAGGATAACGTTTGACCAAAACATCAACTGTTCGGCAAGCGTAACCGATTTTTTTTCAAAAAACCTACCGTTTAAACCGGCATTCGATCCGTTTAATGTCATAATGGAGGTTAAATACGACGGCTTTTTGTTGAGCTATATAAAAGACATAATCGAACAAGCAAACGCAAGTCCTCTTGCGGCGGGCAAATACAGCGCGGGAAGATTTTAAATAATTAAAAAAATTAAATGTTAAAAAGGGAGTTTGACAGATGCAACAGTTATTAGAAGCTATATTTCAAGAAGCGGGAACACTATCTTTTGACGAGATTGTTCTGCGAATATTAATTTGTGCGGGTCTTGGATTTCTTATCACTTTGTCCTATAAAATGGCTCATGCCGGAGCGGTCTATAGCAAAAAATTTAATGTAACACTTTTGGTTTTGACGGTTTTGACCGGGTCTGTGATGATGGTTATAGGAAACAATTTGGCGTTGTCGCTCGGAATGGTCGGCGCGCTTTCGATAGTTCGTTTTAGAACGGCTATTAAAGATTCACGCGACACAGCATATATTTTTTGGACTATTATTGTCGGAATTTGTTGTGGCGCGGGAGATTTTACGATAGCGGCCGTAGGAAGCGCGGCTGTGTTTATAATTCTGCTTATCTTTGGGGCGATTAAAAACGACGACCGCTTGCTTCTTATTGTTCGCTCAACACGCGAAACCGCGCCAAAGGTAGAGGCGGTTATATTCTCTATGCTTAATAAAGACGCAAAACTTCGTGTTAAAAACATGACGGAGGATCACGTAGAGGTTATATATGAACTCTCAAGTGCGACGCTTGCGAAAGCCGAAAAAAACCAGATGACCGTTTCGGACAAGATATATGAACTTGACGGTATACATTATCTTAATCTGGTTACACAAAATGATGATATAGGAAGCTAGAAACTTTTTATCACAAAAAGAAAGGACGGACTTTGATAGATGCTAAAAAGACTACCTTTAATAATATCAGTTATAGTTGTTGTGGTTGTCTCTGTCATAGTCGCCGAAATTGCTGAATCGTATGACTATATCGCAGAACGAAACAATATTACAAGATATTATCAACACCTTGAAGTAACCCCTGACGAGGCTACCTTTGTTGAGGGCGAGTTCAACACGAAACTCCCGATAGTTTCGATCGAGACGGGCGGACAGGAGATCCCGGGGCTTCCGATAGTTAACGCGATGGGAAGCGAAATAGGATATACCTTAAATCATGATGGGGAAACAACCATTTCTGCATCTGTTAAGGTATATGACACCGAAGACAGCTATAATCAGCTAAGCGATACTCCGACGATAGAAAGTAATATAAACTTGCGGTTAAGAGGAAACTCGTCTAGATATTATGATAAAAAAAGTTATAAGATAGAGTTTGTTGACGAGGATGGACTTGAAAACAACGTCGATGTTATGGGTATGGGACGTTATGACGAATGGGCGCTATATGGTCCTTTTTTTGATAGAACTCTTGTAAGAAATTATGTGTTTTTAAATCTCCACGGAGAACTTTATCCGGAAACCCCAGACATGCGGTATTGCCAAGCTTTTCTTGATGGAGAATACATCGGGCTTTATATCATGATGGAGACGATTGCCGCCGACAACAACAGGGTTAACCTGACATCGTTTACAACAAGAAGCGACGTCACGAGTTATATCGTAGAACTTGACAGGATTGAAAGTCCAAAGGCGGTTGAAACGTTTGCAAAGTACACTCAAAATTTGGATGTGCTCACAACACTATGCGTGGTATACCCCGGAGCGCCAAACCAAACACAGGAGTTTCTTGATTATATCGCAAACGATGTCAATGAATTTGAAAAAGCACTTTATTCATACGATTTTGATGACCCGGAAAAGGGATATCGAGCCCACATAGATGTTGAATCGTTTGTCGATTACTATATCTTTAATGAATTTGCGGTTATAAATGATATGGGAAACAGATCGACATATCTATATAAAGATCTTGGTGGAAAGCTTAAGATTAGTCCGTTGTGGGACTTTAACAATGCTGCCGATAATTATCTTGCGTTGGTTCCGGGAAGCGACGCCGAGGGTTATCTTTACTATGACAGGGTGTGGTACACAATGTTGATGAAAGACCCGTATTTTGTCGATAAAGTTATCGAAAGATATCGAGAACTGCGCACGGTGGGTGTGCTTAACGAACAAAAAATACTTGAACTTATAGACGAAACCACAAAATTTTTGGAACAGGACATAAGTTATAACTTTGAAGTTTGGGGCTATTCGTTCGACCCTCAAAGGTTGGATAGATATAACAAATTAATCGGTGACGAAAGAAACCCAAAAAGTTATACCGAGGCTGTCCAAAAACTGACTGATTTTATAATAAACCGTGGAAGTTGGCTCGACCAAAACATCGAAGGACTCAAACAGTATTGCGCTTCGTCTAGAACAAAGGCTTATTCCGAATATTAATAATCGTCTTTAAGTCTTAAAAAGGATTGTTGAATAATGAAAAAATTTATCTATATTTTTTGCGGACTTGTTTTTGCGGTGTTGGTTTGGCAATATCTTGTTGTGTATCAAAATTTTTATCTCGACTTTGTCCCAAACGCCGAGATAAAGGCAGAGTATTTTGCAAACGAAACTCATGTTTTTGACAACACCGGAGAAAATCCACAACAACTACAGCTTAAAGGGATTGTATTAGACAGTGTTGCTCCGGGTGAATACACCACGTCATATGCCGTTTCGAAACAAAAATACAGCGAATGGCTAGGTCAGATTGCCGAGATGGGAGCAAATACCGTAACGGTCGACGGGCTGATGGATAGCGATTTTTATGCGGCATTATATAATCACAACATAAACACCGACAGCCCACTTTATCTTTTGCAGGGCATACGTCTTTCGGGATATGACGCAAACAACAGCGACGATTTCTATGGAACTTTTGACGAGTTCACCGAGGATATTCACAGAACGGTGAACGCTATCCACGGCAAAGACCCGTTCTCATTGGGGCGAATGGAAGCCAGCGGAAGATACACAATCGATGTGTCAAGGTGGACTTTGGGTTATATTCTCGGGAACGAATGGACGCCATACACCGTCGCATACACAGACAACAAGTTGGAGCTTTCTAGCTCATATGTCGGGGAATATTTTTCTTCGGGGGAGAACGCCACCAAAACCGAAGTGTTCATCGCCAACATGATGGATATATTGTTGAAATATGAAACGGAGCGATTCAACACCCAACGCCTTGTGACGTTTAACAGCAGTTACTATACCGATCCTTTGGAATACACCGACACGGTGCAGTTGCAACTTGGAAAGATAGTTTCGATGAATGTCGAGAATATAGTGCCAAGCGAAAAGGTCGAGTCGGGTATCTTTGCAGGATACATGATGCGCGCGGGACTCGATGATTTTGTTATCTGTTTAAGCGACAACGACATTCGAAACCACATAGACTTTGTCGAACAGGTCGACCGCGAGAGTATCTATGGCGGTTATGTCGAGTTTCTCAATCTTTTTCACAACGTGCCGGTCGTCATAACAAGTTATGGATACAGCACGGCGAGGGTTGTTGATGTGATAACCACCGGAAGCCTTGACCAAGAACGGCTGACGGAACAACAACAAGGCGAGCAACTTGTCGAAAGCTATTATGAATTTATCGAAAACGGTTGTAGCGGGGCAATGATAGCCAACTGGCAGGACAACTGGTCGAGAACAACGTGGAACACTGCGTTTGCGACAGATACAAACCGCCAACTTTATTGGTTTGATGCTCAAACAAAAGATCAATCAAACGGGATACTGGCGTTTGACACAAGCGACGGCGGAGAGGTTTGTTATGTCGATGGGGATATAACAGAATGGAATGATCAAGACATAGTTTCGCAAAATCAAGACTATTCCCTTTCGATAAGATATGATGAGGGATATATATATTTTATGGCGAGGGGCGTAACCGAACAAAGCTCTGTCATATTGCCTATCGACACAACTCCAAAAACAGGGAGCTTGACGGTTAGATATCGAGACATTAGAATGTCTGATGCGGCGGATTTTCTTGTATATATAGACGGAACGGACAATTCTCGTGTTGTGGTTCAGGAAAGATATGAAGCGGCAAGGGTGAACTTTGAAGAGTTTATCTCGACGGTTAATCCATATGTTTATCAGCCAAGCCCGACGGGCAACAACTTTGTGCCGATAAGGGTGGTTGCAAGCAAGGCGCTTGACCCAACAAAAGATGTTTTAAACGATGTTTTACTGGGTGTCGAAGAATTTAAAGAACTAAACTTGCTTGATGTTTTTAACACGGGTCAGTTGACGCATGGAAACGCAAACCCAAACGATATAAACTATAATTCGTTGGCAGATTTTTGTTTTGGGGAAGATGCGGTGGAGATAAGAATTCCGTGGCAGATGCTTAACTTCTCCGATCCGTCCGAGATGAAAATTCATGATGACTACTATCCTGTTTATGGTGTGGAAAAAATTGGAATAGACGGAATTAACGTTGGAATTTCTGATGTTAGCACTCAAAACAGAATTCAGTTGGATTTTTTTGGGCTTCAAGGTTGGCACAGTTCGGTAACATATGAAGAACGTTTGAAAAAATCTTATGACATTATTAAAGAGGCTTGGACAAAGGAGGCTGTGTGATGAATATTGAAGTTGCTATATACAGCTATATTGCTATATGTTCGTCACTTTTGATAGCTTGTGCAGTAATAATACCTTTGAGACATTTTAACGACAAGTTGCTTTTAAATTCGACAAACAAGGCTTTTGAGGAAGCAAAAGAAAAGATAGAACAGGTTAAAAAAGATCCGAATGTTGACCACGACAGGGCAATAGGAGAGATGTCGCTAAAAAGATTAAACAAGCTTAGCGGACTTATCTCGTTGACAAGAGCGATTGAAAAGGTTCGAAAGTTATATCCAAAACAAGATGTAGACGCATTTTGCGAAAAACTTATACCGGTGTTTTCAAAACTTTGCGATATGCAAATCAAGAAAAATATACTGTTTAAAGTTTACTTTATCTATTCTATGGGGATAGTTTTCAAAGGAACCGGCAAAGTTTCAAACAAGATAATGGATTTTCTTTTGGTTAATCTTCGTGAGAACTCGATATACTGTCGCCAAAATGTTTTGGCTACCGTTTATAGTTTTGGGGATGTTGAACAGGTAATAAGGTCGCTTAGGATTTTAAATCGTAATTTTGATAGATATTCTTCAAGATTATTAGGGGACGGATTAGTAGAGTTTAACGGAGACAAAAAACAGCTTGCCGAAAAACTACTTGAACATTATGACGAGTTTAAACCATACCTTAAACTTGCGATTTTAAATTTTATTCGTTTTACTCAAGGCGGACATAACGAATTAATGCTTGAGATACTGAAAGACCAAAACAGCAACACAGAGATGTTGATAGCGTCGATTAGGTATTTTGGGAAGTATAAAGATGAAAAGGCAAAAGAGTTAATAACTAACCTTCTTAAAGATTTGAATGGGGACAATAACCCGGAGGTTTTGGCAATATGTGCGTCGACGCTTGCCAACTATCCAAAGGGAGAAACGTTTGAGCTTTTAAAAAAATGCCTTTCAAGTAGCGACTGGTATATACGACTTAACGCCTCAATAAGTCTTGAAAGGTTGGGGTTTGACTATAACCAGATGTCCGATATACTGACGGGGGACGACAGATACGCAAGGGAAATTGCGTTCTATAGGTTGGAACAACATAGAATTCGTCAAAATCAAACTATTAAAACAAGAGAGGGGTAAGCTGATGTCATCAAATACTGTTGAAATTCTGGGCGTTTTAGTAGAGATTTTTAACGTTGTGTTTGTTGTTTATCTTATAGGATATTCGACAATCCTTTTTGCGGCTTGTTTTTTCGGTAGCCTTGCTTTGTATGACAGATGGCGACAAAACCAACTTAAAAACAATCTGCCAAACGAGCATTTTATCCCGGTGTCGCTTATTGTTCCGTCATACAATGAGGATAGGGCGATTCTTGGAACTATCTATTCCTTGCTTGATCTTAACTATAATATATTTGAGATAATTATTGTAAACGATGGATCTACCGACAAAACAAGTGAGGTTTTGATAAAAGAGTTTAACATGCTTCAGGTTAAACGTCCGATAAGAATGCAAGTAAATTCAAGCCCGGCTACAGATATATACGAAGCGGTTTGTAACAACCGAGAGATAACGCTAATAAACAAAGAAAACGGCGGAAAAGCGGACGCTCTTAATCTAGGCATCAACGCCTCAAAATATCCGTATATAATAACTATTGATGCAGACACGATGTTGGACGAATTTGCCGTTCGTAATATAATGCTACCTGCTATGGAGGACGATGATGTTATTGCGGTTGGGGGTATTGTGCGCCCGGCAAACGATCTTAAAATTGCAAAGGGAAAAGTAGTAAAGCCCAGTATGCCAAAAAATCTTGTGGCGTGTATGCAGGCGTTTGAATATGACAGATCCTTTTTATCCTCTCGTTTACTTTTTGACAAGCTTAATGCAACGCTTATTATCTCGGGGGCGTTTGGCATGTATCGAAAAAAAGAGGTAATAGCGGTTGGAGGATACCAACGAAACACAATTGGCGAGGATATGGAGCTTGTTGTCAAGCTTCATTCATATTGTAAAACGTTAGGTCTTTCGTATAAAATACGCTACGCGCCAGACGCGGTATGTTGGACACAGGTTCCAAAACGCATAAGCGACTATATAAATCAACGCAGAAGATGGCATATAGGTCTTTTCCAAACCCTTTTAAGTTATCGTTGGGTTATTGCTCGTAGTTCTATAGGAGGAAGTCTTTGGATATCATTTATCTACTATCTCTTGTATGAGTTGTTTTCACCAATAATCGAACTTATTGGTTTTTCGATGATAGTTATAGCGGCAATTATAGGCCTTATAAATGTTCCGTTTATGATTATGTTTATGTTTGTTTATGTCTTGTATGGTTGGATATTGACGCTAGCGGCGTTTTTCTCGCGAATTAACACCACCAACACCGGAGTAACGTGGGGAGACATACTGCGCTCATTTGTTTACTGTTTGCTCGAAAACACATTTTTGCGTTTGATTTTGTTCTACGCAAGGTTTACGGCGTTCACAGGATATAAAAAGCTTAAACTTTCTTGGAACAAGATGAAAAGACAAAGAGTAGACTTTACGAACTAAAATATAAGAGGATAACAATGAAAAAAATTAGCAGAAAACTCTTGACGATAATTACAATAATAATATGCTCTGTTATAGGTTTTTCGTGGCTTGCTATAACTGTTATTCAGGATATTACACCCGAAACGGGAGAGATATATGTTTTGGGATACAAAGACAATTTTCCGGTTGAAGCTAAGATTAACGGAAGCTGGGAGGGGATAATGCCTCGTTTGTTTGATGAGATAGAAAAGCAAACGGGAATAACGTTTGCTTACGTTGAGGATGGCGGAAACCGAGAAGAATTGATATCCAATCAACAGGTGGAAATTATCGGAGCACTTACAACCCAAGAGGGGGAAAATCTGGTTGAACATTATAATATAATTTTAAGCGAACCTCTTTTTTGCTATAACGAACTTGAATATCATATCGGATTTTCCGCCGGTTTATCGGAACAACACCGCCAATCCATCGAACAAGCGCTTAATGAAATTGACGCGTTTAGTCGAACTGAATTTGCGCTTGAATCTGCACAAACAAAACGCTTTTACCTACCTTTTGAAATTTATTTGATATTGTTGTTGTTGATAATTGCGCTTGTAATGACGTTGGTTTCAGATTTCACCACAAAAAAAAGCCTGGTTGCCGCACAAAAAGAGATAGACGAGGGTGTTGTTTCGGGTGGCATAAAGAACTATTCTTTTTTTAAAAATAAGATTGATGAGCTGAAGAAAACAAGCCTAATACACCTAAAGTATGTTGCGCTTTTGGAGTTTGACAACAGCAATGTCAAATGGTTCTATGGAGAGAAAGAATCGGAAAGTCATCTTAAAAATACTTTTGAAGTTGTAGCGAAAACTTTAAATCATGATGAATTTGTGGCACGTTTATCGGAAAACAATCTATTGATGATTTTTAACGCCAAAAGCAACCAAGAGGTTGGAGATAAAATTGAAGACATTTTCAAAAAGATAAACGCCAACTTAGCATATAAACTTAACAATATAAATATGCCTTTAGTAATAGGGATATGCAAGCTGGATTTAATTGAAGACGAGGATATAAGCGTTGCTCGCATATTGAGATATTCTATTGAAATGGCAAAAAATGAAAGCTGCACCATCAAAATATGCGACAACGAGATGATATCGAATTTGCAAGAAGTCACAACTTTAGGCAGAGAACTTATAGAGCAAACCGATCTTTCGGAGTTTGTTGTTTATGCTTTGCCTGTGATTGAGGTTGAAACAAACAAGATAACAGGTGTGAAAGCGTTAGCACGATGGGAACACCCGACAAAAGGGCTTTTGCAACCAAAGTTATTTTTAAAACAGTTTGAAATGTCTGGAAAAGTTGTCGAGCTTAACTATAGAATTTTTGATTATATCTGTGAACATATTAATAAATTAGATTTAGAAAAAAATAAGCAGTTTTTTGTTACTTGTGAGATGTCTCTCTTGAACCTTCAAGACCCGAAGTTTAAGATAAGAGTGCTAGAGAGTTTGTCAAAGCATAAAGTTGCGAGAGATATCTTGAATATCGAGATTAAATCAAAATATATCGACAAACAAAGTCCAACCGTTATTCAAAATTTAGAGTTTCTTAAATCGACCGGAATTAAACTTTCTATTGGAGACTTTAGCGGAAAACATACCAGTCTTGCATTATTTCCGGAACATGGCGTTGAAAGCTTAGTGCTAGACCCAATGGTTTTGAATGATGCGCAATCTATATATGGAATAAAACTAATTGAAGCAGCTATTATGGCCGCTCGTTCGCTTAATATAAAGATTGAGGCAAAAAAGATTGAGACAAAGGAACAAGAGATTGCGATAAAAAAATTAAAGATAGACAACGCTTCGGGATATAGATATTTTAAACCGGTGCCTTTTAGTGAGCTGGCTCAAATATTGTAAGCAAAAGGGTTGAAAAGAAGGGGAATATTTGAAAAAAGATGCTTCATATTTAGTGGTGTTGCATTTAAAATATTTCAAGTGGTTTTACTATTGTGTAGCTATTTGTCGTAAATAATGCTTTGGATAAAGCGTATAACGCCGACCGTACTAGCGAAACGCTGGACCCATTGATTTTGGGTCCAGCGTTTTTTCTATTGCCTTGAAAAAATCGGAATGTCGCTGTTGCTATAACAGGCTCTTTGTCAAATGTAGGGGTAACCCGCTAAAAAGGAAACCGAGACAATCGTAGCAAAAACCCCAACTGACACAACATTGACACATTTATTACCTTTGTGTTACATATTTTTTTGGTATACTAACATCATAAACTTCATATCTCGCTTAACCCCCGAGATAGTTTGTTGATGAAAGGAGCAAAAGAGATGACACAAACAAATTTTAAAAGGTATGAACTTAAATATATTTTAACTGTTGAGCAACATCAAAAGCTAATGGCGCAGATACCGCAGGATATAAAACTTGATAGCTACGGCAGGCACAAAATCTCGAACATCTACTTTGACACAGAAGACTACAGGATTATAAGACATTCTATTGAAAAGCCAAAATATAAAGAAAAACTTCGAGTTCGTTGCTATGGAGAGCCAACTGAAGATACCATCGCTTTTGTAGAGCTTAAGAAAAAATTTAACGGCGTGGTCTATAAAAGGCGTGTCTATTCCGATCAAAGCAAGGTTTTTGCATATCTTAATAACGGCGCTGACACTGTGGAGCATTCACAGATATTAAATGAGATTAACTATTTCAAAAACTGTTCTGCAAACAAAGATGCCGAGATTAAACCGAAAGTATATATATCCTATGAACGAGAGGCTTTTTTCTCGACAATTGATGAAAATTTCAGGCTTACTTTCGACTTTAATATCAAAGCAAGGGATATCCATGTGTCGCTCTATAGTAGCAACGATGACCTTGTAGTTTTGTCAAACGAATATGTTCTGCTTGAAGTCAAGACGGTTATGGGGCTTCCGGCTTGGTTTTTGAGATTTTTGAACGAGAACGAAATTTATAAAACTTCATTTTCCAAATACGGAACGGCATATAAAACATACTTTATGCCACAGTTAATAAATAGCCTCGGGAGGGTCTCAAATGTTTAATGAACTGTTCGGCAGTGTTTTCGGAGATGCCGCCACAATGAATTTAAACTTGTTGGATTTTTTAATCTGCATGGTGTCGGCTATAGCCTTGGGGATGTTTATGGCGAAGATGTATGCGCTTAAAACAAAAAGCACCAGTAGTTTTGTGGTGACACTTGCCCTGCTTCCTCTTGCTGTAGCGATGGTTATCATAATGGTAAACGGTAATATCGGAGCCGGCGTTGCTGTTGCCGGAGCGTTTAGCCTTGTAAGGTTTCGTTCTGTCCCGGGAACTGCAAAAGAGATCGTCGCAATCTTCACAGCAATGTGCACAGGGCTAACGATTGGTATGGGTTATATAGCTTTTGCGGTGTTGTTCTCTGTCATAGCTTGCTTGTTTGCGCTATTCTTGAACCTTTCAAACTTCGGAGATCAAAAAAATGACGGAAACCGCACTCTTCAGATAACAATTCCCGAAAGCCTTAATTACACCGACGCTTTTGATGATATTTTCTATAAATTCACTAAACATGCAAAGCTAGTATCCGCCAAAACCACAAACATGGGAAGTTTGTTTAAGTTAAGTTATGAAATAGAGCTTAAATCTATAACGCAAGAAAAGCAGTTTGTTGATGAGCTTAGATGCCGAAATGGCAATCTTGAAATTATCATTAGCAAAGGGGAACTATTTATTAATAGTCTTTAAGGCTGTAATAAATTTCGATTTTACCAAAGAGCTTATTAGCAAAAACTCAAGAAAGGAATTTTAGTTTTATGAAAAAATATATAGCTGTTTTAACAGCAATTTCGATAATTATTTTATCCGGTTGTGCGACAGCTGAGGGTATAGAACTGTCGTCTGGAGACGTTTCGTCTCAAAACGGCACAAGCACAGATATTCAACTTGCAGGCTTCAACATCGACGATCTTGGGGAAAGCGTAGTTTTTTCTGACGGCGATGAAATAATGATAACAAAAAGCGGAGTCTATGAGTTCACCGGCGATTATACAAACAGCACAATAACGGTAGAGGTCAATAAAGACACCGACGACGGGGTCGTTTACCTTGTGTTAAACAACGCAAATTTTGAAAGCAACACAACCACCCCGATAAACATTATCGAAGCGCAAGATGTTGTGTTGGTGCTTGAGGGTGAAAACTCGGTAACGCAAGGCGAAATCACTACAACCGACACCGAATTCCCCTCTGCTGCTATCTATTCAAAGGCGGACACAACCATAACAGGCGACGGCAGTTTAACAGTAGCGACACAGTATCAGGACGGAATCAACAGCCGAGATGACCTTGTTATAGAAGGCGCAACGATAACGGTAAACGCAGTCGAGGACGGAATTGTCGGCAAAGATCTTCTTTCGATAAGCGAAACTTCCATCACTGTAGACGCAGGAAAAGATGGGCTTAAAACTTCAAATGCGGAAGATCTAGAAAAAGGAAACTTGATAATTACAAGTGGCACATTTACTATCACAGCGGAAAACGACGCCATTAGTTCGGAAAACGTTTTGCAAATTGATGGCGGCAACTTTGAGCTTTATTCAGGCGGAGGATATGTTGAAGTTATCAAAACACCGTCGAGCGGTGGAATGGGGGGCGGCCGTGGAGGATTCGACCCTGTCACAAACACTTTTGATGACGAAAATGATGATTTAACACTCGAGGAAAGCATGAAGGCGCTTAAATCAGTAAATAATCTAATTATTAGCGGAGGTACTTTTAATCTTTCGGCTTACGAAGATGCCGTGCATTCTGATGGTGATGTAACCATCAACGGTGGCGAGTTTGTGATAAATTCCGGGGATGATGGAGTTCACGCCAATAATTCAGTCAACATTACTAACGGAACTATAAAGATCGAAAATTGTTTCGAAGGCATCGAGGGTGTCAATATAACAATCAGTGGCGGAGACATTTCGATTAACACCGATGACGATGGAATTAATGGAAGCGACAGTTCGGGTGGTGTCACAATATCGGGCGGAAACATCGAGATCTTTTTCGGTCAAGGTGGTGACGGCATCGACTCAAACGGAGCATACACTCAAACGGGCGGTGATATCGTTATAACCGCAACAGCGAATTCCGATGCAATGAATGCCCCTCTTGATGTAGACGGCGCGGTTACCATGACGGGTGGCACAATAGTCGACCAAAACGGAGATGCTGTTGAAGCTACAGGTCACGGTGGTGGCATGATGCCTGGTGGCGGCGGTGACAGAGTTCCCGGTGGTGACGGCATGATGCCGGAGGGCTTCGAAGGCATGAGACCCGAGGGCGACATGGGCGGCATGGGCGGCGCAAGACCCGGAGACATGATGTCGGAAGGCTTTGGAGGAGAAATGCCACAAGCCTAACCACATTCATAAAAACACAAAAACATCTTGCTGTGATACAGTGAGATGTTTTTTGAAAAAAAATAATTTATTTATAACAGTATTTATATAAAGGTGTTATAATATTTAATTGTAGTGATAGTTTGAAACAAAGTTTTAAACATGAGTTTTGTGCTTTTCGGTCAATACGATAACCGAAATTTTTCCACCTTGAAAATCGCTGTGGCAAAACCGTCCAAAACGTCAAGAAAGGAATGGATATTATGATGAAAAAAATATACATTGCAGAGGATGACAAAAACATCTGCGACATAATCGTGACCCATCTAACCCAAAACGGATATGATGTCAGGGGGTTTTCGGATGGGCAAACGTTGTTGCATGAACACGAAAAAAAGCCCTGCGATTTGATTATAACGGATATTATGATGCCAAATATGAACGGCTATGACCTATGCAAAGAGGTTCGCAAACAAAGTTTAATCCCACTTATTATGATTTCGGCAAACAACGACGAGGTCGACAGGATTTTGGGGCTTGAGCTTGGTAGCGACGATTATATAGGAAAACCTATAAATATGCGAGAACTCACGGTCAAGGTGAAAAATTCTCTTAGGCGCATGGAAGCGATGGGAACAAAGCCCGAGACCCCGTCTGTTCTATCGTATCTTGATCTGTCGCTCGACACTGAAAGCCGAACCGCCCACATAAGCGACAAGGTATTTGATATAACGGTAAAAGAATTTGATCTTCTTGAACTTTTGCTATTAAACAAAAATAAAGCGTTTTCAAGGGAAAATATTATACGAACCGTTTGGCAGTATGATTTCGACGGCGACACAAGACAGGTAGACCAGCTGATTAAAAGGCTTCGCAAAAAAATGCTGTTGGCGAGTTCGCTTTGCGAAATAAAAACGGTTTGGGGATTTGGCTATAAAATAGGAGGCGGTGATGAAGAGTAGAATTACCAAAAGGCTTGTT